>RDOF01000048.1 GCA_011365025.1 Candidatus Thorarchaeota archaeon
CTTCTATCATGTCCACAATATGCTCGTGGTGAGGCGCATGACACTGCACCTGGCAAGCACCACAAGTCGTACAGGCGAAGATCGGATTAAGCATGGTTTCGTCCCATTCAATCTGGCTGGTCAGTAGACCCCTTGCGAGCCAGATACGTCCAGATGCGAAGTATGACTCAAAACCGAAGTGCTCTCCAGAGGGACATGAGGGAGTGTATTCGAGAAACTGATACTTGCATGTTCCGCACCGAATGCAGCTGTGCAACCATTCCTCGATTTTTGCACCTGGCGCCGAGTCGACCATAGGAAGCCACTCCTATTCAAAGAACCTCAAAAACGTTGCTTCTGTTCCCATTGCCTTCTCCACCAATCTATAAACCCCAACGCCCCGGATTCATAATGCCATTCGGATCAAGCGCATCACGCACTTTCCTGAATAGCATGACGAAACTCGGGTCGATTCTCTCTTGAAGTAGCTTTGCTGCCCATACAGGTGTCTTGTAGGGGATCGCCCCGTGATCGAGAGCCATCTCCAATAGTTCCAAGTTGCATTTCCTAATTCTATCCAGAGTTGCCTCATCTTTGGGAAATCTGAAAATGAACTTGAACTCACCGAAGTGCATACCCTTCATTGGCTTGAGAAAAGCAATGAGTTCAAATCCATGCCTTTCTACAATTTTCCGACCTTTCTCAAGCACTGTGCCCCAATGCCTTGGATGAATGTAGGTTCCAACCCATGTGAGACCGTCGTGTTCCGCTAGCACTTTGTACATCTCGGAGGGGAGATCTACAAAGGCATCCCATCTGTCACCCATTAGTCGGGTCAACGCATCCCATGGGATCAATGTCTGCCTTGGGTCAATCTTCCGTTCTTCCTCAATGATTGCTTCAATCACTGAGCTTTTCGCCGAAACCTCCTCTTTTGTGTTGCCACTGACCGTCAAGAGAATCCCATAGTCAGGTTCACCCTCATAAAACTCAACAAAGCCCGTTACTCCATTAATCATCTTCACGACAGGTGTTGACACGCAAGCAGAATCATCAAGAACCTGAGTTCTTGTCACCCTTGTGAGAATCCGCGTCGTGGCTATTTCTCCGAAGGTCACTAAGGCAAAATGCCTGTTGTACTTCATCCTAGGCCAAAGCTGAAGCGCAATCTTCGTGACAATCCCTGACATCCCTTGCCAACCTGCAAACAAACCCACAAAATCTGGTAGTGGATATCTCGAAAACCAATTCCCTTCCCCGACTGCACCTGTTCCCACACGAACCACCTCTCCTGTTGGCAGAACAGCCTCAAGACCGTTGATGAAATCGGCCATAGCACCAACCTTGGTGGACAAGTCACAGAGGCCTTCAAGCAGGGCATTGGCTAAAACCGAAGTGTATGGAGGGGCTAATGGGTAAGTGTATCTTAGATTGGGATGATTCTGGTCCAAGTGCTTTCTAAGATGGCCAAAGGTCACTCCGGGTTCCACAAGAACATACATAGCATCCTCGTCAACTTCTAGTATTCGATTCATGCTCTTCAGGTCAACAATCACTGCGCCGCTGACTTGTGGTATTGTCAAGCCGCCAACGTTTTGCCCAGTGACAAAAGGCACAAGGGGAGTCTTTGTTTCATTTGCAGCAAGCACAATCTCTCGGATTTCATCCACCGTTCTTGGCATAACAACCATCAAGGGAGTATTAGAAGGGTTCTCAGTCATATCAGAGGCGTATACGTGTTGCTCAGCCAAGCCATCAGAAACTCTGTCTTCTCCAACAATCTGAATCAATCGCGTTTTCATGTCCATTCTGCTACCCCCTTAGCCCTCCCATCATCAGCCTGTAGAATCGCAACGCGGCAATTGGATGCCTTATCAATCCACTCAGTTTGAGCCTACCTTGGAGTATTCCACGCACCGGAGATAGCCGACCTCCGGCCAGAAGCACAATGGTGCTAAGCGTGGTTACGAGTCTGAGGGTTGGACTATCAATCAAACCTCGCTCAATGCGAATGCCATTTGAGAAATGAAGTGTGACTGGATAATAATCTGTATCGAGTACAACAGACATGTTCCATCTGAGGACCTCGCTTCGGCGCCTCTCATCATCGAGTTCTCGCTCAAGCAAGATAGCCAGTATGTTTCCAATGAAATCTCGTGGTTCATTGAGCATTGGGAAACCTTCTCTGTGATTATGGACTTGCCATCCCATGCAGAACAGTGAGATAAATGCGACGTGTAGAATCATCAGAGGACCTACACCACTCTCAAATCAATCACAAGAGTTATTGATTGGATGCCATAGAGAGAAGAAGAAAGATGGTTCTCGAAACGCATTTCTCGGCGTGCGCACTCAATTGCCCTGACATATGCGCATACGTCATAGAAGTTGAGGATGGCAAGATAACAAGACTCAGAGGAGACCCTAACCACCCGTACACGCTCGGGAGATGCTGTCCAAAGGGGTATGCCCATGTCATCAGAACCTATTCAGAAGACCGGCTTCTGTCTCCTATGAGAAAAGGCCCTAACGGCACCTTCCAACAAATATCTTGGGGGGAAGCCTTTGAAGAGATTGCCACCAGGATGAGTAGGGCTCGCGAGGATTATGGGCCGCAATCAGTTGGCATCTATTCGGGCTCCGGTAATGATGGAATGGCGCCTCGATATGCTGCTCGGTTCTCCAACGCCTTTGGGTGCAGAATGATCCCTGGAATTGTTGAAATTTGCTTTGAAGGCGCATATGCTGGGGCAAGATTCAATGTAGGGTCATTTCCTCCGCACGAGCTTAGCGATTGGGCAAACTCGAAATGTATTGTCATCTGGGGCACAAACAAGTTCGAGTCCAGTATTCACTCGAAAAGGATCATTCGAGAAGCGATAGACAATGGTGCCAAGCTAATCGTGATTGACCCGCGAAAGACACCCCATGCAAAGATGGCAGATATATACACAACAGTCAGGCCCGGAACTGATGGAGCACTTGCCTTAGGAATAGCCAATGAAATAATTCGAAGAGGCCTTCACAACAGGGAGTTCATAGCAAATCATGTTGTGGGATTTGAGCAGTATAAGAAACGAGTCATGGAATATGATAGGCAAACCGTGAGCAAGATAACTTGGGTGGACTCCAACGCAATAGAGAAGATAGCCTATACTTTTGCCAACCATGGTCCGGCTCTGATCACAACTGCGCCAGCGGGAATGAATCACTACACAAACGGAACGTGGGCAGCTCGTGCAGTCCACAGCCTATTAGCAATCTGCGGATATCTTGGCGTGTCGGGTGGAGGATTTCAGTACCTATCTTCAGACAACAGCCCCTTTAACGGCGACGCCATTACCCTGCCTCATTTGCTACCCGAATCTATCAGACCTGTGGTTCCTTCCGGGACCTACATTCCCGAGTATGTTCTAAGCCGGGAGGAGAGCCCTCTCAAGGTACTTGCCATTCAGGCGGCAAATCCAATGACACAGTGGCCCAACACAAATAAGACAAGGCAGGCTTTGGAGAGAATTCCATTCAAGATTTGCATTGATTTGGAGATGACCGAAACGGCAGCACTCTGTGACATTGTGTTACCGGCAACTCTAATCTTCGAGCATCACAACATTGTTCACAGTGAGCTCCATCGCATCGTACAATATGCACCCAAAATCATTGAACCGGTTGGCGAATCCATGAGTGAGCTGTATATCTGGAAAGGTATTGCTGAACGACTCGGAATAGGGGAGTACTTCCAAATTGATGAGCTTGATGCAATTCGCCTTGCGCTCGAAAGCAGAGATTGCGAAGAGATAACACTGGAGGAGTTGATGAAGCATCCCGAGGGTATTCGGACATTAGCACCCTCAATACCATTCTCGGATGGGAAATTCGGAACCCCCTCCGGGAAGATAGAGCTATACTCCAAGCAGCTTGAGGAGATGAGCTGCGATCCATTGCCGTTCTTCGAAGAACCAAATGAGAGCCCGATTTCAACTCCGGAAATTTTTGGCGAGTACCCTCTCATAATGATAACAGGAAGACTCCGCGAGAGGCTTCATTCACAGTATACGACTGCTAAGGTTGGAGGGAGCGTTAAGAGCTTCGCACACTGCACCACGTGCCAGAAATGCATCAAGGAGTGTCCTGACGAGGCAATCTCACTGGAGCCGCCCAGCCCTGACTTGATTAGAAGGACGATGAGCGAAGAATCCGGTAACGCTTCAATGAGAGAGGAATTGAGTCACTTGCTTGCAACTCTTGCTCTGCATTTACCTCAGAAACCTCTGAAGATACCTAGGGAATTGACAGGCTTACTAGTACCCGTCTGGGATGATACAAGATGCATAGGATGTAGAGAATGCGAATTGGACGTATGCCCATACGAAGTCGTGACTGCAACTCTCCAAATGCATGGCTTTGGATATATGCAATCAAAACAGGCCTATGTAAAACTGAATTCCGCCACAGCCGCTCGTTTTGGCTTGGAAGAGGGAGACATAGTGACTGTTGAAGCAGAGAGAGGGAAAGTCGCAGGTGTTGAACTCAGACTCGATGATGACTTAGACCATCGAATCATTTGGGCATCAGATGGATGGTGGAATTATGCAGGAAACTTCAACCTGCTTACCGACGACAAACACACGGCTTTTGGTCACACACCCGGGTTCAATTCGCTTCTGGTCAAGGTCTACAGAAGTCAATGAGTGATTGCTCATTCTAATGAAACCCAGGTACCAGTCGCTTGTCTGACAGACACAATTTGCCCAAGATGGTAGCTATTGTGTTGAAGAACGACGAGCAGGCCTTCAGCGACAGGCGCCTTCCATTCAGGAATGATTCTTGCGAAGTCGCCAGATTCGATGATTTTCTCCATTTCTTCAAGTCCGGAATAGAATTGCTTCACAAGTTTCTCCCAATCTGAGTCACTTAGAAGCTCCTTGTTTGAGGGCCAGTTTCTAGCATGAACCTCTTTCCAATCAACATCTTTTCCGTTGATTGCGTCAATTGTAACGTCTTGCCAGACGACAATATGATGAAGAAGTTCCCAAATGGAATGCGAGTTGTCCCCCAACTTCTTCTTTGCTGTATTCGAGTCAAGCCCGGAGATTGCTCTTTCAGGAGATACATGGGTCTGCTTCCCGTATAAGCCAGCCTTCATAATCTTCGTTAGGATCTCTTTCAAGTTGATTCTCACATCACTTCACTGGACTGCCACCCTGTAGGGATTTCCAAAATGCTGCAGGGATAGTCTTTTCACATAACCAAATCCGACATAAATCTGGTGACACTGTTGATTTCGCCACTCAATGACAAGAACTACGATGCGGTCTATGACATCATCAGCAAGGACCCTCTGTCCAACATCACCCTTATTGCAGACATAACCCAGTTACGCGACGCTTGCGATGTCCGTGTTCTTATGACCGGTTCCAAGGTCTCTGCTGTCTTTTCTATGTATAGAGACCTCGATTTCGTCGCCACGGCATTCTGGAGCGAAGACACAACCTCACTTGCCAAGATTGTTCGGGACTTCAAAGATGAACTCTCCGGAAAGGAGTTCGTTTCCATCTGCACACACGAACAATTGCAGCAGCTTGAAGGAATCTGCGACAGAGTGCTGCCTCTTAGAGAGAGGCAGATGGTGGCAGATAAATCAACGAAACTAGTTGCAGAATCGGAAATTATTCCGGAGAGACTGACGAAGAAGGACATAGATAGTCTTCGGAAGCTCTATGCTATGAGTGGAACGCCTGCATGGACGCCAAGCGCACTGGATCTTGGTCCATTCTACGGCATAAAGGATGTTGACAGTGAAGTCATTAGCGTTGCCGGAGTGCATTATGTGACTCCATGCTGTGCAGAGATGGGAAACGTCGCCACGCGTCCAGAGCATAGGCGTAAGGGGTATGCGGCCGCTTGCGTGAAATCCGTCGTGCATGAGCTACTGAAAATCACTCCGGGCGTTTTACTTCACTTCTTCGAAGAGAATCAGGGTGCTCAGAAACTATATGAGTCAATGGGATTCGAATATTCCAAGGTCGACCCTGTCTACTTCGTCAAGGCGGTTCTCAGAGAATAACTGGCCGTAGAAGTGGCAGTGCGGCGCTATCCGCAACCTATATGATGACGACTCCTTCGAGATTGCGGTAGGTGAATTAGCGCATTGGACCCAAGAATCAAGGAGCATGCGAAGATACTAGTTGAATGGAGCACTGAGGTGAAGCCCGGAGACATGGTTACCATTGTCACGTCTCCAGCAGGATACGATTTGGCCTATGCGACTGTAACAGAAGTAGCCAAAGCTGGCGCAAGACCCATTATTGTCATGGCTAGTGATGATACACAGCGCGCCTTCTATGACGGGGCAAACGAGGACACCCTTGGACTTGCTCCGAATCATTTGGAGGCACTGGTTGACAAAACTGACGTCTACATTGCAATCAGGTCTCCTTTAAACACCAAGGCACTGGCAGGAGTTGATTCCAAGCGGCAGATGATTGAGTCCAAAACAATGCAGGATATTCAAGCTAAGAGGCTCAGCAAACGCTGGTCCTTAACAGTCCATCCCTGCCTAAGTCTTGCTCAGCAAGCAAACATGAGTTTGGAGGAATACCAAGATTTCGTTTATGAAGCCACTCTAATAGACTGGAAAGAAGAGAGCAAGCTTCTTCATGAGATAAAGGCACATCTTGAGAATCACAACGATATCAGATATGTGGGTCCTGAAACTGACCTCCATGCTTCTACCGAGGGACGCATCTGGATTGCTTCAGATGGAAAGCACAATATGCCATCAGGAGAGGTATTCACTGCACCGGTGGAAACATCTGTTGAGGGGAGAATCTACTTTGATGTGCCATTCCTGCAACTAGGCAAAGTCATTGAAGGCGTTAGGCTTACCTTTGAGAAGGGAGAGGTTGTGGACTTCTCTGCTGAGAAGGAAGAAGCAACTCTGAAGCAGATTATTGAGATTGATGAGGGGGCACGCAGACTTGGAGAGATGGCAATCGGCACGAACCGAGGAATCAAGCAGTATACCTTGAACATGCTCTTTGATGAGAAAATAGGTGATACGGTTCATTGTGCCCTTGGTAGAGCATACAAGGACTGCAACGGAATTAATGAGAGTGCGATTCACGTAGACATGATTAAGACAATGAAAGAGGGAGAGATCACTGCTGGAGATGAAGTAATTTATTCGAAAGGAAAATACTTCTGGGAGGAATAGCGAATAATGCGCTATGGAGGAGAGAGATGAAATGGACCCAAGAATAAACGAACATGCAAGAATTCTGGTGGAGTATAGTACTGAAATCAAGAGAGGGGATATGGTAGTCATACAAGCGAGTCCATATTCACATGAGTTGGCTATTGCAGTGGCAAAGCACGTTGGAAAAGCGGGAGGTCGGTCCGTGGTTCTTATGAACAGCGAGGAGATTCTGAGGGCTTTCTTTGACAGTGCTGACGACGAAACACTGCAGTTGGCCCCAAAACATTACAAGGCCCTTGCTGAAGCTGCGGATGTCTTCATTGGTCTAAACGCATATGGAAACATGAAGACCATGACTAACGTGGACCCAAAAAAGCTAATGTTCAATGCCAGCGCTAATAAGGAAATCAGCGATGTGATAACGAAGAAAAGATGGGTGGGAACTTTGCACCCGTGTGCAGCCCTTGCCCAGCAAGGGAATATGAGCAACGAGGAATATCGCGATTTCGTTTATGGTGCAATGCTAATCGACTGGAAAGAAGAGAGCAAGAATCTCAATCTGATGAAAGAGCATCTTGAGGCTCACAAAGATATTAGATTCATCGGACCTGAAACGGATCTTTACGCATCAACCGAGGGACGCATTTGGATTGCGGCTGATGGAAAGCACAATATGCCAGATGGTGAGGTCTTCACAGCTCCGGTGGAAGATACTGTGGAAGGCAAAATCTACTTCGACGTTCCCTTTATGCAGATGGGAAAGGTTGGTGAAGGAGTGCGACTGACCTTTGAGAAGGGAGAGGTTGTTGATTTCTCTGCTGAAAAAGGAGAAGACAGCCTGAAGGCAGCTCTTGAAGTCGACGAGGGAGCAAAGAGGCTGGGAGAAATGGCCATCGGAACAAACCGAGGAATCAGGCAATATACATTGAATATGCTCTTCGATGAGAAGATTGGAGACACAATTCATTGCGCTTTAGGCAAGGCGTATCCGGACTGCAATGGAACAAATGAGAGCGCAATTCATGTGGATATGATTAAGACCATGAAAGATGGAGAAGTAATCGCAGGCGACGAGGTAATCTACTCGAAAGGGAAGTACTTCTTTGAGAAATGAACCGGCAATTTCTAGAGAAGTCCTATAGGCATGATGTAAACAGGGAGAAATCCCGAGGGAGCCTGAACAAGATCAATCACTTGGTACTCGTAGAATGCTCCGATTGAAACGGTACCCAAGGATAGCGCAGTGCATTCGAGATAAACAACCTGAGCCAACATACCCATACTAAATAGGAGCCTACGCCACTCAATGTCCGCTGACATCTGTAACTCTACCCATGAGTAGTTGAATGAAAGAACAAGGCTTGTCTGAGCATCACGAATCCAAGGTTGATCCAAGCCAGCAATTGCAAGATTATCCCGGATGTCGCCAAGCTCAACCAAAGAGAGAGTTTCATCGGACAGACTGTAGTCATAGAGTCCAGACGAGAGGCCGGTAAGGTTTCCTATTACTATCTTCATATCTATTAGGGACTTTGAAGAAAGGGATTCTAACGCTGATAAGTTGCCCAGAATCTGATTGAGGAATTCCCCAGGAATCTCGCCTTCTTGATACTCTCTCCGAGACCGACGCTGAAGAATAGCCTGTTCAACTGTCAAGTCCGAGGAATCATGTTGCATGTCAGGAGTAACCCCATCCCCATGGATGCCTATAGGCAAGACCAGTAGTGGCATTAGGCTGGTTCTAAGAAGAAACTGAATGCGTCCACTGTCAAAGACTGTAATTGGTCGTGTTGCCAAGCTTAACGAAGCCAACTCGAGAAGGCAGTTCTGCAGGACATGGCCGACCTCAAGATGAACATACTGTATGCCCCTTTCGCCATATCTAGAGGTTGTCCTTGAATAGTTGGCTATCACAAAAAGCACTAAACTCACGTTCTCAATTGCTGCTCTCTCACTTCCGTCGAATGCATCTGCGATGCCAATTGTTGAGTTTGAACTCAGAGAAAGAAGGTGATGATTTGGGGGCATGTACTTATGAAGACCCAAGGGAACGCCCTCTGAGTCCTGCACATGAACGAATATCTCTAGTGGATAAGTACCGCCTGCAGACGGAGCAGCGCGAAGCCCCAAATCATTTGTGATTCCCTGCATAGACCAAAGGAGCTGTGATAGTTGTGTCATGTTTATCTTACAATTATCTAGGTCCTCTGAGATTGTGGAATAATGCAAAGCATTCGTCAGCGAGAGATGTCCTTCTGTATCCGGATTTGGGAGCATTACCAAATCGGTGGAAGGCCAATTCTGGTATAAGACAATTGGAGCTAAGAATACGGCTATGGCAATAGTGATTAGTGCACCGGTCGCTTTCCAATTCTTCGACGCCTTAGTCATCTTTCCACACTGATACAGTTCCTATCATTACAATAGGACTCATCAGATAAAAGCAGAGAGGTGGATATTGATTTTGGAACTTTGCGAACTGCAGCGGACAGAAGTAGCGGATGGCACGGATTCCGGAGGGTACAAATAATGCGTTCGTTGAAAATTCGTGGATACGCCTTTGGTTCTCAAGATCCATTATAGTATCCAGAGTTCATGCACTTATGGAGGTACTACGCTTGACCTCAGGAGCACACCCGAGCACAGCAGATGAGAAAGCCAGGAGCATCCTTTCTAGAATGACAGCTAAGGAGAAGTTCCAGTCATTAACAAGCCCGAGCCTACGTCGATTCTACTCAACCAGCCCAATTAAACGCCTAGGAATTCCCTCTTTCAGAGTGACAGATGGTCCACTTGGCCTAGCATATCACTCAAATGGCTTTACAAGATGCACTCGATTCCCCGCCACTATCTCCGTTGCAGCAACATGGAATAGAAACCTCGCCAAGGAGATGGGTATTGCTATGGCAAATGAGATACGTGCAGTCAATCGCCATATGCTTTTAGCTCCTGGAATTAATACCGCTCGTACTCCGCTAAATGGCAGAACTTTCGAATACTTCAGCGAGGACCCGTTTCTAACAAAGGAGCTGGCAATCCAATTTGTTCAGGGTGTGCAAAGTCGAGGTATTGGAGCCTGTTTGAAGCACTATGCCGCAAATAACCAAGAGATTGACAGAAGATTGTGTAGCTCTGAAGTAGATGAACGAACGCTACACGAGATATACTTACGGGCCTTTCGAGAGGTTGTCATGGATGCGGACCCCTGGGCGGTTATGGGCTGCTATAACAAGGTTAACGGTGTCTATGGCTGCGAGAACGAATATCTCATCCGTGAAGTCTTGATGCAAAAGTGGGGCTTCAAAGGATTTGTGATGTCAGACTGGTTTGCGACACGTCCAATTGAAACAGCCGAGGGATGCATCAATGCGGGATTATCCCTAGAGATGCCATTGCCCGCAAAATACAAACAGAAAGCTCTCGGCAAAGCAATCAGCGAAGGTAAGTTCACCGAGGAAACGCTTGACGACTTGGTCTTCCGCCTACTACGAGTAATGGCTCTTGTGGGTCTCTTCGAAGACTCGACATCAGAAAATAAAGGAGCATTGAATACACAGGAACATCAGGATCTCTCAAGAAGAATTGCAGAGGAAGGAATGGTTCTCCTCAAAAACCAGGGCCAACTACTTCCTCTCAAGATTGAGGATCTAGAAACAGTCGCCTTGGTGGGCCCAAACCTGAAGAAGAAGTTTGGTAGAATTCTATATGGAGGGTCATCAGCAGTCTGGCCACCCTATGAAATCACACCATTGAAGGGATTGCAAGAGAAACTTGGAGGAAAGGCCAAGATTGTTTCAGAAGCTGCAACGGCAGACATTGCCATTGTCTTCGTTGGGCTAAACCATGACAAGGGAAAGGACTCGGAAACCTATGACCGAGATGGACTTGAACTACCTGAAAAGCAAATCGAGTTGATAAAGGAAACAGCAAAAGACAATCCAAATTCAATCGTAGTACTAATTGCGGGAAGTCCAATCGCAATGGACGATTGGATAGAACATGTTCCCGCAGTTTTGAACGCATGGTATTCCGGAATGGAAGGAGGCCGGGCTATCGCCAAGGTGCTTTTTGGTGATGTGCAACCTTCAGGAAAACTACCAATCACCTTTCCTAAACGACTCACAGACTCGCCAGCCCATAACACAGGAAATTCAAGAAACTATCCAGGCGATGATGAGAATAAGGTTTACTACGACGAAGGCATCTATGTTGGCTACAGATGGTTTGATGAAAAGAAGATTGAACCGCTATTCCCATTTGGTTACGGTCTGAGCTATACCTCTTTTGAATTCGGAGATGTGATACTAGACAAAGATAGGCTGTCAGAAGCAAATGATAGAGTTGCGCTCAAGGTTGAAGTGCAAAACTCTGGCGACCATCCAGGGGCGGAGGTGATCCAAGTCTATTCGCATGACATTGAGAGTTCTGTTAAGAGACCCCCTCAGGAACTAGTTGGATTTGGGAAAATATTCCTTCAGCCAGGAGAGAAAAGGGCGGCACAGATTCTTGTCTGCTCAAAGGATTTGAGGTTCTACGATCTAAACACTCATGACTGGCAGCTGGAAGCCGGTGATTTCGAACTAAGAGCTGGAAATTCGAGCAGGAATATTTTCTCAAGGATAGAACTGTCCTGCTAGATTGCGCCGTCACATTGTTATTATTGAGTAATCACTCATCAACATCAAGAGTAGTTGTTTCCATATCCAAGATTCCAAGGCTAGTTCCCTCAACTAATGTTTCTCCTTCTGTTTCCGTTATTACTGGGCGCGGTTGGTCCAAACCATAACGGATTATCAGGACACCAACAACGGACACAAGCCCGCAAAGTGCCAAGGTTAGAGGAAAACCAATCAAAGGAATCAGCCAGCCGTAGAGCCCAATCTGCGGCATGGCAAAGAGGAAGAGGATTGTTGGGGAGAGTGAATAGATGCTGTTTCTATTCTTGTTTGGAATCACATCGAGTAGGACTCTTTGCGTAAGAATTTCTGCAAAGCCACCGAAGAACACGGTGAAGCAGAACACCAAGAAGATTAGTAGAGTAGGTAATACGTTGGCCAGTGGAATCCGAAGAATTTCGACACTTGTGAATGGGAGCATTATGCTGACGAGGTCATTCCCATTTGACAATGGCGGGAAGAAGTACATAATGGACCCCATGGCAATGTAGAAGATGAAGCCCCCGGCCTGCAAGAGCCTGAAACGTGGAATCCACTTCTTTGGCTCAAAGCGCCGAGACCAAATGCCAGACCGTTCCTGTGCAGCGACACCCGGCAGAAATGCTATGGTACGAAAGCTGGCGACAGCAACATCAGTTATGAGATAGCTGAAATACATGGGGAAGAGAATTAGCTCGCCCCACACTGTAATCGTGCTATACGTGACACATCCGCCAACTATGATGTACTTGACATATGGTGTGTGGCGAATATATGACACGCCACCTTTCAGCAAATCCATATATCCATCAAGTGAAGGACGTCCCTCTCTCATGGCCTCAACTTCTGGAAAGTCCTTAATCAATCGAAGAACCAAGAGTGCAAAGACTGCGGCTGCGACAAACTGAAGCTGAAAGACCCATGGACGATTGAAGACCGCAGCAAGAAGGCTGCCGGGAATCAATGATACAGTTGCAGCGATTTGAGAGATCATTCCCATTCGCCCCCAAAAAACGCCGTACTCCTTTCGGTCTTCGTCAGCAGGATTTGCAATTTTGTAATTCGAATCGAACCAGGCACCCCAAGCCCCGCTGATTTGCGAACTGGCAAGACCTTGAAGGGCATAGATTGCTGCGAGGTAGACAAAAGGTGTGTTGATTGTTACGAATGAAACCATGAGGAATGACAATGCGTAGCAGAAGTTGCCTGAGGCTATGACCCAGCGCTGGCCAATCCAATCTCCTATGGCTCCTGAAGGATAGTCTAGCATTGTTTGGACTGCCATTTGGATAACAACCAACATTCCTAGAAGCCCTAGTCCATCCATGAAATTGCCATTCCCGAGCGCCTCAGCGACGAATATAGTGTAGAAGGTCGTGCTGAGTGTGAAGGTCACATTCGCAAAAGGGAAGAGGAAGAATAGAATCTTCCCTAAGTGTAGAGCCTTGTCAGATGCATTTGGAAATCCAAGGAATGACTCAAACCTACTCATATTGATTCCTCAATGGGGACTAATACTGAAGCCCTCCAAAAATCGGTTATAACCTGAAGGCACAATAGAGGGTCACAATGTGGAATCTCATATTGTTACTACCCTTTTTCGGTCAGCGCAACTATCAGTGGAATTATTCAGAGCTCGCCAGAGTCTTTAGAGGCAATTTGAGACGAAAAACGGCTCCTTCACCCCTATCTCCATCTTCTAGCACAATAGACCCTCCGTAGGTTTCCAATATCTGCCGCGTAAGGTAGAGACCAAGACCACCGCTATTGGTTGTAACCCCTCTGTGGAATAGCTTCTCCCGAACACTTTCTGAAACTCCGGGGCCGTTATCGCTAACTCTAAACTCGAGCCGGTTGGGGTGATGGGACACGGTAATTTTGACTCGGGCATGTTCACCGGCAAACTCAACCGCATTACGCAGCAGATTTACAAAGCAGGTTTCAAGAAGCCTGAACCGACCAATACGGATATCTGCGGCAGCCGGAGGCAGCTCTACATCTATTTCCATTCCCTTGTGGATTGTACGGGCAAGCTGACCGACTCTGGATAGCATGTCATGGACTGTTTCTGCTTTGCTCTGATTTGGTATGCGCAATGCATTCAACAAGGTGGTCATCCTCTCTGTCACCGCTGCCAGAGAAGCAATTGCGGTGGCAATTCCTCCTGCCTTGGCTATGGGCCGATCTTTCAATGATTCCACCAAGCTCGTCATCACTTGAAGATCATTACCGAAATCATGTTGAACCAAGCTGGCATAGAGTTCGAGTTCGGCCCTCTGTGTTGCTTGCTCCTGCTGAATCTTGGTTTGCTCCGTGATGTCCCTCTGAACGGACAATGAGAACAAGGGGTTGCCCTCCGCATCCCTGACAGAACTGGCACTTAGAGCTACCTTTCGTGTTTTTCCGCTCTTGGCAATCACTTCAATTTCCTCCTCCTTAAGGAAACCATCTCGCTTCCATTTGTTGAACAATATGACCATTTTCTGATGTTCCTGTGGAGGATAGAGGGTGCTTAGAGGCTTACCTAGAAGGTCATCCTTTCTGTACTCCAACGCTTCCAGAGCCGTAGCATTGACATCCAGAATGGTTCCTTCATTTGAGATTAAGTAGAAATAGAGTGGTGCATCCTCGAAGAATTCCCGCCATTGGCCACTTCGGATCGGAGTTCCCCCATCGGACCCATGAGTCTCGCCTGCCGAATCATCGATGCGGTTGTCTTGAGGCGATTTCCTTTCACCCATGACTGTCTTGCTCCCCGACTCTATTTCCTTAGGAGAGGAGTGGCGTGCATAGGCGTTGCGGTATAAAGCACAAATTACATTTAAGTCTGTTTGTGTTTATCCCATGGTACAATTCCGAGAAAATCTATATGCGATTTTACAACTGTAACATGCTGTGATTAGGATGCAGAAACGACTACAACTACTTGTACTTGCATTCATGTTTCTCGCCGTGCTCACGGTCATGCCTTCCGAAGTGCAAGCTGGTGAGTACTACGATGCAGATGAATGCCTACGGGTGGAAATTGAATTCGCAGACTACCTTGATTACGACGCGGATGACTTCGCTGATGACATTGTCACGATATTCAGTATCGAATTGCCAAAGAATCCCTATGACGACTGGGGCGGAAAGACGGAAATCACGTGCTGGTTGACCTACCCCTCTGGCACATCTTTGGGGATTTCATTTGTAGTAAAAATTGGAGAAGGAATCAAGGTCACTATCCTGTGGTTAAACTGCGCAATTGAGAAGGGGTGGTACACCTTCCACGTATACGCCTATCCACTAGGCAAAAACGCGCCAGGTGCAGGATGGGATGATTGCTCCTTTGACCCACCGAAGGGATCCCCAGCCCCGCCCGTAATTGAGATAGCATGGATAGAGGAATTGGGAACGAGCTGAAGAAAAGAAGGCAGCGAGAGGTGCACACAAAGCTCAGCGGCGATTACCTATCATTGCTGATAGCAATTCAAGAAAACCCATTGGGCACAATTGATGAGCTGTCACAAAGAACAGGTACGTCCAAACCAACGGTGGCCAAGCGGTTAGAAAAACTCCAGGATGAGAAGGTATTCCGAGTTCAGCCATTGTTGGATTATCACTATCTTGGTCTAGAGGCAGTAGATGCAATCGTTAGAACCGAAACCTTAGAGGGCATTCTTCGCATCGAGGAGATAGCAAAGAAGCATCCCTACACAACATATCGCGCAAGATGCTATGGATTTGCCAATGGTGTGCTCCTTCAGTTCAGAGTTCCCATTGGGACGAGAAAACATGTTATTGACCTATTTCAAAGACTGGCCAAAGAAGAGGCCATAACGGCCTACGACCTACTACCCTCCAATTCCATTTCCGCAACCTACACATCCATGCGACTCGAGGGATGGGATTCCAAGACGATGCGCTGGACCTTTAATTGGGATGAGTGGTTCAGAAAGAAGGTGGAAGGAGGGAAAAGGGAGGAGGCAAGTTCCCCGGGAAGTGCACTTGCCTGGTTCACCAAAAAAGATGCACATATCATCTTCGAGCTAATGGATGGAGCCAGGCGGAAGAATATTGACATTGTGAAGGCAATCGAGAAGGAAGGAGTCTATATCACTCCGCAAACATTCAGCAGAAGATACCAGATGATCAGGGAGGAATGCCTGAAGGGGTACCGAGTGACTTTCAATCGGGAGATATTCGACCTATACAATTCGGTGCTCTTGCTTGGGAAAGGAAGAGAGGAATTGGTGAATTCGTTAGGGGAGAAGCTGAAGAAGCACCTTATTCCTTTCGAGTCCACCTATAGAGCAATCGGTGAGAATTTGTTCTGGTTCATTCGGCTGCAATCCAGCCATCTCTCATCACTACTGACAAATCTCTATACGGTATTGGATGATATGCGTGTCTGTGTAATAGACTATGACCATAGCTATCTATACTACCTTTGGCCCGAAGCATTTGATGATGAATCGCATACTTGGAGAGCGGACTCAGAATTCATGGTAGATGGCGTTCTCAACAAGTGAGAAATCGACGGTCGCATTGGCCATTAGTTGCTAGTAACATGTTTGCAGGGATTTTCATGTGTTTCTCTGGGATTCGAAATATACATTAGGACCGTCTCTTTCGATAGGATACGGAGGGTTCTCTATGAAAAGTACCGGAGTTGTGTTGGCCGGCCTAATACTCACCACCCTAGCCATGGCCCCTATTGCTAGAATTATCGGACAAATTCAAAACACGATTGACCAGCAATTGAGGCCGCCGCCTGAGAGGCAGAAGCGGAAGTCTCATTATGAGGAGGCAGAGTAATGCAAATAGTATCGATAGCAGTGACGGCAGTCGTGGCAGCTGCCATGGTAGTCTTGGCCATAATAATGCTTATCCAATACAGAAAGATGAACAGGTTGGCCGATGATATCATTGAAGTGAAGAAGAATATTGAAGCAGACACTATGGGGGGAATGCAATGAAGAAAAGCAAAGGCATCTTCATGCTCTGGGCATTTGCCCTAATTCTGCTCTTGGCCTTCCTACCATCAGCATCAGACCCCATTCATGCAGGAACCACTGCGCGTCAATTCACAGGTGCACAAGCCTGGGATGAATACGAAGGAACAATCCCCATGAACCTGGTGACTGTTGTAGGAGAAACAGGGAATGAGTACTCAACGGCCCTCAGTCAGATTGCGGCGATTCCCCTGAACATCCGATCTGATGGATACCTGACGGCAGCGGGCCTACTGCTTCCTGACAGCATAACGCACCCTCAAGAGAGTCCCCTAGAGGAGTGGCTAGCGCTGGCTGACAACAGCATCGATGAACTTGTCTTCATAGGAAATGTCAGTAATCATACATACCTCTCAAGTCTGGCTGATGAATTCACTGAAATATCAGGAGCCAACCATTATGAAGTGGCAAGCGAGATCGCCCTAGAATACTTCCAAGGCACACAGGCAGTTGTCGTGGCATATGCCGGAAGTCTTGATGACATCTTCAATGTGCAGACACTAGTCGATGCCTCGGGTGAGCACCTAGGACCACCCCAAGTCGATACAATCTCAGCCAGCACGACACCAAGTCGCGATTGGGAATGGATGGGGAGCGTTGCCCCAAGTGGGGGAGGCATCATCTGCGAGTTCAGTTCGGACGGCGGCAACTACATGAGCATTGACCTTCTAGCTCAGAGGGGCACAGAGTACTACTCACTTGACTATGGATACACATCGGAAATGCGCGTGAGGTATCCATATGAGAACTCGCCGCATGAGGACTGGAAACTTCACGTCATTGACTGGTACGATGAGTCACGCACCGTGGACTTCGATTTTGAAGTGAAGTCGATAGCAGCCGATACGTACACCGTCAATGTGAACCCGGGAGAGGACTGCAGAATCGATATCGATGTGGACTTTGGAGCCAGTCAGGTCCGCGGAGGACTTCATATTCTTGGTCCAACAGGGGAGCTAATTCTTAATGCGAATCGGTACTCTATGCTAACCGAAGTGCCAGGTTTTGGAGAGGTCTACAATATTCGCGCGTCTCTATCTCATCCGATGCCTGGAGACTATGAGATTTTCGTGACTAACTCGGAGGACTACTCTATTAGTTATGATTTAAGCATCGTCAAGAACACGGTTAAAGACGAATGGCAGGCCTCAGCAGCCTCTAGTGCCAATGCGGCGAGCCTGGCATCCATTCTAGGTGCCCCAATTCTTTATACCGATAGTGATTCTTTGACAACAACTACACTAAACGCAATTGCCGCTCTTAAGCCCGAAGAGGTGTGGATAGTTGACCCCCTCTCAGGAATCAGTTCAGCTGTGACAGCTCAGTTGGCATCTTTGGCTGAAGAAGTAAATGAGCTGAAAAGCTTTCGGGAGGTTCATAATGAACTCACAGGGCGTGCCATGCTCCCAAGGACTGGGGGCAGGGTGACATTGTATGATTCTCAGGGAACTCATTTCGTGCCTGCGGCTCTTTCTGCCACAAAGAGACATGAT
>RDOF01000049.1 GCA_011365025.1 Candidatus Thorarchaeota archaeon
TCCATGGAAAAAGGGGTTAGGTCTGCTTCTGGCCTTTAGCATATTGCCCTTGGTTGTAGAGTCAATTGGGATTTCCACAGGATTGCCGTATGGCGAGTTCTACTACAGTGACCAGCTTGGATTCAAGGTCTTTGGATTAGTGCCTTGGAGTGTTGCTTTTGCATTCGCGCCGCTTGTCTTGGGAGCAATGGCCTCAGCAAGTCAGTTCACATCGGATGTCAGAATTTTGCTGCCGTTTAGTGCACTACTACTTGTTGTCTTCGACCTCATACTTGATCCCGCAATGGTGGCGTTGGGGGTCTGGATTTGGGTGGAGCCAGGTCCGTACTATGGCATTCCAACAACCAACTATTTGGGATGGTTTCTAACGGCGCTGATAGCATCTGGTTTAATGTACCTAATAGCGAAAGCAGAGATTTCAATGGAACCCAGGATTGATTTTCGCATTGCAGCAAGTCTTCTGCTCACGCTCTTCTTTTGGACTGGCTATAACGTCTGGACATCATTGTGGATTCCAGCTATCGTTGGAGGCATAATGATAGTTCTAATGCTTTTCCTGCTTGAGAAGAAGTACAACTAGGACGAGCATACTAATGAATTCACAGCCCCCCAACAACATCAGACTTATTAACAATAGTAAACTCTAATGATGGATAGTGAATGCTATGTCGGATGAAGAAAAACTTACTCAAGTGGAGTTCCATAGGAAAACAGCTGCAAAGACAAATGGAGGCGTGTGGGCAGTTTTGGACAATGATAGCCCTTCTGAACAAGAATTAGAATCAGCTCTTGAACTGGCATATACCTCAAGGTACCACTGGAGAATTGCCGGAACTCTCACCAATGACGTGAGAGCGGTCTATATGATATCAAGAGTCTTTGCCCATTGGAATAGAGGCGATTTAGCTGTTCAATATGGCAATGAGATGCTTGAGCTAGCAAGAAAAGCAGAGAGAGAAGACAAGAAGAACTGGAAGGATTTCGATATGCCTTTTGTTTACGAAGCCCTTGCCAAAGCTCATGCCGCAGCAGGCAATAAAGAAGAATGTGCTAGATACGTAAAACTATCACAAGATTTTGTTAACGAAGTAACTAATGAGAACGACAAGAAAATATGTCAAAGCGAACTTGACAAGGCCAAATGCAATTAGTGGCTGCACAAGAAAAACGAATTTCACCAATTCAAATGAAGCTGTATTCAATCTCTCCATTTGTACCAAGTGAAGCAGAAATTCCTCCCAGAAATGGTTCTCTGTCAGCTATTTCCAATGGGCGGCTCAGGATTATACGTTTGATTGCCATCACAGCGAGGTCGTGTGTCACATGGATGTGTATTTCGGGCGATTCCGTATTTTGTAGCCTTTCAACTGTGTCAGCCATCAGTCGGCCTTCATAGTTTTCAAAAGGTTCGATCATGCCTCTAAAGGAGCCATCAGCGAATCCATTGACGAAGTCGGTGACGTTCCTACCGTCAGGCTGCAAATTGCTCCAGACCTTGTCATCTACAATCACAGGGGCAACAAGAATCTCCAGGGGCTCCATCTCTACAACCTTTCCCCCCACTTCCCGGAATCCCTTTGCAATTTCATCGGCAGTTTCGTAGCATCTAGGGACAAAGCTGTAAAACACTCTAGCTGGAAGCCTGACAGGTAGTCGTCGTCCCATTTCATATGACATTGCCTTGCCAAGCTCAGTCAGGACAGTACTAAGCTGGACTGAATGATCGGAAATGACTTCGCGATGAGAATGTCTAAGAAAGAGCATAATGCTTCTGGAGGAGGATTGGCTTTCAATCCACTTGAGATTTCTTCTTGCGCTGGAAAGCCAAGCAGCTGAGCGCCAGGTTTCGTCAGTGTCCACAGTTGCCACCTTGCCTATTTGGTGAACTGAAACACGGCTTTTATTGCTTCGTTTGTATCCTTTGACCAAGCAAGTGTAAATGTTTCTTGATTTTCCTCAATTCGAATTCCAAAGCCGTTGACAAATCTGTGCGTCCTTTTGGAAACCTGAATAAGGAAGTTATGAACACTATTTGCAGGAGCGTGAAAACCGTGAGGACATTACCCTTCATTCAGACAAGCGTATTTACTGATGACCGATACTCGTTCAGTGGAAACCAATTGGCAACCTTCTGGAAATCCGATGCCAATCAATCTCTGACAAACGAAGAAATGCTTGGTATAACAAGAGAGATGAATTTCTCAGAATCTACCTTTGTCTTTGAACCCAAATTGAAGTCCTGCGTGGCCAAGGTGAGAATCTTCACCCCAGGAAGCGAAATTCCCTTTGCAGGTCATCCTACTCTTGGAACAGCGTTTGCCCTGAGAAAGAAGAAGATTATTGCTGATGCGGACGATCACTTCAACCTAGAACTTGGAATTGGAAAAACGCCTGTCGCTTTTCTAACAAAAAGGGAAATGAGGATGAACCAAAGCGAGGCCAGGGTAATCGAAGAACTAGATGACGTAAGCCAAGTTCTGAAGGCAATTGGACTGACCTCAAGGGCTGTGTCGGAAGACTATCCTGCACAGGTACTTTCGACAGGCTTCCCATTCCTGATTTTGCCTCTTACGAAGCTTTCAGCCGTAAAACGCGCAACGCCAAAACCGAGCGAAATTCTGAAGGCACTAGAGGGACACAGTTCACGAGAGGTTGTTATCTTTTCTACAGAAACAGAACATAGCGACTCAAGCGTTCATGCACGCATGTTTGCACCCGGCGCTGGGGTAATGGAGGATCCGGCAACGGGTAGTGCGGCTGGTCCTCTTGGCGCATATGTAGAAAATCAGGGGCTTCTCCCTACTCAAACAAAAGGCGACTTTGTCGTCATCGAGCAGGGATATGAGATCAATAGACCAAGTCGGCTGGTGTATCAATCAGCCACGCTGCGTGGCAAGAATGTGATCTACGTATCAGGCAGTGTGAAGCTAATGGCAGAGGGCAACTTCTTTCTGAAGTAGCTTAGGACATATGTTTTGAAGAATGGGAATGAATTAACACTCATTCCCATTACGTATCAGCTGGATGGGCGGATGTTCCTTGGTGCTGTGCCAATAGTGCATCAAAGTCGGGATCCAAATTAACCTTGAACAATACAAGAACCGAGGCTGCGAAGAAGATGGCCGCGAAAGGACCCCAGAATAAATAGCCCTGAGAAACAAGGGTCCAAGTACCTGGAACAGGAACAACCGCGGGCAGACTGAAGATAACGCCCCACATGAAGGCGGAGAATGCTTGCATGGAGTTAAGCGGAATGGACGGGAAGCTTGTGTAGAACCCGGCCCTACCCTCACCAGTCAGAATCTCATCCACATGCGCGAAGTCTGCATACACAATGTATGGGAAAAGGTAGTAGCCAGCGACCCCTGCGCCTACCAAGGCAATTAGAATTACTCCTCCCATAAATTCACTTACGAACAATGTGAAAGGCAAGGAGATGACGGCCATCATCATCCCAAATTGGAGTGTAACACGTTTGCCCCTGTTCTTAATCATCCATTGATAAAAGAGGAAGAATGTGAAAACAACTGCAAGAAGTTCAACCCCAAAGACTAGGAATTCCATCGTTCCAAATCGGAGATAATCATTGATGTAGGGAAAGGTTGACTTCATTATCATTGCCATACCTACTGATAGCAACCCTTGAGCTACAAGCCATCCAATGAAATCCCTATTTCGTAGAGCGCCGCGTAGGTCCTTTTTGATGTCTGGCCGTGGAATGAATTTCCCTTCAGCCTTCAGACCAATCAAGGGAGGAATAAATCCAAGAATCTGAATTACTATGAAGACTAGAATCATCAGCATTAGCATTGGAGGAAGACCCCATTCCACTGCTTCAATAGCCAGGAGAGAAGTCCCGAAAGTTCCAACCACAAAACCAAGAAAGTTGGCCACATTCTGCCACGATGATACCGATGGCCTCTCCTCAGGCTCTGTCAATTCTGGCATCCAGGATTGAAATGGCGTCATTGTCATTCCATAGAACACCTTGAAGAGACTCATTGTTACTACTGCATAGATGAAGAGCCCAAAGACGTCATTCTGCACCAAAAAGAGATGAGGATTGAAAATCAATAGGAAAGAAAGTGCCATTAGAGGCGCCCCTATCATAATGTAGGGCTTCCTTCTCCCCCACCGTTTGGTGGGGGTTCGGTCACTAAGATTACCAAAGGTGACCTCGGCAATCATGATTGAAATATAGCTCATGGCAACGGAAATGCCTGTAAGAAAGGCAGGCAATGCTTGAATTGAAAAGTAAAAGAGTGTACTCGCCAGGTCAAGCATATCCAGCATGATGCTTGGACCCAGCCTAGCCATTCCGAAGTATACCTTCTGAGGACGCGTTAGCACTTCACGAACTCTCCCTAGCTAATGCTGAAGATTAGAAGCTAAACCCTCTATTAAGTCACTCTCCGAATGATATACCGGCCGGCATAGGTTGTAAATGCCTATTCTTGAATTTGTGCAACAACGAGTGTGTCCCAGGAAAAGCTCCGGCTCCTCTTACTCCCTCTTGTCCTGACCCTTGTAGGTTTCGGGCTTAGCATCAAAGGAGTCTTTGCAGTATTGAGAACAGAAGTAGTACTTCTTGCCATCATACTCGCTCACTAGAGTGGCGGTGGCTGTGTCCACATCCATTTTGCAGATGGGATCTATGGCGACTGCAGGAACCTTTGGCTCTCGAGTGTCCTCATCCCTATACCTCTCTGGATCAGCGTCAAATGTGTCCTTGCAATACTTGGCGCAGAAGTAGTAGGTCTTCCCTTCGTATTTGCTTGAATATAACGCAGCAGACATATCTACATCCATCTTGCAGATTGGGTCAACTGCAATTCCCATCGAAGTGACAGGTTTCACATCAAATTCATCTTCCACTCTTATGCGGGTACTAGGTTCGTACCTATTCAACAGCAAAGCATTCGTTACCACACTCACACTTGATAGAGCCATTGCCAGGCCCGCCAATTCAGGACGCAGAGCAAAGCCCAATGAGAAGTAGAATACACCTGCCGCAATTGGCAGTAGAATCATGTTGTAAATCAAAGCCCAGAAGAAACCTTGACGAATTTTAGTCATAGTTCTTTTGCCAAGCTCAATACCGGAAACGACATCAAGAAGGTCATCCTTCACTAAGACGATGTCCCCTGTTTCAACCGAAACATCAGTGCCTGATCCAAGAGCGATACCAACATCGGCCTGTGCGAGAGCTGGTGAGTCGTTTACTCCATCACCAACAAATGCAACAACGCGATTCTTGTTCTGGAACTCCCTCACCTTACCGGCCTTATCAGCAGGGAGTACCTCGGAGAGAACATTACTAATTCCAACGCTCTTCGCAATAGCCAGCGCCGTCTTTTCACGGTCACCGGTAATCATCCAAACCTCAATACCAAGGGCTTTGAGTTCTGCAATAGCCTGAGCAGAGCTGGGCTTAACTGTGTCAGCAATCGCCATGACGGCCAAGGGATCGCCATCCCGAGAAGCATAGACAATTGTCTTGCCTTGGTCCTCCAACATGGCACTATGGACCTCCAAGTCACCTAGGGCGACGCTATTCTCCGACATGAATCGGTAATTGCCAATCAGAATTGTGGAGCCATCCACCTTGGCTTCAACCCCTTTTCCAGACGTTGCAACGAAATCACTTGCAGGAAGAATATCGATTCCCTTTTCCTCTGCATAGTAGACTATTGCCTCTGCAAGAGGATGTTCGCTGTTCTTTTCTACAGATGCAACTAGCTGGACAGCCCGATATTCGTCCACGCTAGGAACGGTAATGAGATCAGCCACCGTGGGCTTTCCTATCGTCAAAGTCCCCGTCTTGTCGAAGATAATTGTGTTCACAGTTGGTATGACTTCCAACCCGTCACCAGTCTTAATGAGAATGCCATGTTGCGCACCTTTACCAATCCCAACCATAATTGCCGTGGGGGTTGCTAGGCCCAAGGCGCAGGGGCATGCTGCAACAAGAACAGCAATTGTGAAGCTTAGGGCTCTGACCAAATCATTTGGAAGAAGAATGGCCCATACAACAAAAGTCACCGCAGAAGCAAGCAAAACAAACGGGACAAAGACCTCAGCAATTGCATCAGCCCTTCTTTGAATTGGAGGCTTCTTCGTCTGGGCTTCTTCAACGAGGAGCACAATCTGTGACAAAGCTGTATCTTTCCCAACCTTGGTGGCACGAACACGCAAAACTCCATTCTTGTTGATTGTCGCTCCGACGACAGAATCTCCCGTTTTCTTCTTGACAGGGACCGATTCGCCTGTAATCATAGATTCGTCAACAGAGGATTCACCCTTGATAACAACGCCATCTATAGGCACCTTATCCCCGGGTCTAACCAGAACAACATCATCCACCTCTACGTCGTCCGCAGGAATCGCAATCTCCTCACCATTTCGAACGACAATCGCCACCTTGGCTTGAAGATCCATTAGGCTTCGAATTGAACGAGAAGTTCTCCCTTTTGCGATTGCCTCGAGGGTTCTTCCGAGCAGGATGAATGTGATTAACATGGCAGACGTGTCATAGAATGTCATGAAGTCAGGGAAGATGAATGTGGCGGCAACAGAGTAGAAGTAGGCCGCGCTAGTGCCTAACATAATGAGTGTGTCCATGTTTGTCTTGCCATGCCTTAATCCCCTCAGACTCGCTTTATAGAAGGGGTACCCAGCAACGAATTGAATTGGGGTAGTCAGAAGGAACATCACGTAGTCGGGATTTGTGAAAGCTTCAACAAAGGGGCGAATCACGCCGAACATAATGAGTGCCACTGGCATAGTCAGAATGATAGAGAGGACAAGCAGGGTGGTGTAGTATCTAATCTCTTTCTCTCTGGCGTATGTTTCGCGATCAAGACCTGAAACAGCGCTCTCTCCAAGGCTGAACCCACGGGAAGTAAATACGCGTCTGACGACATTTAGGGTAACCAATGAATCGTCGTATTCGATGAGGGACTTGCTGGTCTCAGGATAGTACGCTGTTGAGATAATCCCTTCAATGGAATCCAAATCATCCTTGAGTCGAGTCCACTCTTCTTGGGAGGGAGCTGGATCTATCTTAAGGGTCATTGCTGCCCGTTTCGCTCGGTATCCAACCGAATCCACTACTGATTCCAAGCTCAATCTACTTACATGTGCAGGATCGTACTCAACCACTGCTTTTTCATCCAGAAGACTGACTGTAGCGGATAGAACTCCCTCTTGTGCAGCCAAGGACTTCTCAATTGTGGCCACGCATGACGCACAATGCATCCCTTCGATTCTCAGGGACATTCGCTTCTTTGTATCAGTTGGACTGCTCATTCTAGCCCCTCTTTAACTATTGTTAATGAGCTTCGGAACTGACGCTAATAACCGTTTCGATATAGAAGAGGTCCTAATGGCTAAAATCCAGGCTGAATACTCATCCAACAAACCGGTCTGACTCTTTGCCTTCCTCGGCTTCAGTCATCATTCGAAGAAGCTCTTCAAATGTATCAAGTATATTCGCCCCGGTCTTGGCACTGGTTTCTTTGAACACTGCAGGGACACCCAAACGCTCTATGAAGGTGTTCATGAATTCGATTCCCTCTTCAGTGGTGACAATGTCCTTCTTTTGCCGAAGAGGCCGGAGGTCAATCTTGTTGCCGACAATCACAGTGGGAGGCAAAGGACCCATATTTTTGTAGGCCTCAACAAGCCATTTGGAGGCATTGTCGAAAGAGTCACGGTCGACCACAGAGTAGACCAATATGATACCGTTGCACCCGTGGTAGTAATGCCCGCGGACTTTCTCAAAGGTTGGTTGGCCCGCGAGATCCCAAATGATGAATTTGACTATTTCCTCATCGAATAGAACCTTCTTTGTAGCAAGGTCCACGCCGATTGTAGCAAGATGGCCTTCAATGAAGTCCTCTCCAAGGTAGTTACGGCGGATGGAAGTCTTCCCCACAGCTCCGTCTCCAATTAGGACAGCCTTCATGATTTTGCTGCCATCATCTTGATCTCTCATCTTGCAGACCTCTATTCAGTTCCCTCGGTCTACCACCCGTGATACTCGTTCCGAGAGGTTGCATCCTGAGTGATAAACCTTAGCATTCAATTGTGGGTAGTTTAGCAAATCATGGTTTGCTTTGGCCAAAATAAGGTTAGTGCTACGTAGCAATTTTACTTGTGATGTACTCGGCTGAGAAGGAGCTTTTTGAGTTACATCTTCACAGATCCAGGGCTTTCCATTCTGCACGATGATAATAGCCAAGAGAAAGACAATCACACCCATGAGTCCAGCGATAATCCAACCCGACAGATCACCAAGAGGGAGTTGCGCTGATGTCGTAGGTGTTAGTGGTGGATGTAGATGTCGTCGTCGATGGAGTCGTAGTGATCGACGTTGAAAGAAGAACTGCGATGGTGAATATCCCTGAGAGGCTATTGCCCTCATTATCTATTCCGCTTTCACCTGTAAATGCAGCATTTCATTCTTCCCATTTGGAAACCTATCAAATGAGCACATTTGGAAATGGAGAAGTATCTGTCAAAGCGACCTCTCGAGAAGGAGTCGTGCCCTTCGTGGATATGTCCTTTTAACCTCGGTTCTATCAGCACCATGGAATTCTGAGAATTCATTGATGCCTGCGATGAGCCGATTCATTCCCTCCTCGTTCTTCCAAAAGTCATCCTCAAGGTAGAGAGATATGAGTTCCATCCATCCATCCTTTCTGTGCATCTTTGCATCCACCCTGCCTACAAGGTTGGTTCCATCGAGAATTGGCAAGACGTGGTATCCGTGCTTTCGTTTGTCGGGCGGAGTGTATGCTTCCAGTTTGTAGTCAAACCCCCACACATCTTGAGGGAAGTGACGCTCACGGACGACATTATCAAAGGGTGATAGGAACTTGACTGGCTGATCTGGAAAAGAATTGGCTTCAGCAACCTTCAGTCGGAACGCGTTTCTCTGCAAAGTGAAGTATCGTTCAGAGAATCCATCAATCTTAACCTCTTTCAATACATCTGCTTCGCAAAGACTCTCGAGATATCGCAGGAGCGGTTCCTTTTCGAAACCCCATTTCTTACTTGCTTTGAATCGGCCCATGTAAGTGCGTATGTCCTTTTGACTTCCAATTCCAAGGGAGTCCAAGGTCGTGAGAACTGTGAATTCATCCGCTTCCTCTTGCGTCATGGGCTCCACGCTAATATTCGAGGGCATGATTCTCTCAGGAAGGTCGTAATATTTCTGAAAGCCTTCTCTATTCGAAATAAGCAGCTTGCCCGAGAGATGCAAAGCCTGCATTGCACGGCTTTCGGGGCCGCCACCCCAGCCTTTTGGACCCGAACTCTTGAAATCCGAACTCGATGTTGGTCCGTTTTCCTTCACGAAGGCATAGACCCTCTCGATGAGGTTTTTGTTCTTTGACGCCCACTGATACCACCAGCCGCCTTCGATCGACTCCAACTGCTTCATTCGCAGGGCGTAGTAAGGATAGCTTTCCACTGGAAGAAGGCACATCGCATGAGACCAGTACTCGAATAGGCTTTTGTTCTCGAGGGCAGACCACACCTCCCCCTCCTTATATCCAGGGAGCCTATTGAATAGAGTTAGATTATGACTTCGAGAAACAACCGACATTGTATCAATCTGAATATTGTGGATGCGGTGTGCCGCATCAAGAATCGACTTGTAGGGGCGCTGCGTTCTAAGGCCTTGGATATCAAGAATGAGGCATTTTGCCTGCTCTGGGGAGATCTCTAACATAGGCAAGCATTGGGGACATCCGACTTAAGTAGGGTTCTCCCGAAGGACCGCATGTCCGTAATTTTGTTTGATAGGAATAGACCTTGAGATAAGGAAATTCATTGGTGAGGCAACTGCGGGCTTCTTTAGCATATAGCAGAGGCGTTGCAGTTACATAGATATTGAGCTTTTGCCGGAACCCGTATTAGGCTCCATTCTAATCAAATCTCATGTTGGTTCCGTGGC
Organism: Candidatus Thorarchaeota archaeon; assembly: GCA_011365025.1. The sequence goes on from RDOF01000049.1 coordinate 9,962, forward strand.
TGAATTTCATTTCTTTGCATATCAGTGCCCTTCTTTTTGCTTACCTTGGGATTCTAAGCACAATGCCCGTTACGCTTGAGGAGAAGCATGGAAACCAGGCATGGTCATACTGCAAGACTCTCCGATACGCATCATTTGCTTTTGCAGCCATCATGGTGGCAAACACCATTCTTTGGGTTTGGTTCCCAATTCCCGAAATCGCATGGATTATCAGCTCCAATCCAATGTTTGGCATAGTGGTTGGCATAATAATCGGTTTACCCTGCTTTGCGATCATGGCAGTCGCTATGAAGGACGCAGGCACAGAGATGTCGTACCCGGTAAAGGAAACAACGCTGCACGGAGGCATATACAGGAAGATTCGACACCCCGGAGCACTTGGCGAAATGCCACTGTATGTGGTACTTGCCCTTTTTGTTAACTCCCTGTTTCTCGTACTTTGGATGACGGTATATGTTGTCTTGTTCACCGCAATCAACATCCATTACGAAGAGGAAGATCTTGTGAAGAGATTCGGCGACGAGTATATTGAATACAGGAAGAGAACTCCAGCGCTCCTCCCGGGCTTTAGACGCAAGAACGCAAAGGATTAAGGCGGCAATATTCATTCCAACTCTGAATTACACTTTTCTTGAAGCCACAAACGAATGCCTTTATCAGAAGGGGATTCTCCGGTCAACTTGTGAAGATCGTCTCGTGGAATGTAAATGGGATACGAGCAAGTCTATCAAAGGGACTTCCTGAATTCATCAAACAAGAGAAGGCCGACATTTACTGCTTTCAGGAAACAAAGGCATCGACAGAAACTGAGGGGATTGCACCTTTAGAATTGCTTGAATACCAAGAGTACTGGCATCATGCGGGGAAGAAGGGCTATAGCGGAACCATGGTTCTCACAAAAATCGAGCCGCTCTCGGCAACATTCGGAATGGGTAAGGCATGGCCAGACAATGAAGGGAGAGTCATTACGCTTGAGCTGAATAGTTTCTACCTGATAAATGTCTATTTCCCTAATGCAGGCAAGAACCTTGAACGCCTGAATTTCAAGCTTGAATTCAACGACCATCTTATGAAACACATACAAAAGCTACGGAAAGAGAAGCCGGTGGTTCTCACCGGGGACTTCAATGTTTCTCATAAGGAAGTAGACATTGCTAGACCGAAATCCAACAGGGGGCGAGCGGGTTTCACAGATGAAGAACGAGCCTGGTTTGACAAACTACTTGAAAAAGAGTACATTGACTCCTTCAGGAAGTTCACAGAAGAAGGTGGCCACTATACATGGTGGTCATATATGCATAATGCAAGGGCCAAGAATATTGGATGGCGACTGGACTACTTCGTGATTAGTGGGGAATTGCGGTCGAATCTCCAAAAGAGTGACATTCTAAGTGAAGTGCTTGGCTCTGACCATTGTCCCATTAGATTGGTAATTGGCTAGCAGGACTGGGCCATTTGGTAAAGCCTGAACTGAGTAGCAGTACTCATTAAGCCCATAGAGCTCTTCGAACCAGCAGGTGCTGATTTCATGGTTGAGAGTGACAGCCTATTCACAAAGACTCCTTTCCTCATTGTCATTATCAGAATGATTCTAGCACCACTATTTTTCCTATCATATATCTACAAGCTGACTATAGTTGCCCTTGCTCTCTATCTGGCTGTTTCTCTTTCCGACATACTTGATGGATACGTAGCAAGAAGACAAAACATACTCCCTGCATCGCCCATGGAGGCATATCTTGACCCAGTAGCAGACTTCATCTTCGTTCTTTTTTCTTTCCTTGCATTCTCTCTTAGTCTAATATACCCAATATGGGTGCTTTTCATATTGCTGTTCATGTTCCTCTTTTTTCTGGCATCTTCGAGCACTCAGGAGCCTCTCTACGATCCAATTGGCAAATACTATGGGATATTCCTATTCGGAACTATTGGAGTGACGCTTCTCTTCCCACTTGACATCGTCCTCGATTTTGTGCTCATACTCATCATGTTCTACACGGTCGTTTTATTCATTTGTCGAATAGTCTACCTCTGGAAAGGACGCCTAGAGAATAAGAACTTAAATTCATGAATGACTCAGGTATCAATAGCCAAGAGCTGAGGAATGCACATGAGTAAGAAACGCGTCTGCAGTATGTTGTGCGTCATCGTCGTTGTAGGTTTGATAGCTACTACAATAGTTGTAGTCAGCCTGAATAGCCGAGAGATCATCCAAGATATAGAAATCCAAAATGCTGATGGGGCAACAGGCACTGTATTTGTGGTTTCCAGACCTGGATTGACTGGTTTCCATGTAGGCACAATGAACGAATTCATTCGCGGATTGGTTGATGCAGACTGGCGAGTTGAAGTAACCACACCTTCATCTCAGACTCTGACAAATGTGACATCGTATGATCTAGTAATATTGGCTTGTCCTGTAAATGGAGCAAGTCCACATCAAGCAATGCAAGACTATCTTGCACGAGTAGATTTTGGTGGAAGGCCGGTTATCCTTGTTCTAACATCAGGTGGAGAAGATGCTAGTCCCGCCATGGGAGTCTTTAATGACTTAGTAGTTGATGCCAATGGAGTTGTTCAAGATGAGCTGTCTTATTGGCTTCTAGATGGTGCTGCTGCAGGAACTGCTTACACAGATGGCACTCAGGTCACACTTGGAGCTTAGCTAAAGCAACGGAATTGTAGTACCATCATCAACAAGCAGTGTGTCAGAATGAAGATACTCCATCAATCTATCAAATGCTGGAGTTTTGGCCCCGGATTCATCGGCGAGTTCCTGAAACTCATTGGCAAGATGTTTCATCTCAGCCCTAGCTGCTCCAGCATGACCTGCAAGAGAGATCTCGCTCTCTCGAGAACCCATCCGTCCACTGAATAATCTCTGCAAAAGCCAGATAGGCATTCTGGAAAGGGTGTTAAATCGACTAGGCTCAATCTTAATTCCGAGTTTTCTGATAATTCGAAATGCATCTTTAACACCTTGAAGCATGAGCCGCATTAAAGCCGGCGTTCGTGCCAAACGATGATTATCACCATTGGCTGCATAAATAGCTCCAACCAAAGGAAGTATGAATGCAATATGGCATTTCAGCCAACCATCAATACTCCGCGGCACCTCTGGACTGAAGTTCATCTGGCTTAGAAAATCGACCGTACTTCTTAGAGCAGTAGAAGATTCTATACCCGCATTGCCAACCCATATCACAGGAGAGTCGCTTGCCATCATCCTGATGTAATCGGACTCCCAGCGACCCGCCACGCCTAGGAAGCCAAGCAGAATCCGGTCTGGGGGAATGAATGCCTTATAATCGTTCGTAGCGGTCACATTGTTTCCCAGAAAAGCAGCTATGCCGCATTCGATCCGTTCACCCAGAAATGGAGCGAATTCAATTGCCTGCTGTTTCTGCATTGAAACCAGAAACAAGTCGTAAGCCTCTTCGGCGTCAATCCTTGAAACTATGGGCACATGTTGAGTTGCAACCAAGTCTGATGGATGGTAGGCAATTCTGATGCCGTTCTGTCTGTAGTTATCAAATCTTTCTCCTCTCGCGAGGAGACTGACATCTGCACCATTCTTCTGAAGGTAGCATGCCAAAAAGCTACCCTGAACGCCTGCTCCACAGACTAGAGCCTTCATCTTTGATTCACGCGTAAAAGTTAGAGGGGTCTAACTTTTAATCCTTGCGGACAAAACACTGCCGACGAGTGCAATTCTTGGGGTTTCTTGCTGAAGATATCCCAAACGGAAATGGAGGCGAGCAGATTTGTGAAAGATGTCTTCATCCCTTTTGAGAGATGAAGCAAATGTCTGTAATGAGGTTCAAGAATAAAGGCTAGGAGTTGCTAGTCAGCCAATGCTAGGAAACCTAGCTGATTCTGCCCTTCCAGGCCCTTTCTATCTTCTTTTCGCGGTTGTAATGAGCCATCTCGCCTCTGCCATGAGAAGTTGTGCCAGTATGGATGACATATACATAGAAGATAACCAAGAGCAAGGCAAATCCAATTCCCAGGATATCACCAGCAAGAATGAGCCCAACCATTCCGGCAAGTAGGGAAGTCAGTAATGTCCACAGACCTGAGAAGAAGAAGAACCATTTCCGCTTAGGTGGTGAGGCCAGCAAAAATGACTCATAGTCAATCTTCAGGGTAGGTTCACGATATTCATCATAACACATTGCCTCAAGGCGAATTCCCAGAGCGGAGCCTGCAATTAGTCGGCCATAGGGATAGAAGAAGGCAACGACAAAGAAGAGGCCAAAGAACCGAATAACAACTGCAACAACTTCCGAAATACTCCAGGAGCCAAGAGAAAACCAGTCGACAGGCGTTCCCAATCCATAAAGAAACACAACAAAGGAGAACAAGCCACATACCGTTTCAAGGGCAAGAAAGGGCCCAATTCTGTAGGTCTTCCCTCGGTCAATGCGAAAGAGATGATTGCGTATCTCTGTTGCCTTTTTCACCTCTGCAATATCAGGAGCAGGTTCCCGCTTGATCTGTCTAAGCAATTTCCAAAACTGCTTTCGTGTTTCTTTCGAGACCTCTTCTTTGTCCTTGATTTCTGTGTGGATTCCTTCCAGTTGGTCTAGTATACTCGACAATTGCATTCTCCTGACGTAGAGGATGAATCTATTAGCCCGAGAGGATCCATCTTCCTTTTGTCCTATTTAGAGAGGCGAATTCCACAATAATAATCATTGGTTTGGAAAATGCGGTATGTCACGGAAGAGGTGAGATTTAGCTTAAATACACGTTTTACCAAGATATTTCCATGAGCGACAGGGGCGAGAGCGACTTCATTAAACTCCCGAGCTCTGGCGCATCCATGTACGACCGCATGATGAAAGCTAGGGCAACCCTGCAGCAGATTGGCGAGATAGCAGATTTTCTCACCTCGGTGATTGATTCTGGGCGGCTTTTGGATGTAGGAACGGGCCCAGGCAGACTCCTACAGGAAATACATGGAAGGAATCCCTCAATTAGCCTCTATGGACTTGACATCTCGGAATCAATGATCAGACTAGCCGAAAGGAATCTTAATGGCATTGATGTCAGTCTACACGTTTCCTCAATTCAAAAATCTGCGTTTGAGGACGATTTCTTTAGCTTGGTCACGTGCACAGGCAGCTTTTACCTGTGGAATGATCCCGAAAAGGGTTTGAACGAGATCTACAGGATTCTGAAGCCTGGAAAGACGGCATTTCTGTTTGAAACTCACAGTGACTATGACAGAGTAGCTCTTCGAGAACAGGTTAAGAAGAATCTACAGGGAGAGAGCTTCTTTAGGAGAATCCTGATGCCAAGATTTCTAGGCAGGCAGCTTAAGATGGCATACTCGCAACAGGAAACCAGAGAAATCCTTCTGAAATCCGATTTTGCGGGCCACTTTGACATTTTCAACGCAACACTTGCAAGTCTTCCGATATGGCTAAGAATTGAGCTTTACAAGCCTTAGGTGCCGAAACGCGAATTGGTCCGATGCGACATTGCGCCTCAGGCAGCAAGGAATTTGAAGTCTGCCTTTGAAAACCGTGAATATGCCGTATTCTTGAACTCTCGTGACAATTCACTAGCATAGAATTTCATTGCCCGAAGCGCATCGGGCCCGCCAATGCGTTTTTCGAAGTTTATCACAAGATTCCATGTAGGTTTATCAGTCCCTGGAATTTGCGTCCTAAGATATCCCAGTCCAGTTGTCCACTCATCATGAAGCTGCTCTAATTCTGCAATAATTCCAATCTCTCTTAGCATTCTGAAGTAGCTCTCAGCACGGCCGACCATAGCGAGTGGATCCTTGCCTTTCTTATTCGCACCATAGGTCATCCCATCCAAAATCAGTGATTTTCCATCGTTTTCGACCTGACCATTTTCAAATGCAATCCAAAGCAATCTGAGAAGAATATCACGCCTATTCTTTATGGTTTCAAAGCCGGCCAAAGTATCTGGATGTTTTAGTCCGAAATCTGAGCTTGATACCTCCTCTAGAATTGCATGGACGTTTCGGAAACTCTCGGATGGCATACCCTTCAGTTTGGTAGATTCGGGATATTCGAGTATCTTTTTCATGGGCCCTTCGATGGTCTTGGCCTCAACGATCGCATCATCTGTGAGCCCTAATCGAATCTCATCCAAGTGTGCCTTTCCCTGAAAGGGCTCTATGAAATCCTGATATGCATAATCAGGAACGGGCTCGCCTATTCTCTTTGAAACAGACGCCCTAGTGATTTCGTCAACACGCGACTCTATCCAGTCGCAGGGATACCTTGAGCAGTGGGCGCAGTTCTCAATTTCACTATAGTTCGCGCATTTTCTCGCCAAACAGCCCCGAAGGAAATTGTGGACACCGACATTCTTGGCAAGCTTGGCATCAGGAGTCTGACAGCCATGACAGGGATTCTCCGTTGGCGAATATCCCACATACTTCTTTGCTTCCTCTCGATATTCAAGCCATTGCATATCATTGAGCTGTGCACGCCTGAAGCGTCCCCACGGGCAAGTCCCACAGCAATTGCCGCATTTCCCAATCGGTCCTTGCACATTGTAACCTCCATGAAGGTAGAGTAGGAATACTAGTGAGAGAATCCCACATAAGGCATTCGTCATCGAAGCCAAACGCAAATTCTTAGAGGCGTCTAACTTTTAAGATGAAGTGGGCAGTATTGCTCCGTGATTTGCAATGGCGCTCCTTGAGAATATATTGGTCCATGGAAGCATTACAGCATTGTTGCTTCTAGCATATCTTCTCCCAATAATGAGGTTCACAAGCCCTCGAATCTGGGGATTCAGTGACTACCCAAAAGAAGTTACAGCTCGTGTACCACCCCAAACAAATCAAGAACGTAGAGTTGCCAAGGTGTTCTTTGTGCCCTTCATTGCCCTGATGATTGGAGTCCCCCTCATTTCAACTCTCATGCTCAAAGCCAGCTATTCAGCTCCAATGCCGCTCTTGGATGCATTCCTTAATGCCTTTGGTGTTCTGATGTTCGGAAACCTTGCAGACCTATTTGTGCTGGACCTACTGATTGTTGGGACTATCACACCTTCATGGGTGATAATTCCAGGAACTGAGGACATGAAGGATACTGCCTACAAGGACTTTAGGAAGATGCATGCCAAGGGGCATATCTACGGAACCGTCTTTCTGGCCATTCTGAGTTTCATCGTGGCCGCTTTGGTTGTACTCCTCTAAGGCACAGTCACTGCATAGATAAGGCGAAAATCGTGGATATGGAAAGGGAGGAATGAGATCAAGAATGGCACCCAAGAAGAAAAAGCCATCACTGATAGTCAGAGCATGTGGAGTCATCATTGCTATTGTGTGTCTTGCCACTTCGGTGTGGTTCGGATTGACAGCGCAGCAATTGGGACAGGACCTAATGATGTATGTTGCCTTTGGTATTGCTGCACTCTGTTTTCTGTTGTGTGTGGGCATTGCCGCCGGCAAAGTAACGCCTACAACCTATATGGGAACTTTCGGAAACTGAGTTCATTGGCGAAGGTCGCTCGATTTTTCTAATTGGGCCTTGAAAGGTGGTGTACAAAAAAGAAGCGCGGGGCCACAAAATGCAGCCCCTGGGGAGTTGCAATGTCTATTCGTCAATCCGAGTTGCGGTAGCGACAGCAAGAAGGGTGGCGGTAGATTCTATCACGAAACTATCAGTCCATGCCGGAAGTGGTGGCGCGTTTCCCTCAATAAGCATCTCTTGCCAGGACTCATCGGTTAAACGATTATCCATAGGCCAGGTGAACTCATAGTACGAAAAGATTGCGCCTCGCGTAAGTACAACTTGGCCTTCTATCAACACCGCGACATAAATGACCATAGGCCTTCCAACAGCCTCCTCCAGAACTTCACGACTGTTTGGATCAGTGTGAACATCAGCCACAACCGCCATGTCCTCATCCGCAAGCGATGTGATCTCGCCTGTTGTCGGCATCTGGACAATGCTGCCCAAAGCCATGCCGGCGCCTTCAATCAGAAAGAAGTCCTCCTGAGTTAGCGCAATACCTTCCAATTCCTTCACAGAAATGTCAAGCAGACGCAAGAGGAAGGTATGAAGTGAATTTAGCTTTGAACTTATCAAGCTGGTCAGGAGACCTCTAGCATCCAAACCGTCCATCATCATAGCGCAAAGTGATGCCAAGCGAGCATAGACTCTTGGTACCGGTTCAACATAGCCCTTTACGGGATCGGTCATCCCTGTTAGTTCTGCTGTGTAGGACTGCTTTGCATAAAGAATCGTGTCGTGCCTAAGCTCAGTCCATGAGCCAAGCGCAGTTGAGA
>RDOF01000004.1 GCA_011365025.1 Candidatus Thorarchaeota archaeon
GACCTTCTGCTTGTCATTGATTCCAGCGGTTCGATGACTTGGGCCATGACCAAGACAAAGGCTTCTGGTCCCTACCATCTCGCTCTAGTATCGGCATTTGCAGCAATCGACGCTGCCCTAAGAAGAGGTGCCCGGGTGGCAGCCATAAACTTCTCTGATGCCACCCAAGAATGCGATTGGACCCGAACAAAACATTCCTTGGAGCGAACCCTATTGGCATATCAAGGTGGGGGTACAGTTGCACCTGTTACGAAGATCGAAGACATCTGCAATCGTGCAGAATCTGGTGTCATGGTTCTTATGATAACTGATGCCGAGATAGCAAATTGGGGTACGCTTGTAAAGACGATTGAGCGTCTTTCTAAGAAAGGTCACAAGTACTTCCTGTTTCACATAGCCTACGATGGATACGAATTGAGCAAGAAGACTCGAACTCAACTGGAGAGGGCCGGAGCATTTGTCCTCTCAATAGATTCTATTGATGACCTGCCTGGGCTGGTTGTCAAAGAGGTTCGTTCTGTTTATGGGCTTTAGTTTGAGCTACAGAGAAGATCTTGCATTTTTCTGTCTGAGATAGGGGATGCTACCCAAATGCTTATCTCATACCTGAAGTGGCTCCGCAATTGTCTTTGAGCCACACACCTCTTGGAGGCTGCGATGGACACGATGTATCGAATTGTAAGCAAAGAGGTTCTCAATCCTATTGTGAAGAAACTCGTCGTTGAAGCGCCCAGAGTGGCAAGAGTGTGCCAGCCGGGGCAGTTCGTTGTTGTTCGGGTCAACGAAACCGCTGAGAGAATTCCTCTCACTGTTGCTGATTTTAGTCGCGATGAGGGAACTGTGACACTTGTGTTTCAGGAGGTAGGCAAATCAACGAAGCTTTTGGGCACCCTCGAAGAAGGTGACTATATCCAGGACTTTGTTGGGCCTCTCGGAAAGAAATCAGAAGCTGATAAGAAATACGGAACCGTGGTGGCAATCGGTGGCGGCTGTGGCTCAGCAATAGTATATCCTGTCGCACGTGCCTTCAAAGAGGCAGGAAATCACCTCATAACAATAAATGGGGCAAGAAACGCAGACCTCCTTGTCTTCCGAGATGAAATGGAGCGCATCAGTGATGAATCTTTCATTACTACGGATGATGGCTCTTGCGGTATTCATGGGTTCGTGACAACCGTTCTTGGCGATTTGGTTCAGCAAGGCAGAAAGATTGACCTGGTCTTTGCGGTTGGACCTGCAATCATGATGAAGTTCGTGGCCAAGACAACAGAGGCCGCAAAGATACCCACCATTGTTAGCCTCAATAGCATAATGCTAGATGGGACGGGTATGTGCGGTGCCTGCCGTGTGACTGTCGGTGGTCAGACGCGGTTTGCTTGTGTGGACGGGCCCGAATTCGACGGTCATAAGGTGGACTTTGATGAGTTGCTAGGTCGACTTAATGCCTATGTGGCAAAAGAGAAGCTGTCGGATGAACTCTGGGAAACGAAGGTAGGAGGCAAGGCATAATGTCTAATGATGAGAAACCAACTGGGACCAAACGTGAGCGAAAGCCTCCAACCAAGAAGGTCCCCATCCCTGAGCAACCACCAAAGGAACGTATAAAGAATTTCAATGAGGTGGCTCTGGGTTACACAGCAGAACAGGCTATTGAAGAAGCAAACAAATGTCTTCAGTGCAGAAATCCAAAGTGCATCGGTGGCTGTCCGGTTGAGGTTCCAATAAAGGATTTCATCGAACTAGTAAGGAAGGGCGACTTCATGGCTGCCGCGGCTAAAATTAAGGAAACCAACAGCCTTCCTGCCATTTGTGGGCGCGTCTGTCCCCAAGAAACCCAGTGTGAAGAACCCTGCATCTACGGCATTCGAAATGAACCAATTGCGATAGGCCGGCTTGAGCGATTTGTTTCTGATTACGCCCGCGAACACGGAGAGCCCCTTCCTGAGATAATGCCAAAGAATGGGAAGAAAGTGGCAATCATTGGAGCAGGTCCCGCAGGCCTTACCTGCGCGGGTGACCTGATTAAGTTGGGTTATGATGTTACTATTTTCGAGGCACTTCACAAACCTGGCGGCGTTCTGGTTTATGGGATTCCGGAGTTCCGACTGCCAAAAGATATTGTGATGGCTGAGGTGGAGTACCTTGAGAAACTTGGGGTTAAGATTGAATACAACCACGTTATTGGGAGAATCTTCACGATTGAAGAACTAATGAATGACTACGGCTATCAGGCAGTATTCATAGGAAGTGGTGCAGGAGCTCCCAACTTCATGAGGATTCCGGGTGAAAACCTCCTTACTGTGTTTTCAGCCAATGAGTTCCTAACTCGAGTGAATCTGATGAAGGCCTATCTATTTCCTGAATATGATACTCCAGTGAATGTGGGCGACCGGGTTACAGTCATCGGAGGTGGCAATGTTGCCATGGATGCTGCACGCACCTCATTACGACTTGGTGCAAAGGAAGTGTTCATTGTATACAGGAGATCCAGAGAAGAGATGCCAGCTCGTGCTGAGGAAGTCCATCACGCAGAGGAAGAAGGCGTTCAATTCAAGTTCTTAGTCAACCCGGTGGAAATCATAGGCGACGAGAAAAACAAGGCAGTTGGGTTGAAGTGCATCCGGATGGAGCTCGGCGAGCCTGACAAGTCCGGTCGTCGTCGTCCTATTCCAATTCCGAATTCAGACTTTGTTATGGACGCTGATACAGTGATCGTCGCTATTGGAAACTCGCCCAATCCGATCATTCCAAAAACAACCGAGGGACTTGAAGTGAGTCCATGGGGGACCATCATTGTCGACGAGGAAACCGGCATGACTTCGGTGCTGGGGGTCTTTGCAGGTGGAGATATAGTCACAGGAGCTGCTACTGTAATCAGTGCTATGGGTGCGGGAAAGCGTGCTGCTCGAGGTATGCATGAATTTCTCTCAAAGTAGCAGTCGGAGAAATCGCGGCTGTCAAATCCGTGTATTGTAAGGATTCATTAGCATCTGAGAAACAAGATTGTGGGTGAGTGCGGACCATGCAAAACAGACCAGTTACCATGGATGAGATGAAGGTTCTCGAGCTGAACGCCGAATATCTCGGGATAAGCCATAGCATGCTCATGCAAAGTGCAGGCAGAGAAACAGCTCGTGTCGTTACAGGTTATGGAAAGGTGGTAGACAAGCTTGTAGTGATTCTCTGCGGATTAGGCGGCAACGGCGGTGATGGAATGGTTGCTGCCCGCTATCTTGATGAGGCCGGTGCGAGGGTTGAGGTCTATCTTCTTGGGTCACCTGAAACGATATCGAGTCCTGATACACTAGTGAACTGGAGAATTCTCGATAATCTTCAGGCGATAGAGAAATCGACCTTGAAAACGGAGTCTGATGTAAGAAAGTGCAAATCCATACTAGAAGCTGATATTCTCATTGATGCAATGATGGGATTTGGGCTAAGAAGTAACCTTCGAGAGCCGATGCTCACTGCTGTCAAGGTTTTCAACAAGTCTACCGCGCTCAAGTTTGCCGTGGACATTCCTACTGGAATCGACTCTGATACTGGTGCAGTATATGGCGCTTCCGTAACTGTGAATTATACCATAGCCCTGCACGCTCCAAAATCAGGGGCCCTCATCGCGTCTACTCAATCTGGATACACAAACACGGTGTCAATAGGTATCCCCAAGGAAACCGGATTGATTTGCGGGCCAGGTGACGTATGGCTAGTGGCACCACCAAGGCCAAAGAATAGTCACAAAGGCGATTTCGGTCGAATACTTGTCGTTGGAGGAAGCGACGTCTATTCAGGAGCTCCTGCATTGACTGGAATGGCTTCACTGCGAGCCGGTGCTGATTTGGTGAGCATACTTGCTCCTGATCCTGTGGTTGCACCGATTCGCTCATACAGTCCCAATCTGATGGTGAGTAGTCTTGGAACTCACATCCTCACACATGAATCAAAAGAAGCAGTTGTTGAAGCGGCAAAGGGTATGGACGCAGTGGCATTGGGACCTGGACTAGGACTTGATGGCGAAACTATTAGCTCAGTCAGAGCTATCTCCGGTGCCCTGTCAAATTCCAAAACACAACTTGTTCTTGACGCGGATGCATTGAAGGCCATTGCCGGGTCTGGCATCAAATTCAACCCAACTCAGGTGATTCTGACTCCTCATTGGGGTGAGCTCGAGATACTGCTAGAAAGAAAGATGCCTGATTCAGGAAACATGCAAAATCGCATTAATCAGGCAACGGAAGCGGCGAAGAAGTATAATGCTACCGTTTTGCTCAAGGGTCCGATAGATGTTGTAGCTACACCTGATATTGGTTACAAGCTAAACCGAACTGGCGTTCCCGCAATGAGTGTCGGTGGCACCGGCGACATGCTTACCGGTATTGCCTCTACACTTATTTCAAGAAAGAGAGGCGCCTTTGCGGCAGCTTCAGCATCTGCCTTCATTTCAGGAAGAGCAGGGGAATTGGCTTTCGCTGAAAAAGGTAATCACATTCTAGCTACAGACTGCATTGAGCAGATTCCCTATGCCATGAAATACACCGGCTAGGATATAATTGGCATCTTCTCCAGCAACTGGCGGGCTAAGACTTTATTTGATTTGCTCGCAGGAACCCAAACGATGCCGACATCTGGTTGGCCATAGAGCATTACGGAACCCTCGGGCGCGAGAAGCACAGCAGGAAAGCCCATCAAGTCTTCTTCCCCTTCTATATTTACTACAGACTTGACACCGTCTTCAATCGCTGTAGCGATTGTTGACCATGCTTCAGGGTAAAGAACGGCTGGAGGATTGAAACAGCCGTACTCCCGCTCTCCTTCAATTGTGGCATTGTAGGCCCCTCTCTTTGTAATTCCATCAATGATGCAAACGTCCGGAACGAACCCCTCTCGAATAATGGTTTCGCTGGTGACATCGCCAACTGCAATGACACAAGGTGGGTCCTCCTTGAAAATACGCCTTACCACCCGCTTCTCAGGAGCCCCCTCTTTGGTACCAAATACATCTCCCTTTGGTGACTTGAGGTCTGACCTACCCTCTAATTTCAGCAGTCTTGGAGGTTCTGTTGTGCCCAGCAATCGACGTCCGTTCCTGTCAATGAAACCCTGGCGAATTCTTGCAGATGTTAGCTTTTCTCCATCATCGGCTCGCACAGGCTTTAGATATTCAACTCTGTCCTGCAATCCCAGTTTCTCTCTTCTTTGTTCAAGCGCTCCGTTTTCTATCTCCGTGCAACAAGGCCCTTGATACATCAGGAACCTCTTTTCTCCTGCAAGCGCAAGAAGGTCATGTACGCCACTCATTATCTCAATTCGAATATCTGTTGCCAAATCTACGCTTTCAAGATATTCAAGGAGTTTCATCCTACGATAATCTGCAGATTGGACTATTGACGCAAGTTCCAAATCCTTTCCCATGAGTTCACCATCGGTTACAACAGCAACTGGCTCTGGCATCTCCGATAGCCTGTCGACGAGAGCATGATGCCCCAAATGAAGTCTATCAAAGAGGTTCATTGCATAGGTGAGTCCCATGTAAATCACGCAAGTGTCTGTCAAGCTTGAAACTTTAATATCCTTGTTTCGCATTCTCATTCTTAGCACGTAAATGATGTGGTAGTATGAAGCTGCAGGCCGTAGCTGATGTACACTGTCCCAGATTCTTCGACCAGTTCAGTCTAGGTTTAAAGCAGCTTCAGCATCCAGATTTGTTTCTGATGGCCGGGGATATGGTCAATCGCGGAAAGGCCGACGAGATTCTCACCATTTTGGACACAATCGAATCTCATTTGGGGGACGGTTTCCCTATTGTCGCATGTTTTGGAAACGAGGAGTATTCCGAAGCGCGCAAGGAAATCATTCGTATCGCCGGTGACCGCGTTATATTTCTCGATGAAACATCCGTGATATTGGAAATCGATGATATTCGTCTTGGCATAGTTGGTACTCAGGGATCTCTAGACAAAGCTACAAATTGGCAGAGGCGGAATATTCCCAGCATAAAGAAAATATTCGAGCGTCGTGCTCACCGCGCTGCTTCACTTCTCAAAGGCCTCCAGAAAAAAGCAGACCGTACCATCCTTCTCATGCACTATAGTCCCTGTCTGGAAACATGCGTAGGCGAAGCAAAGTCCTTTGCATGGCTGGGGAGCAGGAAGTTCTTTTCCGTGATAGAGAGGCATCAGCCTGACTTGGTTATTCATGGACATGTCCATAATTCAACTATACATGAGGCAATTCTTGGACAGACTATTGTCCGAAATGTTGCGATTCCGGCAGTCGGTTCAATTACAGAGCTTGACCTCTGGTCCTAGGCATCTATTGGTGTCCGGTCACCTTCATGGTGGGTTCGAACTTGTATCCATATACAATGATTCCGCCCTGACCATATTCAGTGATTTTCCGGAAGCAAACCCTTACTCTCATGCCTATCTCTACATTTTCTGGATCCACATTCACAATTTGTGCAGTAACGCGGGCTCCTTCATCCAGCTCCACCTGCGCCACGACATACGGGATCTGCCTCTTGAACTCGTCTGGTGCCTGTCGAACAATGGCGAAGGTGTGTATCTTTCCCAAGCCCTTGAACTTGTATGGTTCAAGTTGACCTTTCCGCCTGCAGGTAGGACAGACTGGGCGCGGTGGAAAGTAGTGGGTGCTACATGTCTTACAGACATTTCCCTCGAGGTTGTATATCGACCTAATCTTTCTCCAGACTTGTGCAACTCCATATTGTGCCATCTTCTCTTTACCTCCTAAGCATGTGAACTATCGATGTCGCTCCTGTGCCACCGATATTGACTGCCATTCCTCTTTCGGCGCCGTCTACCTGTCTCCCCTGAGCATCGCCTCGTAGCTGATAAATAATTTCTACCAGTTGAGCGACTCCGGTTGCCCCTATTGGATGACCACGCGCTTTGAGACCTCCAGAGGTATTAACTGGGAATTTGCCTCCAATCTCGGTCAACCCTTCATCAAGGGCTTTCCCGCCATCTCCCTTCTTGACAATACCAACATCTTCTGTTAGCATAATCTCGCCAATGGTGAAGCTATCATGAAGCTCAAAAACATCTATGTCCTCTAGCCTTACGTTGGCTTTCCTGAGGGCTTCACGTGTGGAAATAACCACAGCATCCATTGTGCAGATGTCTCTCCGGTCATGCAAAGCCAAGGTGTCGCTAGCACTGGTTGAGGCTTCAACGTATATGGGTGTGTCTGTGTATTTCTTTGCCAATTCCGCTGAGCACATGACAAGTCCAGCTGCTCCGTCGCTTATTGGAGAAGAATGGAGAACTCTAATCGGGTCTGCTATCAATCCGGAATTCATTACCACTTCTAGTGGTACTGGCTTCTGAAACTGGGCATATGGATTGTGTGCTGCATTAGCATGATTCTTGACAGTGACCTTGCTGAGATGCTCTTCTGTCGTCCCGTATTCCATCATATGTCGACGTGCCATGAATGCATAAAGCGCAGGGAATGTAGCTCCGAACAGACCCTCCCAGTCAAAATCAGCGGCTACGCTGATGGTATTCATTGCTTCGGTCTGGTTCACATCGCTCATTTTCTCAGTTCCAAGAACTAGTACGACATCATGTTCTCCTGACTTGATTGCCTGGTAGGCTTGTCGAACAGCAGCACCGCCGCTCGCGCATGCGGCTTCCACGCTGTATGAGGGAATGTTTCCAAGGCCTCCCATGTCTGCTGCCAGAGCACCAAGGTGCTCCTGTCCGGTAAATCTCCCTGCAGACATATTTCCAATAGTAATGGCATCTATTTCTGAACCTGCAACTCCCGAGTCAAAAATCGCCAGCATGCCCGCTTCGAGAGTGATCTCTCTTATGCTTTGATCCCAAAGCTCCTCAAACTTACTCATTCCGGCACCTATGATTGCTACATCTCTAGTCATCTTTTTCACCACTCATGCCAGGGCTACAATCTTTCTCCTGTATTTCGCGTATGTTGAATAGCTCACGTAGGTTCTGCGAGCTATATAGTCATCCACCGTCGGAACTTCTCCTCTATGGTTCTCTATTTCATCTTCAACCCTGATAACGAAAGCATCAGCTCCTGCACCCGAACCGTACGAAACCATGAAAATCCTGGAGCCTGGTTTTGCAATGTCAAGGATTCTTGCCAAACCTATCATTGCTGAACCCGAGTACGTGTTGCCAATTTGCCTAACAACGAGGCTATCTTCAAGCTTCTCCTTTGGCACACCAAGTTGGGCACCCATTGCCAAGGGAAATTTTCCATTGGGCATATGGAACACAAAGTAGTCATAATCATCAACGGAGGTCTTCGTCTTCTTGAACATGGATTTTGCAGCTTCGCCAACATGTCTGAAGTAGGCCGGTTCACCAGTAAATCTCGCGCCATGACTGGGGAAGTCCTCTCCTTCTCTTCGCCAGAAGTCGGGAGTATCGGATGTATACGACGTTGTATCTTCAATTGTCGCGATTGGGTCCTTCTTCCCAATCAAATAGGCTGCTCCCCCTGCTGCCGCAGAATACTCCAAGGCATCTCCTGGGCGTCCTTGAGCGGTGTCTGATCCAATGGCAAGACCAATCTTAATCATGTCTGATGAAACAAGTCCCATACATGTCTGAATTGCTGCAGTTCCTGCCTTGCAGGCGAATTCAAAATCCGCACAGGTGAGGTCGTGTGTACATCCAATTGCTTCTGCCACAATTGTCCCTGTGGGCTTGACCGCGTAAGGGTGCGACTCGGAGCCAACATAAAGAGCACCGATCTCCTTAGGATTAATCTCTCCCAGCTTTACTGCATTCCTTGCAGCCTCCACAGAAATTGTAGCCACATCTTCATCCGGTCCGGGCACGGATTTCTCGAAAACTCCCAAGCCCTTTGCCAGAGCAGGGCCATCTTCGCCCCATACTTCTGCAATTGTTTCGGTCTTGATTCGGTATCGTGGGATGTAGACTCCATATCCGACTATGCCTACCATGAATGTTCTCTCCATTTCTTAATTCGGTATTTGTCGAATCCTACTACGTCATTAAGTTACGCTTTTCACACCGCGGCTTTCGACTCACTTAAGAAGCTTGTCAAAGGGATGTACGTCACAAACGACTTTTGCCGTAGCTGGTCAGCGTTGTCGAATAATGCCGACGTAGCAGTATTTTCCTTGGCGCTATTTATGACTATTGACCTGGGGGAGGGCAATCTTGATTAATGCTATAAGCGGAGATGGCAATACCAGTTTTGGGTGAAGGTTCTTGGCAGTGATTGCGTCCAAAACAAAACGCCTGATTGTTGACGAGAGTAAGACCGTGGCTGAGCTACTTGTAGAGCTCGACCTCACTTCTGATCATGTTGTTTTGGTTGATGGCAGGAGAATGAATCTTGACGATATTATCGAGGAAAACGAGCTGGTGGTTGTTCTACCCCTAATTGCAGGAGGCTAGTTCTAGGCCCTAGCCAGAAATTCCCATGTCCATTCCAATTCTTCTCAATTCTTGTTGAATCATCGCGTGAGCCTCTTTCTTACTACGACCGATTGCCATATCGGAGTGATTTAGAATGGCCTTGGCAATGGCGTTTGCTGAGCCCGAACTATACTGTGTTGCTCTTTTGGCCCTCATTGCAATTTGCTCTGGAAGGCCAAGCATCACTGCCATCTCTCGAAATATCACCTTGCGGTTCGGAGTTCCTGCTGGATTAATTTTGTATCGACCAGGAATCGTCATTGCTATGTCGATGAACTCCTGATAGAGGTAGGGAAAACATGCGTTCAAGCCCGATGCTATTATCGCCCGTCTGTCACGTTTGATGTTCGCTTCCTCAGTGCAAGACATGTCAAGCGAAAGCTGCTTTTCAAGCTCTTCTTCTCCAAGTTCCTGAAACACCTCAACATAACGAGCATATCCTGCAAACAGCTCATCTGGGCCTTGTCCCGAAACCATTAGGGTGAAAGAATTGGCTTTGGCCTTCTTGGCTGCCAAGTAGAATGGTAGCGCAATTTCGACATCCATTTTATTACTCGTTTCAATTGCCTGGATTACCTTTGGCAATGTTGCCCATGCAATCTCAGCAGTCAATGGTGACTGTGATAGCTTAAGCCCCAAGGCCCTTGCTGACTCCGTTGCCGTTGCTTCGTCATGTGACCCCTGTGACGCTGTAGTGAATAACACAATTTCATCGGCATACCTGCTAGCTAGAAATGCTGCCAGTGAACTATCCACGCCCCCTGAAAACAGAATGGCTACCCGTTTTCCCTCCAAACGAGAGAAGGACCTTAATGCGCTAGCAGAAAGTCTAGTGAGAAATATGGACTTGGGAAGGTCTCGTTGAATTCTTGGACTCAATATCGAACCATCTCTTCGCTAGCTTGAGTATGCAGTCCTATTGGAGGGTGATTATAGCACCATATCTGGTGGGCTTCAAATGCATTTGATGAGCACAATCATTTCGATACGGGAACTTCCTGAAGGACAACCTTCTGAACTCCATTAATGGCGTTTAGTTGTTTATCCAATTCCTTGACACCAATAGTGAGTTGCTCTGGAACGAAGTAGCATTCATAGTAGCACTGGTCGGCTGCTTGGCATATTCCTGAAGTAAACAGAATATCATCGAGTCCCGCTTTCATGAACACCATAGTGAGCTCTTCAAGGAAGCTCTTGCTTAGCTTCTCAATCTCCAGCTTAAGATACATTACTTTCTCGCTGTGCACAGGATAGAGTTTAACATTCTTATCCTTCATCACTAGAATAACAAGTCCAAAAGGTTGGTTAATCCCGTCCACAAACTCCTCTGGTAATGTAATTGCGTTGCCTTTCTTTATTTCAAGAACTCGCGCTTGCGTCATGTCGGCTTTTGTCAATAGTTCGGCCTCCGATAGGGTGCATATGGAGAAGTCTGAGATGTGTTTTATTTCTTGCGGGAAAGACGATTTCAGTGCCTAGCGAACCATGATCGCAGTCTGGCTAATGCTGCAGGTTCAGGTCTCTCAACTCGATGCAATTTCCACTTCTCGGGAAGAGAATGGTTATACTCCAAAAAGGCCACTTCTCCCTCAGAACGGACTCTCTCCATCTCCTGTAACTTCTCAAGCAGCCATGCTTTCTTTGAAACTGGCATGTTGAAGGTGGCGAGATCGAAGAGCCCTGGATGGAGGTCGAACACCAAAGCATGCTCGCTCATGTAGTCCAAAACCCCCTCCTCAAGTGTCTTGCTCACTTTCTCCCTGTCCGTGAAAAAGGAGGCCGCAACCGAGATATTCGGATACTTCTCTGGAAGGTTAATTGCAAATTTGAATGACTCTCTGAACTTCGACAGGTGCGTTGCAGCATCCAGAAAGAGAAGTGTTTCTGGTTTCCCTTCGTACTCGTTCTCCGCCATATCAACCTCGGTTTCCACCCTCATCTCCTTGTCGATGACCGCCTGAATTAGGCTGTCCGTTACAGGTGGAAGGTCCGTTTCGCTTATCTCTTCAAGTCTATCATAGGTCATCTCAGGCGTTTCCGCTTTTTCCTCTGGGCTTTTGTCTTCTCGTTTCTTTCCTTTCTGTTTCGGGTCGACTTTCGGTCGCCTGTGGACGGGAATGAATCCTATTTCCTCAACCATGTGCTGAAGAATGAGAGGCATAAACAAGTCGTATAGCGTTCCCCTTGTTTCAAGAATCAGAAGCACTGGGGAGTAGTTTGACAGAGCCTCTATTAATTCGGAATCCGTGTCTTCCTCTGTTTCGAAGAATTTTAGAAGATTCTCTTCCGAATACCCCTCTGTGACCCGTTGAGTCCACTCCTCATAGACTTCCTTGACTTCCTGCTTTCGTCTGTCCTTGACGAGGCTCATGAATTTGCCAAGATACTTGACTCCTCGAGAAACTGCTGTTGCCGGACTGATGAATACGGTCATGAGACCCACGGCTTCGCCTGCATATTCGCTGGCCTCTGTGCTTCGAATTTTTCCCATTACCTCTTCTGTCAAAGATGGAGGGCCTAATTTCTCAATGAGAACCTCAATCATCCCCTCCATATTCTCAAATGATGCATCACCAGGTCCAATCCTCTCCCCGACTGGGGACGCATCCGAGAGAACTTCGGCAAATCGATTTGGCCTTTTCATTAACCACTTGAGTGGAATCTTCAACGGTGGATACTCATGCAGCCACGTTCGCTCCGAGTCTTTGGGGCCAAAATAGTACTTCTTTGAGGACTTGAAGACGTGGTCAAATTCATTCATGAACTGGTCGAAGCCCGCTTCCGTGCTTAGCCCCATCTCTCCTTTTTCCAGAGCATCAACAACAAACACCAGCCCCTGTTCTTTCTTCTTTGCCTCAGCAGCCATTGCAAGCATAACTTGTTTTGGTGAGAGATACAATCGGTCGCTCTCAGCATATGGAGCATCATAAAAAGAAAAAATTCCCAGTCGTTTCCACGACCTGCCTGAGAGGTTGTTCTTAACCAGGTGGGAGAACCATTCAAATCCTCTCTTGTATCTAGGGATGTATTCGTCATTGTCGATTTCTGGCATTAATGGCACCTAGGACCTAGTACTCATTCATGCTTGCCAGGTCTTTTGAGATAAACCTATTGAAGACAAGCTAGTCGAGTCGCATGGCTACCAATGCAGCAATGGCGGCTATAGCAATGATTCCCACAGCAAGCAGCAATCTCCAATCTATTAGTGGCGGTACCGGATTGTTGGGATCAAGTTCATTGATCATGTTGCCGTATTCCGCTCCCAGTCGACTTAGGGTAATCACAGCTTCATAGGCGTGGTACATATTGCCCGTAGAGATATCTGGTACATTGGCAAATCCACCATTTTCAGCTTGACAATCAAGGATGAATCGCGCAGCAGCTGAGGCATTGACTCCTCCCAACGCATTGATAGAATCCAAGAGGGATATTGCCCAAAATGTTGTGACCAAATTCGTATCATTTGTCAGCAGGCTCTCTTCGAATCCACCAATGAAATCGCTATCTTCCACGGTTTGCTTATCCAGCACCCAATTAACAATGGGCTGAAGGTCGCCAACCTGGGCCGTTTCAGACAGAATGTTCAGTGAAAGAATCGCTGTGGCAGTTGCTGTAACAGAGGTGACATGGGAAATTGGTGAGAGCTTGAAAGCGTCTCCATCTTTAGAATTTAGAATCCACTCGATTGTTGCAGTCTTGTTCATGAGCCATTTGTCCCATGTTTCTTCTGTATCATCTAGTGCATCAAGTGCATAGCTCATGCTTGAAAGCGCATAGTATGTTGATACCATATCTGCAGGTGAACCTGGTTCGCTTCCAAAACCCCCGTTCTCTGTTTGTGTCTTATTAAGCCAGACGAGGACTGATGTGTAGTTGGCTTGAATATCTGGGTCGTCAATCCCAATTATGTCGTCATAGGCAGTGTCTGATAGCATGACAAGCAGGCTCATAATATCATAGGTGTTTTTCTGATTCACTGGACCGGCTATGTAGCCAGAGAAGCCTCCGTATCTGTCGCTATCTTCGCCGCCTGACCTCCATTGAAGCTTGTAGGTAAGCTGCTTTAGCTTCGTAATATTGATGACTGGGGGTTTGCGTTGCAGAACATCCCACTCGGAAAGGATTGCAGCGGCGGCAAAGGATGAATCACTTCGGGATGTGGCTTGTTCATAGTATGCATATCCTCCTTCGACATTATCATAACTATCATTGATGAAAGCGGTGAGGGAATCATACCTGGTTGCTGCAGCGACAGGTTGTACTGTGAAGGTCATTACAATAATTGCCAATCCTATGATTAGTCCTGCGGCTTTGATGCGCTTCATATTGGACATCCCTAACTACTGTAGCTATCGCTTAGCTTCTCTGCTCAGCGCGTTGAGCCTCGGACCTCAGAGGTGTTATTAACGTTTCCCCAGCACAAACAGTGTACTAGACATAGCCCTGCTTTCGTCCAGCTGATCGAATGTATCTGTATGCGGAATCCGCCGCAATCGCTCCCTGCCCCACTGCTACAACGATTTGCTTCATTGACTGAACAACATCTCCAGCAGCGAAGAGACCGGGAACATTCGTGCTTTGGTCCGCGTCTGTTAGAATCTCTCCCCTCTCATTCATAGCAACATCCAGAGGCTTCACCAGATTGCTTTCGGGACTTGAGCCAAGCGCAACGAATGCACCGTCAACTCTCAGGGCATCTGTTTCTTTACTCTTCACATTCTCAATGATAACCTCTGTAAGAAAATCGTCCCCCTTGAATTCCTTGACCACAGAGTCCCATAGGATTTTCACGCTGGACCTCATGATTTGCTCCTGAAGGATGTGTTCAGCTCTTAGCTGATCCCGTCTATGGATGAGTGTGACCTCTTCAGCCAATTCGACCAGATACAATGCTTCTGTAACTGCTGTGTTGCCGCCACCTACGACTACGAGTTTCTTGTTTCTGAACAATGGGCCATCACAAGTGGCGCAAAAGGAGACTCCTCGACCAGTATAATCCTCTTCTCCGGGTACACCCAGATGCTTGTGTCCACCTCCAGTTGCAAAGATTACTGCTCCCGCAGTGAATACTCCTCTTCTGGTATCAAGATGGAAACGCGCATTATCATCCCGCGTGATACTCCTCACCTCGGTGATCTCCTTGATTTGCGCCCCGCTTTTCTTTACCTGCTCTTTCATTTTATCTGCAAGGTCAATTCCTGAAATCCAGTTGAAACCAGGATAGTTTTCAATGCCTGGACTGGTGGCTTGTGCCCCTCCAAGAACCCGCGATTCAAGTAGCATGGTCCTAAGTCCATAACGGGCTCCGTAGATGGCTGCAGTCATCCCTGCAGGGCCGCCACCTACAATGACAAGTTCCCAATTCAATTCATCCGCCAAACTGATTTCCCCTTGCTGATAACTGGTCTTGTGTGCTCAGTATTCCACTACTTAATACTTCTGCGTTAGATGTCAATTTCAAGGCGGTCTATTAGGCTTTCAGTATCAATGAGTTCCTTTGGCTCCTTAGACAGCTTCTCCAGCGGCTCCACCAAGTCTGCGATTCTGCCAAAACTTACCTCACGAATTGGCAGAGTCCTTCTCTTCCTGAGGAAGGCGGCCCTTCGAAACCTTTCAGATTCGTAGATTGCGATAGTTCTTTGTGAAACCGCAATTACGTAATCGACTTGGGTCAATCCTTCCCAAGGCCAAACTGAATCGTTGAAGGCCTCAATCAATACAGTATCTGTGCGTTCTTCCAATAATCCCAAGCTCGCAGTCAGGTTCTCTTCTATTGCGTCTGCCTCGAATTCCTGAAGTTGTTCAAGAGATGCCACGTCGATTCTTTTGGCGTCCTCGGTCAAGCTGTCAATCTCCTCTTCCTGAATCATCAGCTTGCCGGATTCAACTAGATGCCTCGAAATCAAGAACGTGGACTGAATTCCCCTTCCGAACGGCCTACTGATTCTTTCAAGAGCAATCACTGAGTCTAACCCTGCAAGAGCAAGAGTACCCATCTCTCTTTGGACACTGGCTTTCCGATGGGATTCTACGGCTGGCACATAGAGACGATGGATAGGATTTATCAAATAGACATCAAGGCTTGAATGCACCGTCTTTCTCAGTTTTGCTGCATCATAGGAGTATAGCTTATGTTCCCTTAGACACTGGCGGGTATGCGCATATCTTTCAAGGTAATTGTGTGCACTAATAGGCTTGAAGTATTCCACGTTGGCTCCCAAATCCTGCAACCCTGTGGCCAATTGGGCCGCAAGTGTTGTTTTTCCAGAATCAAACGTTTCCATTCCTACTAACAGAATGCGTCTTGTCATGGAAGCTCTTCTCCGAGCAAAAAGAGAGTAGATGGAGCCAAACGGCTCCATCATATCAAATTTATCTTACATAGGGGGCATGCCGCCCATGCCGCCCATTCCACCCATACCGCCCATGCCTTCTGCTCCGGCACCTGGTGGAGGACCAGCCTTGGCTGCAATCACATCGTCAATCCTGAGGATCATCTGTGCTGCTTCAGAGGCTGATCGGATTGCCTGCCTCTTGACACGTACTGGTTCAATAACGCCTTCCTTCATCATGTCCACAGCCTTTCCGTTCAGAACATCAACGCCAATCCATAGGCCCTGAGCTGCAGCATGGTCCTTGTTCAGATCTGCGATGATGTCAATCGGATCGTGTCCGCCATTCTCGGCCAGTGTCTTAGGAACAACTCTTAGGGCTTCAGCAAATGCTTCTATGGCAAGCTGTTCACGACCGCCGACCTTTGTTGCGTAGGTTTCAAGACGCTTAGCAATCTCAGCTTCGGTCGAACCACCGCCAGCAACATAGGTGCCATCCTCTACGACGTTCCTGACTACGCAGAGCGCATCGTGAAGTGCACGGTCTGCTTCGTCAACGACATGTTCAGTGCCACCACGAATGACCACTGACACAGCCTTGGGATCCTTGCAGTCTCGGACATAGACAAGCTTGTCATCACCAATTTTAACTTCTTCAACCAATCCGGCGGTTCCGAGCGCAGAAGCGTCTAATTCCTCCAGGCTGGTCGCTATTGAAGCGCCAGTGGCCTTGGCTAGCTTCTCCAAGGTGCTCTTCTTGGCCCTGCGAAGTGAAAGAATACCTGCCTTTGCAAGGTGATGCTGAGCAACATCGTCAATGCCCTTCTGGCAAACGAGTACATTGGCACCGCTATTGACAACCCTATCAACCATATGCCTGAGCATTCGCTCTTCCTCATCAAGAAAGGCCTTAATCTGCTCAGGGCTGTCAATCTTGATTTCTGCATCGAACTCGGTCTTTTCAATCTCAATGGCTGCGTTCACCAGAGCAATCTTTGCATTCTCTACCTTTCTAGGCATTGCAGCATGAACAACTTCCTTGTCAATGACCATACCCTTCACGAGTTCCGTCTCAAGGAGGCTCTTCCCTTGCTTCTTGATGATCTCAATCATCTCAATATCTGCCTTGACCTTTCCATTCGTCTCTTCAGCAACCTGAAGGACTGAATCCACTGCAATCTTTGCAAAGTGGTCCTTTGCCCCAACGATAGACTTGCTGTTCATGGAGGTCTGGGCAATCTTGGTTAGGACTTTCTTGTCCTTCCCATCCATTGTTATTGCGATTTCGTTGAGTGCCTTTGTAGCCTCATCGGCTGCCTTCTGGTACCCTCCAACAATTATGGTTGGGTGGATCTTCTTCTCCAAAAGGTCTTGTGCTCTCTTCAGGAGTTCTCCAGCGATGACCACAGAGGTCGTGGTGCCATCTCCGGTCTCCTGGTCTTGGCTCTTAGCAACCTCAACAAGCATCTTCGCAGCTGGGTGCTGAACGTCAATCTCTTTGAGAATTGATGCTCCGTCGTTTGTAATTGTCACGTCTCCGAGACTATCAACCAACATCTTGTCCATTCCGCGTGGGCCGAGAGTTGACTTAACAGCATCAGAGATAACTATTCCAGCCATTATGTTATTGCCTTGTGCTGATTTTCCTCTGGTACGGGACGTACCTTCTTTGAGGATGAGCACTGGCGTTCCGGATAATTGTCCTGCCATTTTTGTTTCCCCTTATGTTCTCAGGTCTAACTACTGCCTGAGTCGTTTGTTAAAACTGTACATGCACTTCGCACGTACTTACAAGAAAACTGTGCATGGACTTCGCTTTTAAAACTTTTCAAAGGTGGAAGATTTATCTCATGGAAGTCAGCAAGTGTGTGGGGGTATTCATTTTGAACTGGCCCATCATCCAGAGAAACTCAAATCTGGAGATGTCACGTTGCGCGATGCTGCTTGTAGCTATTGCAGTTATAGCAGTCGTAGCTATGAGTGTAATGATTGTGATACTTGGAAGATGATATTGTTCCCGGTGTCGCTGAAGAGCAGCGGAATGGTTCCTACTCTATGTCGTAGCAAATAACTTCGATAATTCTTGTGAACGGAATGAGTACACACACCTTGTCGGCTCCATGTTTGGATTTCTCGTCAGGGGTCGCCAACCTCTCGACCTCACAATATTCCTTGCTTACATGCTTAATCTTCCCATCAACGACCTGCAAGTAAAACTCCTGGATTGGCGCATCCACAACTATTCGAACAAGGTTGTTTGCTCGCATCAAATCTTGAAATCGGTTCATCATAGTGTATTCATCTCCTGCCTTGCCTAAAGGGACTACATGAGCAAAATCACATAGGCTTGAAAAGGTATGGTTTACATTGATAACCTTGACCTCAAAAAACATTGCGTTAGGGTTCATTTTACTTTCCTCCTCACAAGGCAAAGATGATAAGGAGAGTGAATCCAGCTTCTGGGAAAGGCTAGATGGAAACGCTTGGAGCAGGGTAAGATGGACCTTACATTCAATATTGGAGGTGAAGCCGGTCAAGGCATAGATACCATCGGAGATTTGCTGACTCAGGTCTTTGTTCGATCTGGATTCTACACCTTTACAATCAAGGACTTCATGTCTCGGATTCGTGGAGGGTATAACTTCAGTCAAACACGGGTGTCAGACAAACCGGTGCATGCCCCCGTTTCAGACATCGATGTCATAGTGGCGTTATCAAAAGAGGCTGCTATCGAGCCCAGGAAGCAGCTTGCTGAAGGCGGCGTGATAGTATTCGAAGATTCTCTTGGGATTGAAAACATAGAAGCCTGCCACTTTGCTGCGCCGCTAGAAAAGACTGCACGTGACGTGGGCGGCGATACCCGAATGACAAACGCAGCTGCCCTGGGTGCAGTGCTATCAGTTCTCAAGTATCCCTTTGAACTTGCAGAAGAAGCTCTATCGGCAATATTCCAAAGAAAGGGCGTCAAAGTAGTTTCTGGCAACGTCGAGGTTGCACGGGCAATGTATGACTTCACAACTGACAATTGGTTCGGATCTTGTGCACACAATCTGGCTTCTTTGAGGAAGGGACCTTCCAAGGATCGGTTGCTCCTTACCGGGAATAGCGCGGTATCTCTTGGCGCAATGGCATCCAATCTAAAATGGATTTCCGCCTATCCGATGAGCCCATCTACCGCATGCTTCCAAGAAATTGTTGGTAATGCGCAGAGGCTCAAGATTGGTACGCTTCAGACCGAGGACGAAATCTCGGCCTTAAACATGGCAATAGGCGCATCCTATGCAGGTGCACGTACCATGGTCACCACATCTGGAGGCGGATTCTCTTTGATGGTTGAGGCACTTGGTCTTGCGGCCATGGCAGAAACCCCTGTGGTGATTTATAATGCGGAGCGACCTGGGCCTAGCACTGGTTTGCCTACTCGTACTGAGCAGGGTGATCTCTTGTTTATGCTTCATGCCAGTCAAGGGGAGTTTCCACGGATTATGCTGGCCCCGAAAGATCCGGTTGAAGCTTTCGATGCAACAACACGCGCTTTCAATCTGGCAGACCAATTTCAAGTTCCAGTAATGATTCTTGGAGACCAATATTTCTCAGATTCGGTCATGAACGTGCCCAGAATAGATGTAACAAAGACCAAGATTGACAGAGGCAAGCTTGCTCCAAAGGGCGCTGATGAAGAGTATCAGCGATACAAGCTAACAGATGATGGCATATCTCCTCGGGCTTTTCCAGGCGACGAGGGAAAGGTGGTGGTCTCATCTGGAAACGTCCACTTGGAAAATGGCCACATAACTGAGGATCCAGATATCAGAAATGCCATGGTTGAGAAATTCTTCAAGAAGGTGCCCTATATTCTTAAGAAACTTAATCCCCCTGAGGTATTTGGCGGGAAGGGTGCAGAGATTACCCTTCTGACTTGGGGGTCAACTTGGGGCGCTGCTTATGAGGCAATCACTCGCCTCTCTGACAAAGGAATCTCCATAAACCAGCTGCATTTTTGCGATCTCTACCCTCTGAGAACACAAACCCTTGGTGAAGTATTCGGAGATGCGAAGAAGGTTGTAGCAGTTGAACAAAATGCTACTTCCCAATTTGCTAGACTTGTGCGAATGGAAACAGGTTTGAATGTCGACTATCACGTGAACAAGTACGATGGCCGTCCGATGACAGCGAGCTATATTGTTGATGGTCTCAAGGAGGTTGGTGCATTATGATAACAATGGAGCAACTAGAAGGGAAGCAGAAAGTCACTTGGTGCACAGGGTGCGGCAATTTTGGCATCCTCGCTGCTTTGAAGCGCACTCTAGTGGACCTTCGAATTCCACAACACCAATTCGTACTTGTTACTGGTATCGGTTGTGGGTCCAAAATTCCGCACTACATCAACATCAATGGCTTTCATACCTTGCATGGTCGTGCTATCCCGGTGGCCGAGGGTGTTCATCTTACTAATCCATCATTGAAGGTCATCGTACATGCTGGAGATGGTGACACATTGGGTGAAGGCTTGGGGCACCTCATGCATGCTGCAAGACGCAATCTGAACATTTCCTTCTTCCTTCATAACAATGGTGTAATGGGTCTAACTAAGGGACAATTCTCTCCGTCTGCACCTCGTGGATATGTTTCCAAGACATCACCTCCAGAAGCTGGGGCTCCCATGGACCCGGTCAACTTAGTAGCCTACGCAATTGCAGGAGGCGCGACCTTTGTTGCAAGGGGCTTCTCAGGAGATCAGAAGCAGTTGTCATCACTCATGGCAAAGGCAATCAAGCATGAGGGATTCGCGGTCATAGATATTCTTCAGCCATGCCAGACTTGGAATCGAACGCTGACCTGGAAATTTTACAACGAACATACCTATTCCCTGCAAGACTCAGACCATGATACTGGTGACAGAATAAGCGCACTTGCAAAGGCCTTTGAGAACGGCGACAGAATTCCTCTTGGCGTGTTTTATCAGACAAAAGGTCCTGTTCTTGTCGATGGTCTTGCTATGCCTGCCGATGGAATACTCAAGAATCACCTCACCAATCTCGCAGAGGTTCAGAAGATTATTGATGAGCAGCTGCTTTAGGCATCTTGCAGTGGCTGCCAAGTGGTGAAATGGAAAATGGGGAAAATGAGAAGGGAAACAGACGCTCTTGGCGCGCTCGAGGTTCCTGAAGAGGCCTATTGGGGCATCAATACAGAGCGCGCAATTCGCAATTTTCAGATTAGCGGCCGACGCTTGCCATGGGACTTCCTGGTCGCGCTGCTCAATGTCAAGAAAGCCTGCATCAGGGCGAATTCCAAGTTAGGAGTGATTCCTGACGACCTGAGCAGGGCCATACTCCGGGCCATTGACGACATTCTTGTTGATGATAGATTCAAAGATCAGTTCCCAGTGGACGTATTTCAAACAGGGTCTGGTACTCAGACAAACATGAATGCAAACGAAGTCATCGCCAATCGTGCCAACGAGATACTTGGTCACCCTAAAGGGCTCAAGAAACCTGTGCATCCAAACGATCATGTCAACAAAGCACAGTCTTCTAATGATGTCATTCCAACTGCAATGCATGTTGCAGCTGCAGTTTCTCTCCAAAATGATCTGTTCCCGATTTTAGAACGGTTCGAAGGAGTTCTGGCGGCAAAATCCAAAGAATTCAAGGGAATTGTGAAGGTTGGACGTACTCATCTTCAGGATGCAGTTCCTATCCCTTTATCTTTGGAGTTTGATGTCTATCGGTCTCAAATTGAACATGATGTTAGAGACCTGAAGCTCGCTGCGGGGGAATTGCGAGAGGTCCCCCTAGGAGGTACGGCTCTAGGCACCGGAATCAATGCACCAGAAGGTTTCTCCGAACTTGCTGTAGACTATCTATCTGATATTGTTAAGCTGCCGTTCGTATCCCATCCAGTCAAGGCTGAAGGAATTGCTTCGCACAGAGTACTCGTGAGATTGAGCGCCTCACTGAGGTCTCTCGCTCTCTCATTGCTTAAGATAGCTGATGATATTCGATGGATGGGCAGTGGCCCTCGAGCTGGCCTGGGGGAACTGAAGCTTCCCGAGAATGAACCAGGCAGTTCAATTATGGCTGGCAAAATCAATCCAACCCAGTCTGAGGCGCTCATCCAAGTGTGCATGCAGGTCATTGGCTATGATGCTACAATCGCGGCCTCCGAAGGATTCGGCAGCAGGCTTGACTTGAATGTCACCAAGCCGGTAATGATTGTGAACATACTCGATGCAATCCGGCTTCTTTCAGGAGGTGCTACCTCATTCATGGTGCATTGTCTAGAAGGTGTTGAACCCAACCTGGATGTGATTAAGTGGCAATTAGATCGCAGTCTAATGGTAGTGACTAGGCTGGCTCCCATTATTGGATACGACAAGGCTGGAGAGATAGCAAGGCGCGCCTACAAAACAGGCAAGACGATCAAGGAAACAATTGCAATTATGGGCATCGAGATCGATGGTGACCTCGACTCCCTCTTAGACCCCTCTGAGATGACCTAACCTCGTTGTTCCAAATACGTTATAACAAGTGCCCCTTTATGCCCTCTGGGTGGTCTGTTATTCCATCACTGAAACACGACGTTCTGGTTATCGGGGCGGGACTATCAGGTCTTCGTGCCGCCATAGAGTTGGCTGAGAAATTGGACGTGGCTGTGGTTACCAAAGTACACCCTCTCAGGTCTCATTCAGGGGCAGCTCAAGGGGGAATAAATGCAGCCTTGAGTTTTGAGGACTCGCAGGAGAATCATGCCTTTGACACGGTGAAGGGTTCCGACTATTTGGCAGACCAGGATGCTGTCGAGGTCATGACAAGGGGGGCTCCTTTTGCGGTTATAGAAAATGAGCGGTGGGGAACAGCTTTTTCAAGAACGGGAGATGGACAAATTGCCCAGAGACCGTTCGGCGGAGCGGGTTATCCAAGGACCGCCTACGCTGCTGATAGGACTGGCCATAATCTACTTCATACGACCTACGATCAGGCTCTCAGACTGGGAATAAAATTCTACACAGAATGGTTTGTCACCTCACTGGTCAGGCACGGTGATAGAATCTGCGGCATTACCGCGCTAGAGATTTCTACTGGTGAGATTCATGGACTTACAGCCAAGGCGGTTATCCTGGCGACGGGCGGATTTGGTAGGGTCTATGGTCATTCAACGAACGCATTGATCAACACAGGTGATGGGTGTGCAATTGCCCTTCGTGCTGGTGTACCACTAAAGGATATGGAGTTTGTACAAATTCATCCCACAACTCTAGTTCCCTCAAGCATCCTGATTACTGAGGGTGCAAGAGGCGAGGGCGGCTATCTCGTTAACAGCAAGGGTGAGAGGTTCATGGATAAGTATGCACCCGAAAAGATGGAGCTCGCCCCACGAGATATTGTGGCTAGGGCAATTCAAACGGAAATCAATGAAGGTCGCGGTTTTAATGACCTCTATGTCTACCTGGACCTTAGGCATCTCGGAAGAGAGAGAATTCTAGACCGCCTTCCGGGAATCCGAGAGATATCCATGTTCTTCGCTGGAGTCGATCCTATAGATGACCCGATCCCAATACGCCCAGGACAGCATTACTCCATGGGTGGTGTGCATTCCAACAGACATGGAGAAACTCCGCTTGAGGGTCTCTATGCCATTGGGGAATGTGCTTGCATGAGCGTTCATGGAGCAAATCGCCTAGGGGGAAACTCACTCCTAGAGACCTTGGTCTTTGGAAGAATTGTTGGCAAGAGAGTACTCGATTATGCGTCAACACGAGAGCTTCCGGACATATGCGAGGCTGAAGATGCGGGATTCCTAATGCGAGAAAAACTCCAGACTTGGTTGCTTCGAGAGCAGGGCGAGTCCGCACACAATATTCGAACAGAAATGGGGAAAGTCATGGATTCGTCAGTAGGAGTCTTCAGAACTCAAGAGGGTCTTGAAAAGGCGCTCAAAGGAATTCGGCATCTCAAAGAGCAATTTCAAAATGTGGCAGTGGGTGGCGGGGACACCCGTTTCAATTACGCATTGATTCGCACTCTAGAACTTGAGAATATGCTAGACTTAGCTGAGATTATTGCAATGACCGCACTCATGCGGCGAGAGAGCCGTGGGGCTCACTGGCGGGTTGACTATCCTGAGAGGGATGATCGGAGTTTTCTGAAGCACTCTCTGGTAACTCTGTTTGATGACTATCTTAAGACCGAATACATCGATGTCAACCTTGGGCAGTTTGAGGTAAAGGAGAGGACCTACTGATGATGTTTAGAATTGCACGGAGTCGAGATGGTGGCAAGACAACGCACTATGATCTATACGAGATGGAAGTGAGGAAGGGAATGACAGTGTTGGATGCCTTGTTCGAGATTCAGGACAAAATGGATCCTTCCCTATCATTTCGATATTCGTGTCGAGGAGCCGTATGCGGCAGCTGCGCCATGTTGATCGACAAGGAGCCACGCCTTGCGTGCAAGACGCAGATCAACAAGATCAAGGAGAATGACATGAAACTAAAGCCCTTCCCAGCTATCACTCAGCTGCCCGAAGGTTGGGACCAGCAAAACGAAATCCTGATAGAACCGCTGCCAAGCCTTCCGATTCTAAAGGACTTGATTGTTGATATGGACCCCTTTTACAAGGCACTTGAAACTCTTAAGCTCTGGGTCACACCTACAGAGGGCGACAAACCACGAAGACAAGATCCGGAAGATCAAAAGAGAATAGAGCGGTACGTTGGCTGCATAATGTGCGCTTTGTGTTATGGATCTTGTCCAGTCAATGCAAAAAACCAGACCTATGTTGGCCCAGCGGCCTTGGCAAAGGGGTTCCGCTTCATTGAGGATACACGTGTACAGGACAAGAATCGTTTCATCGAGAGCATCGCAGCACCGAATGGAGCTATGCTATGCGACTTGGTCATGAATTGTGTCAGAGCCTGCCCTAAGGGGGTGGCCCCTGGCGGAGCAATACGCAAGATAAAGCAGGACTATCTCTAGGCGACTCGGATGGCAGAGAATTTAGTCGAGCAAACATAATCACGAGATTGTTCCGGCATTCAGGCGCCGCCTACTTGGCGCGTACGGTTATAGGCCTCACTGTAGTCCTCTGACGCTCCATCGAAGAATGCGGAATCATGTATTTTTGAATAATAGAGCTTTCCGGAGCTTGTTGGCTTTACGTGTGCCTTCTCAGGACTCTGCCGAGGCCCCTCGGATATGCGCATGAAGATATACAAGCATAGTAGGACTCCAAATGCAATAGCAATGAGTTCCCCTATCATACTCATTCGTATGCTTGATTCCTTATACACTATTTCTTTTTGCATTACCAAGCAGAAGCGCCACTTGTCCCGCATGATGAACTACATGATATCCTACCATGATTCGAAGAATTCGCTCCACTGATCCTTCTCGCAGTCTTGCTGGAGGTGGCAATTCCATTTCGGTATCAAGTTTGACGTCATCGAGTTGAGCACAAAGGGCGGCAAAGTCGTCGTAGGCTGAATTAACCTCCGCCTTCAAGGACTCAACTCCTTCCTCTGCATCTGGTTTGGACGAATCTGGGATGTGAATTCCCAATTGATCTGCAATATACCTGCAAATCGAAGCTATGACCCACGAAACGTGTACCACTACTTCTTCCGCAGACCTCCCACCTTCAACAGGAGTCCGGGTGAAATTCTCATACTCGCCTTCCATTTGCACAAGAAGCCAGTTTCTTGAAGCTAAACAGAACCTCACTAGGTCCCCTGTTCTTCCTTCCAGTCTTTTTGTCATTTCTATCCTCTGGGGTAACTGTGCAAGCACATGTACATGAATATTTGTCCTAAATTGAGATGGACTCATAATCGGGCGTTTTTTCTGGCGTTTCCTCCTCCAGTCTTTGACTGCATAGGTTTATCGCTACATCTGATGTATCACAGGCCAACCATTTTCTACCCATGCGCTCCGCTGCAACAGCAGTTGTTCCAGAGCCAATGAAGAAATCCGCAACTATATCCCCGGGAGACGAAGTAGACTCTATAATTCGTTCCAAGAGCGCGAGTGGTTTTTGTGTGAGAAAGCCTCTATACTCTATCGAAGAACCTTGAAGTGGACTTATGTCCATCCACAAGTCTGAAACTGGTACCCCTGGCATATCGGCAAGATATTGCTTCTTCGAATATCTCTGATTCTTGCTAATGTAAATCAGGTCTTCATCCCACCACCTATCTAGCGTTTCCTTTCTGTAGAGATATGGGGCCGTTCTGCCTCTCCATTCGAACTGCTTGCGATTTTCAGTTCTCTGTATTCCCTGAGCCTCAATCTCGATAAGGCGGAACCTTCCTCGCTCATCCTCATAACTGTACGGTTTCAGAGACCTCTCATCATGCTCTTTGTATGCCTGCTTTACCACAAGCTGGTCAGCGCTTCTTGCATAAAGCAGAATCGTGTCGTGCTGTGCTCCAAACCCTTTGCTTTGTGCCTTTGGGCTGTTTGTGCGTCGCCAGATGATCTCATTTACGAAGTTCGAATAGCCAAGTATCGAGTCTAGAATCGTTCTAATATAGTGGGAAACATGCCAATCCAAATGGACCCACAAACACCCACCGGGTTTCAAAAGGAGCGCCATCGCCTTCAGCCTAGCCTCCATGAATTCAAGATATTCCTGAAGGCCACCTTCCCACCTATCGTCGTATGTTGCTCTTTCTTTCAAAGATGGGGCACTCTTAGCAGCTCCCTCACTCCTCGTCTGCATGGTGTACTCAGTACCTGAAAAGAAGGGCGGGTCAATGTAGATTACCTGAATTTGTTCCTGCAGCTTGCTCTTGTAACCGCGAATGAACTCAAGACAATCCCCATGCACGAGTAGACTCCTTGGCAATACCATGACTGGCTATTCTGCATGCTCCCCTTAAGACATCTTCCGGTTCAAGGCAAAAGAAGTGAGTGATCTGGTATTTCGGCATGAATATTAGTCGGAAATGTTGTTATGAACCTCTCCAAGGAGGATTATTGATTGGATCCGTCAAGGTCTCTTCTTGTCGCTTTCATGCTGACCATGCTTATCCCTGGTGTAGTCTTGGGTTCTGTTCTTGCGAGCCCAATCATGCCTGCCCAAGTTGAAGCCCAGGCGAATATTTCATTGGTTGGCAGTGAAAATGCGCCTGCAATCCTTAGCTCTCTAGAGCTCGACTTGGCTGCGTTTTCAATTACTGCTGCCTCCTCGATATCCACTGCTCTAGAATCTTCCAATGTTGACGTTCTGATTATTGTGGACTCCCCAATAGGGCCCTCCGATCTTGGGAATCTAACCGGTTTTGTCAACAATGGTGGTGGGCTGCTGATCTTCACAGGACCTGCGATGACTGCTAATGGAACTGGGTTCCTAGAACTTGGCTTGACCATAGCCGGCGAATTGGTGGCCAGCGCTGACAATGCTAATGTTGTGACGAGGGTGATGAATCCAAATCATGCTACTGTAACCTTTGACTGGTCTTCTGCACCTCCTACGGAAAAGATGACCGTCTTACCAGCACTGAATGAAAGTGTTTCTGTTATTCTTGCAAATGATACCGGATATGGAACAGGCGGGGCGCCTTTGCTGGTTCATCGGTCTCTTGGAACAGGCAATATTCTTCTCTATACGCCTTGGTTGACGCTGAACTCTACTGCGGAAACACAACAGACGAACTACGAACTAGTCCTTTGGCCTTATTTCAACTACTTCCTCTATTCATCTGCACGATATCTTGGGAGTCTGGATGCATATGCATACGCAGAGTGGACTTACTCCCCGGTGCCAAAGATGGAGCAGCAAATGGTGATTGGGGCCATTGTGTGTGGTATCGCAGTTATCACGGGATGGTCGTACGTATCAGTAAGAAAGCGGTCTCGGAAGGAAAAGGAAATTCTCACCGAGATTGAACGGGCGGAACTTCTCGTTGAGGCGGAGGAGGAAATTGACGAATGGGAAGAGATTGGGATGCACCGTCAACTTGGCGGATTTCTCATTCAGCTATTCGTCACGCTTCTGCTTGTGATCCCAAGAGTTGTCCTCTCAATTATGATTTATCCACGATATATCATGCCCTTTCCTCAGGCTGCCGGATGGTATTCATTCAGTGTGAACCTCTTCTTAGGACTATGGACAGTGTTCGATTTGGGTACCAGTGTGGCTCTCGCGAAGTATTTTGCCGAATATCGAGTATCTCAGCCTGAAGAAGCGGTTAAGTATGCTCAGATATTCGTCTGGTTCCAGTGCATAACAGGGATTGTGCAGATATCTGCAGTTGCATTTGTTGGCTCCATTATATTCCCACAGACCTATCTTGCACATCTGTCTTACGTCTTCATTGCGCACTCACTCTTCCAATTTCCCGGGTTCACTCTGCTTTTCATTCATGTTTTTCGAGGCATGAACCGAATAGACTACCAACAGGTCACATATGTCTTGAAGTACATTGCTTTCGACATAATTGGGCAGTATGTTCTGATTCTTGTGTTCAGAGCATGGGGGGCAGGCAATCCAATCTTTGGAGAGGCGCTTGGGGGTGCAATTGGGCAGGCAATAGGATCTTACGTTTCAGAATGGCTTACATTCTTCGTCTGTCTTTATCTCTTCAGGGGACTAGGGCTAAATGCTTCAACTCTGTTCCGGATAGATTTCGACCGGGAGCAGGTAAGGAAAGCCTTGAAGTTTGGTGCCAAGTGGACTGTTGGAGCAGCTGCGGTTCCGCTTGTCTGGTTCTATCAAATGCTTCTAGTTAGCACGAACCTCCTAAACTGGTCTGCACTTCAGGGGCAATACCAGCTGGCATGGGATCTCGCCATTATGGTCCAGGTTGTTGGGCTATTTATGGAAGGGATGCTTGGTGGGATCTCAGAGGCATATTCTCATGGCAAACGGAAGCTAACGGACCTTTACACCGCTCAAGGTCTGAAATATGGAGCATTCTTCGTATTCTGGCTGGTTTCGGTCTTGGCGGCCATCGGATGGAGGGCAATTCTGGGAGCGGCAGGTGCCGAATGGGCATATGCAGCTGAGCTGCTGAACTACTTCCTGGTATTCCAGATTTTTGGCTTCTGGAGCTGGCTGGGTGACTGGGTCTTCGCTGGTGCAGAACGAACAGGACTTGCGGCTGCTTCTTGGATTCTTGAGCAGGTGCTCCGAGCTTTCTTCATGACGTATTTTGTCCTGGTTCAACCTGTAATTTTTGGTATCTATCTAGGAGGTATGCCGGGCATAATCATAGGATACACGATTGCCCTTGTGATTAAGAATATCGCAATGTGGAGCTTGATTAGAATGAAGATATCTGCTCCAAAGCCATATGTCTGGCAGAGCTATATTGGGCCGTTGCTTGCGGGCATTGCGAATTTCTTGATGCTCGAGTTCATCGCGATTATGATTTGGGATGGCGATATAATCACTTCCGCAGTTCTCTTCTTCATTGGGGTACTGCCATCTCTGTATGTCTATTCCTTCATTAGTGGACTTACCGGGACTTGGGATACGCGCACTGTAACCGAATTCAAGCGAGCCTCTGACATGGTAAAGATGCGTGGCATAGGCTGGTTAGCAAGAAGATTCTATGGATCCATTGCTTTGGGCTCGAGAATTTCGCCCCTCCATGATAGATTCCCGATTGACATCTATGATGAAGCAATGAAGGAAGCTGAGGAGTTAACACGAGAGAAGAAACAGCTAGTAATCTAACATCATTAACATGCTCATGCCTGCAGAATACCATCTGCAGGCACCACCTCATTTGGGTGTGCCTACATCTCCATGTCGATGACTTCTTCTTCGGCAGCCTGTGCCTCGGAAGCCTCTCGCGCAATGCCAATCTTGACAAGAGTCACAAGATATCCGGCGATTCTATTTCTCACTTTCTTGGACTCAACATCGGTGAACTGCTCTACCAGTCTCTTGTTCGTTTCGAAATCAGTTGTGAAGGAATCTGGATACAACTGAAGAAGCCTTTTGGCTGCGTTCTTGATGTACTTAGGTCTTATGCTACCCAATTGTCATTCACCGCGTACAAGTATCAGGTTCGCAGAGCCCTAGAATACGAATATAAAGCATATGGTCTATCACTTCAGCTGGGAGCGGCGATTCCATTATGCTGTATGAACAACTCGCTCAGACGTATGAAGAGATTGAGAACACCTCGGGAAATCTAGAGAAAGTTGCAATCTACTCGCAGTTGCTCAAAAAGGCACAGGGCCATTCTGTGGACAAAATTATCGCTCTAACTATAGGCGAGCTGTATCCGAGTTGGATGGGCAAGCCTGAGATTGGTATCGCTGAGAAAATGGCGGTGCAAGTGATTAGTTCAGCTGCCTCCATTCCTGAGAAGGATGTACAGAGGACACTTCGAAAAGCAGGTGATATTGGATCTGCGGCTGAAGCTCTACTATCGAAGAGCGCCCAGCAAACGTTGATTGCCGAAGACCTTACTGTCGATTCAGTGTTTGAAACGTTATCTGCCGTAGCCGAAACTACTGGAAAAGGTAGTAGCAAGGATAAGGTTTCCAAACTCACTGGTCTTCTATCAGATGCTTCGCCTCTCGAGGCTAAATACATAATCAGAACGTTAACGGGACAGCTACGCTTGGGCCTTAGTGTAATGGGAATCCTGGACTCTCTTGCTATTGCCTATGCAGGAGGAAAGGAAGCACGTACTGAATTGGAGCATGCATTCAATGTTTGCAGTGACTTATCGCGAGTGGCCAATGTGCTTTCTCAGAAAGGTATGGATGCAATTCGGAAAATGAAGGCAGAAGTCGGAAAACCTATCCGAATGATGGCAGCAAAGAAACTATCAAGTCCGAGGGAGATTCTTGAGAAAGCTGGACCTGAGGTCCTTGTCGAATACAAGTATGACGGGGAAAGAGTCCAGGTACACAAGGATGGCAAATCGGTCATTCTTTTCTCACGCCGCCAAGAGGAGATTACGAAGCAGTACCCGGATGTTGTTCAACTAGTTCTTGAGAATGTAAAGGCTGAAACATGCATTCTTGAGGGCGAGTGTGTTGCAATAGACCCAAAGACAGGAGCAATGCGGCCATTTCAGGAGCTGATGCGACGTAGGCGAAAGACTGAGATTGCTGAAATGACCGAGGCCGTTCCTGTTGCGGTATATTTCTTTGACATTCTTTTCCACAACGGAAAGGACGTAACCGGGCAACCCATGCGAAAACGTAGGGCACTACTTGAGAAGATCATTGCGAGAAGTGCCAGGGTGGATTTGACAAAGGGAGAACTCACGTCCGATCCCAAAAGGCTCAATGATATCTTCACTAAGGCACTTGATACTGGACATGAAGGAGTAATCGCCAAAGCTATTCACGACGAATCAACCTACCAAGCAGGCTCACGTAGTTGGCTCTGGATAAAACTGAAAGCTTCCTATACTGATGGAATGTCAGACTCCGTGGACCTTGTAATCGTTGGGGCCATTCATGGAAGAGGAAAACGTACGGGTGTCTATGGCGCAATTCTCGCATCCGCTTATGACGTTCTCAACGATACGTATCCAACCGTCTGCAAAATCGGAACGGGTTTCACTGACGAAATGCTGAAGGAGTTCAAGGAGCGACTTGAAGCTCATAGAATGGAAAACAAGAATCCAAAGGTCATTTCAGATGTGAAGGCCGACGTATGGTTCGAGCCTTGTGAAGTGATTGAGGTTCTGGGTGATGAAATAACGATCAGTCCCACTCACTCAGCCGGAAGGGATCGTGTTGAGGGCGGTGGTTTAGCAATACGATTTCCCCGTTTCACAGGAAGATGGCGAGATGATAAAGATCCTAAGCAGGCAACAACAGTGGGTGAGCTATTGGAGCTCTTTGAACGCCAGCGGGGACTGAAGAAACAGTAGCTTTAGATACATCTACAGGGATTTTGATTCAAGACTGGAGGATTGTAGTTGCATAGTATCAAATTGCATGACTCAAGCATGCACTTTAGTTCCGCTCATTTTGTAATGGGTGCTGACTACTGTGAGGGTCTACATGGTCATAACTACCACGTCGAGGTCGTTCTGGTCGGACCACTGAATTCTTTGGGAATGGTCATGGATTTCAGAGAGTTGAAGAAACAGGTTGTACAGATATGTAAGAAACTTGACCATAGAGTACTGCTTCCCGGCGAATCCAGGGTGATTACTATTCAAGAAAGCGGTTCAAATGTAGTTGTAGAGGCCGCTGGCAAGAGATACGAATTGCCAGAAGAGGATTGTACCATTCTACCCATCAGCGCCACAACTGTTGAAATCCTTGCACAGTACATTGCCGAATCTCTATCTTTTGATTCCAGATTCCAGATAGAGGTATGCGTTGCTGAGAATGTGGGCTCGAAAGGCTGTTATTCCTTGACCTAATTGAAGATGACCCGTGGTCTGCCTCTTGCAATCAGACGAAGTGTTTCACCTCAAATTCATCTACTGCTCTGGCGATGCAGCTTTGAAAGAAGTCACGATGACAAAGCTAAAAGGCAGGCGTTATTCTGGGCGGTTGAAATCTGGGGCGTAGCAATTGGTCGTCGACACACAGAATGAGAAACCAAGGCACAGGATTAGGCTCAACAAGGTAGGAGTCAAAGACCTAAAGACCTTCATAATTACAGAGCGCAGTGGACTTCGCCACCATCTAATCCCTAAGGTTGAGTTTACCATAGACCTTCCTGCCGATACAAAGGGTGTGCACATGTCTAGGCTCGTTGAAACCATGAGCGAGGTCATCAGCGAGAAGTTCAAGGTCTATCCCTCTGTTGAGGAAATCCAAATCCAGATTCTTCAAGCTCTCTCTAAGAAACATCCATTTGAACGCGGGGAGGTCAAGTTTGATTTTGAGTTTGGATATGCTAGCAGGACTCCTGAGTCAAGGAAAAGGACCTGGGAGGTCTGCGATATTTCGGCTTCCACAAACATGGAGGCAGGCAAGCCTCATAGACACAGTGTATCTGTCAGCGTGATTGGAAACACGGTGTGCCCGCATTGCATGGTCAATAACCATGGTATGACCCACATGCAGCGTGCTGTAGGGACTTTGAGGGTTGTAGGTTTCACCAAAGACATTCCCAACTATGGGGACATGATTGAGGTCATTGAGCAATCCTTCTCAAGTAGAACGTACTCCCTTCTGAAGCTTGAGGATGAAATGCATGTGACAAAGCAGATGTATAGCAATCCTCAATTTGTCGAGGATGTCTGCAGGAATATTCTGCAACATGCAAAGGAGAAGTTTCTAGATCGTGCGCTTGAGATGTATGCTGAGGCAAGATCGCTTGAGAGCATCCACAAGCATGATGTAATCGCTCAGGGCCAAATCGTAGTCAACGGCGATGATTAGAAAGCGCTCAAAATTGGCGAAAAATCGTAACTAGTACACACCACAAACCGTTTTTATTACTTTCAAATTGATACTTTCTACTGAAACCATTGGAAAGGTTGAATCTTGGGATGCGAGGTGCAGTACCTTGAGACGCAGTTTCATTATAATTCTCATTGGCGTTCTCTTAGTGGCTGGTGCAATTGAAATTGTTCCCCTGGCCGGCTTATCTCATGATGAATACGCATCTCCTTTGATAGAGCCCCTTTCGGATGCAAAT
Organism: Candidatus Thorarchaeota archaeon; assembly: GCA_011365025.1. Next base: position 33,356 of record RDOF01000004.1, read on the forward strand.
CCCATTGAGCATACTAGAACAGCCGAACATACTTCATTGGAGGGCGTCCTTGATCCAATAGTTGTCGAGAGAAGAGGGTATTCCACATCAGGGGTTCAATATGCTCGGACCGACGCATCACCAAACATCGATTATAGCCTCCCTCTTGACGAAGATCATGGATGGGTCGCCAGTATGGCGGAATCCACCGTCTGGAATTTGGAGAAAATATACGCAGTGAATGGCACCTTTGATGAAGGTATGCCCGGAACCAACGTTAAACCTACGGGGTCTGCCTCGTACCATCCTCAGGGGTGGGACGCAAATAGCAGTGACACAGCACAATTTGATGATGATTCGCAGCTTGCTGCGTATGATTCAAGCGGAAGTAAGTATGTCACCGTTGAAAGCCGAGGTGGAAAAGTAGGGCAAAATGACTTCGGGCATTCAGCTGGGACTCGCGCTGTCTGGTTTCAGTCAGTTCAGAATACTCCTTATACAGAAGACTTCATTCTCAGTTTTGATTTCTTTTATCTAAGAGGCCCAATTGATGGACCTGATGGCTATGATGACCCTGAGGGCAATTGCAGTATCACGCTTTCAATTGATGGTTTTCCTGTCTGGAAAATGAGCCTGTTGCTGTTATCACAAAGAGGCATCTGGCTATCGACCGGCGACATACCGGTTCATATTACTGGTGCACCAAGCTCGTTCGCCTTCGAAATAGGATTGGTCATTGATGAGTACTTGGAACTTAATCACAAGACGGCAGATTATGATGGCGATATCAATCATCTTCCTGATGGGATTGATAACGCCGCCTACATCACCGTCTTTTTTGATGATATCTCCTTTCTGAAAGCTACTCCTCCAACGGCTGAAGAAGTGGACTTGGAACTCAACATTGATGGTATTCCTTCGCCACTGACTGGTTCAGATGGCACTTACACTGCATCTATAGAAAACTCATCGTATTGGCAAGCCAACCCTGTTATTACTAGCCTTACATCAAATACCAGTGTTTCATTCAACTATGAAACGAGGTTGCTTTCTCACAGATACGTTGATTCGAATACCAATACCAATCCCCTGGAAACAGGTGTGAATTATCTGGTATCTTCTGGTGGTAGTCCGGAATTATCCTTCTATTCCTATCTGGGTTCGCTGGGTGCCTACCAGAACTTCACTCTTATCGCACGATACCCATATGACTGGGAGAATGTCACCATTCGTGAGCCCCAATCCGGTGATGTCACCAGCCAGTGTACAATTTCATTGGGCATGGTGATCATACCAACCTCGCTAATCTTGGATAGTCTGGGCTGGTGGTACTTTGCATTCCATTCATCCAACTACGTCAATTCCCTCTCGCTTCAGGTCTACGACTCAGGCGGGGACCAGTGGAATACGGAAACCGTGTTCAGAAGTGGCAATTACTCGAGAGCGGCCATTTCAATTGGTTCCGGAGCAAACATACCCGATCCTCTGAACTCTGTTGATACAACCTGGATAATGCCCAATGGTACAATCTGGTATGAAGAATTCCTCAGCGGAGGGATTGAAGGCCAAATCTATGGATATGGCATAACCCTTGGAGCTGCTAATACGACTGCCGGAGTATGGTGTGTCCTAGTGTCATGGCAGAATGGCACTGAAATTGCCTATGGAGAAGCAGTCTTCGAGATTCATCACTCAACGCTTCTATATCCTGCAAGGCCTGTGATTGTAACAGATGCTGGTCTTACCGCAACAGTATTCGTTGTATACAAGGATGCAGAGAACAACGACATTCTGATGGAGGACACGGCATCAATTACCGCAAATTGGTCCGCATCAACTATAGTATTCCAACCCAATGATAATCGCAATCAATGGGAGGCTGATTTCAATACTGCTCTTCTTGACCCCGGAGAATACCTTGTTGTCGTGAATGCATCAAGACCTTACTACGATGATGCCTCATCCACATTCATTATTCAGGCAGTTGGAGTAGACAACGACCTGATAATTTGGAACCCCATCATTCCCATGAGTCTTCAAGACACCTATACCGCAGAGGTTCGATTCATAGACCGTTACGGCGCTGCCATAACGGGTGCCAGTATCAATCTGGATATTGAACCAGTCAGCGGTTTGTCGTGGGGCCATGTTGTGGACCTGGGAAATGGGAATTACACTTTCGACCTAACTTCAACGGCATCGGGCACCTACTCGTTGACGGTTTCAGCTTCAAAGAGCTCTTATGAGGCTGCGGAGGCCACATTCATTGTTAACGTTGGGGTAATTGATACTAGTCTTGAAACAGTTGGTGACTCTGTGGGCACTATTGAATTTGGATATACCTACAATCTTACTATACGCTACACAAATGGAACCGGTTTCGGACTTGCTGGCGCAAGTGTCAGTGTTGTTTCGCCGCCATTGGGTCTGACTGTGGCAGATATTCAATCCCTAGGGGATGGTTTCTACTCAATTCTTCTCTATCCTGAGGAATCAGGTACTTTCTCAATCCTCATAGAGGTGAGTCTTGACAACCACGAGACCCAGTATCTTCAATTCACTCTGGTTACAACAAGAATTTCATCGCAGCTAACCTACACCGCAACGGGCTCAACAATCTCAATTGACCAGAACTGCACTGTCACCCTCAATTTTACAAGCAGCATGCTAGGTGGCATCGAGGGGGCTAGTTTAGGCACTATAGGGACTTATCTTGGCTTAGTTTTCACGCCAATTCAGGAGATCGGCAGTGGCATTTACTCTGTCGTAATAACTCCCAGTGATATTGGGACCTACTATATCGCATTCTATGCATCTGCATCGAACCATGCAAATGCGACTGCATTCTTCCCTCTTACTGTGGTTCCTGTCCAAACCGATATACACGCAAGCGGCGGAATCTCATCGGCTTCAGTTGGCTATTTAGAGGTTTATGAGCTATTGGTATTCTTTGAGCGTGAAAATCCCTCAGCTAACATAACGGGCTCCACAATTGAGATATTCTTTGACAGCTTGGAAACTCTGGATTGGAACGTTGCGCCATTCGGCAGTGGCTACCTGATATCTTTGGGGGCTAGTGAGCTGGGCAGGTGGAGCATTACAATCACAGCTAATTCGACAGGGTATCAACCCGCAAGTATGAGATTCGTCCTCTTCGTTGTCGAACTCGCGACCGAGTTGAGTAGCACCAGCCCCTTGGAAGCGTTGTACTATGGTCGAAGCTATGGCTTCATTTACGAATACAGGCTAGCCTCAAACGGTACCGCCATAACAGGGGCTACACTTGTTGCTATCGGTTCAGGTTCCGATTGGCTTCTATTCACCGATTTGGGCGATGGACGCTATCGAATCGAGTTGACGCCCGAAGAGATTGGGTCATTCAGCATACAAATCTCTCTGCGAGAGTATGGATTTCAGCAGCGAATAACAGAGCTTGCTTTCCAAGTTGTGGAAGTTCCCTTGCATATTGAGGCCGATTCGTTCATTTGGAATGAGGGTGAGTCACTTCCAGTGACCATAACCTTACTCAATGATCTAGATGAATATGTTTCTGGGGCCGAAGTCACCTATCACCTACTATACCGAGATGGTGAGGTCAGCTGGGGTACTATGGAGATGATCAGTCCCGGCGTGTATTCCGTACTCCTTAATCCGGAATGGCATGATGATGGGGGCTACGAGATACGAATAACCGTCAACTTGGATAATCATGAGCTCTCTGCTTCATTCATTCAGCCAGTCATTGGAATCCCAAGCAACGTGGGCATTGTGATGAAGTTCCTGCAGCAGTACGGGGTGCCTGCAGGAGCTGCCATAGGTCTTCTTGTCTTCTCACTTATTGGATACAGATCCTATGATATGAAGAAACGCCGCGAGTACTTGGAGGCCTTGGCTGTTAAGAAGCGATTTGATGATATTGACAATCTCATCGGAATCATCATTCTCCATGGCAAGAGTGGACTACCAATCTACTCCAATGTTCTAAAAGGTGGTTTCGAGGAAGGCATGATTTCTGCCTTCATTACGGCCATCACTCACTTCCGACAGGAATTTGTGAGGGATGACGAAGAGGACCTAACCTATGAGGTCATTCCAATCTCGGATATAATTCGGGCTGTGCCAACTCGGAACCTTGTCTGTGCCTTTATCACGGTATCCAAGGCATCAATGCAACAAGAAGATCGGATGGTTGCTTTCGCAAAGGAGATCGGAGCACTCTTTGATGACGTACTGGAGGACCGACCAAGGGAGTTCCGTGACGAAACAATGGCTCTAACCATCCAGCTCACCTTTGAAAACACTCTGGACGGATTCCTGCTGAAGTACTACAAGCGTGCCACAGCCTCGAAATTCCCACGCAAGTTGGCACCTCTCGAGCATGCAATGTCCGACACAGACCTCTTTGAGTGTGCCAGTGCTCATGCCTTGGCATCGAGTATGGGCGAGCAGGGCATCGATGAGGCAAGAGGTTGTGCCATTGTCCTTGATGCTATTCGCAGCGAAGTTGTGGCTCCCTGTGACAAGCATGAGATCCACATGCACAGGGAACTGGATTGGCAGCTCTTCGAAGGTGCCGGAGACATGTAGTCATATCCCCTCTACTTATTGACCACCCTCTCCCCTTTGCTTCGTTTGGAACGGCTTTCGCAGTGTACCACAGAATGACGCCAGACGCCGTCTACGTTACCCAGGTTGCCATACTCTCCACATAGTCCTCTCGTATTACCTTGATATCACCCTAATACTTCATACGTTTTATCAATCTTTATAAGAAACTCTAGCGGAAATGAAGGTGAGTTGTACCACAGTAACCAAAACAACGGAGATGCGAATAATGGCCGACAATGCACGACCCAGCTCAACCCTGCAGAAGAATGCTGAAGTTCTCCATGTCCTCTATGGACTCCTTGACAGTGACAGAGAACCGACCGACGCCGATGCAGCCAGTCTTAGATATCTATACGCCAGTTCCTAAACCATCCTTTACTCTCCTCATGTAACAATGAGGCCAATTCGCTGTCTCCGATGCACCTCCCGGCAAAGTGAGACACAGTGGTGGGCTCCCTTCGGGGACCCGCCACACCAACCAATTGAGTTGACTGAGATGACACCGACTGAAACAACAAAATTAGCACGATCAAAGGGGTCCGCGACTATTCTTAGGCGACACCGATTGGTGTCTGACAGAATGATGCGCCGTCGGCTTAAGAAATTGAGATGAAGTACAGACCTCCTGATTTTTGGAGTCGGCGTTCACCCATAATAATCAGGATAGCTCTGTTTCTTTGCAGGCTTGGATTCTTTCTTTGCAGGCTTGGATTCCGTCACCGCTGACAACATTCTACCCATTAGGTCGCTCAATGAAATTCCAAGAGCCCTGAGTTCTTCTTTTGGCATATCCGAGAGTAATTGAAATTGGCCCTTAATGGATTCCCTAAGATGCTTCTGCGTTTCATTCAGATGTCTTTGACGTATTTGGACAATTTCATTCGGATTCTCTTCCATTAGTAGTTTCTCGACTAGCGATAGTGTATGGCTGTAGGATGAATTACTTGGATCCAGGCTAGTACATTGTCTAAAGGCATCTAATACGCTCTCGAGATTTTCTTGTTGTAGCTGGCAGAGACCTAGTACGTATCTAGCCATATGCAAATCCATTTCCAAATCCAGTGCTTCCAAAGCAAGTCTTTCTGCGATTTCAAACTCCGAGCGCACAAACGGTATAATGAAAACACCTCTCTCGAATGCTTTGATATACTCCCCCTTCGCATCCTTCCCAGTTGCCGCCAGTGCTTGAGCGATGCCATAGGGATAAATTGGATTCTGTGAGTCTTTTTCTGCAAGTGTCTCAAGTTGCCTTCTATGAAAATCGAAACTCCCTAACAATGCCATGCGGAAGAGCTCAACATCATGAAGAGCCTGTATATGCTTGAGTGACTCTGCGTACTTCAGCCTTGCCTCCTTCAAATCCCCAGTAATCAGGTGCGTGAACCACAAGTCAGTGTAACATGAACCGGCATATATTGGGGCTTTAATGATATCTACTTTCTTTCGTAGCGCATATATGCAGCCTTCCAAATATCCCAGATGCAGCAATAGAGCGGCTTCATAGTGCCATTGTTTCTCCCATTTGGTTAGGGCTGCATACCGAATAATATTGTCAGCTGATTCAGAGCTTCTCTTTTTGATCATATGAATGGTAAGTTTCGGTTTGTTATCCTTTTCGAAATCATAGTCTTGTGCAATCGCATCCAACTCATCCAATTCATCTGGTCTTGGCATCAAGATAAGCGGTTGCGCTGCATAGAGTGCATTAGAGCGATATGCCTCGTCATTGAGTATATCTATTCTTTCCTCTTTCATTTTGCCCTCACTCACCAAAGCACTCCATTGCGATTGCTAGACTGCAATAAATATCAATCTGAACAGAAAATCGTCAAATCGAAAGAAGAGATTTCCTGAAGCTAGTTTCATCAGGACCCATTATTGGCATCGTTACAGTTATATCGCAAAAGCGACGTGATAGGTCTAACATTCTAAGGCGGGAAAAAAGCTTCAAGGACAGAGAGAGAACACGTGTTCAAAGGATTTCCAATGAGAGACTCCGCCAGCGTGGGGTATCCCCACCTACTTCTATACTACTGTCCCCCTATGCAAGACTAACTCCCGTTCCATAGAATGTCAGGAGTGTGACTAAACTGACCAAGAAACGGAAATACCCAACTAAAGATCCTGTGTGCGTGACCTGTGGCTTACCCTATGCCTCGGGCAAGATGCACATCGGGCACCTCCGCACATATGTGCCCGCAGACGTGTTTGTCAGACTCCTAAGAAAAATGCAAGTGGACGTTGTCTTCATCTGCGGGTCGGATACTCATGGAACACCGGTCCTCACAACTGCAGAGGCTGAAGGGTTGTCACCCAAGGAGACCTATCTAAAGTATCACCAGCACTATCTGGAGACCTTCCCCAAGCTGAATATCAACTTCGACAATTATGCCACTACGGATGATCCCGAGAATCATGCACGGACGACTCAAATTGTCACAGCGCTTCGTGATAACGGATACATATATTCAAAGAAGATAGAAACCCCCTATTGTGATACCTGCGGTCGGTCGCAGCCAGATCGATTTGTGAGGGGTACATGCCCATATTGTGGAGCAGATGCACGAGGCGATGAGTGTGATCAGGGGTGCGGAAGGTACATCGAACCCGGGCTCATTCTGAATCCAAGATGTGCAGTCTGCGGAAATGACACACGTCCCATCATCAAGACACACTACTTTCTGAAGCTTAGTGACTTCGAGGAGTTCTTGCGTGGTTACCTGAAAAAAGTGGATGGAACGAAGAATGCCCGTAACTATGCGCTTGGCTGGGTAAAGGAGGGTCTCAAAGACTGGTGCATTACGAGAGACTTAGACTGGGGTGTAAAGTATCCTGATGATGATTCCCTTGTGCTCTATGTCTGGGTGGATGCTCCAATAGGATACATGTCAAGCACCGAGCAGTGGGCAAAGAAGATAGGAAAACCACAAGAATGGGAAAAGTACTGGAAGCCCGGAAAGGGGCGTTTGGTGCACTATATTGGCCAAGACATTGTATACCACCACTGCATCTTCTGGCCTGCTATGCTGAAGGGGAGTGGATACAATCTGCCTTATGCAATAGTGGCCTCTGGAATGGTCAAGATTCTCGGGCATAACTTTAGCAGAAGCCGAGGTTATATTGTCTGGATTGAAGAGGAATATTTGGCGAAGGGCCTCAATCCGGATTATCTTCGCTACTACGTGATTTCCTCAACCTCCCAGACCAAGGACCTTGATTTTTCATGGAGTTCACTTGCTGACAAGGTCAACAACGAGCTTGTTGCAACACTGGGTAATTTCCTTTATCGAGGGCTTCACTTCACGAAGAAGCACTTCGGAGAGGTTCCAAAGGGCACCCTGGACGTTACCCTGAAGGCAGCAATTCAACAGACAGTTGACGCCGTAATTGATGCGGCAAATGAGTATGAGCTGAAGAAGGTCTCTGATGCAATTCTCGGGCTAGCTACCGTTGGGAATGAGTACTTCCAAGCGAATCAGCCCTGGGCATTGGTTAAGGAGGACAAAACGAAATGTGGAGACGTGCTCTTCAATGCCCTTGCGCTTTCGAAGGCTCTGGCTGTGCTTATTGAGCCAATCATGCCGTCTGTGGCGGAACGAGTTTGGAAGCAGCTCGGACTCACGTCAGATATACACAAAGTTCCATTGGAGGATTCGCTGAACCCTCTGGAAGCTGGCATCAAGCTTGGAAAACCGGTTCCCGTTATCTCCAAGATTGATGACGATCTACTCAAGGAGCTACAGCATGCTACTCAGACCAGAATCAAAGCTGCAGAAGAGGCAGAAAAGGGCAAATCAAAGAAGAAAGTGAAGGTTGAACCAATGAAAGATATAGTAACATTCGACGACTTTCAGCGAATGGATATCCGTGCAGGAACCATTCTCGAATGCGAGAAAGTGCCAAAGAAGGACAAGCTCCTCAGACTCCTGGTAGATGTAGGATTTGAGAAGAGGACCATTGTGACTGGTCTTGCCGAGCTCTACAAACCGGATGAACTGATTGGCGTCACTGCCCTCTTCCTTGTGAATTTAGAACCGAAGAAGATTGGTGGTATTGAGAGCCATGGTATGATTCTAGCAGTCGAAAAGGCAGACGAACCTGGAAGATGGCTCCCCGTAAAGGTTGATGGGGTACCACCTGGCAGCAAGGCTGCATAGCAATAGAAGGGTTGGCGTTCTTGCGTCTCCCCTTCTTCTTTTGCTCCGAATGTAGGTACCTTTAACACATGTTAGGGAACTGAGAGATGGAGTATCATTCTAGCTTCCCCCTCTATGGGCTAGCTTGACATAAGGCGAGTAATATCTATGGATGAAATTGTCATTTGGAGCGAAACAAAGAGTGGCGGGAAGGTCGTCGAGCGCTTTGACCCGGGTGCGACCCAAGTTGATCTCAGCGATAGAAGAATTTTCACTACTGACCTTACACCAGTAAGTGAGCTGGCAGGTCTACAGGCCCTGACCATTTCCGGAAATGAACTGCAGCTTATCGACTTATCGCCGCTGAGTGGGAACATCAATCTCTTGGAACTCTCGATGGGAAGCAACAAACTGGAACGCATAGATCTTGAGCCCCTCGCTGGCCTAACCAAACTTATGTATGTGGATTTGTCGTTCAATAAGTTAAGCCAAATTGACCTGACGCCTTTATCGAGCTGTCCAGAATTGCAGACGCTTCATCTCTATGAAAATGACCTTAGTTTCATTGACCTTGCACCCCTAATGCAGTGCAAGAATCTAAGCAACTTATCACTCAAACTGAATGGGTTTTCTTCAGTGGATATTGACCCCCTCTTTTCATGCCCTAGGCTCAGGAAGCTTTCCTTTGATAGTGATGTAATTCTTACTGCAACAAAGGAGAAAAAGGAGAAGAAGATGCCACCAGCGCTACATGCAATTCGTGGAATGGTCGATTGGAAATAACGCCCAGCCTGAATGGAATCCTTTTCTACATCAAGATTCAGCTGCTTTGAATCGGTGCATGCAATTCTGGCATGTTACTTCGCCTTCAGCGCCAACCTGGTCTTCTCGGTAGGAATATGCGGCCCCACAGTGTGGACAGCGAACATGCAACAAATTCCCTAGTTTGACTGTTTCTCCGGAATTCCCCTCAAAGCGGCTTCCGATACCCTCCCCTGCGATTCCGTATATTCCAGAGTACACCATAATGAGAATTAAAAACACACCTAGTGCTACATTCAGGTCAAAAGAGGCTCCATAAATTCTAACCAATGAGTCAAGCATCACAAAGACAGCATCTGCTGGCGCCGCCAGCATGATTAGTACAACATATAGTACAAATCCCTCCACAACTTGCTCCGCGCTGGTTAACTCAAGCTGAAGATACCAAAGATGGCGCATTAGCGTGTTATTCACTGCACCTAGGAGAGGGATGAATAGAGCGAAGAAGAGCCCCATGCCAATTGGACCGAAGCCAAAAATGAGAATTTGATAAACAAATATTGCGCTCACACTGCCGCCGCATACAATCGCAGTTAGAATGAAACCATGTAGGAGATACCTGCCAGCGTTCTTCAGTTTAGATGTGGCTTTCTTGCTTGCGAACCCGTGGCCTGCTGCACCAAATTGCACATCTCTCGAAAAGGCGAGATATGGCTCTAAAATATAAGCATATGCCCCGAATCGAACATGTAACTCGGCGACATAGGTGCAAGAATATGGCTAGCATCAACCTTCTAACTCAGGAAGAAATCGAACGAGTCCACCATGCTTCTCTTGAGATATTGCATCAAACTGGCATTTCAATTAGAAATGAGCACGCACTTGAGCTTCTTGGAACCAATGGCTGTTCTGTACAGGGGAAGGTAGTTTCAATACCTCCTACGATTGTGGAGGATTGCCTAGCTAGTGTACCGTCTTCCTTTGTGCTCCATGACCGAGAAGGCAGAAGAAGTGACATTGTTGGTGGCGACAATGTCATCTTCAATCCAGCCTCTTCCGCTATTTATTTCCTCGATCCCAAAGATGGAATAACGAGAAGAGCAACTGCAAGAGATCTCTGCAGTATCATTCGACTTGTAGATGCGCTCACAAATATCAAGGCCCAAAGCACGGCCGTAGTTGCTTCTGATGCTCCAACATGTATCTCGGATATTTACCGTCTCTATGTGGCTCTGAAGTTCTCATCAAAACCCATTGTCACCGGGGCCTTTACAAAATCCGGGCTCATTGACATGATACAGCTGCTCACGGCAGTTGTAGGAAGCCGAGAAGAACTTACCAAGACTCCTCGTGCCATCTTTGACTGCTGTCCTTCTTCTATTCTAATTTGGAGTGATGAAACAAGTCAGAATCTGATTGACTGTGCCAAGTACGGCGTTCCAGCTGAGATAGTACCTGCCCCTCTCATTGGCGCCACTAGTCCTGTCACGCTCAGTGGCACCCTTGCTCAGGCAAATGCTGAGATACTAAGTGGAATAGTGCTCTCTCAGCTCGTCAATCCTGGTGCACCCATAGTATACGGTGGCGCATCGTCAGCGCTTGACATGAGGCATGGGACAAGTAGCATTGGGTCGATAGAGGCCGTGCTGGTTGCCTGTACATTGGCTGCTATTGGGAAGTTCTATGATATTCCAACTCATGCATATCTGGGCGTTAGTGATTCCCATGTCGTCGATGCCCAGAGCGGCTTTGAATCAGGAATAGGTGTCATTATGTCCGCTCTTGCAAGAATCAATGTCGTTTCAGGTCCTGGAATGCTTGCAGGAATAAACTGTCAGTCTTTGGAAAAGCTGGTGCTCGATGATGAAATCTGTGCAGTCGCCTATAGGTTGATTGAAGGTATTGACATTGAGGGGTTGGATGATGTCGTATCACTGATTAAGGAAGTCGGCCCTGGCGGCCAGTTTCTGAATCACAAGCATACTCGTGATCATCTTCGAAAAGAGCATCACTTTCCCTCAGAAGTAGTCAATAGACTATCATTTGATTCCTGGAAGGAAGCCGGAGCAAAAGATGCCGCTGATAGAGCAAGGGAGAGAGCAATCGAACTGCTGCAGACGCATAATCCTTGCGACCTATCAGAGGATGCTAGTAATAGGTTGGATGAAGTCCTTGTCACAGTTCTCAATAGATATGGTATTGATGACTCGGTCCTTCCTATCCTCGGGTAGCACACGCTTCCAAAGACTCAGGTGACACAACTCAGGGGACACAAACGCGATTACAATCACCCGAATCCTTTTCTTCTGAAGTGAGATTGATTGAATGGTGATAACTCATGGGCAAAACCGTAAGCAAAGCCATGATCAACAAATTTGACAAATTCAAAGCTTCGTGGGAGAAGAACGCTGGAGACAAATACGAATCCGTTCTACACTATGTTATTGCTGCCTTGAACATCGAGGTTGACAAAAATGTGGCCGATGCTATGATGACCGTGGTAGTTTCTACAAAGGACTCCACAGAAGATAGCAAATCGCCATCTGGCCGGAAGCTAAAAGCTCGAGGCGCCGGCTACTATGTCAATCAATTCGCCAACAACAAGAACATTGCCCGGTCTTATGTTGGTGGAACGCCAGAAAACAACTACAAAATAGACAAGAAGAATCTCACATTGAAGGTAGTTCGAGAACAGGATTTGGGCAAAGATAAACTGAAGATATTCATAGAGTGCGGAGGCGCAGATTCGCCAAGACCGGTACAGGTGGCCCGAAATAGGGATGGACAATGGAAGTTGATAGAGTACAGCTCACTCTGTGTTGGTGTGAAGAAAACATCAGATGAAGAAGGCGATTTCTAAGCCTGTTTCAATGAATAGCAAAGCGTGCTACTAGGCCGCATGCTTTTTCAGCATTCTTGATAAGGGGACGGTTGCAGAAGACAAATCGAGGCGCAATGAAGATTCAGTTCGAGGATAGAGCTACCTTTGCGGTGATTTTCCTGTTTCTTACCATGGGCCTGTTCTTGGGTTCGGCTACTGCAGTACATGCGTATCAAATTCCCTCCAAGGCCGCAGATGTTGAGGATGCTCCTACAGCCAGTGAAATTACTGCGACTGCCTTGATGCATGCTAGAAATTTCCTGAGAAGAACCTATTTTGAGTCAATCACTCAACAGGACACAGTGGACTATCTCGAACGAATCATGCATTTGGAGGGGGCAGATGCTCGACTAAGCTTTCCAACACTTGTGATGTCTGGGTCTGAGTTGAGCCAAGCACATGGCAATCCGTATGATGATGACACACATGTGATTAGTCCTGCAAGCGAACCTGTTGTGATGATTGACATGGGCTGTCGTGTAAATGGGCATTGCGCAGATGTCACTCGGACCTACTTCTTTGAGGATGCGACAACAGAGCAGCTGGATGCCTACGAAGCAGTGGTGGCGGCAGAGGAGGCAATCATTGATGCAATCACCCCTGGTGTAACGGTTGGCGATCTCGACGATATTCATACGGCCATGCTTTCTGACTATATTGGTCTGCCGGGCATTAGCGTACTATACTATTGGGGTCACGCCCTTGGAGATTGGGTGCACGAACAACCCTACCTTGGTGCGATTAATGCTGGAGAGGTGATAGCCGAAGGTATGGTGTTGGCAATAGAACCAGGTATCTACTCAGATGCGGGTTGGGCAGTACGGGTAGAGGACACTGTGCTTGTGACCTCTACGGGGGCGTCTGTGCTCAGTTCAGGAATGCCGACCGCAGTCGAGAATGTTACCATTGCCAGCGATGATCCTTATACAACTGCAACGGCAGTAATCTCCGGGTACGAATATGGCTCAAGTGCCGTTGTTTCCTTTTCAATAGATGATTCCTTGGAAAGAGTTCCTTCAGCAGTTCAGTACTTCAATGGCTTTAGTTGGACCTACATGACCGAACTGGACTTGAACCTCTTCCAACTTACATATTTTATCGATTACTCGATTTCCGGCCTAACATACGCTGCCTTTCAAGTCTATGTGGGAGCGGAAGAGATCTATTTCTTCGAGGAATTGCTTGCATCTCCAGATGAGCCCATCCCTTACGTACTAGACCCGATAATCGAGGCGGACTGGGCAGGGGAAGGTTCTCTGGTACCCCTCTCATGGAGTGTAGAACACCCCGAAGCCTCTATGATACGAGTGCATTTTGACGCTCTTATTTCTCCTGTTTGGGAACAATTCTCTATAGTAGATAGCTCAGGACGAATCGTAATCGAGTACAAGGATGTGAATCTGCGGGATTTCTGGAGCCCTTGGGTTAGTGGCGATGAGGTGACCATCCTTGCGTATCCCACAGAGTCCTCTGCCATGGATCCCTTCTCATTCGAAATTGATTCCTATGAGACCGTAGGTGGCTCCGTTTTGCCTCCTACGACCACAACCACATCCACCACGACAACCACTACAACGGTGACTTCTTGGACACCACCAACAACGAGTACAACCACAAACAATCTTCGAGAGGAGATCGACCTGATGTTGGTCTTTGGCGGAGCAGCCGTACTTCTCCTTGTTTTGGTTGTAGTAGTGATTGGGCGAGACATGAAGGGCTGAATCGGCAGTGTCAAACCTGACTATGAATCGATGAAAATCGCAAAATAGTTGCATATGATGATGCCATTTACTGATTTGAAGTGTATATTGGCACACTTAAGGGACTATGAAAACTCTTGTTAACATGGGGGGCATTATTATTCGCTTTCATGCAAATCTGGCATACTATAATGCCTCATTATAATGGGCAGAAAACTTAGTGCCTTTCAAACGCATATCCTTCACGTAGCATCTCTTTGAGTTGCCACAAGAAACTGCAAGTAGATGTTGGCCATGACGAAAGGACAAGAGAGGAAACAACAAGGCGAAGGAGCTAGCTTGAAGGGGACCTTGCGCCTGCTAGACTTGACAACATGGGCCCAAGCGGAGTGCTGTCGTCCATGGTCAGATGAGTGAGGAGGAAATGTATGTCGGAATCAGAGAGCGAGAATCTTGTAGGACATATGGCCGAGGCACTTCAGAGGAGTAGGATTGATGGCCGGCCTGAGTATGAATGCCTTATTTCAATGATGTTAGAGCCCCGGAGCCCAACTATGTGGAACTCCCTGGCGCTTACTTACATGATTAATGGGGAGTATGATTATGCGGCAGAGGCCATCGAGAAGTCGTTGGACTTGGAAACAGGAAACGGCTGGACCTGGCGAATCTGGGGCGCCCTGTTTCAATTAATGGGTGAATCAGAGGAAGCAGAACGTGCATTTAGAATGGCGCTGGAATTGGACCCTGAAAACCTTCGAGCAATGCATCAACTGTCGCTGCTTTACAAGAAAAGAAATGCTTGGGAAGAGGAATTGCTTCTCCTCAACAAGCTTGTAAGTATGAGGTCGAACGAGCAGCGCCTTTGGGATCAACTCTCTGAATGTCTTAGTAATCTTCGTAAGAAGTGGTTAGACTCCAAGCGTGCAATAGAGTAATCCATGACACTCATGCATTCTCCCTCGGCATCGTCTTGAGTAAATCCATCACTGACTCTTTCAATTCAGCAATTGCCTTCATTGCTGGACACTCTGGAGCATAGTCAAGAGGTGCCACAGAGTCGACATCCGCCTCTCTTAAGGCTTCATCAAACGGAATCTCCCCTATTAGTGCAATCCCCTTCTTTGAAACATACCTCAATACGACATCTCTGTCTTTATCGCTCATCAGCTTGTTCGCCACAGCAACTACACGATTCACGCCAATGTCCTCAGCCAGTCCTCTGATGCGTTCGAGGGTTTCGAGAGACCGCATCCCTGGTTCAACAACGACGAGAAGAAGATCCATTCCTTTCGTCGTTCCTCGGCCGAGATTCTCTATGCCTGCGTCCATATCCATGACAAAGGCTTCATCGGTCTGAAGAGCCAGGTGTTCAATCAGGCTCTTAAGGAGCGCAGCAGATGGACACATGCAGCCCTGGCCACCCATATTTACAGTGCCGGCGACAAGAAGGCTCACATTGTCGGGCCCCTTGACCGCATACTTTGAGGTCAAGTCGTCAACTTTCGGGTTTAGTCTGAAGAAGTTGCCCAGCACTTCAACCCATGGATTCTCAGTGCGTTCCCGGACTAGCTCCTCAATCTCAAGAAGCGGCTCAATCGTATCAGCGATTTCTCGTGAGATGCCGACAGACATCCATAACGTATAGTTTGGGTCTGCATCAACGGCGAGTATCTTCAGCCCATCACGTCCAAATAGCCTTGCGAGCGTTCCTGCGACAGTTGTCTTGCCGGCTCCTCCTTTCCCTGTCACCGCGAGCTTCATGAGTCCCTTGTTCTCTGAATGTCATAAAGAGATTGTCGCTTGCGGATGACACTTCCATTAGCTGCTGTACAATGCAAGTACATACATAATCGCACCCAGCAGTACAAGTGGAACTAGTAGCTCTAGAATTCACATAGTCTGTCCCAAATGCAACACTGCAATTAGAGCTCGCTATTCCCTACTGCTGAAATGTCCGAAAGGCATGTTCTACGTCATCACCACACAGGATCTGTTCAGACTGCGATGCAAGCTATGCGAATGTGGAATAGTTGACTTCGAGGGCCGCCTTGTGGGTTGTGATAGGAATCTACATTAAATAATCGTCTTGTGCCCATCCCAAAGAGATATGGCTTACTGGTTGGTCTATGACACCCATGCCCGTCAGTTTGATTCCCTTCTTTTCACCCATTGCAGAGCGCAAGGTTGTAAATCAGCTCATCGAAGAGCTGAAGCACACTGGAGCAAAGGTGTTGCAGCCGAGCGACTTCATAGCGCAGAGCAGAGCGAATCCCTCCTTACTAATCTATGACAATTTCCTCTTCATTGGAACAGGCGGAACGGAGAATCTGGTTGCCAATTTTCTGAGAGATGCTGGAATTCACCCTCCAATCATTTTGCTGGCATATGAGAAGCGGAACTCCCTGCCGGCCGCAATGGAGCTTCGGGCATACATCGCCGGGGAGGGCGTTCCCGCAAGAATCATCCACGGGCCTCTCAAGGACCTCTTATCGAGAGTTA
Organism: Candidatus Thorarchaeota archaeon; assembly: GCA_011365025.1. The sequence continues at coordinate 49,921 of RDOF01000004.1, forward strand.
TTTCTTGGGTCAGGTATTCCTCGATTCGGGATAGGCTGCGAGGTGCAAAGATCGGCCTTCTTGGCAAACCTTCGTCATGGCTAGTCGCCTCTGATGTTGATAGGGATGCAATAAACGCGAAGTGGGGCTTGCAGATTGAGGACTACTCGATGGAGGACTTCGTTAAGCAGATTGAAGGCGATTCTAATAACCTGGATACTACCCTTTTGGAGGAGTTCATTGGGAAATCCGAATGCATTGAAGTTCCAGAGGATGATGTTAGAAAGGCGTTAGCAGTGACCCAGAAGATATCAGACCTGGTTGATTCCACGGGAGTTGATGGAATCTCGGTTGAATGCTTTACGCTCTTCGATAGGACTGGAATAACTGGCTGCCATGCGCTATCATTTGTGAATGACTTGGATGGCATGGTTGCAGGCTGCGAGGGCGACATTCCCGCGACTTTTACAATGCTTCTCGCCAAGCTCATAACAAAGAAACCAGGATTTATGGCAAATGTCACTCAGGTGGACATCACTGACAACACAGCTACTTTCGGACATTGCACAATTCCAACTAAAGTCGTCGAGAACTACGAAATACTGACTCACTTCGAAACCGGGGAAAGCGTCGCAATCCGGGGGACTCTGAAGGAACAAAGAATCACAATCCTGAAAGTTTTCGGAGAGGACCTTACACAATACTGGGTTTCTGGGGGTACCATTTTGGGCAACTTGAGGAATGAAACCGGATGTCGGACTCAGATTCTAGTGAAGCTGGATGAGCCAGCTTCCTATTTCCTTGAAGACTCCTTGGCTAACCATCATGTCATATGTATGGGCGACTATACTGAGGAATTTCGCGAATTCTTCGCTTTTGTTCTGCGGGGTTTGGCTTAATGCTGGCCTTACCCCGACAAGGGACATGTTGGTTTCTCTTCATTAGTTCTTGAGTTGGCGGGGTTCACTTCCTGAAGCCAGCCCCAGACTACTTCTCCCATCTTGCTTTGGCAGGTTTTACACGCTCTCAAGCATCTCCAGTGAAAGTTTCCTTCAGGCTGAACGTATATTAGAAATCGCCGAATACACTGTATGGCCTTTGACTTCCACATCTCCACAAATCCTGATGAGCTGAAAAAGAGAGAAGTGCTTCAATTGATCTCTTTCTGTCCCATCTGTGGCACACCTTGGCCACGTGGAGGATATGCATGTGCGAATGCTGACTGCGGAGTAAAGGTACGAGTTGAACCGAAATCCCTCAATTGGTGGATGTTTTATCCTCGCCACAATGGCTGGGCTCAATATCGTAAGTAGCTGTTTCTGCTGCTTCGCTTCTTCTCTCTTTCCACAGAAACTGTCGATGTATAGTTGATGCTATGATCACTGGAAGCCAGAGTTGAGGTTCGAAGAACAGAGCAAAGGCGAAATTTGGCCCTGCCGTCCAGAGCAACATCTTCGTATCAAGGTCACTCTGTGTATTCTTGTACAGGAAAATCACCATTGGCATAAACAGAGCTGTTGCATATAGTGCGTAAAGCGGATTCTCAATCAGGACAATGAAGGAGTAGGCTAGCGTTACGAATGGGGCGTGCCCTGGAGGATATCCCACATTCCCAATGACCAAGAATCTAAAAACGAGGTAGGTTGCGGCAGCAAATCCGAAGCTAATGATGGCCTCCTTGCGGTGTTTATCTGCGAAGAAAAAGTACCCGAGAGCCACAAATGCTAGTACTTCTCTGAAGAGAACAAGTGGAATGAGCAGCAGAACGCTTTCCCTTCTATCAGAGTACCTGATTACAATGGCCAAAACCATGAATGCAATGTAGTTCGGCAGTACCACCACAACCGTGCAGAAGAACAAAGCTCGAAGCAAACGTCGATAGTCCTTCTCTTCCGGTCTGGCAAGGAAGTAGATGCCAAGAACTGCGGGAATGCCTAGTAAGACTGCAGTATCATAGATTGAAAGGAAATTCGAAAGCCCTGCATTGAAGATGAAGACCATGAAGATTGCATGGATCCTGTACGCATTTGGTGCATAGGTCAAGTATTCCAAGGTATTCTCCTGATCCATTCCGTCTATCCAGTCGAATGAAACGGGATCAAGCAGTGGGATGATTTGGGCAATGATTGCATTTCGCAGAAGAACAAGGATGCCTGCCGCTAGGATTATGGAGATTGCAATCCAGTCTCTTCGGGTTAAGTCAACCATCCAAATCCAGCTCCCCAGCACTTCGGCCTAAGGTACTGATATGCTTGTTGGGTTTTGATAGGGCGATACTTAAGAGAGCTTCACTGCGATTACTTGGAGTTGGCGAAGCGATGGGCGTCTTATGGTTCAACTGACATAACTGCGGTCACTTCTGGGTTGATGATGCAATAGCCAGCAAGAAGTGCCCTCGCGTGGATCGTTCAATATGGATGCCGTTCCTCCAGGATGGAGCCCTGCTCCTTCTCCAAATTGAATGGCATGAAGGATTGCTTAGCCTAGTCCGGCGCCGCAGGCCGGGCAGAACTTGGCATCTGCGGAGATCTCCGCCTCGCATTCGGGACATCTCCCAGCTAACGTTGTATAGGCATCCTTCAGGGTTTCGCGTACGCCCTCCTTGAGGAGTTGACGATTCCATAGTGAATCAATACCCTTCGTAAATAGGGTTGTGAGCTCCTGAAACTGGAACACATTGCCTGCCGCGCAAGTCTTCTCCAAGGATGCTTTGAAGGAGCCGCTTTCTTTCAACTGCTGCTTAACGCTCTTGGTTATGAAGTCATGCAACTCCCCGTTTAGTGGCTCAGCCTCAAAAGGAAGACCGAATCTATCCTCTGGGACCAGCATGGGAGTGAGCACTAAGGGTTGTCCCTTATTGTAGTTCACAACATAGGTGATGACACTAAGCTGTGTTAACGGAGCAAGGCCTTTGATTGTATCGTTGCCGAGAGCAAGAGCTCGAAGGTTCTTGAGTTCAAGTTGTAGCGTCTCAACTCGCTTGTCGATTAGACCATCAATCTTTGCAACAGCATCAGCAACCTTCGATTTGAGTGCCTTCAATTCCTTGTCTTTTGCACTCATTTCTTCCTTCATTTCTTCTAGCTTAACATGGAGTTCCTGGATTTGGGCTTCCGTTGCCTGCTCTTCTTCAGAGATAGCGCTGGTGAGTTCGTCATCGAGTGCCAGTGACTCTTGTAAAATTCCGTCGGCCGCATCGTTCGTTGATGCCACAAGGTCCCGATAGTCGACAATTTTCTGGTCCAAAATGGAGATGAGAGTCCTATACTTGTCCACTGCCCGCTCAGCATTGTTGTCCTTGGAATTCAATTCAGATCGCACATTCTTAATATCTTCAACCAGAGCGGCGAAGAATCTCTCCAGCTCGCTGGTAGTTCTGGTGAAATCTGAAACCAGCTTCTGTTCATCCTTCTTCCTCTCATCTCTCAGCCGGTAGTTCTTATCAGAGAGACGCTCCTTCAAATTCTCCATTTTGAGTTCAGTTGACTTCTCAGAGGTTTCGTAACGCTTTCGCCACCTTGACATCTCTGAAGCTATGACATTATCCAAAGCATTCAGACGGTCAGTCAGTTTCTCCTTTGTCAATTGCTGAAGTTCTTCCATATTCTTCAATCGTGTTTCAGCATTGTCCAAGAGGGATTGGAATTCTTGACTAATGGCCAGCGCCTTCTGAGTGTCGATTTTCAGATCCGGGACATGAAGTCTTGAGCCAGGTTCAACATCAATGACATTCTCCCCCTGTTTTACAAACATATCTGGCTCCAAGAGATTGTTCACATTATGGACTTTGGGCTCTACTTCCCTCAGCAGTGGAAGGGTCCTGTCGATGGCGTCCGGGATATCCTCGAAGTTTACTGTTTCATTGCTAATAATACGACGAATAGGGCCAAGTGCTTGGTCTTCGCTAAGATTGAACTTCATGGAGGACTCTCCTGTCGCGGACAGAAGAATCGAATTCGTATCAGATATCTGGACAACCCAGAAGGGGATTGAAATCCTTGAAAGCTGTCTAATCTTGGTCTTAGCCTTCTTGTTGGCTTCCGCCAGTGCAAAGGCCAACGCTAGATCTATTCCTTCTTTGTCAGGGGCAATCTTCTTTGCCTCCCTCCGATATGCAAATTCAAGAGCAATCTGTCTGACCACTGGGCCCACCTTTTTATGCGACAGCAGTCTAATTCTAGCACTAATTACTATATTGCGTGTCTTGGTCTGTAGTCTTGCATCATCGGTCTAGGCCAACAAGAGGAACTAAGGGGTGATTGGGGTCTACTTCGTGGGGCATTGATGTGGCAATAATCCTCAGTCCTGCGTCAACGTGAAACTCAGCCAATTCAGAACAATTGAATAGAGGTGTGATGTCCAGTCTAGATAATCGGTTGTTCTGGAGGGCAAGGTACCTCAGCTCCGGGCACTCACCAAGCGCGGCGACATCTATCTCTGAGAGATTGTTACCGGCAAAAGAGACCCAGGTCAGCTTCTTGCAGTTCTTCAGGGGAGCAAGGTCAATAGACTCCAGCTGATTATCGAAGAGCCAGAGGTCTCTCAACCACTGGCACGACTTCAATGGTGATAGATCAATCTCTCTGAGGTCGTTTTCATACAGCGTCAATGATTCTATTGGGGAGTTACCAAGGGGCCTGAGGTCAATAGACTGCAATCTATTGCCACTAAGGTCCACGCTATGAAGGTCTGCGCAGGTTGCCAATGGCGAGAGGTCTATTGAAACCATATCGCGTTCCATCAGATGGACATCAAGACCTAGCTCGCCAGATTGTATAAGGATATACTGCTCCCAGCCAGTCGAGACCACGAAGGAAACTTCTATTCTTGACATCCTATCTACTCCAAGAAGATGCGGCCTGCATGTTTCTGCAATCCACTATAAAGAGTTGTCCGGAGTTGGAAAGGCCCTCGCCAAAACCTACCATGATGATTCCCTCGATATCAACTAGTTGGTATCCGTTATGTTCCCTCTCTCTTCATCCAAGGTTCTCGATTTGGCTGAGGATCTCTCCTTTCAACGGACTAATCGAGAAAGGATGTGTTTCCTATTGTCGTCCCTCTGAAAAACCGTTCAAGCACAGTAGGATGCAGATGGTGCTGTGCCTTACACAAGAGGTCTTATCTGGGGAAGAATGTAGTCGAACCCGGTGGTTAGGATATCAGGTATTGAAGAAACTGGCGAGTTCCATCAAATGCCACTACGAAGACATCTTAGCAAGATCATTTCCATATTATTCCCACTGTTTTTGGTCGGGGGGATTATCGAGCTATATATCGCATCTCTATTTGTACGGTCAAAAGCTTGGGGAGGAGGTTCATGGCCAGGTCCTATCTGGGATTCTTGGGGAGTTGAGATTGGCTCGGGATTCTTCCTTCATCGCGATCTTGCATTGTGTGTGCTAGTTGCAGCTTCCCTGCTCTACCCATTCCGCATCTGGACTTCAAATACGCAAATGGAAAAGTCATCTTCAAGTTCTCTTGATTTCAACATTTATGCAGGACTTCTGCTCCCATCAGTGATCGTGTTTGGTTTCCCAGGAGGGATTATCTATGGAAGCCCAGTAGTTGAGTTTGGTGTAACGGGCATAGTCACTCCAATCTACAACTTCTTCTTCACTGGGATTTATACCATCGATTCACGGATAGTGCTAAATGGTATACCTAGTCCTTTTGCGGGAGCAGGACTATTGTTTTTCGTTCTCGGACTCATACAGATTGTTTCACTCAAAGGCTTGCTAAGCCAGAGAATTGGTATCAATTTATTCCTTCTGCCCATACTAGCTAATCTTGTTGTATCGTTCCTCATATTTGGATGCAATGTTATTCCCTTATGGACCATAGTAGGTTATAACATCCCCAATTTGGCAATGTTCTGTGTTCCAACACCAATATTGTCTGTGGGAGTTCTGGTTCGAGGATATCAAGAACAATCCACCATGTGGAGGTATTCGGAGATGAAAAGTCCCTCGCCAGAACCCGCTGTGATGATTCCCTCGAATTCAACCCCTTTTGTATCTGTTCTGTTCTCTCCGTCTTCATCCAGGGCTCTCCATCTAACTGAAGGTTTGCTCCTTTTGAAAGGAGAATACTATGTGGGTCGGTGCAGGTCGTCAGGAGAGAGGTCTATTGAAGCAATGTCATGTTGCGTTAGATGGACATCAAGTCGGGCTTATCCTAATTGAATCAGAATATAGTGCTCCCAACCAGTTGAAGCAGTAAAGGCAACCTCAATTCTTGACATCCTACCTTCTTCGTGGGCGTGACACTCCATTCCTGCCGCAATAGCCTATATCGAGTTGCCCAAAATCTGTAAACTGGCCAACCGTTCACCCAGAAAGCAAATAAGCTGGTTCTATCAACAGAGCCTTTGCTGGAGGTGGTCTGGATGGAGAAATCTTTCATTAGTTACCTCGTTCTATGTTCCATGTTGGTGGTTCCCTTTACGCCAAGCATGGTATTCATGATTGACATATACTGGCAACAACCTACTGAGCTGATCAATGCGGCAATAGACGATTCGGCCGTACTTCCATTTGGCGGATTCGTGCTGAATCAGGGGCAAGTTCCTGACAAGCAGGTTCAATTCTACGCGCATGGCCACAACCTGGCCTTTGGGGAGTCAAGCATTCTTCTTGGTACAGGCATAGAGGAGATAGGCGATATTAGAGTCTCCTTTCCGGGTTCAGAAAATTCGATTGCCAGAGGAGCCGGACAAACAGAGCATCGAGTCAACTACTTCCTAGGAAAGAACTGGATTACCAACATTCCTACATTCGAGGAAGTCTGGTATGATGACCTGTATCCCGGAATAGACCTACGATTCAAGATGACTCCAGCCGGTCTCAAGTACGACTTCTTGGTTAATCCGAGAGCCGATCCATCAGTCATCTGCGTTCAGTTCAATGGAGATGTTCGCCTTCAAGTTTCTCATGATGAAGTGAGCGCTGTAGCAACGATTGACAATGCTCTGGAAATAATCAATGACTCAGGGCTTGAAGCTTTCCAACAAAATGGAGAGTTAGTGCCAGCTAGCTTCGTTTCAATGGGTGAAACTGGCATAGCCTACGGATTTGACCTTGGTCCTTATGACACCTGTCAGCAGTTGATTATTGACCCTATCTGGATTGTTGCCGCAACATATCTTGGCGGCACCGATAACGATGGTTTCGAATCGATTAAGACGGACGCAGCTGGGTTCACATATATCACAGGTGGCACCCAATCGTATGATTTTCCCACCTTCAACGCATTCAACGAAACATATAGTGGTTACGATGCCTATGTTGTGAAGTTGAATCAAACCGGAACTGGCTTTGTGTATAGCACCTTCTTCGGTGGTTCTTCTGCCGATGCTGCTACAGCAATCTGCGTGGATTCGGTTGGCTCTGTCTACATAACAGGGGAGACATCTTCTGACGACTTCCCGCTAGTAAATTCGATTGAAGACTCCCGAAGTGGCTCTACCGATGCCTTCGTTACAAAATTCAGTGCTGCAGGAGATTCGTTGATTTATAGCTCCCTCTTTGGCGGCTCCCATTGGGACCGCTCTCGAGATATTACAGTGGATACAACAGGATGCGCAATCATTACAGGGGTAACCTTCTCGGATAACTATCCCCTAGTGAATCCGATACAGTCCTCGTTACAGGCGCATTGGACCGGCATAGTTAGCAAGCTCAACTCTACTGGAAATGGATTCGTCTTCAGTACTCTTCTCGGAGGTGATGGTGGTGTTCCTGAAGAGAATGGGGCAACACTTACTGGGGTGGCGGTGGACTCTGATGACTACATTTACGTTGGTGGGTACACTCAATCTGAGAACCTTCCAGTGCTTTCTGCATTCCAATCTGCCTACGGCGGCGGAGAGAATGATGGCATGGCAGCCAAGATTAGCGCAACTGGAGTCCTTCAGTATTGCACCTACTTGGGGGGATCCGGCAATGAATACCTCCGCGACTTGGAGGTCGATACGGAAGGCAGTTGTATCCTAGTCGGCGTGACCGGTTCCACTGATTATCCTACATTGAATCCCATTCAGGAGAATAGCGCAGGCGGCTACGGAGACGTCTTTGTGGCATCCCTCAACACCACTGGGACTGGACTTGTGTTTAGCACATATCTTGGTGGTTCCGACTATGATGAATGCGAAGGCATTGCTCTTGCCAGTGATGAAGAAATCGCGATTATTGGTAGAACCTACTCTCATGACTTCCCATTGATGCATGCCTTCAAGACGGGCTTTCAGGCTGATTGGGCTGGATTTGCTTCACGATTGAATGCAACAGGAACTTCAATTGAGTATAGCACATTCTTACCCAGCGAGGGAACCCAATGGAGAAGCATCGCTATTGCACCTAATGGCGACTTTGTCGTTGGCTGCAGAACTTCACAGGATGATTTGCCAATTAGAGATGCAATTCAAGAGGATTTCGCAGGAGATTGGGATGGGTATGTCTTAAGAATCACTTGCCAGATTGACAATGTGCCACCGTCAATCATGACCTCCGGACCTGTAAACGGAACCATTACTCAATCCGGTGTGGATATTGGCGTGGTCGCTGATGATGATTTGAGTGGCGTTCGAGAGGGTGAGTTCAGCTGGGATGGCGCAGCAAATGTTTCTCTGGCGGAGGCGACAGTTTCCATTCCAGCAGGAGATGGCTGGCACAACTTGAGCGTCTTTGTGGAGGATTGGGCTGGGAACGAGAGAGAGCTACATCAGATGTTTTTAGTTGATGATACGAATCCCTCGATTTCCGGCCTGAGTGATTTGGGTGTTGATTGGAATGTCGGGGACGAAGCGCCAATTGTGCAACTTGTGTGGGGTGTTTCTGACATTCATCCGTCGAAATATGAGGTCTTCGTAGATGACGTCCTGGAAACCTCTTCTGGTTGGTCTGAACCGTCAGATACCATCGTCTTAACCAAGAGGCTTGGCACACTCGGTTATCATTACTTCGAGGTTAATGCCACTGACCAGGCCGGCAACTTTGAGACATTCTTTACCAGAGTACTAGTGAGTCAAATAGGTTCCACACCACCGCCGGATGGAATCCCCTTTGAAATAGTGCTCTTCTTGGGATTGGGTGCAGTTCTGTTTGCTGTGGCAGTTGTAATAGTGCTCAAGAAGAGGTAGAAACTAGCAAGATGGGAACACTGCAAGTTGCAGCTTTAGGGGAGGATGATGCAGGGGATTGCCATGTTTAACAATCAACGCCATCTTCATCATGGGATGGCATTAGGGCTGGGAATCCGCAAGATTAAACAGACTAGGTGTCCTGCAATCAGATGGGTGTCCGTGCCATCCGAGGGACCGTGTGATGAAGCAGGCAAAAGGCCAATCAGACAATCCGCGATTTAGAATATTGTCGGCCATAACCACTCCTTATGAGGACTTGCTAGCTGGGGGGGATTCAGACGCGCAGTACTTCCTTGATCTCATCAAGCTTAAAATCGCACTGAGCACCAACTTGCTCTCTTTGGAGCAGGCTCATGAGATTGGCGAGGCTCTTCACCAGGACAACGCTGCTGCTCTGGGTACCTTCATTCCAATCTATGAGCCTTGGACAAAGGAAATGATTGAGCATATTGTTGACAATCTAAGGCATTTGAAAAAACATAGAGTCGTCACTGCTAAGCAGCTGAATGCAGCAGTTTATGATACTCTCGGACATGAACGCCCCCATCGAGTGCCCGTCGGAACTAAGGCCGAGGTCTTGAAGTATTTCGGTCAGTTCCCATTAGACTCCTTCACAGATGCAGCAAGGCGCTTGAAGCTGCATAGAAGCACGGTTTATGAAGCATATAAGAAACTACAGGCACGTCATTGGGTACGAACACTAGGACACAACAATGTGACTGCCTTCGGTCTTCGTCATTTTACCCTCCTGTTCACGCTGCAAGACACTAATGACTGGAAGCGAATTCAAGAGGGACTCCAAAGGTTTCCTTTTATCAGGGGGGTTCAACAAATCCCGAATAGCGACCTACATGTTGCCTCTTTCCTAATTCCCGGGTCGAAAGAGAATATCGCTGCTTTCAGAGCTGGTGTGAGAAAGGTTTCCTCTGAGTTCCTCGATTATTCAAGTCTTCATATGTACGAGGGAAGCGGTCGCTTCTTCAATACCTCGCTGCTACGGGATGGGCACTGGGAGCTGCCTGAGTGCATTGTGGAGAAGCGCTTTAAGCCCCCCCGGTCATATTCTCCAAGTGTGGCTGCGACGGAATGCCATGAGCAGATGAGAGAACTAACCTACGAGGACTTCGTACTTGAAGAGACACTATGCATGAATCTGAGGATGCCTCCAAGTGAGGCGCAGTCTCACCTAAAGGCTCAAGGGATTAAGATGGACAAAAGGAGAGTATCTTTGCGTAGGAGATTCTTTCTGGACAAACGGATACTCACACCCTTTCTTTGGTTCGGTCGAGTTGGTTTTCACTACAATGTTCCTGTGGAAGTTGTGTGTGATGCAGCTTCTATTGAACGCCTCTTGGATATATTCTCTGGATTTCCACTCGTGTACCTCTACTTCAGATCTGATCGAGGCGTCATTCTCTTTATTGAAACTCCACAGGATCATCTCAGTGAGTACCATAAGTTTCTAGGATCACTTTCCCGCTTGCAAGGCGTTAATTCGATTAGGTCTTGGCTCCAGCTCGCGTATGTTGGTGGTCGTCCCTATCGAGATATTGTGAGTGGACTCGAGTATGGTGATGATGGATTTCTTACTGCCTCCGATGATATTCGTTTGACTGATTACATTGAGATGCCCTGAGATGCATTGCAGAACGTATACAGGATCTTGGTGGCCATATGTTAAGTAGGTCCGAGATGCTCTGCCGACAGCATGGATGAGCCCGTTCCTTGAAATTCCTTCTGGGTGCTCTAACACTAAGGTAGATGTCGTTTTATTCTCCTTATATTGTGTTATTGCTGCATCAATGCTAAAGCTAGTGTGCTGAGAGAGGGAAACCCTTCTCATGGCTTGACTGGGGCAAATCCTCCAAATCTACAGAACTCAACTAAAAGACCCAGACTTGTAGAGAGACCCAGCTCTCTGGGTGTGAGAGGCTAGGAGAGTGGAGAATATCAATAAAAGGAGATCATTGGTACTTCTACTAGCTGTCTTGGTACTTGCAATGCCAGTGGTGATTCAGCCCGTAAGTGCAGGCGCAGCAGGACCATACAAAATTGACTCAAACAAAGGGACCTGGAATAAGGTGACAAATGTCGCCAGGGAGGGAAACATCGGCTTTCCATACTACTATGTTTTGGAGATCGTGTTTTGGTACAATGTTCCCTTGGAGGCGTACGGATATCCCTTATACAACCACCTCATTCACATAGATTATGATGGCTGGTCGGGAGAATCGGTTTCAATATACTACAAGTGGGGTAGCAGCTCAACTGGAACTTGGACACTTGCAGCTCGATTTGATGTCGTATTTGGTGAGATTGATGTTATGCTAAGGGGGATGACCAGCACGACTTTGCAGGTGAAACTGGTGGATACCTACAGGGCAGTGCCAGACCTTGTCGAGAGCTTCTCAGTGTTCGGTAGCGAACCACAATTGAGATGGGCAGGCGACTTCGTCATTATTTAGTATCACTTTGGTTTGAATGCCTGAAATATGAGAGCCATTTCATATGGCTCCCATTCCATCTCAATATCCGGAAGGGCAATTAGCCCTTCTTAATTTAGAAACTCTGCTAGGGATTTCGAATCTCGCCACAACGGATTCCAGCAGATTCAATTGATTCAAACCTGCATTGGGGTCCGAGGATATCTTATAGTTCGATAAGGAGTTCTCTGCAACAACAACCGCGAATTCTATGCAGTTGTAGGTGATTCTACTCCCTAGTTCGCCAAATGCCATGATGGACAGATTATGAACTCGGTGAAAAAAAGGGACGGAATACAATGATTCCGTCCAAGCACTATGCTACTTTACAGAAGCCACCAATCCGCTCCGAGGCCCCATGTAGCTCCATCGATGTTCATCCATGTTTGGAACCAGTGGTAGTTGCAGTAATTGCAGGATGTTAATGGATAGTTGTCCGGGGCGGACCCTCCCATAACGCAACCTGTTGTTTCACATACATCAGCATCCCCAACTTGATGGGCCCTGTGACCAAATTCATGCATTGTAGCCTTCATCCACCAATCAACCACAGCTGGGTTGAGATAAGGTGGCCAATAAGCTTCTACATCACACCCCGTCCAGAATTTCCATCCGTTTGGACTCCACCATGACTCCTGGTTTGCTCCATCCGAATCCCAACAGAGGCCTCCTCCTGGGACATTGCTGATTGGAATGTACAACTGATAGAACCACGTGCGGTCGTTTCGATGCTGGAAATATCCACCATTGTGGATTTGTCCAATATACACCAAGTCTGCAGAGCTGTCAAGAGGTCCTCCATAGGGTACCGCCTCATCTATTACAAAATCGATTCTCCCGTGCGTATGCTGTCGGTAATAGCTTTCAAGGAAGGACTCAAGCCGTGGAAGGTCGGGGGGTTCATACCCATCTATCCAATCAACCTCAATACTCATCCACATGTGATGAAAGTGCATTGTTGACAGAGTCGAACCTGCTGCGGCTCCCAGACGAACTTTGTGAAGCGTATCACGAACATAGTCCTGACCCAAATCCAGGTCAATATAACTACCTTCTGATTTCGATTGTTTCAATGAATCGTCAACATAGACATTCATCATGCCGCTGCCGCTCCAGCCAAGGTCAAGTTTGGCATCTTCGCCCATTGGCACGTAGTAAGTCAGATATCCGCTATCCGGTATTATCTGCTCAAGGTCGTAATAGTAGTTATCATACGGCCGACAGACCCAGATAGCCCTGAACGCCACAAGGTCGACTGGGGACCATCCAGCTCCATGAACATCAACTTCCACGACTATTGGGTCGTCTCCGCCATAGATGTAGAAGTCCCAAATCTGAATGTAATTGTACATTTGCATGAGGTAGTCGTAGTTCGGTTCCCAATTTGCCTGATGCTGGCCGGGTTCAATGTCATCAGACATTCCTGGGTATTTCACTACCACATTGATGTCAGGAGGTGCATCTGTATCCTCAAGCCGTAATGGTCGGATGTCCATTATCATGCGAGCATTTCCCGTCCAATATTCGGGATGAAACTTGAATTTGAGTTTGCCATCTCCGGATTGTGGGAATAGCTGTATCTCATTAGATGGACCCGGTTCTGTTATTGGTACATCATTTGGTCCTGATCTATATCCCCTGGCTCGATTCCAGTCTATGTCCTGAGATTCAAATTCAGGAGTCACTCTTATGTCGTACACTCGAAGGTCGGGCTTGTCATTTATTCCTTCTCTGATTGGCTGAATTGCCACATATGCAACCCGTCGCTGGAGGTCAACCCTTTGGCTGTCTGCCAAAATCTGGGTCCCGTCCAAATGAACCATGAGTCCAGAAGCCGGCTCGTACCAGATAGTAATCTCGCCGGTCCAAGCATCCATGATACCAACTTTCAGCGGAATTGCAGTAATGTCTAAGTTGCGGTCATAATGCAATGCGTCAACAAACAGCTGGCTGTTGTAATCGTACAGGTCCATCATTCGTATGTCAACGATTGGCTTCTTGTGGTCATCATAGAGGAGCAAGTGCAGTTCACCTGTAGCTCCAGGAACTGTTAGTTCTCTGCCAATCTTGACCTTGAAACAATCAAGTTCGGTAAGCATGAAAGATGCGTCAAGAGGAATCCTGAATGAGGTGCCTGCTTTTCCGCTGGGAGCTGGGCTACCCGACCCATAATAGAGATAGTCATCCCCTCCAGCGGTCCCAACAATTAGATTACCATGCCATGGCTGCAATACTGGAAATCGCCAATCCCACACATAGTCGGTGAATTTGTTGAAATACGAATTCCATTCCGTGTAAGATGAGCAATCGTCGTGAAAGCCCAAGTACACATCATCGCCCCAAGAGCCATGACTCGGTTCATTAGGCACCCATTTCCTGACATATACGGTATCAAAGAATGTGTCCACATAAGTATTGTATAAGCTGTTTAAGGAGTATGGTCTGCTTTGTATGGCTGAATACAGACGCACACGGAATGGCGCCGTGAGGCCTGTTGCTGAAGTGCCAGTCTTTCGTTCATCATACTCTCCGTCAACTGTCAAGTCATAGTAATCACCATTGATGTAGTAGTAAACTTCCATATTTCCCTCAGAATCTCCGGTATCGGATGGATTGTTTGTGTCTATCGCGGAGTTATCAACAACACAGGCTGTTCGGAATCTATAATCGCCGTATAGCTGGTACAGCCAGGAGGTATAATGGTCATTCCTATCAAGAAAACCCGGTAGCAGGAATGAGGTGTATCCTCTGTAGTCATCGAGACCAGTCCATCTGGCTTTTGCATACATAGCGAAGCTAGTAGTAGACCAGGTTCTATCCGACCACAGGTCATACCCGTAAGTTGCACCATCACTGGTCGCTTCAAGATCAAAGTGAAGTTCTCCGTTTTGCAATGCGTAGCTGGCACTTCCACTTCCAGTTGCGATATTTGTCCAAGTGTACGTTTCTCTCTCCAGACCAAAATCATCAAAGAACAGAAACGTATCAAGGCCGCTGCTTGCTGTTGGAATCCCTGCTGGACCAAAATACATCCTAAACTCTATATCCTCATCCAAATTTTCATACATCCTAACCCAGAAGACAGCGTAATCGCCTGCCACTCGAACTTCCCGCCAATACGGAAGTTCTGCTAGTCCATCACCTGTTGTGAACCTTATTGCATCCAAGCTCGGGTCAACGTTATTATTGGCACCGTCAAGAAAGACATGTTCTCCGTCGTCGCTTCCCTCGCCATAATGCACTGTAAGCCTGATTTGGTAGTTTGCTCCTGCACCCTGTGAGCCTATTACTTCATGCCGCTTCATGTGTGTCATTCCAGTCAAGTTAGGCGTTGGCCAAGAAGCAATATTGTACGTAGATGAGTAGGAGGTTGCTTCTCGGTTCACGTCCGCACCAGGATCGAAAAACACCTCCGTGGCCTTTATTCGGTAATCATATACATCCGAAGGATTCAGTCCTGTAAGCGTCTTTGTGTAGAGCCCTCCGACGGGCTGCATTGTGAAGAACTGGCCACTTCCAACTCCCCATTCAAGCCATACAACTCTTGATATGTATGGATCATAGTGCCACCCAACCGTGACCTCTATTTTTGCTTGGTATGGCGTTTCGCGAACATGGTTCGGGATGCCAATTGTTGGATTCATCACGGGTGGGGCTGCTGATGTCATGTAAACGGTGCCCATACTTGTTGTAGTCCCTTGGCACTCTACTGTTTTTGTGGCCGGCTCATAGCCCGACTTGGTCACACGAACCTGCCAGAAATCTGGTGGCGAGTACAGCAGAGTCGAAATTGTGAAGTATCCACTGGTTGTAGTATAGGCAGTATTAATGTAGGTTATTCCATCTTTGTACAGCTTTACAGCTGCGCCGGAAATTGGATTGCCTGCAGTGTCCTTCACATATCCGTTTACATAGTATTTGGTGCCTCCCGGGGGTGGGATCTCTCGGGCGGCCACCGGAACTACCAGTACGCAAATCAGGATTCCAGAAAGCAGTACCTTGCCAAGGCGTTTTCTCTTAATGAAACTAAATCCTGAAGCCGCTTTTTGGGCGAACTTTTCTGATATGCTTTTCAACGAATCTCCTCCGCGGATGATGCCGATTCATTTCAAGAAGTAAAACCAAAGTTTCCGTTGGAGTCGCTTCTTGCTATGAATTCCCTTCTCGAAGAATCACTAATCATCCAGAGTATAACTTGGCAAAATTGGAATATAAGATAGAAAGCAGCCAATCCAAAGCGCTGTTTCAGTCCCATTTTTTGCATTTGTGGCAACTACCCTGCAAGAGCTGAACTTGCTACGTCTGGTTTTTCCTATGCTCGACCTTAACAATCGGCCATGTATACCTATGGCATCCAATCTCCATTGAAATCAGCAAAGGTTTCCACAAGAGGCTTGCTAGCGCCGAAGCGAAACTATATATGTGGCAAAGTACTTTGCATAGCAAAGAACTTTACAACATTGGTGATACAATTGAATGAAGACCTCGACTTGAAACAACTCGAACAGGCCACCTTCAGAGTGGCAAACCAAGATGGTCTAACTGAGATACTAATGGGACTGATGATACTGGCTGTTGGCCTTCTCTTGGTTAACAGCATCTCAGTAGTCTACGTCGCTCTGCTTATTGTGTTTCAGGCGGCCATGATTGAACGATTCAGGGAACGTTACACCTATCCACGAATTGGACGGGTGAAGCTGCGTGAAGATACTGAACAGCCTTATGGTCCACTTTGGGCTGTCTTCGGAGCCATCATGTTGGTTGCACTATCTTCAGTTATTCTCTCGGTGAGAGTGGAGAATGAGATACTGCACCTCATCGCGTCCTTGGCGCCTCTGATTATGGCCATTGGGCTCATACAACCCTTCGTCTTTCTTGCCCAACGATCAGGACTAAGAGTCTACTACGGCTTTGGAGCAATTGTGGCTGTCCTCGGTGCTGTCCTTGCCCTTGTTGAGTTTCCACTTCCTGTTGATAGGATGGTGATATTCCTCCTTTGCGTCGGAGGGTTACTTTGCCTGACCGGCCTTGCCAGTCTGCTGCATTTCATCCGCAAGTACCCAGTTCTCAATGAGGAGGCTGTGGACGTTGACCAAGAGCAATGAATCAAGTTCCGACCCGGAGATAAACAGGGTCATTCACGAGCCATCACGGCTCAAGATAGTGGCTCAGCTCTACGTCGTTGAGTCGGCAGACTATGCTTTCCTCATGAAGCAGCTCGGACTCACCTGGGGCAACCTCTCCTCGCATCTTTCCAAACTCGAAGAGGCAGGCTACATTGCCATTGAGAAGGAGTTTGTCGACAAGAAGCCACGAACGACCCTGAGTCTGACCAAGGAGGGACGAACTGCTTTCCAGGTCTATCGAAGAACGATACGCTCCGTTCTTGAGGACGTACCTGAGTGATTTGCGGTCACACGGGCTCTTTGCGCGTGTGACTCCTATTTTCTTTAGTACAGGCTAATAATTCCGTTTGAGCAATCGAGATTTGGTGTTCTAAACTCTAGATTGATGTTAATTCGATGTGATGACTTACTCGATGAGAATGTTTGGCCGACGTGAAGCACTGGAACGCCCTGGCCTGGGTCGCCGCCTGTGTTGTATAGCAATTGCTGGAATAATGCTAGCTTCAATACTTGGCATGGCTATTGATGTGGTGGTGCCAGATGCTCTTGGCAGTGACTTGGTTGTCACAGAAACGCCTGCAAGTGGGACACCCGGGCCTAGTGTCACTGTTGGTTCTCAGCCATCAATTGCCAATGTGACTCTACTGAATGACAACCGCTTTAATCGTGAATCGGGCTGGCGAACAGACTTCTACCTTCTGAGCGACGAACTTCCTAGAATCGAAAGAACTGCCCGCGAAACCGGACTTCAGCTTGACCTCTCCAATGTAGCCTTTTTCTGTTACTACGAAATCAATGTCAATCTTCGCGACTACGAGACTATTACACTCTCTTTGGATTTGGAAGTATTGCGAGGGCCCATTGAGCTTGGCTTTGGCATGGATATTTTCAGCTTCCTCTCAACTCCCTACTATCACGATGGCGGTGACGAAGTGACTCGCGACTTGGCTACTGGTGATTCCACAACAATTGCTGTGGAGCTAGATATGAATGAACTATATGGATCATGGCTTCCGCTTTGGCTGGCACAGGGATGGGTTCGAATCAGCATTTACCCGGTTAGCTCTGATTGGTGGGATTGGGTCGATACTCCCTTGGACGCCTCAATTGTCCTTGAGAATATCACAGTATCTGCCACCACAAGCACTCCTCTAGCTCCGCTACACGTTGACATTCAAAACACTGAAGGCTTCAGCATTTACGAATCAGGGGCGAACCTGAATTGGAGGGAGTGGCCAGCGATAAACCTCACGCGCCAAGAAATACCGACCAAGTGGGGCATTCTCTTACCTTGGAGGTCAAATGATACAATCTACGTTGCTGTGGGCAATTATTCCGGAATAGCAGGCATCTATAGCTATGACTATGCGAATGATACATACTCCTTTTCCTTCGAAATACAAGCAAACAGTGTCCTGCACTTAGGTTTGAGGTTTGAAATGGTTCGAGTGAGCCTCACAGTATCGCCGGATGTTCCTTACTTGTGGCTCTCCCTATGGTCATCCGATGTTCTGTACTATGACTATGGACTCGTGGTTGCATCGCCTTTCCCACAAACACTCTATATTCCTAAGCGAGATGGCACACTGATTATCTCTCTCGCGATTCCACATAGGGTGGAAGGTTCCGGTGGTCCCCCGCGTTACAGAACAAGCCTCGTTATTTCAGAATCGGTGGATATTGCTGTTCAGCTGAATGTACCATTATTTCCCTTCTTTGGCGTTTTGCTCTCCACCGGAGAAGTTCTCTTGGTTATTTTCGGGCTAACGCTCTTGGCTGGCGCCATGTTTAGCCTTCAAAGACCTGGTGGGAGAAGACCTTGGAGTAGCGTCGTCAAAGACCCTCGCTTCTGGCCAATAGCGCTGATTGGTTTCAGCATAGTCCTTCCATGGTTCGTATCATTCTGGACTTTGGAGAACCTTAGTTGGTCCATGAGCGAACCCGTCTTCGTTATGCGAAGTATCTATTCTCCTTTTGCACTGGGGACTGATAATACAGGCAACTCACTCGCAAATCCCGTGGCCAGTCGCTACATGATAACAGAGATCATCCCTAGAATCATTCTCTTCTGGTTGCCTTTGAAGCTGGCAACGGACCATGTGGGGCGACCCGGAAAATGGAGATACAACTCCTACTATGCAACATGTATCCTTCTTCCTCTAATCATGGGCGTTCTCGTTCTCCTCTTCACTCCAATCCCTCTTGTAATGTCGATAGGCTTTTTCCTTGTACTCGCTGCTCCAATTCTCTGGAGCCTCGAGATACTCATATATCGTGGCTTGAAGAAAATAGGAAAGTGAAGTGGTGAGGATGGTATCATTCCTTCGAGGATCGAAAAGCTTGCCTTTAGTGTTTCAACTTGGAGAAACAACTTGGAAAGTATTCATGCTACTACTGAGTATCCGCCGCCCACTAGGACCAAGAGAACTGTCGAAGCGGCTGAATCTGAGCAGCCCAAGTGTAGGCCTATACCACCTTGAGAAGCTCACACAACAGAAACTTGTGCTTAAGACGGCCGATGGTGACTACACCGTTAATCCTGACGCGGACCTTGGTTTTCTTGAGAACTACCTCTTCTTCGAGCACGGCGCGATTCCTAGGATGACCTTCTATGCATCATTTGTCACTGGTTTGTTGATTATCTACATTGCAACAACTCCATTCGATTTTGGTGCACACAATGTGTTTGCATTGGCAATAGGTATGACTGCTTTGACATTTCTCTGGATGGAGGTCCGTAGACACTATAATGCCCTGACGCAATAGTTTTGGCCCCCTTTTCGATTCTCTCGCAAATCTGCTTCTCCCCTTACATTAATAGCCCCGATTGCTCCACACAGGAGCAGGGCGAGGTTCGAAAAATGAGTTTCCAAGAGAAATATGAAGAAGAGATGCGTGAAGTCTGCATGCAGTACTACAATCTACTAATGCAGAAGGATGCGCTTGAGGCACAGCTTGAGAACCTGCATGACTACATTGAAGCGACAATGCTGAAGTATGGCCAAGAGGAATATGACGACCCTCATGTTCCCGTCAAGGTGGATAAGTTGGAATATGTCAGTGAGCGGATGAAGAAGGGTGGAAGAAACAAGCTGAGGGAGTTTCTAACGGAAACGCAATGGTCTGAAATCTATGCAGAAAGAAGGGTGGTAAGCGTTCGAATCAGTCGTAGAGAAGATTAGCCACCTTCACACTAGACTAGGTGGTGATTTGAAGGCTAACACGATTCCCCACAGAATCTATTGCATCTATGACTAAACTGCAGTCGAATCTCTCTGCATTGAACAGGACTCGACCGTATGTGCTGTTGGCCCAAAACACGGGATTGAGCACCTTTTCAAAGAAGTGCATCTCTTCTCCCTCGTAGACTGTAAGATTCACATCCCTGATTAGACTGCTTTGGTCTATCACATCAAACCTGTATAGGATTCCCTCATCTGTGACTACCATCCTAAGATTCGACACTGTGGGAGCATCTGAATCGAAAATCGGGTGTCTGTGAATGGAAATTCTTTGTCCTCGCGGTGCAAGGTCGATTAGCAGATACCGGTGCCCATCCTCCACAAATTCCTCTACTCGATGTGAAATTCTCCCTCCGTCAAGAACTGTGCAATGCTGCCAGCTAAAAGGCACCTCCACCTTACAGGTCACCGAAACGGGATACCTTTCTGCCTTGACATGTATGAGATTAGCCTTGAAGCTGTATACATCGAGAGATCTTTCATAGTCAGAGAAGGTGGTATGAGTCCGTACCGCCTCATATGCAAAGGCCTCTCCCCACGACGTGAACCAAGTATCTGTCCTGCTCATCATGTCTTCTAGGCTTTGCAGAAAGTCATCCAACTGCTCAGGAGAGAACGCATGTGTATGCCCGTACCCCTTGAAAGCCCTATTGCCACCAAGAAGGGTCATGTTCTCAAACACGCATGAAATTAGACTTGCGTTTTCAGGGAGGCCATTTGACGTGAGTCCTGTATGGTTCACATTGCCTGAATTCCGAATTGGCCATTCACCAAGGTCATTACCTATTTCCGGGAGGACGCCTCGTGCCACGTCGAAATATTCCAATGCCAAGCTGATTATCCTATCATCCTTATTCCCGTAGGGATACGCGAAGAGAATGGGCTGATAGCCATATAGCTTGTCAATGTCCGAAATACTCTGAGAAAGAAGGTACTCGACATATGTGCTGTTGAAATCGGTGAGATGAATATGTGACCTGCAATGCGATTGAATATCGTGCCCCCTGAAGAGCTGATCAAGCCCCCAGAGCACCCTGTCAGACATCTGTTCTGTAATAACAAATGATGTATGATAAACACCGAACAAATCCTCCAAGAAAGAGAAGTCTAGATCATCCGTTCCATCATCCCATGAGAGCATGAAGGCATATGTCTTATTCCCTCTGAACATCGTCACATGGGGGCCTAGGTATTGCTCGCCAGTGTTAGGAGTACAGGCTAGCATCACAAGAATGACTGTCAGGAACGTCAAGGCCTTCGCTCTTTGTCCCGCCATTTCAAACTCAGCCCTTACACTAATGATTTTGCTTACATATGTTTCCTCTTTCGCAGCTCTTCTGGGAGAGAGGCTATCTCATCTTTGCTGATTATGAGAGTAAAGCCACCAATATTAGTCGATTCAGTTGTCAATGCACCAGCGGACTCACATGACTGATTCACAGAGTAAATAAGGAAGTATGCGGGACTAGTATGCCTCAAGAGGGTGATTGCGTGAGTAGGAAGTCATCAAGACTGAAAATCAGTTCCTGGCTCTTGGTCTTCATGGTGTGCTCTACAGTTGGACTTGTCTTGGGGCTACAACCGCATTATGCCTACTCAACCGAGGAAGTACGAAGCACGACCAATCACAGCTTCAATTTGACCGCGGTTCGCCCTGAGTGGGCATATATTCCATCGCCAATTACAGCTAGTCAGCTTGTTCGTGAGGAAGTAGCTTCACTGACAACAATTGGCTCATCAGTTTCAGTTGTCATTTTGAGTACGGGCGGCGAAGTAGTAGCATCCTTCTCTGATGTTGAAAGAATCCAGGATGTTGCGTTGGCAGTCTACGGCGCAAGAATCATTGTAATGAGACAAGACGCAGATGCCCACGTAGAATTGACGATAGCTAGATGGACGATACCATTGCCTCCGCCTGTGGTGCCTTTATGGACGCCTGTGCCTCTCATCATTGTCCTAGTCCTAGCTGCACTATCCTTGATAGTGATTCTTACCTCTCGTCCTTCCGTGATAGACTCACTCTCCGCAGATAGGACCCGGTTGAGTAGGTTCCAGCGCAATATCAAGCCTTGGCGGATAATTACTCTTGCAGTACTGGGGAGCCTTCTCATCAATCCATATCTCATCGGAGTGCGATACGACTACTTCACACCTGTGATGCAGGCCGAGGTCCTTGATTCCGGGGACATGAGTTTCATGCTCAACGCAACCAATCCCACCGCTGAGCTACAGATTGCCCTCGGTCAATATACCCCTCCGGTCGATTTCAGATTTCATTCATTCAACGATGAGAACAATGCATATCATCTTGTGTTGATTGGGGACACACAGACACTCATGGAACTGTCTCACGAGAATTCAACTACTAGCTGGGAGATACGAGGAGAATCTGCGGGTGGAAATACTTACACCCTGAGTTTCGAGCGGATTGCTGCCGATGTTCAAGTCAGCTGTTCCTACGAGATTGTCGGCAACTACATGAGGCCAGTCTTTGACCCTCTCACTCTTACAGCTGCAGCCTGCATAGGAATTGCGGTCTATATGATATCTTTGGGCATGAGTTTTATGATTCAGGTGGAAAATGAAGAGGATTCGCTTTAGCTGCCGCCAAGGTAGAGTGCTTTATTTGGTTCGATGACTAATCCTTCAACAACGGCCAACGAGCACCACGACCGCACTCGTTGCTGGAGCGAATGAACATGCCCAACACTCCTGAGGTATACTTTGACTTGGGTTCAGCCCTGTCATATATTGCGGATCTCTATAGTGCGGAAGATAGCCCCACAGTTGATGATTATGTGAAGTTTCTCGGTATCGACGACTTTGAACCCGTCATTGAAGATGATATTGCGAGACTCTTCAAACTCCTGCTCAAATTGACAAAACCAAAGAGTATACTCGAGATTGGAATGAGCATCGGCTTCTCAACAACTTCCATGGCTCTGGCTGTGAAAAACCACGGGGGGAGGATTACTACTCTAGAATTGAATGAAGCCATTGTCCCCCAAGCCAGAAAGGCGTTCAAGCACTTCGGTGTGGATGACATCATTGATGTTAAAATTGGGGATGCGAGTGAGCTCATCAAGACAATGAAATCGGAGTCCTTTGATGTGGTTTTTCAAGATTCATCCAAGAGGCTCTACCCCGTCATGCTGAAGGATTGTGTGCGGGTACTGAAAAAAGGGGGCCTATTCTTGATAGATGATACTCTCTTTCCAGTAATGAAGGAGCGGAGTGAATGGAGACATTCCACAAAGGCAATTCATGAATTCAATCAAAGGATAATATCATCTGGTGTATTCAGCGCTCTTCTTCCCTTGGGCGAGGGTTGCACAATTGCTGTGAAACTATAGTGAGCAACCCTGCGTGTCTTTTGTTTCCGATAGAATTTTGGCTATTGGGTTGCCGCAGACATTCTGCAATCCTTTACGCGAACGGTCGGAATGAATGTGGGCGTGGGCACTTCCCACCAGAAGATCTGCTTACGATCATTCCCTACGGCATCAACATTGGCAAACATTCTCATTGTATTATCGCTGATTCTCAAGTTCTTAATCGGCTTCATTTCGCCATTCGCAATTAGAAACATGGCGTCTCTTGGAATCGTTGAGAATTCCCCTGTCTGGTAGTTCTGGAATCGTGTGTACCAGTTACTAGTCACATAAATGGTTGGCTTGGAGTTTTCAACGAGCTCTTCAAAACCATAATTCCCGTTCTCGAATACGAGATTCGATGAGTTTGGAAGTAGCATCTTTAGACCCTCTCCGACCTTCAACATCTGTGAGCTTCCCGTAGAGGATGTGCCATGCATTTTTCCTGTTGTGGTGTTGTGGACAAATGATTTTAGAACTCCATTCTCTATGATGTTGGTTTGCTGCGTTGGAGTGCCTTCAAAATCGCTCTCACGCGAAGCAAGTCCGTTCGGAATCCAGGCATCATCGGTTACCGTTAGAAATTCTGAACCTATCTGTTCACCTATTTTGTCAGCCAAGGGCGACATTCCTATTAGGATCAGGAAAGGATTGGCTGAATCAGGTATACCTCCTAGGACATTGGCTCCAACAGTAGGACTGAGTACAAGGTCATAAATCCCGGGAGTTCCTTGGACTGCTCCAACTGCCTCCTTTGAGAAGCGTCCTGCCTGTGCTCCTGCAGCGATAATCCCCTTTTCTGCCCTTGTTGGGATGGTTCCGCACTCTAAGCCTTGACCGGAGTAGTCAAGCTCCTCCTGAAATGCTCTCACGTTTATGTCGAAGGATGAAACCTTAATGGAGCCCTCTGGCCCATAGCTTGATCTGAAGAAGCTAAGCTCCTTTGAAAACCTCAATGCGCCTGCGACCCTCTTTGCACCCTCTGATACTGCTGCATCAATCGCTGAGTTAACAAAACCGGGCGCCAAAACTGTGAAATCATCGATCTTTGGATCATAGGCGCCATCGATTGCCCTATAGCTACGTACCTCTTGTTCAACTCCGGCGAAGAGCATAGACTCAGGCAGTCTTTTTGCGAAAGCAATTGTGCTTTCGACGGTCTTTCGTGCCTCTTCCTCTGATGTTACAGACTGCTCACCATAGCCCGTCTGGGCTCCTTCGATAATGACGAACAACTCGAGCTTGAGTTCCTCCCACCGCTTCCCAATATCAATTGCATTCTGACTGAACCTTATTTGAGAGCCGGATGACATTCTGCCTCTGGCAATTATCCCTTCTGCCTTATCCTTACAGTAATCTACTGCAACATCGACGTAGGTCTTCAGGTCTTCATACCCTGCCATTATCCAACACCTCCCAGTCTGATTCCTCTCAATCGAAGTTCGCCGCCTCCGGCTGCGACAGGCACGCCTTGCATTGGATCACTCTTTCCACAAGTGGCGGCGAAGTCCAGTTCAAGATTCTTTGAGACCGCATCAATCGCGCTCAACAGCCCCACGCTGGTTGTCTCCAGTACTGGCCGCTTCACCATGGTGTCTGTGACTTCTCCATCCTTAATCAGATAGGACTCGGCTCCAGAATACTTGCTTTGGTATCGTCTGTCATCGATATTCCATTCCATGAAGGAACGCATGTATACACCTAGTTTGATTCCCTCAACCAGCTCCTCAAGGGAATGGTCTCCTGGTTCGACAAATGTGTTGGCCATTCTGATTATGGGCTCACGGTTGTAGGCTACGGCCCTAGCAGATCCATTTGAGTCCATTCCAAATACACTTCCGAATTCCCTGTTCAAAAGAGGTTCGTGCAGAACGCCCTTCTTGATGAGTGTTCGTTTCCGTGCCTCGACGCCTTCATCATCATATAGATAGAATCCCGCCGTGTTTGGAATAGTAGGATCCTCAGCAATGGTGACTGCGTCTGAGCCAACTTGAGACTCGCCAAGTTTGAGGTCTCTCCAGAAGCTTTCTCCTGCCTGAGCTCCTTCACGACCCTTTATCCTATCTCCCTCTGACGGGTGACCAACATTCTCATGCGAGATAATCCCTGCCACTTCAGGGCCTACAACCATGTCAATTGGTTTGCCCGTCAGCTCCGACACACTGACCGAGTTGCTAGCATATTTTTGCAGTCTCTCAACTTCATCTGCCAGTCTTTCGACGACTCTCCCCTCTTTGACCCTCTCCCATCCTCCACATTGCGTCAAGTCTACCGTGCGCTGCTCTGGTCCTGCGTTCCCGCTGGCGACAAGAATGAAGAACATGCTGATGTGAGAGTTGAACCCCACAATCTCGGTTCCTTCACTGGTGACAAGATACTTCTTAGTTTCAAATGGATTCATCATCATGGTATACTGAACAAGACCGCTCATCTGCTGATTTAGCTCGTCAGCCGTCTTCATCATAGTATCAATATCGACATCTGAGATTCTCTCTTTGAGGTCTACGCTCCACTTCGCCTTGTTCGTGACTGGTTCTCCAAGATCTATCTTACGCTTTCGTTTTGCTGCCTTCGCCATCTCATAGGCTGCAGTAATAGCTTGCTCTGCGACCGACTTCTCAAGTCTGTCGAAGGAAGCAAATCCCATATTCCCGTCAACAAGAATTCTGACGCCTATGCCTATAGAAGGTGCCATTCCGCCCGAAACAGGGGCTCCATTTCTATAGACAAGCCCGCGCGCCGTTTCTTCGATAAAACGTGCTTCAATATAGTCGCCGCCAAGTTTCTGTCCGAAGGCAATGCAGTGTTCCGCTAGGTCTCTTCCGTCCATGGTTGATGCGCCTGACGAGATGCTGATACAACCTCTTGATAAAGGCTACCCATTGAGCTGGCAGTTCTACCCATATGATTTGGATTCAGCTGAGGCTTGTCCTTTTCTCCGTGGCGCAAACTGCAATCTTCCCGAAGCATCTGGATAGAAGAGCAAGATATATATCGTGCCACGTACTATATCGTGTCACATAGTATATAGCACGATATAACGGGAACGGAGTCTGTCATGTTATCCAGCGAATCCCTAATTCAAGTGAGAAACTTGCACAAGCAGTTTGGTCAGGTCAGAGCTTTGAATGGTTTAGATTTGGAGGTTGGCTCTGGCATATTCGGGCTTATCGGCCCGAATGGCTCTGGCAAGACCACTCTTGTTCGTGCTCTACTCGGTCTAATTCATCCTGATCAAGGCGAAGCTTCGGTTCTGGGTCGTAGCATTTGGACAGAGTCCTTGCACATCAGGAAGAGAATAGGGGTGCTACACGAGCGACCCAAATACCCTCCGAGAATGACTGCTGAGAGATATCTCACCAATGTTAGTAAGCTGTATGACACAGGGCGCGATTCGGCTGAACTGCTATCGCTGGTGGGCCTTTCAGATGCCAGTGCACGCAAGATTGGCAATCTGTCCGCTGGAATGCACCAGCGACTGGGAATCGCTCAAGCCTTAGCGGGCGACCCTGAACTTGTCTTCTTAGACGAACCGACTGCAAACTTGGACGTATCAGGTCGAGATGAGGTGGTTCATCTCATTATCAACCTTCACCAAGATCTGGGGGTTTCCTTCTTCATATCCTCGCACATTTTATCAGAGCTGGAACGAGCGTGCCATGGGGTGGCATTCATTCGAGCCGGGAAAGTTGTGGAGAAGGGATCTGTCATTGACATTATTAGAGAACATACGAAAAGGCGATTCCGAATTATTACATCTGATTCCAAGACCCTTCAAGGTGCACTGAAGGACATTCCAGAATTAATTGAGGCTACAGTTACCGGGGTGAGCACAGTCAGCGTGGTACTTGACAAGGGCAACCTGAAGACCGTTCAGGCAAGAGTGGAAGAGATAGCAGAATCACTCGGGATTAAGGTCTACGCATTCGAACAAGCCGATTCCCTGGAAGATGCTTACAAGGAGGTCATGAGGGATGAGTAGCAGGGTAAGAAAGCTTTGGGCGGTTTTTGCTTTCGATTTTGAGGCAACATTGGGATATGGTTTCCTTGAGGCCGTCGCTGCCTTCATGCTTTACATATCAGTCACTTTGACCAATAATCTAATAGCAGCTGGACATCTCCGGGTGGAGATTCCCCCTAACCCACCTTGGTCTGGAGTCTATGAGGACTACGTGACTCACATAGCTGATGCTGCAATCCGAGTCTACTGCACATCAACTACTGGTCTGGCCAGCGCGCTAGCTTTTGTTTTGCCAATTGTGGTCATGTTTAGCATAGCAAAGGGATTCGAAGACGGGTTCCTCCAGACTCAGCTTTCCTATCCCATTGGGCGTAGCAAACTACTGCTAACTAAGGTGGTTTCCACAGTTTGCATATTCGGTGCACTCTCATCCATATCCATTCATCTGGCCGTGAGCATTTTGAGTCCTGGGAGTCTGCAGATTGGCAGTATGTTCCTAGTGGCAGGAGCGTTGTGGGCATTCCTGGTTTTGGTCATAACATCAACAACCTTGCTGGCCCTTGCAATCAAGAGGCCTCTATTTGGGACTCTCGTTGGAGTCTCACTCTGGTTGGGGATTGGTGTAATGGGGGTGCTGCCAGATATCTTACAGCCCTTGGAGAATGTATTAAATCCGCTGATACCAGTTAACGAATTCGTCAATTCCTACTCTACAACGACTCTGCTCTTCGGTAACTTGGTGTTGTATGTTGTCGGAACAATAGCGCTTGCGCTAAGCCTTTTGATGATTAGCGTCGTCTACTTCAATCAACTGGATGTTTAGGAGGAATGGAGTTGAAAATCGCTAGATTGCTTCTCATTTTTGGCATTATCATGATTGCATCTTCGGTTTCTGGATTCTACCACTGGGGTATGGGCTCTGGCGTGAATTTGGGCAAATACGAAGGAACCATGTTCCGAGTAAGTGGCAATTTTCATTTGATAGTTATGTCTAATGATGGGGCTGAACTCAACATCTGCATTCTTACAGGAGAAGATGTACTCAGGGCGATAAAAGATGGCTCATTTGCAAATGTCACTCCTCTGTATCATGTCGAGAAAAGCCTCTACTTCGAGGCCGTAATTGAAATAGCTGCGCCAGGCTGGTATGGTGTTCTTGTGGCACCTTTTCAAAACATAACAGCGCACTACGACATTGAGTTTGAACCTATTGTGCCCTCCTCTAATCTCTTCTTCTATGGTTCGTTGCTCATGGTTGCTGGGATAGTGCTGTTTGTCGTTGCTAGGGCCACACAACTCGTGCCATCACCAAGAAGAACCAAGCCTGAGTCAGAAGCACAAGCAGTATCCAGTGAGGACTAGATTTTTCGCCATCGATGGTTCTACACGAAACCAAAGCGGCTGAATTGAGTCAATGGTATGTTTCAGTAGTGGCATCTTGTTTGCGCCCACAACTCAGAAACTCACTCGAGCGAATCACATGTTGCCAATCGCGCTTACGGCGAGTACAGACACAGACGGCTACCAGTACCTTCTGGAGATGCCCAAAACATTTTGGCGGTATCTGTCGCGGAGAGGATTTTAATGTCTCACGGTTGGGCAGAGTTCAATAGAACCACCTTATTCCTTGGTATTGTCCACCTTGATGTTTGTGTGCGCTTTCAGTGCCATTGGAACTGGTTTTGATATGAATTGTCCTTGGTGTACTATACTAATGGCCGATTGTTAAGCCATTTATCAATAACTCCAGACGAGCTGCAATGGACGTTTGACGCCAAATTCATCAAGTCATTCCAAAGCCGCTAAATTAGAGATAGTAGGCACGTCTGCTTCTGCTTATATTGCTCCTTCACCATCCACACATCAGAGCTCATCTCTTCGATTTGAGCTCTCGCAAGCAAAATCGTGACGGAGGATTTCGCAAACGAAAACTATACACAAGGCAGCGCTGATTATGGTTGCTGCTATTGTTCTGTTGCAGGTATCATTACCAGTGGCAGCAGCATGGTATGAATACCCACCATGGGAGTGCTCCAACTGGAAAAAAGCCGGATCTCCATCAAAGAGCTACGTGTCCATTGACGCTACCACCGGTTTGATGGGGGTGAAAGTCATAGATGTTGGTTACGCAATGACTTGGATGGGGTACAAACCATTTGCGCTGGTAAATGACAACTACTATACTATCTATGAGGTGTCCTTCAGAGGCATGCTCGACGCATACCTCAAAGCACCTCTCTTTGGCTACTCGGCATTGGAAATCGCGATAGTGCTGGTCTATGCTGATGGTACTGTCCTTGATTCAGATGTCATTTACAGCCGAAGTGCCTGGTGGAACGATGGCTATGAAGTCGACTACTACTTTAACACCCTTGGTGTAAAGGGTTATGTGAGCGACTTCTATGCCAACAAGGAGTACTACATCTGCGTACGCATCTATGGAATTTCTGCCAGTACTGCTGGTGGTCGCGTTGTAAGGGACGCTGGCACAACAGGCTTCGCACAAGTCGAAGTTTTTTCAATACGCACTTCTGAGTACTACACGGGTCCCAAAGGCTAGCCTGCTTTAGTGCTCCCTTTTCTTGGTGGAGCACTTCTCTTTTTTCTGTGAAGGCGATTGCATCGAGTAATTTGATGACTAATCCAGGACCGCCGATGATGGTGCCCATATTCGCAGCCTGAATAGCCCTTATCAGGCACGTTAGATAATACAAGACCATGCCATTCACTCCATATCACCTTGGCCCTGCATTCTTGATTGGCGTAATCTTCTTTCCTGCATTAGACGTGGCAGCATTGTTGCTTTCCAGTGTGACTATAGACATAGAACCTCTCGCAATGCTGATGTTTGGTATTCCAGGTCCTCTTCATGGGTACCTGCACACCTTCCTTGGCGCAACGGTGATGGCTATTTTGGCATCCTGCGTCGTCTGGGTGTTGCGGACTCCGTATATTTGCCCTCTCCCAAGACTCCAGCTTCGCCAGAGTGGTCATAGCGAGCATCATCGGCACCTATTCTCACATTATTCTGGATGCCTTTCTCTATCCCGAGATGAATCCTTTTTTTCCTCTTTTGGGAAATCCCCTTCTCGGGCTGATTTCATCTACAATGGTGTACCAATTCTGTGTATACTGCATGGTGTTTGGAATG
Source organism: Candidatus Thorarchaeota archaeon (assembly GCA_011365025.1). The sequence goes on from RDOF01000004.1 coordinate 80,376, forward strand.
GTTGTGCATGCATTGCGAATCATCTCCAGGGAATCGTTCAAGCCGCGGTTGGCCGAGTGTTAAGTAACATTAACGCGGTGACCCGACAGTGTTGTGAGTGGGCTTCGTCAATTGCCATAGGAGCACGATAGCATGCCGTTAGAAAGCCACTATTATTTGCTTATATGACAAAGCTACATTCTTATTCCTGAGAATATCATCTGCCGCACACAAAGGCTGCAACATAGCAGATTGACTAGTGTAGGCGAAATGCTCAGGAGATTTGAAGATGAAGAGGGACAGAGCCCTGTGGGTACTAGCATGCCTTTCTATGTTGTTACTTTTAGCTCCACTGGTGAGCGCTGTTGAAAGGCCAATTGAACCTAATCCTCCTCCTGTACCTGACCTGATAAGGTATACAATCAGGGGATATGTAGTCAGGATGGGGACAAATCAGCCCCTGTGGTATGCATCTGTGAGTCTATACAAGAATGGAGCTGTGTTTGTCGGAACATCAACTACTAGCTCATCTGGTTATTTCAGCATCAGCTTTACATCAGTCAAACCAGCTTATGTGACAATGGTCGTATCGTGCTGGGGGTATCACACCTATACCAGAATTATCAACATCGGTACAGGCAACATTATCGGTACTGGGAACACCTACCTTACATCGAAACTGGCAAGCGCCGTGGTTGTTGGAATCTCGGATTATGAAGTGGGCGGCGATCTACATTATGCCGATGAGGATGCCACGGATTGGTGCAATATCCTCTCCTCCCTAGGGTATGACATTCGTGTATTGGGGGATACTCACCCTGAGAACTACCCCAGGTGGGATGGTCTCGCAACAAAGGCAAACTTGAGGAGCCACATCGATAGAATGGCCTATAACGCTGGCCCTGGTGACAAACTGGCGATAACATTTGCGTGTCACGGTGGACCTGTGGAAATTTCAAATGATGATGAGGGATACGTGGCCACTTGGGAGGGTGAGTGCACACAGTATCACGATGATGAGTTCTACGGTGATTTGTTGGGCACACAGGCTTCACAGGTGTTTGTTTTTATGGACACCTGTCGATCAGGATCGTTCATTGATGAGTTTCAAGATGACACAACCGGCTTGGGCGAAAAAACATTCATTTCAACCGCTGTCCCTTGGGATGGTTTGGCATTTGACATGTATGGGATTGATCATAACACAATTCCTAATGGTGCATGGACGCACTTCTTTGTCACCGAGTGTATAGAAACTCCCGGTGATACTGTGGAGAATTGCTTTGATAATGCCTTTTCCTCTTTTTACCACTGGTATGTTGATGGGCCATATAATGCCGGTCATGTCATACTCTGGTACGACGAACAAGGCATCCAGACATGGATTCGCGTTTATTGGGAATGGCCTCCTGGCAGCGGTGAAGATCCCGGCCCTGGTGTGGGTTTACCGCAATGCTTTGATGGCAATACCGGAGTGAATTTCTATCTCTGAAATTCCAAAGAGAATATTGGCTCCTTTCCATTGGAGCCACTCCTTTTTTTTCTTCGTAAGTAGCATCCAATTCTATAGTTTTCAGCACTCGGCGTTTCCGAGTGTTAGTGATATATCGAGCTTCATCAGAGAACCACCCCTCACACCTGATACTTTCGACCAACTCTCTCGGGTATGTTCGTCCCGTGCAGCGAACTTGCCTTGACATCAATTTACTAGTAGAAGCTCCGAAGTTGTGAAACCGCGTGTGGCAGGTACCATAACTCTTACTTGGAGTCAGGTGTGAGCAGAACTGACGCGAGGCAACGTGGATGACAGACTTTAGACTGAAAGCTCCCTTCGAACCCACTGGAGACCAACCCCAGGCGATTGAGAAACTAGTGGAGGGACTAGAGAGCGGTCTTCGGCATCAAACACTGCTAGGCGTCACTGGGTCGGGTAAGACCTTCACCATGGCGAATGTCATCGAGCAGTACAACAAGCCAACGCTGGTCATCTCGCACAACAAGACCCTCGCTGCACAGCTGGCTTCGGAGTACAAGCAGTTCTTCCCAGACAACTGCACGGAGTTCTTTGTTTCCTATTATGACTATTATCAACCGGAAGCCTACGTTCCCTCAAAGGACATGTACATTGAGAAGGAGGCCGACATCAACGCGGAGATTGAGCGACTCCGCCACTCCGCCACAAACTCCTTGAGGTCTCGGAATGATACTATTGTTGTTGCCTCGGTTTCCTGCATCTATGGAATTGGCAACCCCTCTGAGTACGATTACTTCCGAATGATGGTAGAGGTCAACAAAGAGGTGGAAAGACGTGAGCTACTTGAGCGTCTTGTGGCCATGCAGTACGAGCGCAATGATATGGATGTCAAACCCGGGTCATTCAGGGTCAGGGGTGATGTGATAGATGTATGTCCTTCTGGGTCAAAATCATACATTCGTGTTGAGCTTGATGGTGCCAAGATTGATCGACTCTCTGTTCTTGATGCATTAACCTCGCGCCGCCTTGAGAACCTGAACTGGTATGAGTTCCCTCCAGCGAAGCATCACATCGCCCAGAGGGAACGTGTTATTGAAGCTCTTGAATTAATAGAAGCTGAGATGCATGAACGAGTGGATTGGTTCAGGAAGCAGGGGAAGCTCGTGGAGGCTGATAGACTCAAGCGTCGAACACTCTATGACATGGAGATGCTGAGAGAGACCGGTACTTGCCAGGGTGTGGAGAACTACTCCCGTTTCATAGATGGGAGAAATGAAGGAGAGAAAACATACACACTGCTCGACTATTTTCCGAGTGACTTCTTGCTGATTATTGACGAGAGCCACATGACCATTCCTCAGGTACGAGGGATGTATCACGGAGACCTTTCGCGAAAGCAGAATCTTGTGGAGTACGGATTCAGACTCCCCTCGGCTTTCGACAATCGCCCTCTGAAGTTTCACGAGTTCGAGGAGTACATGAAACACGTGATTTACACCAGTGCTACTCCCGGACCCTACGAGCGAAAGGTCAGTCAGCAGATTGTGGAGCAGCTGGTTCGGCCCACCGGGATCGTTGACCCCGAGATACAGGTCAAACCGGTGGTAGGGCAGGTTGATCACCTGCTCGGAGAAATCCGCACCACAACGGGACAGGGCAACAGAATACTTGTGACAACGCTCACGAAGAAGACCGCAGAAATGCTCTCGGAGTACTTAGTCGAGAATGGCGTGCGCGCCAGATACTTGCACTCTGACATAGGAACCGTTGAGCGCATTGAGATCATCCGGCAGCTGAGGCAAGGCAAGTTCGATGTTCTGGTTGGCATCAACCTTCTTCGAGAGGGCCTCGACCTGCCTGAGGTCGGCCTTGTTGCTATTCTGGATGCGGATAAGGAGGGTTTCCTGAGAACAGACTGGGCACTGATACAGACTATGGGCAGAGCGTCCAGAAACGAAAGCGGGCGTGTCATCCTTTACGGTGATCATATCTCTGACGCCATGCAGTCTGCTATTGATGAGACCAACAGGCGAAGAATCTATCAGATGCGCTACAATGAGGAGTATGGTGTTACTCCGAGGTCCATCGAGAAGACAATTCATGATATTGCTGAGGGCATCGCGTCAAGGGACAAGACGGTTCAAACCGAGATTGGGGACTTTGATCCTTTCGAGATGGAGGACCTTGCAGATTACATAATCGATTTGGAAGAGCAAATGAAGGAGGCAGCTAGAGAACTCGAGTTCGAGAGGGCTGCTAAGCTTCGCGACCAGATAATGGGACTTAGAAAACGAATTGAGGGTTACGAGAAGTGAAGGCAGCATCAGCGACTGAAACCACAGGCCGTCTCGATGAAATAGATGGTCCTAGGTCTATAGTCGTGATGGGTGCCTCCGAGAATAACTTACGGCATATCAATGTCGAGATCCCAAAGAACAGCCTCACTGTGGTGACGGGGGTCTCTGGGTCGGGCAAGTCATCGCTCGTATTCGATACAATCTTTGCTGAAGGCCAACGAAGGTTCATTGAGTCATTATCACCCTATGCCCGTCAGTTCCTCGGCATGCTCGAGAAGCCTAAGGTGGACTTCATGTCAGGTCTTTCACCTTCCATTTCAATCGACCAGAAGAGCGTGGGACGGAACCCAAGAAGCACCGTTGGCACAATAACAGAGATCTATGACTTTCTCCGGCTTCTCTACGCGCGAGTCGGCGTTCCTCACTGTCCGCAATGCGGAAAGGAGATAGAGCCCCAGACATCGCAGCAGATTGTAGATAGAGTGCTTCAGCTTGAGGAAGGAACCCGCATCATGGTGCTGGCTCCTATTGTCCGAGGTAGGAAGGGTGAGTATCGAAAGGAGTTCCGTGACTTGCTCAAACAGGGCTTCACAAGAGCCCGCGTTGACGGCGAGATGATTGAGATTCAGGAGGGTCTCTCACTCGACAGGTACTTTGAACACACTATCGAAGTGGTCATCGACCGCCTGCAAGTCGCACCTTCCGAGCGTGGTCGTATATCAGAGGCCGTAGAGGCTTCACTGAAGATGGCCGAGGGTGTGGTCACCATCTCGAAAGATGATGGAGACCTGACCCTCTCTGAGCAGTTTGCCTGTGTTGAGTGTGGCATCAGCCTTCCAGAGATGGAGCCGCGTATCTTCTCATGGAACACACCTCAGGGCGCCTGTCCGAACTGCACTGGTATCGGAGTAGTTCGTGAGTTTGACCAGAAGAAGTTCATCCGTGATGAGAATCTGACTCTTCGCGAAGGTGCAATGATTCCGGACAACTGGGTGCTCAAACGGAAGGTCTTCAAGAAGGTTGGAGAGAAGTACGGCTTTGATGTGGATACACCTTGGAAGGACCTCACTGAGGAACAGAAGCACGTCATCTTCTGGGGCGATGAGGAGAAGTTCGACGAGGTCTGGACAGGCGATAACGAACGATACGGCGTGAAGTACGAGGGACATTTCAAGAGGTCCTATGAAGGATTCATTCCACGTCAAATCAGAGTCTACAGAAGTACAAAGTCGGAGTTCCGAAGACGCGAGATAGAGCGTTTCATGTCTGAACAGACCTGTCCTGTCTGCAAGGGGCATCGCATCCGACCTGAGTCCCTAGCTGTCACTTTTGGCGGCCGATCGATTGCAGACCTTGACAAGCTCTCAGTCCGAGCTCTTCAGGAGTTCTTCAACGGGGTGACGGTTCCGAGGCGTTTCAAGCCGGTTTCCGACCCCATTCTTCGCGAGATACAGGGGCGCATTGGCTTTCTCAGAGACGTAGGCCTAGACTATCTCACACTCAACAGGACCGCCCCGTCCCTAGCCGGGGGTGAGGCACAGAGAATACGACTAGCGAGTCAGATTGGTTCGAACCTTGTTGGGATCACCTACGTCTGCGACGAGCCCTCGATCGGTCTTCATGCTCGTGACAATCAGCGGCTGCTGAGGTCTCTCACACGCCTACGAGACCTTGGAAACACAGTCCTCGTTGTCGAACATGACGAAGAGACCATGCGAGCTGCCGATTACATTATTGACCTTGGTCCAGGCGCGGGAGCTGAGGGTGGTGAAGTCGTTGTTGCTGGGACGCTTGACAATGTCCTGAAGTGCAAGGACTCGCTTACTTCACGATTCCTCCGTGCTGATGATTACATTGAGGTGCCCTCTGAGAGGAGAAAACCCAATGGCCGCTACCTCACTATTAAGGGCGCGCGGCATAATAATCTGAAGAACCTAAATGTGAATATCCCTCTAGGGATGTTCATCTGTGTTACGGGGGTTTCGGGCTCAGGTAAGTCAAGCTTGATTGTAGAAACCCTCCAGCGAGAGCTTGCGCAGAAGTTCCATAATGCAGAGGCCGAACCTGGCGAGTTCGACGAACTTGAGGGGTGGAAGCAGTTGGACAAGGTGATTGTGATAGACCAGAGCCCCATAGGTCGTACGCCTCGGTCGAATCCTGCCACTTATACTGGATTATGGTCCCCACTCAGGGATATGTTCTCCGACCTGCCAGAGTCAAAGATTCGAGGCTACAAACCGGGACGCTTCAGCTTCAATGTGAAGGGTGGTCGTTGTGAGAAGTGCAAGGGAGCCGGCGTTGAGGTTATTATGATGCAGTTCCTTCCTCCTGTTGAGGTAACATGCACCGAATGCAAAGGCAGAAGATACAACCGAGAGACCCTTCAGGTTCGCTTCAAAGGAAAGAACATCGCTGACATTCTTGATATGAGGATTGATGAGGCGCTCGATTTCTTTGAGGGAATCCCCTCGATTCGTCGGCGCCTTGAAACTTTGTGTGCGGTCGGTATGGGTTACATCAAACTCGGTCAGTCTGCTACAACTTTGAGCGGCGGTGAAGCACAGCGTGTAAAGCTGAGCAAGTTTCTCTCGAGACCTGCTACAGGTCAAACAATCATCCTATTGGATGAACCCACAACTGGTTTGCATTTCGCTGATATCCGAAAACTACTTGAGGTGCTCCATCGGCTCGTTGACCTGGGCAACACCGTGCTTGTCATAGAGCACCAGCTGGATGTAGTCAAGACAGCTGATTGGGTAATTGACTTAGGGCCTGAAGGAGGCGACGAGGGAGGATATCTTGTTGCGGAAGGGTCACCCGAAGACATAGTGGCGTGTGATGAATCGTTTACGGGAAGTTACCTGAAAGGTATTCTGAAGTCTGGCGAAGAACGGAGGGGGAAGAAATGACTGGCTACATCAAAGTACGTAAGGCTGAGGAGCACAACCTCAAGTCGGTTGATGTAGACATTCCTAGAGACCGGCTTGTGGTCGTCACTGGCCCCTCTGGCTCTGGAAAGAGCACCCTTGTCTTTGACACTATCTTCGCTGAGGGGCAACGCAGGTATGTCGAGTCACTCTCCTCCTATGCAAGAAGGTTCTTGGGCCGCTTGGACAAGCCAAAGGTCGACAAGATCACAGGACTGCCACCCGCCATATCCATTGAGCAGAAAGGACGGACGAAGAACCCCCGAAGCACCGTTGGCACAAGCACAGAGATTCACGACTATCTTCGTCTTCTATACGCGAACGTTGGCACGCCTCATTGTGTCAAATGCGGTAAGCCCATGGAGCAGCTCACCGCGGAATCTGCCGCGAAACTACTCCTGGAGGAGAATGGCGGTCAGAGAATACTCATTCTGTCTCCAGTAGTTCGTGATGAGCCTGGAAAACATGAGGAAATCCTAGAAAGTCTCCTGAAGAATGGGTTTGTAAGAGTCCGACTGGATGGTGAGGTGCATGATATCGAAGGTTTGGAGATTGATGGTCGCAAGAAGCACAACATGGAAGTCGTGGTTGACCGCCTCGAACTGAGCCAGAAAATTCGAGAGCGCCTTATCGGTTCACTGGAGACCGCCCTCGAAACCGGCCAAGGCGCTGCCATTGTTGCCAGGGAGAATGAGGCTGACCTGACCTTTGCTGAACAGCTCATGTGTCCCAGCTGTGGAATTCAATATGAGAAATTGGGTCCAAAGGCCTTCTCCTATAATCGACCTGACGGAGCCTGCCAAGTATGCAACGGTCTTGGAGTGACAATGTCAATTGAGCCCGACACAATTGTGCCCGATGAATCGATGACTATTCGTGATGTCAGCAGGAGAGTAAATGCAGGAGAGCGTCCATGGTTCCTTAAGCGGCTAGAGGCCCTTGGCGAAATAATTGGGTTCACTCTCGAAACCCGTTGGAATGAACTCACCGAATCTCAGGTGGAAACCCTCCTATGGGGCAGGCCGGAGTATACTCTCCACTATGTTATGGAGAAGGACGATTCCCATTGGGAAATGACTCGGAAGTGGTTTGGCTTTATACCATGGCTAGAGAAGCTCTTTGAGGATGCCAAGAGTACTGAGAAGCTATACTACCAATGGCGCGCTCGCCACATAGCTAATGTGCTCTCAAGAAGCGTGCAATGCGAGGCCTGCAAAGGTCGAAAGCTCAAGCCGGAGAGTCTTGCAGTCACCGTGGCCGGGAAGTCGATTGATGAAGTATCATCGATGACCATTGAGGAGGCATCTTCCTTCTTTGAGAACATCATACTGAGCGACCGTGAATTGAAGATTGCTGAGCTCGTCCTGAAGGAGATTAAGGCGCGGCTGAAGTTTCTCCTCTCTGTTGGCCTTGAGTACCTGAATCTTGACCGTCTCTCGATGTCACTCTCAGGCGGTGAGAGCCAGCGCATCCGTCTTGCCACACAGATTGGCTCGGCGCTTACAGGGGTTCTCTATTGTCTGGATGAGCCCTCCGTGGGTCTTCATCCTCGGGATATCAACCGACTTATCGAGACCTTCTATCACCTACGGTCTCTTGGTAACAGCGTTGTTGTCATTGAGCATGACCGTGATACGATATATGCGGCTGACCATGTGATTGATCTGGGTCCGATGGCTGGCGTTCATGGAGGACAAATTGTGGCTGAGGGGCCGCCTTCGGAAGTCCTTGCTGACCCGAAGTCTCTCACTGCCCAGTACCTTGCAGGAGAAAGGCAGATTCCAATTCCGACTGAGCGGAGAAATGGAAATGGACACAGCATAGTGCTGAGGGGAGCACGTCAGCACAACCTCAAGAAAATAGACGTTGAGTTTCCCTTGGGCAGGATGATTTGTGTATCTGGCGTGTCTGGTAGCGGCAAGTCTACCTTAACCTATGAAACACTCTACAAGGCACTGGCACGAATGATAAACGATGCAAGCGACATCCCAGGAGCATATGACTCAATTGAAGGAATTGAGAACATCGACCGCATTGTCCTGGTGGACCAGTCGCCCATCGGGCGGACTCCCCGGTCGAATCCGGCAACATACACCAAGACCTTTGGCGACATTCGAGAGCTCTTTGCCATCATGCCCGAGGCCAAGGCAAGGGGCTTTGGGCCCAGCCGCTTCAGTTTCAACACGCGCGAGGGTCGATGTGAGAAGTGCCAAGGAAGTGGAGTTCTGACCGTTGAGATGCATTTCATGTCAGATGTCTACATGACCTGCGACGTCTGCAAGGGCCAGCGTTTCGATCGAGAAACCCTGGAGGTATCTTACAAGGGCAAGAATATCACAGAGGTTCTTGGGATGACCATTGACGAGGCACTGGATTTCTTTGGTGACATTCCAAAGATTGCAGAGAAGCTTCAGACGCTAAGTGACGTGGGCCTGGGATATCTGGAGCTTGGCCAACCTGCCACAACCCTAAGCGGCGGTGAAGCGCAGCGCATGAAGATAGCTGCAGAACTCTCTCGTAGAACCACTGGACGTACATTATACTTAATGGATGAACCAACGACCGGTCTCTCGGCCTCAGATGTTCACGTGTTGCTAGAGGTTCTGAACCGGCTTGTTGAGGGAGGAAACACCGTCATCATTGTGGAGCACAATCTTGAGGTCATCAAGACCGCAGATTGGCTAATAGACTTGGGTCCTGAGGGTGGAGACCGCGGTGGAGAGGTCGTGGCTGTAGGAACCCCTGAGCAGGTCTGCGAGGTCTGGAAATCCTATACGGGCAACCACCTTCGGGCGGCACTCTATGGTCCCAACGTCAAGTATGAGGCTAGAGCATAGGACTCCGAAAAGCTATTTTTCCATGCCAAATATCTAGTAAAACTCTCCGCAAAAAGAATCGCGCCAAATACCTCCGATTTCTCGACAAAATTACCGTATTTTGGTCCGTCTCAGTATCCTATATTAATGGAAATTGCAATTGTTAAGATGTCCAGCCGGGAGGACGACCACATAGATGACTCAGAGAGAAGCTATTCCTATTTCTCCTGATGAGAAGGATACCACATCGGGAGCCAACATGGGTACGATGGAGCAGGACTTGCGACGGAGGCTTGCTGCGTTTCCACGGGATGCGAATTCTTGGTACCTATTGGGAAAGCATCTCTCTTCTAGAGGGAGACACGAAGAGGCCGAAATGGCTCTCAGAAAGGCTATTTCTCTCAATCCGAAACCCAGTCATTTCTGGAGTGAACTGGAACGCGTTCTCATGGATCTTGGAGCCTCTGCGGGAACTGAGAGTCCATCCGATGGGTTTGACGACGTGTCTCCCTGTATTTCTTGCCCTGAGTACACGTATTATGGTTGTTCCAGGGGACAGCAGTGTGACGTCCTGTTGAGATGGCGCACGGTCATGGCAAAGCTTGTACAGTGACATTGTAGCTTCCGAATTACTGATTTGGGATGTTCTTTTTTATGATGGAGTGGACATTCTATGGTGAGCGACTATGGCCGATATCTCTGCTCTCGTCAATGACCTACCAGACCTTCCAGGGGTCTACCTCTGGAAAGACGAGAAAGGAGAGATTCTATACATTGGAAAGGCCAAGTCACTCAGGAAGCGAACGAGTTCCTACCTTCGCACCACCGGTCTCATGCACAGGACGGCGGAGATGATATTCGCGGCACGCGACCTAGAGACCATAGTAACAAACACGGAACGTGAGGCGCTGGTTCTCGAGGCCACACTGATAAAGAAACACAGGCCCACTTACAACATCAAGCTCAAGGATGACCGGCGACATGCTTGGATTCGAGTGGACCCGAATCAGGAAATCCCGGTCTTTGAAATAACAAGAGACACGGCTAAGGATGGAGCGACATACTTCGGACCCTATGGAAGCACAAAACGCTTGGAGCGATTTATGGACACTATTCGCAAGTACATCCCTATTGCCATGTGTAAGGAACCTGCTAAGGTGCGGAGGGAATGCATGGACTACCATCTCGATCGATGCTCAGGCCCTTGCAAGCAGCACATCTCAGTTGCGGACTACCACAGTCTTGTCGAACAAATGTGTCTGTATCTCGATGGTCGCATGGAAGAACTGACAGATGCAATTCGGGACCAGATGGACAAGGCTGCGCAAGATATGGAGTTCGAGAAGGCCGCAGAAATGAGAGACCGACTTACTGACATCGAGATTCTGATGAGCAAGCAGAAGGTAGTCGAGTTTCATGGTGTAAACCAAGATGTTCTGGGAATCTCACGAACGGAGCAGGCCGCACTCATTGAGATGCTCATTATTCGTTCAGGTCGAATGATTGGTCAAGACAATTTCTACTTTGAAGTCGGTCTGGATACTCCAGACGCAGATGTTCTAACTGCGTTTATGGAGCAATTCTACTTCACAATACCCCGCCTTCCCGATCAAATACTTCTTCCGGCGGAAATTCCCGACACAGAGCAGCTGAGTGATTGGTTGAGTGAAGAGAATAACCACTTGGTATCAGTCTTTGTTCCTTCCGACCGCAAAGGGATGGAACTAGTGGAGATGGCTAACAAAAACGCCTACAGGCAGCTGAGAAAGGTTCTGATTCTTGGCGAGAGTCAAGAGGAAATTGTCGACGACGGTGTTAAGGAGCTCAAGGAGGCTCTAAACCTCTCACAAGCACCTATGCATATTGAGGGATTTGATATTGCCAATATCCAAGGGACCGATCCAACTGGCTCTTGTGTTGTATTCAGAAATGGCGCTCCAGACAATAAGAGATACCGCATGTTCAAGATTCGTGTGAAAGAGACCCCGGACGACTATGCAATGATGCAAGAAGTTGTCTACCGTCGGTATCGCGGCGTCCTGCACCGAGGAGAGCCTTTGCCTGACTTGATTTTGGTCGATGGGGGTAAGGGTCAGTTGAATGCCGCATTGAAGGCGCTCAAAGAACACGGCTTGGAGTACCTTAATATTGCCGCCCTGGCGAAACGCGAAGAAACCCTATTCACAAGGGAACTTCCTGAAGGCGTTGTCTTAGGTGAGGCCTCGCAAGGGTTGCGTCTGGTCCAAGCTATACGAGATGAGGCACATCGATTTGCCCAGAAATACCATCACAAACTTCGAGAGAAACGGTTCTCTGGTTCTATTCTTGAAGAAGCACCCGGAATTGGGGCAAAGAGACGCGCGGCTCTTCTCGCCGCCTTTGGCAGTTATGAAATGGTCAAGAAAGCAACGGTTGATCAACTGGCCAAAGTTGAGGGAATGACGACAAAATCCGCAATAAAATTACGTGAGTGGCTGGACTCAGAAGCGGCGTGACTATGTAACATCCTCAAGCCTAATCTTGCTCGAGGGAGCTTTCTGGGGGATTTGGATTTTCATCACCCGCACCGTTTCTGCAACTCTATCACGCCGCGTTGCCGCTCTATGTCGTCTGTACCTGCTACGACCGTAGATAGTGTAGATGAGCAGCCCAAAGATAGCTAGCCATAGTCCCAGCTGCAGTGCCTCCATGGTTTGGGTTGCTATGAAAATGAGGCAGACAATTATTCCAAGAATTGGCGAGGTCGGGTAGAATCTTGTCTTGAACGTGCCCGGCACGTAGAGTCGTTTCATTCTCAGCTGGATGACTGATGAGTTGACAATCACTTGACCAAATAGATACGCGAGTCCCGAGAGAGATGCAACCAAGTCCACTCTGCCTGTAAGTGCAAAGGCACTGACTGCAATGAAGGCAGTAATTAGTGCCAAATCTGGTGTCCTAAACCTGGGATGGATTCGCTCAAGGAATCCTGGAAGAAACCTATCCCTACCGAGTGCATATGCGACTCTGGCTGTTGCTAGAAAAGTAGCGTTCAGAGCGGCGTAGTTTGATGCTGCCATGCCTGCCAATCCAAGGTAGAATGCTCCAATCCCAAACATGTTTCCATATACATCTGCTATTGGTGTAAGGCTATTCGCAACCCCGATGTATGGTGTAACTCCCACAATGACGAGTGCTGCAGCGATATAGACAACGGTTGCTATGATAAGAGTCAGAATGATTGCCGCTGGAATATTGCGTGCAGGATTCTTAATCTCCTCAGATGCCGTCGTTATGAGTTCGTAACCTATGAAACTGATATAGATGAAAGAGATTGTTGACAGGAAATTCAGAATTCCTGTTCCCGGAGCAAAGAGTGGGTCAAGATTTGCTGGTTGGATGAAAAAGAATCCAAGAGCGATGAATGAAAAGAGAACAATTGACTGAGCAATATTCAGAATTCCAAGGACATTGCTGACACTCTTGACACTCACAGCGTTTGTCACGAACGTGAAGCTGATAATAGCAACTGCGATAACGGCTGTGCTTTCAATTGTTGACCCAGGCAAAAAGACCGCAATGGTCTGAGCCACAGCCAGCGAATACAGCCCACAGGCAACGATGTTCCCAATAAGAAGAAACCATCCAGTGAAAAATGCAGGAGCTCCCCCGTACGTGTCATGGACAAAGGTGTAGCCGCCTCCTGCCTTAGGAATTGATGCCGCTAGCTCCGCATAGTTCAGTGCAGTAAAGATGGTCAGTGTTCCAGTAGCAAGATAGACGAGAAAGAGCCCCGGACCTATCATACCTGCTGCAAGACCAGCAATGACATAGATGCCACCTCCGAGCATGGCGCCGAGGCCAATATTTGTGGCTCCTGCTAGTCCCAACCGACGTGCAAACCTCTCTTCGGTCTTCTGGTCGATTGGGTCTGTGGTCATCAATATCACCGGCGTTTAGTGTGCAAATTCCACGTGAAAATGTCTGTAGTAGGTTCTTGAGGCCTTCAAGATTCAGCATTTGAAGATTCCTGCTGTCTTTCATGTCCAACCCTGAAGTTTAAATGCAATGTACAATGCCTCAGCCACGTCGGACCTTTGAGTCCGTAGGTGAAGTGACCAAACAATGATCTGGAAAGTAACTGATGCATGTACTGCATGCGGCACATGTGCTGATGTCTGTCCTGTCGACCCTACGCTCTATGTTGTTAACGACAAAGCGGTGTACCAGGTTGACCGCGCCGATGAGTGCACTGAGTGCTATGCATGCGTAGACAGCTGCCCAGAGGGCGCTATCGAAGAAGGAGAGTAAACAACAATTTCCATGGGGCTCTGCCTCATTGGAATGCGACACTCGACAGGGGACATCCCGAATTTAGGGTGTGTTCCCCTGTCTTTGATACCTCTGAGGTTTTCTTTTCATTTTATTTTAACTGGCTCTCCGAGCAGATCACTAAAGAACTGAAGAAGGGAGCGATCAGATATTTTGACTAACACCTTGATTTTGTCTTCTTCCATGCTCAGTTTGAAATACTCTAAGTCCTCGCCTTCTTCACCTGATATGACCATCCATGACTCAATAGTTTCTGCTCTCTTTCCGAATTTCTCTTGAACTGCTGATATCACGACGTCCTTCTTCTCTATCCCTGATACATAGTATGCCTTTACTGATCTCAAATTCATTCCCCATGTGTTTTCCAATTCTTAGTATAAATCGCACAACTGATAAGTAGTATTGCTCTGCCTTTTCCAAAGGAGAGTGAGAATACTGCGCCAGTATTCTATGTTTATAATTCTAGTCTTATTATTCCCAACCTTAGCTGTGACAGTGCCAGCCATTGGCATTGTCCGGCCAAATGCAATTCCCGCGGAATTCACTCTGGAAACATTCAACAGAAACATGAATGTAACCACATTCGTTACACCTGATGATAGTTTGGATGTAATCTTTCATTTCCTGGATTCAGCGGAAGAGAGTATCTATGTTGAGATTTACCAGTTCAATAGCATCGCTTTTCTTGAAAAAATACATGAAATTCGCGCCGCAAAGCCATCTCTTGATATTAGGGTCATGATTAGCGAAGGTGTTGTTAGTCTTGGCGATTTCAATGTCTATACTGCATGGAACTTGACCCAGCTCGGTATTCCTGTTCGATGGACCTCGGATACTTTCACGTATTCCCATCAGAAGTTCGTAATCATCGATAATGAAACCACAATTGTCCAATCTGGCAATTGGGCAAAGAACAGCTTCCCCCGTGACGAGTGGGTTTCTGGTTCATCCCCAGGCGGCTTCACCCTGAAGAACTATCGAGGAAATAGAGAGTATCACATCGCTATGACCGATACAGTAGTTACTCAATACTTCCGAGATGTTTTCGACTATGACTGGTCCATTGGTACCGACTACGACATTTCCGATGGGACTGGCACACCTCTGGAATTCGACCCAGATATAGACAGCTATTATCCAAGACCATTTCATCAAGAGGGAACCTTTTCTGGTCAAATGAGTGTGACACCAGTGGTAAGTCCTGATACAAGCCTGGAGGGAATCCTCTGGTGCATCAATAGTGCCCAAGCAACGTTGGACATCCAGATTCCTTACATGAACAATGACTCCCAATCAGTACGCACAATCATTGATGCGATTATTGCTGCAAAACACAGAGGCGTTACTGTTCGGATAATTGCAAATGAAGGCGAGGGTAATAATGAGGAGATAGCTGAAGACCTTGCAGAAGAGAACATCCCTGTCCTTTGGATGGATACAAGGTTCTTCTATCTGAATCATAACAAAGCTATCATTGTTGACGGACAAATGATACTAATCTGCAGCATTAATTGGAGTGGGACAAGTATAGATGACAATAGAGAGGCCGGAGTCATCATTCAGCACGAAGGCATTGCAGCTTGGTATCTCCGCGTCTTCAACTATGACTGGGGCATTGCGGGTTGCGATGCATCAGGGTATGTCAATGTTGGATGGGATCCCTATATCCCAACGAGTTCATCGACTATCAACGTCACGGTTTATGCGCACGAGCTATACAATGATGTTGAGGAAGTCACGCTCGGAGTGAAGATTAACAACGGTGCATGGGTGAACCACACCATAACTGCAAACGTCTATACTTCATCCGAGGGAGTTGAAGAGAATTACTTCTATGAAATCGCACCACAAGCCGATGGGACCAACATTACCGTTCAGGCATACGTGACCGCAGCCGGCGTGGATTACCATGGACTTGAATTAGTCATTCCCGTTCGGAATGAGCTTGGTATAACAACCACCACAACGACTACCACTACG
The DNA here is from genome assembly GCA_011365025.1 of Candidatus Thorarchaeota archaeon. The sequence continues at coordinate 96,160 of RDOF01000004.1, forward strand.
ACACTTGACCCAATTTCACAGTTCTTGGCAGAATACGGCATCTACATCGGCGCTGCAATAGTGGCTGTAATTTTGGCAATATTCTTCAAGAAAAGGAGCTGATTTACGGGAGTCATGAACCCTGTGGCCCTTTTTTTTTAAGAGGCACGGGGTTCCCCTTTTTAATTTGCTATTTCTCGGAACGTTTTGCAAATTCTGCGAACTTCATGCAGCTCTCTGCATCCTGGGTCTCTCCCCGTTTTTCGTGGAGACTTGCCGCAATTTCGTAAGCTCGCGCCACCTCATCCCACATTTCAAGCGCATCCATACACAAAGCTAATGCTTTCCAAGTTTCAGGATTCTCTGAATCGAGCTTGAGTGCTTCGTTGTAGGCAACTACTGCCTCGTCAATCTTTATCATGCTCTCAAGTGCCCGCGCCTTCTTCGTCCAGAGAAGGGCGTTATCACCAGCATTCTTCAGCCCTTCATTGGCTGCATTCAAGGCTTCTTCAAAGTCACCCATCGTAAGATATGCTTCAGCCTTGTTGCTATGGGCTCTGGGGTCCTCCGGAGTCACTGAGATTGCAAGGTCAAATGCAACAACTGCCAAAGCTTGCTCTCCTATGTGGATATGAATTAGGCCCATCTCATTTAGTGCATCGATGTTCGATTCATCTTGCCCTAGTGCAGCTCGGTAGGCCTCTATGGCTTTCTTGTTTTGACCCTGCTGCCTTAAGAGCCGTGCTTTCGAGATGAGCTGTTCGAAGGTCTGGTCCCCAGATGACATGCGCCTTGGTCAGGCAGTTTTCGTTTTAATGCTTCTTCTGCTGGACATCTTTTGTCCTTTGGCTGGCCTCAATGAACAACAAGGGTTTTAACGGAGCCAAGTACACGAAATCGCACTCACTTAGGCGGAGACCCCAATGACATACGACGAAGATCCTCTATTCGAAGAAGAATACGATGACGAAGAGAATGATGAGGATGAAGAATACGAGGACGACGATTACGAGGATGAAGACGACGAGGATGAAGACGACGAAGACTACTCACCTGATTACGGCGAGAGTCGCCTTAGTAAATTCATGGAGGACCCATGGCCTTCAGCGACCTTCATTCTTATGCTAATTGGGTTTGCAATCATCTTGGCCACACCCTCGGCGATTTGGGAGGTCTGGCTCTATCTTCTTGAGGGATTCTACTTCACTTTAATATTGACGGTTGTCGCCTGTGTGTTTGCCCTCCAAACCATGGTACGCTCTGCTGGATCCAGAATGCGTTATGCTGGAATATTCGTTCTGCTGATATCTCTAATTGCAGCAGCAGTTGGATTCGCCGATACCATGAGCTGGGTCCTAAACGGACAATCGATACTGCCCAACTTGGGAACTCCCCTTACAACGGTGTCAGTAACGGTTCTTATCTTCGGTCTGTATAGCCTCTGGCTCTTTCAGCGCACCTCTAGTAAGTCCTAGGTGCTTGGTTTGGACGACGACCACCTATCATTAGAATCCCTCATCGAAATCATCAGGGAGTTTGTGCATGAGCGTGACTGGGAGAAATACCACAAACCCGCATCATTAGCTGTTTCCACCTCAATTGAGGCTGCTGAGTTACTTGAGCTGTTCCAGTGGTTGACAGACGAAGAAGTCGAGAACTACCTAGTGAATCCCCAGTTTAGGATGAAGCTCTCTGACGAGATAGCAGATGTGCTGATTTACTTGCTGCGTCTTGCTGATGTTGTCGACATAGACCCGGCAAAGGCTGTTCTTGAGAAGCTAAAGTCAAATGCGGACAGGTATCCAGCAGAGAAGTGGAAGGGCAAAATACCAAACAAGACTAAGAATCCTCGGTGAGCCGCCAGTAGGTTTCTGGTCTTCTATCTGCAAGAACATCATTGCTTCTTGTTATCATCTTATTCTCTGATTCCTTGGGATCAATATCTGCAAACCCGAGGCCAGTTTCAGCTCCTTGCATCCGAAGAAGGACCTCTCCCGTAGGACTAGTTATTTGCGACATGCCTGAGAAAGTCACACCTCTTTCGTTTCCAGTACGATTTGCTGTTGCAGTGAACAGTCTGTTCTCTATTGACCGGGTAATCATGGCTTCCTGACAGTATGGTAGCACAAGATTTGCAGGGTGAAGAATCATATGGGCCTTCTTCAGGGCGATGATTCGTGCAACCTCCGGAAAGGCCCAATCAAAGCAAACCATTACTCCGTACCTAGTGCCATTATGCTCGAAGACTGGGGGTTCTGCCTCTCCTGCAAGGAACCATTTCCTTTCTTTGTCAAATAGGTGTAGCTTCCTGTAGGTGCCCCGGTGTTCGCCGTCCGAGAAGAATACAGCCGAGTTATACAAAACGTCATCTCCACGTTCGCAAATACCGGCAACCACGACGCCTCCCTCTGATGTCCATTCCATGATCCTTTTAGAAAACGGACCTTCTGGCACAGATTCTGATAGAGAAAGAGCCTCTTTCTTGCTCCGAAAGACATACCCCGAGTTGGCCAGCTCGGGCAATACGAGTACTTCTGCCTTGGCCTCCGAGGCTTGCTTCAAGATACTGGAAAGAATTGAGAGATTGTGTTTCATGTCACCAATCATCGGTTCTATTTGAGATACAGCGACTCGCACCAACGGGGTTCACTGACAAATTCAGTCTCAGCCTCTGCTAATACTTCTTCGGTTTGGGGTTTGAGTCAAGAAAAGGCAAATATCGCTGTTCTTGCACTAATGCCGTTGGTGGCTCCCTATGATAAATGACGATGATGACCTTTGGGATGAGGATGCCGACTGGGAAGAGGAAGACTGGGGGGACGAATGGGATGACTTCGGAGACGATGACGACTGGTAAAGGCTTACTCGACCTATAGGGATAGATATCCATTCATCGCTCCACAAGCAGTATCAGAAGAGACCGCCTTTCATCTTGCTCTGGCAGTTGCAACCTGCTTTCTTTGGAATACTGTCAATCATCTCAAAGGTGAGTTTTCTTACTCGGTCAACGTTGGAAGCCATGGTTTTAAGAACCATCTCGTGAGTGACAACCTCTTCTCCGTGCACGTCGTAGTCCGTTGGCATACTGACATTCACAAAGCAAATTCCTGCCTCAAGAGCGAGGGCTGCTTCGGGATAGGCAGTCATGCCTATTACTTCCCAGCCTTGATTATGATAAAACATGGACTCTGCTCGTGTAGAGAATCTCGGACCGTTAATACATACATATGTGCCTTTGTCATGGACCTTGTAACCTACTTTTCCCGCCGTTTCAATTGCCACCTTTCTGAGTTCTGGACAGAATGGCTCCGCAAAGGGAAGATGGGCTATTGGGCCACCGTCGAAGAAAGTGTCTGCTCTCTTCCCGAAAGTACGGTCAAAGATTGAATCAGCTATCACAAACTCGCCTAGCTTCACCTTCTCAGGTTGTAGGCTTCCACATGCTGCAGGACTGATAATCCGCTTCACGCCAAGCGCCTTCATTGCCCAGATGTTCGCACGGTAGTTAATTGCATGCGGCGGAATGGTGTGCCCTCTCCCATGCCTGGCCAGGAAGGCAAATGAACGACCTTTTGCCTTTCCTACTATGATGTTATCAGATGCTGCCCCATATGGCGTAAAGACCTTGATTTCCAATGGGTTCTCGATTACCGTCGGATCGTAATTTCCACTGCCGCCAAACATCCCGATTTCGATTGGCAGCAACTTCTCTACTTCTTCCGTCTGTTTCCGATCTAGCGGAACGAATTCCAGTTTCGCCTCAAATGCCATACTCTCTCAACTCAGAGTCTTCTGATGCTCTCCATGTTCTTCTCCCATTTATAAATACTGAACTGCCAAGAGCTATTCCTTGAGCCTCCATGCCTTGTCGAGAGGATACTCGATCTTCCCGAGAAAGCCCATGTGGGCCTTTATTTTGGAGAGCTGGTCATCCGAGAGAACCACGTTGTTGTACTCTCTGAGGTGCTTCTTAAGCTCCATAGTGCTCAGCTCATTCACCTTCTCTCCTTCAAAGATTTTCATAATCAGAGAGGTAATGTCTTCGTAGAAGTTCCACGGCCAGATTTCCCAAGCCCATGTAATCTCTACCCCATAGTAGTCTGGAACAAACTCCGACCCATCTATGTGCATTAGAGTAGCAGTCCTTACCTCTGCGGGATTTCCGGTGTCTTTAATGTGCTCCACAGCCGTTGTCAAGCTCTGTCCGGTGTCTGTAATGTCATCAACCACAAGAACTCGCTTTCCGGTCACATCACCAACTAGGGGACAGGAGAGCTTTGCAGTTCCATCCTTTGTAGCTGTTACCCCCCAATGATCCACCTTGACAGAGTATAAGTCCTTGACACCAAGCAGGTCGCACTGAATTCGTGCATGAACCCAGCCACCCCGTGCTATTCCGACAATTGCATCGGGCCGCCAGCCTGACTCCTTAATCTTCAAAGCAGTCTGGTAGGCGTAGTTGTAAATATCATCAAAATCCACCACGTAACAAAGAGGACCTTTGAGTTCCATGAATAATCACCCAACATGACTTCGGCCAAACAGAACATCATAAAAGTATGCCCCTTCTCTAAAACATTTGGATGGGCTCAATATCGCAGCCCTGAAGCCAGAAACCTCTACGGAGTGAATAACGGATTGTACAACGGTAAGCTTGTCTGCCTGAGAGCACTGGAAAGCGCCGATTTCGAAGAAATCTACAGGTTTTGGAATACATGGGAGCTTAGACGCACTATTGGTGTTCCTCTTCCCAAATCTCGCTCCTCCCTTCTCGAGCGGTTTAACGAGTCTATGGTGTCAGACCCATGGGAAACCGGGTCCATGACTCTGGCCATTGTGGAACGAAGAACCGGCACATTTCTTGGACTTGCTGCGCTTTCAAACATGAAGTGTCCTCATTATCGTGCTAGACTCAGCATCTCGATTCTGGATCCTACATTCAGGTCCAGGGGTTTTGGAACTGATGCGACCAGAGTTCTGCTATGGGTTGGATTTCACTTGATGGCACTGAACAGCGTTACCTTGGACACATTTCCTGACAACATCGCTGCAATTCGCGCCTATGAAAAGGCCGGCTTCAAAAAGGTGGGGCTCATAAGAAAAACGGAATTCATGGGCGGGAACTTCCATGATCTTCTTCTCATGGACATCTTGCGCGAGGAGTTCTTGCAGCAATATCCTCCTGGTTCTTATGTCTGTTCCGAGTAGCTGCAGAAGAGGGCGGATTACTCTCATTGTGGTTCAAGGCGAAGCGAGTCAAAGACGCCTGCCGTGTAACTTACCCGAACCCTCAATTTTGAATGCTGTTCTACTTTTATGGGGTCCTCAAATGGAAGGAAGAGATCTCTCCATCCATCATCCATGGTCAGTCTCGTCTGATTATCGAGCTGCGCCTGGAAACCTCCAACCAGGCCATGAACAAGCCCTTCTTCATCGATTCCAAACTCAATTGTTTCATCAACATCACAGCTCAGCCTTTCAGATGAAAAATCAAATTTCTTCAAACCTACAAAATTAGCCAGTTCTCTAGACTGTGATCTATCTATTGTCTGAGGTACTCTAGGAAGAATCATGTTCCCGCACTGAAACCTTTCCCAAAGAGCTGTGCTCTCGACTGGTACCAGGAATACTTCCGCGCTGTTAGGGAGAAGAACTCCTCCAGGTTTCAGTATTTTTGAGGTTGCATGCTTGCATGCCGGTACTTGTTGCTCCACCAGCATTATAGAAGAGAGCATTTCACATACAACAATATCTGCAGGTTCATCAGGAATGAAGTCAGCAAAGTGAGAAACCACAAAAGAAATCTTACCCGCAAGACCGTTTATCCTTGCCGCATTTATTGCATATCTTATTGAATCTGGATTGATGTCAACCCCAGTGACTCGTTTCGCTCCCGCATGAGCCGCCATAAGAGAAAGGATTCCAGTGCCAGTTCCAAGGTCTACCACGTAGCTCTGTCCATTTACGGCATTTCGAATTGCTGCCCAAAACTTGAGAAGTCGCGCTCTGTGGCTGAGGAGACTTGCTGCATGCATAATGGAAAAAGGAGTCGCGTAATCTTTGTCGGCCATTATAATTGTCATATCCAATGGTACTTATAATTGGAGTGCAGGAAGACATCTGCCCAGTAATGCTTGGATAGTCAAATTGCACTAATCTCATTCAGATGGAGTACTTTGAATTGACTGATGAACGACTTACGAAAGCAATAGATGCTCTTCACAAGGGAGACCCTCATACTTCGATAGAGCTTCTTGAGTCGCTCATTGAATCTGAAATTGATGAGGATGTTGATGCGCTTGTCTACCTTGGAATTGCCTATGTTCAAGCCGAAATGCCTGAGAAGGCAGTTGAGGTGCTTCAACAGGCAGAAGAAATGATCGAAGAGGACTCGATTGTTAGCATGTTTTTGGGCAGGGCTCTTCGCATTCTCGAAAGGTTTGAAGAAGCTGAAGACCACTTGCGTCGTTCCATACGCTTGGATTGCACTCAGTCTGACCCTTGGATTGATCTCGGATGGATTCTTTATGCGAGAACCAGGTATGGAGATGCAGCTTGGATTCTTGAGGATGCAGTGGAGTTGTTTCCTGACAATCTGGAGTTAAGGGGGCTTCTGGCTCTCAGTTACTACCGATTGGGAGATTTCACTTCAGGAGCTGAGCAATGGGCTGAAATGCATCGGATAGAGCCAGCATTCATGTCTGCCATTTCCAATTATGCCTATTTGATGCTCATCCAGAATCGGCCTTACGAGGCCGCTCCTTTTGTTGGTAGGGCGATTACCCTCGCTCCGGAAGATTATCGGTCTCTAATACTCCTCGGAGAGCTTCGCTTCCAATCCGGCGAACACGAGGGAGCAAGAGATTGCCTATGTAAGGTATTGGAGGAGGATCCTGAGAATGTTGAAGCGCTTTCAAGCTTAGGAGTTTTGGCACACCATATGCGCAATTATGAGGCCAGTCAGAAATACTTGGAGCAGGCTGAAAAGCTTGTTACTGACGAAACCAGCTCTTGGCACGGTCTTTGTTTCGCATATTCCAAGATTGGCAAGAATCACTTATTTCTCGATTGTTTGGTCCGTTGGGCCAAAGCTGATCCTGGGGCTGCAGCTCCTTGGGTGGAGTTGGCAGTCGAATACGACCGGAGGGGTCTACTTGAGCATTCAAGGAATGCTTGGCGTGTTGTGTTTGAGCTCCGCCGATACGTCAAGGTGTCCTGCAGAGAATGTGCTAGTGAGATGAAGATGATCTATGATTCAATTGAAGGGTTTGACATCTACCAAGACCAAGTTTGCGAGAATTGTGGGTCTTTAATCAGAATGCCCGCAGGGCTTTCGTCGTCCTAGCCTCAGGCGGTGATATGACTTGGAGCGACGATATCCTCCCTTTCCCATCCCCGGTGTAGGGGGAATTGTCGTAGGTCCACTTGGCGTTCTCATGACCACACGCGATAAGGATCCAGGTAAGGGTCTTTGGAGCATTCCTGGCGGAGCTGTTGAAGTCGGGGAATCCCAGCAAGAGGCATTGGTTCGGGAAGTGAAGGAAGAAACTGGTGTCAATATTGAGGTACTCAAGTTGCTTGATACCTATGATGTTATACTGAGAGATGCCAAAGATGTTGTGGAATATCATTTCCTACTAAATCACTACCTATGCCGTGCACTCTCATTTGATTTACATCCAGAGAGTCCGAACGTACAGGTGGGATGGTTTGCTCTTGATGCAATTCCTGCTGAAGAAAGTCATCCTGCCATTGTTGCATTGCTTAAGAAGTTCTCATCAGAAATTGTTCAGATTCATAATGGGTTTTCACGCTAGAAATACGGACCCGATTGCCAAGAAGTATAAAAGCGATTATTAGCAACGAGGTAGCACGGATAAACCCATCTACAAGGATGTGTTCAGAACAATGTTCAGAACAATTATAGCATTGCTTATCGCCCTCGTAGTCGCGATTGTGATTGGCGCATTCCAGATTCTTGGCTTGGACCTTGCAACTATTCAAGCTGTTCTGGGCAGCGGTGACATCACTGGATGGCTACAGATACAGGGAGCGCTACTATTTGCAGAACTACTCTTTCCCTACACTTTCGCTATGGGTGGCGCTTTTGCCCCACTTGTTGCCTTGGGAGTTGCCGGTTTCATTGCCGGCTTGGTGTCCAAGAGCGGTGTTCGGATGCTCTTCGTTTCGCTGATTTCCATTGGTCTATTCTTCGTTGGCTACATTGTTCTTACTATGGGTCTAAGTCCAACTGATCTATCAATGTTGGTGAACATAGCAAGAAACATTGCCATCGACTTGGGCGTATCCTTTGCCCTTCTTTTTGTACCAGGAATCATCGGCGCATCACTTACCGCCGAGGAGTACTAGGGTTCTGTAGAATCGATACAATACAAGGGGGATTTCTCCCCCTTACTCCATTTTTCTCTTCATTTCAATACTTCAGCTAGTTGTGATGAAACAAGTCTGAGGAACTCCTCCAAATAGTCGGTGTGAACAAAGGCGCCTGCTGCCATTGGATGACCTCCTGCTTCAACAACTTGTGATTCATATCTCTCATTCATTTCTTGGCCCACCGCCACAAAGGCTTCCTTCAGATTCACACCCCGTTTCACAAGATCGCGCCTTGCTCTTCCTGAGATTTTTACCAGAGGTCCGTCACCAGTAGTGTTTGTGCTCACGCCAATGATGGGCTTGTTGATGGGCACAATCCGAGAGCCCTGTGCCATGCCGATTACTATCCCTATGATAGTATCCGGGGTTTCTGGGTCCCTTACAACATACATTCCATCTTCTTCAAGGTACCCATCCGTTTCTAGGCGACGAAGTGCTCCAGCCAAATTCGCACGATGTTGCTGAAGAAGAGCCTTGCCAATCCGAAATGCTTGTTCATCCGACAGGCATATCTCTACTCCAATTTCGGGTCTTCTATTGCGACCACATGCATTTAGAAGCGTTGAAAATTCCTTGGCTGTTCTCATCTCTGTCCTCTCGGGCCGTTTCAGGAGTGTTACGACATCGCCCACAATCCCAGTGGCAATCTTTGGGTTATCATAGGTTTCCAGGATATGGCTGAAAAGCGCCTGTATAATCGTCTGTTTCTCGTCAGGAACTAGATCTGTCCAAGTCCTCCACGAGTCGTTGTCATCCTTCAGCTCTATGCCCAGTTCATTTAGGAAGTCAAAACAATGTTCTCGATTCCCAGTAATGCCAGGGAGGTAGGGCTCTGTTGCATATTCGAGCAAATACGGAAGCGGCCGTGTGTTGATTCCGAAGAATGTTAGGTCCTTCTCCACAAGTATGTATCCCGCCTCCTTGCCAAGCTCCATAATATCTCTGTTAATTCCCTTGAATCCTTTTCCGTAATAGTCCTGAAGATCTCCAGTTGCTCCAACAATTGCTATTTCAGAGAGGTCAACGTTTGCTTCTGAAAGGGCATATGCTAGGAGAAAGGCCACTCCCGACCCAGAAAGGTCATAGCTTCCACTTAATCCGTGCTGACATGGGTTTATTTCAATGAGCCTATCATCATCCAAGATGCTTGAAAAATCGCTTCGTTCCTCGGAAGGCAGATGGTGGTCGAGAACAACTACATAGCCCACGCCCGCAAATGGAAGGACGTGCTCTAGAATCAAACTCATCTGCCCTGTTCCCAAATCACTAAAAATCACAAGATCGGGGTTGTTCTCCTGTATCAGATCGACGACTTCCAATATTGTTTCGGAGTTCAGTTGGTGAATGTTTCTCCAAGTCGTTTCTATTCCTTCCCGCTGCAGCATAGTGATGACTATTGAGAGCGCTGAAATACCATCTGCATCGATATGAGAGATTGCTAAAGCCTTCTTGGAATTCCTTACAGCCTTGGTTGCCTGATCCACCAGATAGTGCATGCTATCAGGCTGCGATGTAATCATATACTTCATGACTCCCTCTAATCAGTAACATTGAGCCCAATATAAGTCGGACTCTCTGTTTGATTGAGTAAGGACCACCGACTATTCAGCTGCTCTGGAAACTCTTGAGAGTGCCAAGAAGATTACAAGGAATACGCTTGCGACTGCGGCCAATGCCTTCGCTGCTTTTTGCCAGAGTGTCAATGGAACTTCGCGGTCTCGAAGTTCGTTTGTCACACGCTTCAGGTAGACTCGAAGCTCTGTATAGAGTGCTTCTTGATTGTCAAAACGTGTGGCAAACTCAGACCAGCTCCTATATAGCGGCTGTTCTGGGTCAGTCTGCAACCATTCGTACCATGCTTCCAAGACTGTTTCTCGATGCGGCTGAGGAAATCGTTCAATGGCCTCTTGGACTTCGCTTTCCCAGTTTTCGGGTATCATTTGAGGGTGCACCCCTTTATTTTCCGGCGTGTAGGGACAACATTTCATGTGTCAGACAGTGCTATTAAGTATTGGGCACGTTGCATCCGCTTATAAACCCAAAGCGTAGACCAAAGAAGGTCTTTGGCGCGCTAGCAAAATGCGCAAATGCACCAAAACTCGGTTGCTATCGAATCATCGATAGGTCCTTTTGCCACTCCTTCAGGTCCGCTCGCAGTTTTTGAACGTCTTGAGGACTGATGGAATCCACTCGGCTGTATGTGTTTAGAATCCTCACCCATCTCTGCATCTTGACTACCAGTGAACCTCCGCCTCCTCTTTGCTCCAAGGTTGATGCAGCCTCGCGAATCTTTACTGCGAGATCACTTGCTATCGCGCCTTCGCGAATTTGGGTTTCTAAGGTTTCCAGTACTGCCTGAAGTGTAGAAACCGCTCCTTTCTTGGCAAGTGATTCATCAGCCGATGGCGCACCCATGCTCCTGCCTGAGGATAGTCCCTCTATTTTCTGCATGAGTTCATCAAGCTTCTCGCCGTTGGCTGCAACCGCCAGCGATAGCTCCGTGTTTGAGTCCTGCAGCTCGGTGATCTTGGAAATCACCTCGATCATTCTGTTGAGCATCTGCGTGAGACGCTCAATAGCGCTGTTAATCTCAGTTAGTTTTGCGCGGACATATGTATCATCGCTCATGCTTATCGCCTTCTCAGAGCCATCTTGAAATCCTGTGCTATTCTGCCAGTTTGCTGAATTCTTCAGATTAACCTTTCTATGGCACTTCCAGCCATAGGAACTACTACGTGAAAAATGTGACTATAACCCAATACTGATATATGGCTGGAATCAGCGATGAAACACTGCTGGGTTCGTTGAACGGAGGTGCTCTCTCTTGTATGCCATCAATTTCAAAGAACGTGAAGAACAAGTTGTGGAAGCGTACGGGTCTCGAAATACAACGGTGCGCTGGCTTATTGGGCGGCAAACAGGGGCACGTACTTATGCTATGAGGCATTTCGAAATCAAGCCCGGTGGCATAATCCCTCTTCACAGTCATGATGAGGAACACGAAATCTTCGTGCTTCAAGGACAGGCAAAGATGCTAGGTGAGATCGAGCAAATCGCCAAGAAGGATGACATTGTTTTTGTGCCTCCAAATATTGAGCATGGGTATGATAACACCGAGGGGAACGAACCATTTCGCTTCATTTGTGTAATCCCTCTGCTTGATTCGAAGTCCTAGCCTCAATTGGCACTCTAGATTGCCTTTGGGGCTGGCACGTAAGACTCTTAGCCAGCTCCAATTCATCGTAATCTATGGCACCTCGCTTCGATGAATCGAATCCCAAGCTTCAAGTCGAATTCGATGTCCCACGCAATCTTTCAATTTCCATCATTACATTGAGGAATCTCTCAATTGGCCAATCACGCAAGGAGTTTGAAACCTTCGAGAATGAGATATTCGAAGAGATACGCTTGAAGTCAAATCTTGAAGACTTGAAGGATGACACTATTTTGGGGTCATATAGAGAGCTCTACTGGTCGTTTGGAATGGATCCAACCAAGCTTCGGGTATCAAGTGAGGCACTTCTGAGAAGGATACTGAGAGGAGAGAATCTCTGGCGCATTTCCGACCTCGTTGATGTAGTGAACCTTGCCTCGCCCTACCACAAACTCCCAATTGGTCTAATCGATGAGGCAAAGCGAGAAGGGAAACTTACTATTCGAACTGCTCAGAGGGGTGAGGTATTTACGCGTATTGGCGGGAAGGAGATGACCTGTCGCGGAAGAGAAATTGTCCTGGCTGATGAAGAAAAAATCCTCTGCTTCGGATACGCAACTCATGATTCTAATCTATCCAAGGTCGATACGGGGAGTAAGGATGTCCTTGTTTTGCTGTATGGTTCTCCTGTGGTTACAAGAGAGATGCTCGCCTCTTCCACGCAAATAACCCTAGAAATGATTCAAAGATGGATAGACTGCGTTGCGGATGACCTTTCATTCTTCTACTCAAACACTGTTTAAGCTTTGAACTCTAGGAATGGTTCTCCAAGGACTATCCTTTCAAGCAGGCTATTCTTTGATGCTCTCTTCACCATCTTCACGAAGCTATCCTTGAGCCTCTTTTCATCGATGTATTCTGGCTGCTTGACACCCATGCTCTTAATCACTTGCTCAAGAATGTACTCGAAGTCAAAGACAATGAAATCGACCATCTTTGATCCACCTCGCTTTGTTTCTTCTTTCTTTGCTCGTTTCGCTAAACCTTGTTTGATTGCAGCCTTGGTTTCCTTCAAGTAGTACGTCAATGATTTTTCGTAGTTCAGCTCACCTCTACCCACCAGCTCCTTAAGGAACGGAAGACCAAAGGCGGTCTTTGCCACGGCTTCAATCCTGGCAACAAAGGCATTCATCAGGTCTTCATAGGACACTTTTCCTGCTTGGCCTTTTGTTTCAAAGACCTTCTCGTCATCTTTTGCACTTTTGAATTTGGTTTTCAGAGCTGCGAGTTCTGCTTCCTTCTTCTTTCGCTCTTCTTCTTCGAGCTTGGTTCTTTCAGCTTCAGCCTTCTTTCTTTCTGCCTCAAGCTTCCTCTGTTCTATTTCCATACCCTGCCTTTTTTCCTCTTCGAGTCGTTCCTTCTCAAGTGCTTTCAGAATCTTCTCCTGCTCCTTTCTGAGTTCCGACATATGCTTCTGAACGTCTTTTTCTGTGAGCGTGATATGGTTGGTAAGGAGCCACCTTACGCCGATATGGTTCACTTTTGGCTTCAAGTCTGCTGACGAGAAGATGAAGCTAGCCGTCTGCTGTCCCGGCAGTGCGGTGATGATCTCCTCTGACTCCTTTTCCCCAGCAATTGGTTCTAGAATGCGCTCAAGAACCTTTAGCGACTGCTCACTGCTAATCCTTCCAGCGGCTATGCTATTGAATTGCTCAAATGCCTTGTAGTCGATGTCCTTAGGACTCTGTGTCGCGATAAGGCATTCCACTCCATACTTCCTAGCTTGCCTAAAGAGCAGAAGAAACGTCTCTTTTGGTCCTGGTGAACTCATTCCTGCTGGGATAAATGGTGCAGCCTCATCCTGGAAAATGACCATTCGCGGCTTGTCAGAGAATCCTTGCCTAAGCATCCAAGAGTATAACTGGTTTAGGACAATGGAAATGAAGAAGTGCTTCTCCTCCTCGCTTCTCAGTGTTTTGAGAAAGAGCACGTTGATAGGAGTTTTCCCTCCCACGGGCTTTGTCATCTCATCAAAGTCTATCTGTCCTTCTTCTTTGAAAAGAAGCTGAGCAGAACCAACGGTAAGGGTTCTGATTCGAGTAGCTAGGGTGATTCTCTCAGATAGCTTCATGTATGGTTCAAGATCTACTCCAATCTCCTCAGCAGGGACAGTAAGCAAGTCAGCTAGCTCCTTGAGGTCCTTGACTTCACGCCCACTTTCCCAGATGTTCCGTAATAGTTCATATAGAACTGCAAAGGATTTTCCCTCCCATGACCTTGAGAGACCCGCCACTTTCATCAAGACTTTCGTGAGTGTTCTGGCGCAGTTATCCATCAGACGGATTATGTCATCAGTATCAGCAGACCGGTCCGGAAGCTTTAAGGGATTAATGGAAACAGCCAGCCCTTTGCTGCTTGCGGGCGTGTAAACTCGGACAATGACTTTTTCCATGAATTCCTGAAGAAGCTCAGGTGGTACGCCTTTCTCTTTCAGTTGCTTTGGATCGCCCGGAAGCATGAGCGATGCTATGTCTCCTTGCGGGTCAAAGGCAAGAATCGGAATTCCTTCTAGTGCAGCTTCTTCAAGAATCACCTTGCTAAGGACTGTTTTGCCTGACCCAGTTGAACCGAATATGCCGCCATGCCTCCTTAGCAAGTCTACCGAAATCTCAAACCTTTTGTCCATCCTTTTTCCTTCATCATCAAGATAGTTGCCGAGCCAAAGCTTAGAGTCAGCCATTGAGTCCACCTATGTTAATGCCTCTCTCCTCTTGTATCCTTATTTGATTTGCTGAGAGGCTTGCTCTGCTCAAAAGGAATTGAAGCGAATAAATATGAGTGGGATGGGCTTGCACTCCATCCCAATTCCTGAGTTACTCACCCACAGGCTCATACTTTCTACCTAGTAGAACAACAATCAATACTACCAGCGCTACAGCAAAAATGCCAAGCGCACCTGCAGCCAGTGTATAGGAATCTGTGGCGTCCCAAATGAAATCGAGACCGACTTTCACACCAGCCATAATCACTCCAAGAAGCAGCGATAGAAGCATGAAACGTGCAGTCATCTCCTTCACCTGACCCATCTCCCCTGCTTCAGTGATTTCTCCGCTGAAAAAGACAAAGATGAATAGGAAGATGTAAGCAATCACAATCATTGCGGCCATATCGAAGAGACTTCTCTGATAAGTGACCCCCTCGTCAAGAAGACCGAAGATTAGTACTGTGGCAATCGCCATGAGGAAGACAAACATATTGCTCACAAGCTTATCTTCAGGATGAACAAAGCCTGTCATCTCTGTGAAGGTATTTATCGTGCTCATGATGATAACTATGGCCAAAAGGACGGCTCCAACAATCCAAATATAGAATGGGTAGGTCGTTCCAGTTTGGCCCAGCGATTCGAGAATATATTTGATAATGGCTGCAAAGGCCAGAATCGCAATTCCAACGCCGGACATTATGTTGCTAATGGTGGTAATTCGTGCCATGATGAATCTCCCCATACGGAGTTCCTGTCCCCCATTGTAATCAAGTTTCTATTAACTCTTGCTCAATCATTCCCCAACGTTTGTTTTGCTGGGACCGTGAGCTTCTGGCATGAAATATGTTCCAATGCATGCAATAAGGATCAGGGCTGCTACAAGCACGGCGAGGCCTGGCAGATTGAATGTTGAATAGGCAAAAGCTCCTGCTGCAGGACCAATTATCATTCCCGACCCAAAGAAGATGGAATATACTCCCATTGTACTCCCTCTGGACTCCTCTTCTGAAACATCTGTAAGATATGCCATGGCTGCTGGCGGAAATGAGCCGGCGATGAATCCCAGTAGTGGAAGCAAAGGCCAGACTGCCCAAAGAGCTGTGATATCCGCTGCGTTGGCCACGAGCAGGTACGCTAGAGTTCCAAACCCGATGAGTCCTGTTACGATGAACGGCCGCCGTTTCATTACATAGTCCGAGAGGTGTCCCATGACAATAATCCCCGTGACGAGAGAAATCCCAAGCATTGCGAAGAGGACTAACAAGTCGGAATGAGTGATTTCGTAGAAATGCTCTTCAATGATTCTCTCCACATTTGCAATGAGCAATCCGTAGAGTGAGATTATGGGAACGTATACGGGAAGCATCATCTGAATTCGCTTGTCTGCGGCCACCTTGCGAATCAAATCCATCATACTCGAATCGGTATGAGCACGAACGCGCGTTTCTCTGATTGTGAAGAAGGCAATAACGCCGCTGGCAAAACAGGCGATGCCAGCCATACTAAGGATTACCATGGCTTCGAGCCCAAACTGGATGAGAATAATGCCCAGACCATATCCTCCTGCCAGACCCATTAGAGTTGATAGGTCGTAGTATCCCATAAGGCGAGCACGATTGCCCTCAGAGGAGGCATCAGCAATCATTGAGAGAGTGGTTGTTACTTTGGAGGCAGCACCTAGACCAAAAATGGCTGCAAAGGGAAGAAGTACTGCTGCGAAAGGTGCTACTGCAAAGAGAAGTGCCGCAGTTCCTGTAACAAAGAGACTTGCTATGAGGATTGGCCTGCGGCCTACCTTATCACTGTAGGATCCAAAGAATGATACAGTAGCTAGCTCTGTAATAGGATAGACAATTAGCACTGCCGCGACTTCCCATTCAGTGAGTCCACCAAGATAGCTATGGCTTTGAATAACTGCAATTGTAACGTAGAACGATGCTCGCATTATCATTGTAACCAGATATAGTGCGATTAGTGTCAGTTTATGCTCTGATGCTCTCAAGCCCATTCGGAACTACTCCAGTTGAGGTTGGTTCAGGCTCGCACATTACCATTATAAGCTAGCTAGGTCGTAACAAGAAAATATGGTCAGTAGTAAGCTTCCGGCAGAGCTCGGTAAGACCGAATTCGTTTATCTTCAGTTGTATCGTCTACGGACTCTGTCTGACGAGGAAAAACACGAATGGCTAAGGGAGTGGGCAGCCATAAAGCAACGTCTTCCAAAGGAAATTAAAGTCGTTGTTGAGGCTGGAAATGCCTTCGGAACCGATTTTACTGGCTTTACTATCTATGAAGGTCCTCTCGAGAGCTTCCAGCAGCTAGCAGAGACCTTGGAAGACTCAACTGGTCATGTGGTAGAGAAGTCCCTAACGATAATTGGTACAAAGGGATATAATCTTCCAACTGAGCAGTTCCAGAAGATTTTGGATAAGCGCCCTATAGACTAATGTATTTGCAGCTGCAGTTGGCTTTTTGAAGGAGCTGAAAACGCGAAGGACGGAGATGGTACGGCTGGCAACTCAGGTTTCACGAAAAACAGTGGTTGTCCTTACGTTTTCTATTGTTGCGGCCTTTCTCCTCTACAATTTCGCACCGACTTCCCTTGAGCCCGGCGACTACCACGCCACTCTGATAATTGAGGCCCCTTCCGGCACGATATACCATCAGATGAACGTAACATTTGGACAGGGTGGTGAGCCCATTGAGTCTGAGTACTTGGTTAACTCCTCCTCGCTAGTACTGGAGATTACAGCCCTAACATATGTTCCAATTGCCACCTCCAGTAACTTCAGGGTTGAAGTCATCGCATTTGGTGAAACCCTAGCTGCAGACCAATTCCATCTGCAACTCGCAGGAGCCACTAATTTCAACATAACCATACGCCCAACAAGACAATCAGGGCAGCGCTTTGTCTTTGAATATCAACCTCTGGTGAATTCGCGCTCA
Organism: Candidatus Thorarchaeota archaeon; assembly: GCA_011365025.1. The sequence continues at coordinate 113,397 of RDOF01000004.1, forward strand.
GCAGTCATGATTCTAGGAGTCGTGGCGATACTCTGGTTCTCTGAAGGTATCAGCTTGGTTGCTACGTCTCTTCTTATCCCTATTCTAATTGTTCTGACAAATATCCGAACACCTCAGGAGGCTCTTATGCCATTCTTTGATCCTGCAGTTGCCCTCATTTTCGGCGGATTCCTGATAGGTAGAGCCCTGACCAAGTATGACCTTGATAAGCGACTGGCCTTGATGATTCTCTCAAGAGGCGAGGGGTCTGGGTCTGGTCTCCTTCTTACAGTCATGGGTATTACGGCCTTTCTTTCAATGTGGATTAGCAACACTGCTTCTGCCGCAATAATGATTCCAATAGCTTTAGCTGTCATCACAAGGATACGTGATGTTGATACGCGGGACAAGTATGGAAAAGCACTGGTTTTGGGAGTTGCCTACTCTGCAACGCTGGGTGGGGTTGCCAGCCTTGTGGGGTCTCCCCCCAATCCACTTGCGGCCTCCTACATCAATTCCTTCTTGGGCACCGAGTTCTCGTTCATGAGCTGGATTCCATTCGGTCTTCCAGTGGTTCTAATCATGCTGCCACTCATCTGGAGATGGATCCTGTTTCGTTTCAAGATTCCAAAAGACATCGAAGAGATGAGAGACCTCAAGGATGTGTCACTCAAGGAGTATCTGAAGCTAGGCCCTATGTCACTGCAGCAGAAGATGGTTGTTGTCATCTTCGGCAGTGTCATTGTTCTCTGGCTAACTGAAGGTTTGCCTGACTTCATGGTCGAACTCATCGGGTGGTCTGGACATGGTATCTCTAGTCCCATCGTGGCATTGATGGGCGGGCTATCGCTCTTGGTTTTAGGGCTACTCGATGAGAAAGACGTATCATCGAAGATTAGCTGGTCGTCGTTGCTAATCCTTGGCAGCGGAATTGCTCTGGGCGGAGCAATGATCGACACGGGTCTCTCTACGTTTCTCGCCTATCAGATGGGTGGACTTGGAGTACTTCCTTCTTTCCTTGTCGTGATAATAATCGGAGTTGTTGCGGTATTGGTCACCATGGTTGCCTCAAACACCGGAGCCGCTGTTATTCTAATTCCCATTGCCATACCCTTGGCCACCGAGCTTGGCATTGACCCATTGCTAATTATTATGGTAATCGCTATTGCCGTATCTATGGACTTCGCACTACCGACTGGCACACCACCGTCTACAATTGCCTATAGCACCGGCAAGGTTCAGATGCGTGAAATGGTGACTACAGGGCTTGTTGTAGACCTTATTGCGGTTCTGGTTGTCACAGTAATCGTGGTCTGGTTGTGGATATTCTTGGGTCTGGTGATTCTCTGATATAGTGCAATCCTGCTTTCCACGACAGGTTTAAATCGAACAAAGAAGCCAATCCCCTGAAAGTGAGCAAGAATGAACTGGCTGGCAAAGATAATCAAGGGAAAAGCAGACGAGTTCTCTCATGCAAAGCTCGTAAAATACGGCATAGGGTCACATCCAGGCCCCCGAGCCAAGATTGCCTTTAGCTCCAATAGGATCACATTCAAGGCGGATCTTGATTATGAGAAGGTGTTTCTCAGGGCATACCTGCTTGGAGCTCCGAAAACTTCCCACAAGTTGAAGGGTCTCCTGCGAACGTATGGTGATCGCACATCAGAGTATGCTACTGCCCGCATGCCTCTTGACTGGAAAGTATCGAAGGGAAAAGGTGCTAGCACCTATGCAGCAAAGTTGAGCGAAGTGCCTCCACTTGAGGATATTCAACAGCTCGTGGAACTCGATGATCCCACAACCTTCTATTTGTTTTCGATTTCTCCAAGAGACGGGTCAAAGCCTTGGAGTTTGACGACCAAGACCTCCTTCCCAAAGGGTGGACCAAGTGATGAGGAGGATGAGGAGAAGGAAAAAGATCCTACCTTCACAAAAGGTGCCTTAGGGAATACACCAGAGGTGTTTGACTTCATAATTCAGGAGTTGCTTCCCGATTTTGCTGACAAGGTAACTCCAAAGACCAAGAAGATTGCAATTTACAATACCATAGACATAGATGACATTGAAATTCCGGATGACCCGAAGATGTCATTTGCTGAGAAGAGGAAGCAAGCAAAGAAAAGGGGACGGATGCAGCGCCGTGTCGTAATTGATGACAAGGAATACACAGGAGTGGCCAGTTTCTTTGTATAGTCTCATGACCGTGACCTTTAAATTCGGCCCGCTATCGGCGATTGCATAAAACCAAGACACGAGGATGTATTCATGCAAATTGTACCAGCCTTTGCCCAATCTTTCGGACCTGTATTTCTTTCACTGTCAATAATATTCATTGTTCTTGGCCTCATCTCCTTTGGATGGCTTGTTGTGCATGTGGAGCACAGTCGTCATAGGTCCGTGCAGAAAATGCTCCTTGCCCTCGTTCTGGGTTCGATCTTCATAGGGTTTGGTATTCACTTCTTCTTGCTGTCTGGTGGAGCATGAATTACTCGCAACTTCACGCCTTCTTGCCCTTCAAATCTAAGGCAATAAGTCCACATAAGACATATTTGCCCACAAAATGAACTTCCCCTGAGTCTGCAGCTTTGGAACTCAGATGACATGAGGTACTCTTCAGTGCTACCAGAATCCGACTTGGAAAAAATGGCTGGCGTAAGTCGGCAGAGATTGACCCAAGAGTTCGCCGAAACTCATGCAAATCTCCATGAGAGGGCGAGAAGGGTTTCAGTGGAGAGTGCCAGAAAGATTGCTGACGAAACCTCCTGTCCATTGGAGGTGGCAACGCTTGCCTATTTGATTGACATGGATGGCATTTTATCAGTCCGCAGGGCTGTGAGCCTTTTATCCATGGAATTGGAACGCAGAGCGTCTATTGGCGATGCAGTACCTAATCTTCCGGGCAATGTCATGGAGTTTTCAGTTGCAGAAGCGAGGTGGATCTCCTATATCTATGGGAAGTTTGCTAGAGAACTTGAGTTGAAAGTGCGTGAGTTAGCGAATCTTGAGGCCTCCTTAGATGACGTCGCTCCGTCAATTGAAAAGGCGGTGTCACTCATTGCTAACAGGGCGAAACTTGCCGAAGGGTTCATTGCACCACTTCTAGAAACCTGGATGAAGGAGCACGCTCAATCCAACTCACTTGATGCCTTGGTTGCTTTTGGACCTGCAGTGACAAAATGGAAACTAGCAACACTTCAAGGAAAGCTCCTGCAGCTTAGGAGGCGAAATCAAGCCCTCTTTAGAAGACTAAGCGGCGCTTTGGATGGTGCAGTGGATTCAGCAACTTCCGACCTATCATCAAAAAGGATTATGGATTTGGTTGAGGAGATGGATGGCCCACTGGAAGAGATGACAATAAGAGCCACAGCACATCTAATCCTGCATATTGCTCCTCGTCCCACTGGCAGAGGTGATAAGTCTGCTTATGTTTCTGTGGGGATGGCTTCAACCAGAGGCAACAAGACGGAACCCGATCTCACTTCTCCATTTGACTTTCTTGAACGTGATGTACACCTTGCAAGGAGAAGAAAAGATGAGGAACGTGCGCATTTTCTGAAGGACCGAATTGGTCGGGTTCTAAGATATCTCCTTCATCAAGGTAACTCGATAACTGACAGTGTAGCGAAGTGCTTCTCAGAACTGGCTGACAGATTCAAGATTGAAGGGTTGCCAATAGAAGAACTCGTTGACTCATCACATGCAGAGCTGACATCGATTTCTTCGACAGAACAAGGCGAGAAGGCAATAGACCTTGTGTTCGACTTTGTGCTCTCCAATGTATACGGAGGTTGAACAAACTGGAATCTATACCACTATACTGGCTGCTTGATATTGAGGCGTATGACTTTGATACGGGAGTTCTTCGAAACACTGACATTTCAGGGAAAGCCATGATTGTGTCAAGGCAGCTTTGGTCTATTGTCCGTGATGATACAGTGCTCTCTGTTCTTCTAGGTCCAGGTATCTTCAAGGGTGTTGCAGTAAACGGGAATCGGAGAGTAGATGTCCTTGAGTACATTGGTGCTCTCATGTTCAACCCATCCGAACTCCGGCTTGATGAGCCAATACCTGTAGTAGACATAATCAACCCTGAAGTCATAGATCCTATGGCCCAAAAAAGGAGTGAAGAGATTGTAACAATCATTCGAAAACTAATAGTAGAGAAAGGAAACGTTCTTGCCGCCGATCCTTTGGCCAAGGTTTCGGGCCAGGCCGCAGTCCCGCAAATGGCTTATTACGATGAAATGATAAAGAAGATCAACGTTTCCCATGTATCTGGTGTTCAAAGAGCGAAGTTCATTTTGGCAGGTACGAATTCGCCACTATATCGTCCCTTTGTTCAACACTTTGAAAAAAGAAGGTATTCCCAACCAGATCGGCTGAAAGTTCTGGCTACAGCATTTCATAAGTTCACTGGGTTTGTTGATATCGAAGTTATGTCCAATTGGACGGTTGTGGAGAAGGCCGGGACGGACAAAAGCACCGGCATAGAGGCGCTAAGAGATGAATACGATGCGACTCTGACTGAGATCCAGAAGAACTCGGAATCTTTCCTTTTTGAGCTGTGACGGAACCACAAAGTCTTTGGCTAATCAGGTTTCGTGCCACAAGAGGAAACCCCCTTGGAAGTAGCTGACGCGGATATACAGAAGCGTATCGAAAAGCCCTACGCACTTGTTCTGAGGGAGGGCAGACAAGACCTCTCGTGCAGATTAGAGGTAGTTTCTGATATTCTTCGCGACCGACAGCGAGCTCAGCTCTCAGGAATGATAGAATTTGGCTACAAGGCTTCCGAGTTACTTGAGATACGCCGTTTTTGGTTTGTAAAATACAACAAGCCCGTTTACTATCAGCCCAAAGAGGCGCATGAGATTCTTCGCAATGCAAAGGGAATCATAATTCCTAAGGAGCAGGCTCCGGCATTTCTCAAAGATTTAAGAAGCCTTATGGGTCGCCTTCAGACAATAAAGCCCAGGGTAGTCCCATCTTGTGCCAGTTGTCTAAGGGAGAATCGGCTTACCGTTCTCACACGACGGAATGCGGCAAAGGTTTCCGCAACTGAAGTCGCATGCATCACTTGTGCTCAGAGCGACCTCAGAACTGACCTCAAAAGCATGGGGGTCACAATGTCACGACCCATGATTCAGCATCTCGAACGTCAATTGGTTCGAGTAAAGTCTGTACCTCGAATGCTCGAACTCCTTTCACCCAATTTCGACCCTGCTCAGGAATCCGATTTAACTCTCTTCGATGAAGTGCTTACAGCAGATCTGGGGAAGGGTGAGAAGCTCAACTCCCTGAACCTTCCCGAGGACTTCAGGAACCTACTACTAGCTGAAGGATTTGACAGACTTCTTCCGGTCCAGGAGATGGTCATTGATTCTGGCTTACTGAAGGAAAAACACCTGCTCATTGTTTCGTCCACGTCATCAGGGAAGACACTCATTGGAGAACTTGCAGGAGTGCCAAAGACCCTGAATGGAAAGAAGATGGTTTATCTTGCTCCACTGGTTGCCTTGGCCAACGAGAAGTATGAAGTATTTCGAAAACGCTACAAAAAACTTGGTCTTCGTGTGGGAATTAAGGTTGGAATGTCCCGACTTGATGTTGGGAAAGAGGCTAAGGTCATTGTTGACACAGACGTGAGAAAATCTGACATTATCTGCGGGACCTATGAGGCAGTAGACCTCCTCTTCAGGTCTGGCAATTCAAGCGATTTGGGCGAGGTAGGAACAATCATCGTTGATGAGGTACAGATGTTGGCAGACCCTGAAAGAGGACCAGAGCTTGATGGTCTCCTTTCTCGGATTCGCTACCATTCCCCTAGGGCTCAGGTCTTGGCTCTTTCTGCGACTGTTGGATCTCCAGCCTCGCTTGCAAAGGATTTAGGACTAAAACTGGTTGAATACTATGGACGTCCTGTTCCATTGGAGCGACATCTGGTTTTTGCGCGAAGTGATGATGACAAACGGAGAATCATCAGACGTTTGGTTCAACAGGAGTACCGTCACAAAAGCAGTGCTGGAAATAAGGGCCAGTCGATTATTTTCACATTCTCCAGACGAAGGGCCCATTCAATTAGCGATTGGTTAATCGAGAATGGCGTGTCTGCAACAGTCTATCACGGAGGCCTTTCCTATTATCAAAGGAGAAGGATAGAAAACGCGTTTTCCAAGCAGAGATACGCGTGTGTTGTAACCACTGCAGCACTGGGAGCAGGTGTTGACCTGCCGGCTTCACAGGTGATTTTTGAATCCTTGGCGATGGGGGCGGACTGGATTTCAACTGCCGAGTTTGAACAGATGTTGGGACGAGCTGGACGCCTTGGAAAACACGACCGCGGGAAGGTGTACCTCGTCGTTCAACCTGAAAGGAAATACCACGCCGGACAAGATGGGTATGAGGATGAGGTCGCTGCCAATCTCCTTAGGGGCGAAATTGAGGATGTGGAGCCCTTCTCTGATACTGAACGAGGCTCTGAACAGATACTGGCTACAATCTGTAGCACAGGTCTTGTGGATTTGAAGGACATTGCACGGGCGTACTTCAAGATGCTTTCAGTTTCGGTGCCACCTTCAGATGCCCTGAAGCACCTTGTCAGGCGTCATATGATCAGGGTTAGGGAAGGCGGGGCGCATCCAACCAAACTGGGACGGGCCACTTCTATGTCGTTTCTCACACCAAGCCAAGGGTATGAGGTTCAAAAGCTAGCTGGAAGGCAGGATGCTATTGATATTGCAATAGGCTTGCAACCATTTGAGAATGTCTACCTCACAAACAAGCTACAGGCTGAGGTTAACTCCGCCTTCAGGACATTCATGCCCACCAGACTCTTTTCCGGGGTGTTTTCGGACATTACAAGTTTAAGAGGATCTCAGGGCGCAGCTGGCCGCCTTCCAAAATGGGTCTTCGAAGTGTTCGGAAAATGGATTTCCGAGTTCTTCAATTGCGGTTGCAAAGATTTCCCTGAATGCAATCATGCTCAGGTTGCCTTTGGCCGCTGGATTATTGAGAGAAGGAAGGAAGGCCTCAATCCCTCTGGAATCGCGAAGAAACTCAAGGACGACTTCGAATTATGGGTTTATCCCGGGGATGTGTTTTCTTGGTTGGATTCGCTAATTCATGGTCTTAAGGCCGTACAGCGAATTGCGGCAGTCGCAGGTGAAACTGATATCGGTGTTGCAATAGATGACCAAATTGCAAGAATAGAACGTCCCCTAGGAGCAAAGGAGCCTCCCGCATCAAAAGAAGCTGAATAGACTAGCGCTTCTGAACCTCAAAAAACACTCTGATATTACCAACAGTTTCGGAATCCATAGAATCAATGTTAAGGTCTAGCCATCTATGCAAGTCTCGTCGGATTAGCTCCTTCTGTTCAAGATTCGGTGGCAGTTCCACTGGCTTCTCGGATTCGATCCTAAAGTGTGTGCATCCACATTCGCACTCGCCATCGAGCACTTGGTCGATATCTGTCGAAGCTTTGCCGCAGTTCCTACACTGGAAGTACATGGATATCTCCAATGTGTTTCTGGAGAACCAAAGTCTATAGCATTTGGTAATGCTAAGGTAATACATCATATTGGAATGAAATTAAACGAAGAACTCCTTCTTATGACGAAAGCTACATATCTTCGATTGTGGGCTTCTCATCGGGGCGTGAGCAATGGTCAAGCCGTGTGGAATCTGTCGTTCGAAGTCAAAAATCCGCTGTGATCGATGTCGGAATGAATTTTGTCACGACCATGCAATCAAGTGCGCCTCTTGCGGCACCATTACTTGCATACGAGATATTCCCTCCACAAATGCATGCCCAGTATGTCACACGCGTCTTGGGATCTGCCCAGACTGCCTAGTTAATGGAAAGATAGTAAGGACAATTGCTGGTTCAGGCATATGTCCTGAGTGTGGTTGGAGTTCCTAAAAAACTAAAATCAATACAACCCAAAGAACCAGTGCAACTGCAAATGCTATTGCCCAGCCCTTTTTTCCATAACCCCAAACGATCGGGATTGGGCCAATAAGAATGACTCCCTTCTTTTCGGCCGCGATTTGACCGGATTCTCTTCTTTCCGCAAAAAGCGACAAAATGGCTGCAACTACAAATAGAACACCAATGACCAAGAATCCCAGTCCAAGTAGTTCTATCTCTGCAGGTAGTTGAAGCATGATTTGCTCTTCATTCCTCATATCGTTTAAAGATAGTCCTACTGAAGCATTCGAGCTTTTCTAAGGCAATTCAAATAGCATTCGCTCATAGCCCCCAACGTCATCTCCCTCGAAAGCCCATAGAGTAACGATGTCTTCGTATATCTCGTGTTCAAGGAGTGTAGAAATTTCCGTAACCTTTGTTCCGATGGGGAATCGCCAGATTATCTCAAAGTCATATGGCGCCACTTCTTCCTCAAGCCATGTTTCAATCTTGTTTCTTCTCTGTTCAAATGCGCTGCCGAAATCAATCAAGTATAGCACAGAAACAACGTCGCTGCTTCCCTTTAGGAAAATGTCAGCATAGTCCACCGTTGACCTAACGCGTTCACCGTTGATTTCAACGCGTTCCTTATCCAAGAAGTACTGCATATTGGCAGCTAGCTTTTCCACTTCTAGACGAAGCAAGTCATCATCTCGTATCACATGTCGATAATAGCCCTCGGGATCTATGTACTCATAGCAAAGTCTCTCGTGAATCTCGCCTGACTTTGAAACCGAAAAGAATGAATCGGCATGCACAGGTTCAACCATTTCTGACATGAATTCTTCCATTATTCTCACCCTATTCAAGTGGTACCGCATTGAACCCCTCGCTTGTTAGGTGTCTAGAGAACTCCATTGCATTGCTTGTGAAGCAATATATCAATCTTGGATTAACTTGACGCGCGAAATCTATCAGACCTGGAAAATCAGTGTGAGCGCTAAGCGGGAATCCTCTTCTCCCTGTTTCACCCAGCGTCCATCCTGACAGTGAGAAGAACTCCAAACTTGGTTCCAGCTTTGCAGTGTATGCGTGACCGAATTCCGTCTGCAGATTCCTCAGCATATGTCTGGGTGATGAGCACACAATTGCGCAACCGCTATCTATCATTTCGGATGCCCCTTTTTCTCTCAACGATAAATGCCTAAGGTCTATGCCATGCTTTTGGTAAACTCTGCATACCTCATCGATTTTTTGATTTCCAGTGACCACGTTTATTCCACCTCCGTGAAGAAGCGCAATTGCCTCCTGAGCCTTTCCAAGCGAGTATGCTTGGAAGACTGGTATTCGACCATTATCCATGACCTCACTTGCCTTTAGCAGGATTTCCTCGTAGACCCGTTTGCGTTCGGGAAATACCCATTGTGGAGCACCATAGGTTGCCTCCGAAATCAGCACATCTGCTTTGACTGCCTTGGCTGCATTATGGACCAGGCTATCAACGGCGTTGAAGTCTCCTGTGTACAAAACCTTGAGATCATCGTCGAATTCGAGGAGGAACATTGTAGAACCAAGCACATGACCTGCATTCAGCGCCGTAATCTTCACGCCAAGCTGACCCATAGACTCGCCCATACCGATAGTGGTGAGTTTTCCTCCTACCTTGTAACCTCTTGCGTAGAGCGTTTCAAGCGTGGCTCCTGTGGTAACAATCCTGAATGCTTTCGCAATTCCAGAGAGATGGTCTGCATGAGCATGAGAAAGCAATGTGGTCTCATTATTCAATCCAGAATCCAAACCTAGCCTAACATGTCCGTATTCAAGGGCAAGGCCGCCCCCATGCTTGACAATTTTCAGGCTGGTCATTCTAATGCATCACTCGAAAACAATGTGCTTCACAAAAGGGTTTCTCACAACTGTGATAATCTCCTATGAACGCTCTACTTGCCTATAGCTGCTTTCTAAGAAGAAGGTCTCCATACATGGTGTTAGCGGAATTGTAAAGGTCCCGTATGGCATCAATTGTAGCTTTTTGTCCGGTGCCAACTAGGCTGAATATCAATCTATCTGCAGAGATGTGATGTAGAATTGCTTCGGCCGCCATTGTACAAGCAAGAATCTCGGAGTTGGCGGCAAAGAAAGGTATCTGGTAGCCGCTTCCAAACTTCTCAACGGCCACGACAAGACAGGTTTCTCCGCGGAGGCTGAAAGTCTTAATTGTGTTGCGTTCTTTTGCCATATCCAAAGCAAGCCATTGATGCGAGCAGCTTAGACCAATATTCTCTCGCTGGTTCCACAGCAGTTCACGGGCACTGTCGTAGTTTGGTGTCCTATCAATTGTTACCTGGCTCTGGATGTTTGATGGGGGCACTCCTTCAATGCATACTCTATAGCTTTTGGCAATCTCCTGAAAGCCCATTTTCCGTAATGCTGGTAGTGCCCAGTTTCGCAAAATCGGTGCTAGGGAAAATGACATGTCCCCTATTGTGTCGGACTCCGCCACAAGCGCGTCCACACCTCGAATAGATAGTGTCTTGAAGAAAGGGAGCGATGCCTTGAAGAGTTGGAATGGCATGTTCTCCCTGAATTCCTCCTCAAGTCTTGCAGCAACCAAAGCCATTGCAAGCCGAGTTCTATCCCTATAGATTGCCGTTCCACCAACCGGTATTCCGTTTATTGTTGCGATGAAGAACATGCTATCTGGAAGCTGAAGGAATGATTTTGCATACTGAGCTTCCTCTGCTGTTGGAGTTCCTCCCACCTGAAGCCACGTCTCGAGTTCGCTTTTTAGTAGCCTTCTTGTGTATAGCATGGAGTAAGTCATCTTCTATTCATTCCAAAGAGGAATTTCCTCTCCTGCACATAAGTTATGCTGCAGGGGTTGGAGAATTCTACACGATGCATCGAAGGGTTTATTCACGGGATTACAATCTTCATGCATTGAAGGTGCGCGGATGCAGTCGCTGATATTAACAAAAGATGGTCTTCAGCTCGCGGATACTCCAATGCCCCCTGTTATGCCTGGCGATGTCCGTATCGAAGTTCGTGCCGTTGGGATATGTGGCACTGATATCGCGATTTGGAAGGGTGAATATGAAGTGGAATTGCCCTTGGTACTTGGTCACGAAATCGTTGGTGTTGTCCATACGAGTTCAGTGCAAGACATTGCATCTGGGACTCTTGTAACCACAGAAACGGATATCCCCTGTCACCGCTGCTGGTACTGCCGCCATTCCGACCGAAGGCATTGCCAGGAAAAGGAGGTGCTTGGCGTTACTACAGACGGTGGTTTGTCCGAATACATAAGTGTTCCAGCTGAGGTTGTGCATCCTTTGCCTCCGGGTATTGAAGAGAATGAAGGGACCTTCGTTGAACCACTTGCATCTGCCTTACAGACTCTGAAGTATATGCCGCCCGAACTGGATGAAAAAGTACTCGTTCTCGGGAGTGGAAAGCTAGGCCTTCTGGTAGCCCAAGTCTATGATGCTCATGGTGCAGAGGCGATCCTTGTGGGCAGAAATCGTTGGCAGTTGGGTCTCGGAAGGCAGCTGGGTCTTAAGAATACCATAAATGCCACTGAAACGGACTGGAAGCAGGCCGTTCTGGATGCAACTTTCGGTGTTGGCCCTCGATTGGTTGTTGAAACGACCGGGAATCCCGAGGGACTCAAAATGGCGCTTGGAATTGTCAGAAGCAAAGGGTCAGTCGCATTAAAGAGCATGCATGGTTTGCCTGTTGAGATTGACCCCACAGACATTGTGCAGCGTGAAATATCCCTCTTTGGAAGCAGCTGTGGGCCATTCAAAAAGGCAATTGATTTACTCTCAAAGGGCCGCATTGAAGTAAAGCGCCTTGTGACAAAGGAGTTCAAACTGGAAGATGCAACAAAGGCCTTCGAATTTGCCGATCTGCCAGCCACTACTAAAGTGATAATAAACATCTGAGGGATCTGCGCGTGCGGCCATTCAACGCAGATTTGCATATTCACTCACTGCACTCCATTGGCGTTAGCAAGAATATGACCATCCCTAACCTATCAAAAGGAGCCGAGAAGAAAGGAATTCATATAATTGGAACTGGCGATGCAACTCAGCCAGACTGGTTGGACCATCTTGAGCACACCCTTGTCAAAAAGGGGGGATCCCTCGCCTTTGAGGGCGTTTACTTCGTTCTGACGGTTGAGATTGAAGACAAGGAGTCAATACACCACCTGATTCTCCTCCCGAATTTTGAGGCTGTGAGGTCTCTCAGAAATGACCTAGGAAGATACTCTCCGAATATTGATCATACATGGGGTGGTCGTCCACGTGTCAATCTGCAAGGAGAAACCCTTGCCGGAATTGTCCGTGATAATGATGGAATGATTGGGCCTGCTCATGCTTTTACACCTTTCAAGGCCATCTTTCGGGAGGGAAGACATGATGGCCTTGCAGGATGCTATGGAGAAGAGGCGAGGCACATTCACTTCATCGAACTCGGACTGTCCGCGGACTCAGCCGTTGCTGACCATATCCCCGAGCTTCGAGATCTTACGTACATAACCTCCAGCGATGCTCATTCTCCTGGCCCTGACAAACTCGGCAGAGAGTATGTTGCCTTCAACATGGAATCTCCCACCTTTGACGAGCTTAGACTGGCTATTCTGCGCCGGAATGGAAGGAGGCCTCTGCTCAATGTAGGCTTTGATCCTCGACTAGGAAAGTACTATCTCTCCTTCTGTTCCTCATGCAGAAGAACACTGGTTGTTAGACAGGGTGAAGGCGAACCGGAGTATGATGACCTTAATATCTACATCTCGGTGAAGTCCTCTGAAGAGAATGAACGGCTTTTACGTGGCATCCACAGACGCAAGGTGTTTTGCCCTGCTGACGGCAAGAAACTCCGCCTGGGGGTAAGGGATCGAGCAATGCAAATCGGAGAGGCTGAGAGCGTGTCGCCCAAGCATCGACCACCCTATCTCCATATGCCGCCACTTCTTGATCTCATGTCAAATGCCCTGAATATTAAGGCGAAGAATTCCAAGCGACTTCAAACAATCTACGACCAATTAAGAACCGCCTTTGGTCCGGAAACTGAAATACTGACGAGAACCTCCATTTCGAACGTCGCCAGAATCAATGAAGCCATCGCGAGAATGCTTGAAGCTTATCGCGAAGGGACCATTAGATATGTTCCTGGCGGAGGAGGACGTTATGGAACTTTCACAATGCCCTGGGAGTCAGATGCCAAATGACAGTTGTTCGAGGGATTATTCGAGAGATAGGACGCAGCAAGACCGTGCAAGTCAGCGCACGAAGATGGTATGGCACGACAGAAATTGTCGTTCAAGACCCCGAAACCAAAAAGACATACAGCGTGAGAATCTCAGCGAATGTCTTGGACAAGTGCCGTTTTCTACCTCGCACAGGAATGGAGGTCATAATCCATGGGTATGTGGAAGAGGCTGACTTCGGCCTTTCTGACTATGTTGTTTCGCGAGTGACCAGCATCAAACACGAAGGTGCAGGGATTAAGAGAGTTCACAAGTTCGACGATGAGTCTTGATTCACTTCCTCTCCCTAATTATATACGCAGGGGAAAGAATCCACTCCGATCGACACTTGGGGCACTTTGATGGTCTTTTTGCGGTTTTTCGGTCAGAAAAAATATAATTGCATTTGCCGCAGCTCGCTGGTTTCACGAGTAGCTCCTTCCCTTCTGATTTCACAGATTGTGCAATATGCTCAATATCCTCATAGATAATGGACCTGCTTTGGAGCCCGAGGATATTGCAGAGATCCTGGGCAGTTAGGGGCTGAGCTGCCTCTTCTAGCAAAGCCTTGATTCTTTCTCTGCGTGTTTGCATTGGAATCAATCTTGGTAATTCGCTGATATAGTTTCGGTGTCCTCTCCATGAGGTCTATATGCATTTGAATGAAAAGAAGGCTCAGAGAACTCACTATTCAAAGAAATGAACAGGATTAATCGATGATGGCCCAGCTGAAGCTCTCCGATGCACCCAAGGCAAAACGTCTTTCATATGATGAGAGAGTCTGCTCCAAGTGCATGGGCCACCGCCATCTGTGCGGAATTAAGCCTTGCCCAATCCTAATGAGAGCTAAGGCATTAACGAACATCGAGCGTGCAGCATCCAGTCTGAATCTTGCTGGTTCGTCGCCTCCTTCTGTTTTTGTTGGAGAATATGGATATCCAAAGGTGCTCGCCGGTCCTCTAATTCCTCCAATATTCGGGAGGGATGCAGAGATCATGGAACGCCCGGACCTGTGGCTCTCAAAAAGCATGGATGAGATTCTGTCTTTTCGTTTCAATCTGGTGAGAACTAAGAAACCAATTCCTATTGATGCAGCAGTAGACCCACCTCGCCTGCTCCAAGAAACTCAGACCTTGGCACTCTCCGAATCGCCGACTGATTCTGAGGCCACGTTGCTGAGGAGGCCCCAGTTTAATAGTGTCCTCTCCGATACGACACTTCCCCTAGGTCCTTCAGCTCCTCTTGAGCTATTCGTCCTTGATGACAACCCTCGTGTTCCACGCGTTGTTGACAAAATTACCACAGATAGTGATTTGAAGGCTGTAGGAGGGGTGATGGAGCTTTTTCAAGGCGGAGTACGACAAGAACACACGACTCGGTTATTGTCAGTGGGCCTACTTGGTGAGAAGAAAGCTCGCAAATTGGTTCCGACAAAATGGAGCATTACCGCTGTTGATGATATTGTTGGGAAGGAGCTTCACAAGGAAGTTTTGCGTAATCCTTGGATCAACGATTACTGGGTGTACGCCGACCATGCACTAGGAAACACGGTCATTCTGCTGTTTCTTCCAAGTGGATGGCAGTTCGAAGCCCTCGAGTCTTGGCTAACTGGGCCAAATCCACCTATTATCACTGACCATGAATGGTTCAAAGGCAGAAAGGACTATGCAAGCTCCGTTGTAGGAGCTTACTATGCAACAAGATTGCCTGCCTTGAATCATTTGGTCCAGATCAGAAGGCAGGCTGGTGTCGTTGTATTTCTTGAAACTGACCCCACCGAGTGGGTGCCGCTAGGAGTTTGGCGATTTCGAGAAATTGCGAAGAGAGCGCTCATGGCTGGTCCAAAGGAATTCTCAAACTTGGATGAAGCCATTGCTGAAGTGGATAGAAGACTGAAGAGCCCAGTTATGAAGTGGGTTTCAGTTAGCCGTGTCCTCAAGGAATTCAAGTCACAGATGCTGGTCACTGACTTTCTATGATGAAGTCCCACAGAATAGCGGGGAATTTAAGAGATGCATAATACGCCTCAGATTCGGAGGATTGAAACAGAATGTATGAAGGACTATGTCGCATTAGCTCCAAGATTCCCCCTTTCAAGCAATTGGGAGCTAGGAGACAAGACCGGGAACTTTCGAAAGCTGTAGGTTTCCTCAAGCCATTACTCACCCTTTCTGTGCAGGGCGTTGTGGCAGCGGCCTATCTGACCTCCATGCTAACTTTGTTGTTCACTGCTATCTTCCTGTTCTTCATTGAGTTGAGTATAATCATTATCATTCCTGTTTCATTCCTTGGCGCCATAATTGTCTACTTTCTAGTCGTATCATATCCTGTTACCCTGATGAATGGATACAAGCTCTCCTTGTCGGAGGAGTCTGACCTTGTATTCGAGCAGTTCGTGTTGGTCTTTCAATCAGGTGGCACGATTTTCGATGCTGTCGAAATGGTTGCACAATCCGACCACCCCTTTCTCTCAAAAGCCTTTCAGGAGATTCTGCGAAAGGTGAATGATGGTATTCCTCCCGAGAGATCGCTTGCTGAATTTGCACGAAACCAGCCATCAGATGACTTGCGTAGATACATCACCGGTATTCTCTCCGCCCTTGAAAAGAAGACGGAAATGCTAGACCTTCTCTCTGGCGAATCATATGAGGCAGATTTGACCTTGAGGCAACAAAACCTTGAACTGGAAAGCCGATTGCTAATTGTTGCAGCTCTCGTTACTTATGTCCCCATTATGTTTACACTGGCGTTTTCACTTGCAGGGCTAGCTACGAATGTTTTCATCTTCTTACTAGTTCCCTTCTTCATATTGATGAATGCCTTTATGAAATCCCGATTCACGACGCAGTTCTCCGCTTACTTTGATAGGCCAAACAAGGGGGGCGTTTTGGCACCCTCTCAGCCTGAAATCATTGCAGAATATGAGGAATTTCTCAATTTCCTTATTCTTCTGTCAGAGCGTTTAAGGTCGGGGGACACCTTGGAAGTTGCGCTGCCAGAGATTCGCGATGACCTATCGCCTGAGATTCAGCAGCTAATTGATCCTGCCATAAGCTCGGTTTATTGGAAGGATGAAAGCATCGGGGAGGCTATGAAACTGGCTTCAGAACGGGCACTAGGCCAGCGTGTGGCGCACCTTCTCAAAATGATTCATCTAATGTGCGAAACGTCTGCAAAAGAGGCGGGCGACCGACTATCCAAGATTGCAGCACGACTCGTCAGGCGTTCAGCTGTCGCAAAAGAAAGAGACAGTATCATAGCTGCGCAACGTCTCAAGGTCTATCTTCTCACCATTACAAGTTCTATCGTGCTTGGCCTTCTTTCTGCGCTTTCTCCGTTTCTTTTCATTGGCTCTCTTCTTGGCGATGGCCCCACTTGGACACCTGATATGGTAACGATGCTTGATATAATGCCCCTTTTCATGACCTTGCTGGTGACCACAACATCGACCGGATACCAAAACACTCGAATGGTTGGTGGGCGAAGGGCCGTTCTCCTGGGTACTATATGTGGACTCCTATATGCGGTGGCCTTTGCTATTTCATCGTCAATTCTGGGCGTGACTCTGACCTGAGAATAGTTTTTTAGAAGCCTTTTCCAATCAGCTCCTAGCATAATAGAGGTGTAATCCATGCTTCAACTTGGTATTCTTGACCTCAGTATGGAGGAGATAATGCTCTTCTTCCAGGATCCTGTTGTCGTTGCCTGGGTGCTAATTGGCACAGGTATTCTGGCTGCAGTCTGGCTTTTGGAAAACATAACTGACCCAATTCCATTATTGGGTACGATATTTGATGGAATCATGGCTATTGGTACCTATGTGGGTTTCTTTGTAGGTATCCTAGATATTGTCGTAGGCTACGTCGTTTGGTCAACAAATCCGACAGCAACAATAGTGGCAGGAATGCTTGTTCTTGCGGGATTCTCGTTGTCCATGAGACTCCTGTCGAAATTCCCAATTGCACTTGTTCTTGCTCTAGGCCTTGCGGCATTTGGAACATTCACGATATACGGGTTGCTGACCCCCTATACAACGATGATTGGGATTGGTGATATCATCGCTCAAATAGTATCACTGAAGGGACTGATTGTTATTTTCATCATCATATTTGCAGTTGTGTATTTGATTGCAGGACTTCTTATCAAACTGATTCAGTTGATAGGTAAGGTATTTGCATCCACACCAGTCAGTGTATTGATTGGCCTGGGTGCAATTGCAGTCGGTATCATAATTTTCGTCAACCCTGCAATTGTTGGACTTGTTGTTCCTTGGCCGTGACCATAGAATATGAGGGGGTCTGCCCCCTCATCCACTTCTTTTTCAAGGACTGCTTCCTAGACAGCAGATTCTACTCGCCGGAGTATCTTCTAATCTCCTGAAAGAAGAGAAATTGGATTGAGCGCGAGCCATAGAATTCAGCGGCAGCATTAATCTCATCCTTGGCGCCATGTATACTAGGATGCCATACTGATCCATAGAGCGTGGTGTCAGACCGTGGTGATGGAACCGCCAATGAGCTAAATCCTTCTGGAACATCCACACCATCTGGAACGAGAAGCACAACCCTGAATCGCTTTTCAAGTGCTTCAAGCCACATTTCGCAGTATGTCATGGTTTTGTACCATCACGAACTTCGCTAGTACGGGGATAAGGTTTGTGAAAGGACTTCCTGCATGAAATGGAGGAGCTTCCCTCTCCCCAGATTCCATATCCCAAAGGGTTCAAATAGTAGGAATACAGGGGAACTATCAATAGCACGTAGCAGCAAATACACTCTATGAGCAATGGCACCTGCATAGGAGGATGGATGTCCTTGTCCCTGCGGTTTGAAGAATCCCTTTTGATGAAAGAGAAGAACGACTTGGAAGAGAAGAAGGGGAAAGCGGGTCTTTCTACCAAGGAGAAGGAGCGTCTGGAGGAAATCAATTCGCTTCTGAAGAAGAAAATAATTAGCGTCACCATGAGCCAAGCCTTGGTCAATAGAATCGATGAGCTTGTGTCTGATAGAGTTTCACGGTCAAGAGCCCAGCTGATTGAGGATGCAGTAAGATGGTTCTTAGATTACACTGTTCACAAATGGAATGACAGAGGTCTCTTTGTTAGCTCCTTTAGAGTTGCACTAGAACAGGAAACGTTGTCATCCCTCTATTTTTCAAAACTGACTCCCAGTGACCAGCACGAGTTGGGGCTGACGGCTGGCAGCCAAGCAGCAGTGACAGACATTGTTCGTCTTTTCTATGGTGTGGACCCTCATCTTACATCCAGCAGACATCTTATCCTTAATCTTCTTCAGGACTATGGATGGGGCTCGATAACGCTTAGTGATGACCTTATCGTCGTAGGCAGTCCATTCTACCCCGCGCCTTTCATTCAGGGCTACTTAGAGGCGCTGCTGAAGGTGAAGCTGGAGCTGGTTGATACAGCTCTCAAAGAGAATGTCGCACTCAGAATAGCAAAATGAATGCATCCTATACCATTGCAGAGCGTTCTACCATTCGACACCAAGTTCGAGGATTTCAAACTCCGCGTCATAGAGACCTGGAATATTCATCAAGGTCTTCCGAATTTCCGGTTCCTTTGACTTAATGTCGTCAGCTGCGAAGTAAACTTCATAGACACATCTTGTCTCCTCAAAACAGAAACCTGTAGTGAAGAGGACCTTTAAGTCATATTGCTTGAACAGCTGAGTCATTGTCTGCATCAACGCAGGATTGACCTTCTCTACTTCAAGTCTAACGCGGGCGCCTCCTTCTTTCACCATAGGGATGAGACGAACCTCTCCAGTCCTCTCAAAGTAGATCACCATAGCTGCTCGCATATCACCAAGAGTTGGATTCGTGAAGAAATCGTCAGGTAGGGTAATCTCCCGCTTTTTCTTGACGTCTGCAATCATTCCTTTTGTAAGTCCGGCCAAACCAATCGCCTCTTACCTAGTCAATGAAAAGGATGCATCACCGTATAAGTATCTTCGTCTTATGTTCCTTATGGCGATTTACTCCCCTTTTTCCCTCCGCATTGGAAACGAATAAAACGGAATGCCCACATAATTGCGTAAAACAGAGAGTTGTGGAATCAAATGGCGAAAGAAGGAGCAACCTATGTCTGTGACATTTGTCAGCAAGTAGTGACTGTCGTGAAGTCTGGGGCTGGTACGCTTGTCTGCTGCAATCAGCCAATGAGGCTTTACAAAGACTAGAATCAACCATTCTATGATGCCTGCAATCCCAAAGGCCTAGCGGAGCACCTGCCTACAGCCAGTTGATAATGTTTATATGTCCAGTTCAAACGCCGACGGTTAAGCTTCTTGGAGTGACTTCTTAATGGTTGAAATCCCTAGCATCGTGATTAAAGTCCGCAAACTCCTAAATGTTAGGTCTTACACTGCTGATGAACTCCTTGAGTATGATGACCGGTATGAGATGCATCCCATTCGTCAAGTAAAAGGCAGGACTCAAAAGAGCGCAGTGTGGATTTTCAAGGAACCAAGAGTCGTGGGAATCGCTCTGGTAAAGGACTTGACTAAGAGAATGGAAGAGATTGATGCTCAGGAAGGTATGCTAGTTGGCGGAATCCGCTTCACACCAGCTGCCAAGAAGTTTGCCCACAGTAGCAAAGTCGAGCTTGTGGTTGGAACATACTCGTCATTTGACCTCTTCTCGCATGAGCTTGTTCCTGACCATGTAATTGCTGACGACTCCGAAGTCGGCCTAATTCTGGACCACTATGGCATTACAAAGGATGAGATACCACGCATTCTCAGAGATGACCCGGCTGCTAAGGTCCTTGGGGCTAGACCTGGACAGGTCATCAGAGTTACTAGGAATAGTGAAACCGCCGGTGAGGTATTCTACTACCGCCTTGTTGGGTCTTCCTCAGGCTAGAATCCCTCAGAAATGCCAAATCTCTGCTTCTTGTGTCGGCACGTTTATATCTAGTGCCTCAGATTGACGCTAGTTTGGTGCCTCATTTGTATAGTCTGCCATTGGTCGTGATGAAAACTCGTTCATTGTTGACACTTAGGGGATATGTTAGTACAGAGCTTCTGGAATACGAAAACAGGTATGTTCTCCTTCCGACTCGTGGAGTCAAGGACAAGCAGATACAGAGTTTGATATGGATTTTCAAAGAGCCAAAGGTAGTTGGAGTTGCATTGACCAGAGAACTGGCAACGGAAATGGAGGAAGCCAATGCTACTGAGGGGATGCTCGTAGGCGGTTCTCGTGTCACACCCGCCGCAAAGAAGTTCTCACGCCAGCATCGAATAGAATTGGTGGATGCCGGATACGCATCCTTCGATCTCTTTAGGCATGACCTCGTTCCGCATCATATCATTGCTGACGAGTCTGAAGTGAATCTTGTGCTGAATCATTTTGGAATTACGCGGTCGCAGCTTCCGAGGATCCGAAGAAGTGATGCTGCAGTGAAACTGCTGGGGGCCAAGCAAGGGCAAGTCATTCGCGTCGAGAGAGATAGCCCCACCGCAGGACAAGCCTACTACTACCGTCTTGTTTCGGATGCAAGCTAGAGAACAACCACTCCCAGTATCATGCCCACTAGGAACATCACAATACATGTTGTGATAGGCAGAGTAGTATTATCCGTGCCCTTAGGGCTCACCAGTTCCACGAGTGTGGCAGTGACAGCCCCTGAGAGCGCAATAACAATCATCTCCAACCAAAGGATGGTCCCAGCTGATACAAGCGCCCCATAGTTGAAGACTCCAAAGAACCATAATGCAACCATCGCTCCCAAGAAGCCAAAGACGAATAGGGCGGCACACCCATGCGGGCTTCTTTTCGATCCGAATATGGTGCGGCAGGAATTCGCGCCATACTTCATTCCAATTGGGGCTGACATGCCATCTCCAAACATCATCAGATGAATTGCCGCTGCTCCAATGAAATAGAGCCGCTCGTATCCAGTGAATGTAAAAACGCCGGTGATAAGCGTGATTGAAACCGCGTACCAGAAGGGTCCTCTAACGCTTCCATGCTCAAGGTCCTCAGGACGCGCCATGGCCGAAAAGAAACGGCTGAATCTCTCGTGATTGGCCAAGGCAAGCATAATAACGAATAATCCTGCGACAATGGTTGCTACCCATGCATGAGTGAAGTAGGGCAAAGCGTAGATTGCCCCGCCAGCAAAGAGATGCACTATTCGGCGGGTCATTTCTGGTCCCTTGTTCAGCTTTCTCCGGGCGATGTCCGCAATGGTTAGCACGATGACTGCATACAGAATGGCAATAGTGAATACAACAATATCCGTGAAGTCAATTGCCAGCTCAATTTGCACAGGCTTCTCACTCCGTGTGCTGCTACCGTCCGCACAGGTGCTTATATCTATCGGACGGCATCCACTTCCATCGGTACCAGCCCTGTTTCTTTGGAGATGGTCTTGATTGCCTCGGACACAATCAGTTCTAGTTCATCAACATTATCGCCTCGCGAAGAGAACCAAACCCTGAGTACATTGGATGTGCCGTATCGTCTTGGCATGGATTTGATGTACACGCCGGGGTGCCTTTTCATCGCAAGGTCAATGACTGGTGCGAACTCTGATTCATCCCTCATTGCAAACTCGACGATTCTCTCGTGGAATTGCCCTGATATTCTGTCTTTGATCCAGGGCTCAATGGAAGACATGAAGATATCCTTGAGTTCTGAAGGCACTCCGGGGAGACAGAAGATGGTTCTTCCCTGTTCCTCAATTCTAACGCCGGGGGCTCCGCCAACTGTGTTATTAAGAGGGACTGCACCTTTCGGGATGACCGCCATTTTTCTCCTTGGTTCTGTGATGACAGGGCTTTGCACGATTTTCTTTTCGTGAAGCATTTTGTATTGCCTCTCCACTATCTTAAGAGCTTCCGCGCTTTCGATCAGATCGCGGCCAAGGGCCTTTGCAATCGCGGCAAGTGTCATATCATCATGAGTTGGTCCTAGGCCCCCCGAAGTTAAGATGAGATCGCACTTTTCGCTCAGGAATGCCAATCCTTTAGCTATCTCCTCCTGATCGTCCCGTACGCAAGCAAGCCTAAGCATAGGGACAGAAACCGCTGCCAGTCTTGTTTCAATCCAGTTCGCATTGGTGTCAAGTACTAGTCCGTCTAAGACCTCATTACCAATCGTCAGTATTCCAGCCTTCATTGTACCAACCCCTACAATTCTCGACCAATTCCTATTTCGTCTTCAATAAGATTCACAATCTTCACAAGCGTGTTCAAACGCTCTTCCGCGATTTTTCTTCCTACCGTAGTATTCATACTCCCGACAATATTCTTAGCCAGTGGCAAGAACTCGAGAAGTTCTTCTGCCAGTTTCCCAAGAGATAATCCGGGTTTCAGCTTCATCCCATTGACAATGAAATGAATGAATCCGATAACTCCCAGCTTGGCGATTTTGTCAGCATCCCACAAAACTTGGGCCTCCAGTGGTTCCAGCTTGTGTTCAAGGGTTAACCCAACATGTTTTCTAATTGTGTCGAGGACTCGCTCAATGGTCCCAGAATCCATCTTCTGCTCGAAAAGAATCTGTTTTGCTACTAATGCGCTCTCTTCTCCATGCCTCTGAACTCCCCCCAATCCAGGTTTTGCCACATCGTGTAGCCAAGCTGCGAGTGTCACAACCTCCAAATCTGCGCCAACTTCCTTGGCGATGTGCTTGGATAGATGCACCACGGCCTCCACGTGGTCAAACCTGTAGTTGTAGAGAGAAGTTGGGGTCTTGCCCTGAAATTCAAGCCATTCCTCTCTGGAGGCTTCGTTTGTGGCTTCCTCGATTCTGCTCCTGAGCAGATTCTCAAGACTGTCAATCCTCATTGGTAATCACTTTGTGTTGTTCCTGCGATTACTTAGAACATCATCTCTCTCAGATAAGAGTTATATCTCAAGCCAAAACCAAGACATGAGGCCTATAGGGTGACGAAAGACAAGGTTGCAGTAGTTGGACTTGGCTATGTTGGAATCCCCGTCGCTGCCAAGTTTGCAGAGGCTGGCTTCCAAGTTGTTGGAATTGATCTCCTAAAAGAGAAGGTTGATAGAATAAACAATGGCGAATGTCCAATCGAAGGCGATGAACCAGGTTTGGCAGATTTGCTGAGGAGTGTCGTTGCTTCAGGACAATTCAGGGCCACTACTGATTACAAAGTCATCAGAGATGCGGAATACGTGCTAATTGTTGTTCAAACTCCCTTTGACCTCAGAAGTAAGGAGCCGTACTATTCAGCTCTGAGATCAGCATCAAAGAGCGTTGGAGAAAACCTTGGCAAGGGGGCCCTCGTCATCGTTGAGTCCACAGTTTCTCCTGGAACAACACAAAACATTGTTCAGCCAATTCTCGAATCAAAATCCGGGCTAAAGGCTGGTGTAGATTTCTGGCTTGCTGCGGCTCCTGAACGCGTAATGCCTGGCAAGTTGCTACACAACTTGGAATCAGTTGAAAGAGTCGTTGGAGGCCTTGATGAATTGAGCACTCAGAAGGCATTGGATTTCTATAGGCATATTGTAAAGAGCGAGCTACATCCAACCGATATCCTTACCGCTGAGATTGTGAAAACAACTGAAAACGCCTATCGTGATGTGCAAATAGCCTTTGCAAATGAAGTGGCGTTGTTATGCGAGATTGTTGGTGCAGATGTTTACGAAGTTCGTCGCTTGGTGAACCTATCGCCCCAGAGGCAGATGCATCTTCCGGGAGCTGGAGTCGGAGGTCATTGTATTCCAAAGGACTCTTGGCTGTTGGCTTTTGCGGCAAAGGATAAGTATCAACCACGACTGCTTGCAACCTCCAGAGAAATCAATGATGGCATGCCAATTCACATGAGCAACTTGGTTGAATCTGCACTTCACGAAGCCGGACGGCCTGTCTACGGGTCAACTGCAACCATCCTGGGCATTGCCTATCTCGAGAATTCTGATGATACGAGAAACTCGCCAGCGTTCAATTTGGTTAAGGCCCTTGAGGTAAAGGGCGTCTTTCCCGTTGTCCATGACCCATATGTGCGGGAGGCAAACGGAATCAGAGTAGTCAAGAATTTGAATGAGGCGCTGAAAGACTCGGATTGCATGGTCCTTGTTACGGCTCATGAAGAATATAGGCACCTTGACCTCGATGCCGCAAAGAAACTACTCAGGACTCCAATTATTGTGGATGGACGCAATGTATTTGACAAGAAAGCTTGCGTCGAGAAGGGCTTTGTCTTTCGAGGAGTTGGACAAGGCAAGTGAAGATCTCATGGAACAATCTTACGATATATACGGAGGGTGTTCTCCAGAATAATAACCCTCATCTCTTCCACATCTCTGCCGAGAATGCTAGCTATCTCTCTTAGCGCAATCCACACATTTCGCGGCTCATTTCGGCCTCCTATCTCCGGGCCTAGAACGGGGCTATCGGTTTCAACTAGCAAGCGCTCAATATCAACGGCTTTGACCAGCTTACGTTTCTGCGAAGAACGGACAACTGAGGTGGGTATTGAAAAATAGTACCCGAGGTCCCTGGATGCAGCCCTTGCAATGCTTGCCTTGCCATCAAAGGCGTGCAAATGGACTTGAGTTGCAGACTCACTAGACAGAATCTCGACTGCCTTGCGTCCCGCGGACCGTGAATGTATCTGTATGGGCAGGTTCATTGACAAAGCATGCCGTATTAGATTTCGAAAGACAGCCTCTTGTTCCTCACGGAGCTTGTGATCCCTTTCTCTATAGTGATCAAGCCCAATCTCACCAATTGCCACTATCTCATTCTTGTATCTCTCTATTGCTAGTGGTAACTCCTCGCGGCTGCTGTAGTCTACAGGGTCCAAACCTAAACTCGGATAGACGTTGTCAAATTCCCGGGAAATTCGAATCACTCTTTCCCACGTTTCCTTAGAGATTGCTGAGCTGATTACTGCCACGTCCTCTTTCTTTGCCCGCTGCACCACTTGCTCAAGATCAGCTGCAAATTCATCCTGCTCTATGTGACACTGAGTATCTACGATTTGCATGGCGTTCACCCCTCCATTGAAGAATGGCACTTGAGAAACAATTCCGTTTCAGGCACCAAATGATTTCACACTACCTCTCTCGAGCACAAAGCCTTCTGCAAAATGACAACCAATACTAAGACCGTGATAGGCCATTTGTGCCTTTATCGAATCCACTTCGAAGTATCCTCTTCTGACTACTTGGGATTGGTATTTGTGCAGCGTTTCGATTTTTCTTTCCACATCTTCTGCACTTATTGGAACATAGATTTGGGGATGAAACCCTGGGCAGTTACCTGGAATCTCGTATGCCAGAACAGCTGCCTTCGTCTTCATGAATCCTCTGATTGCTTCTTGGGCTACTACATGATGGTCTTGGTGAATATCACCAGTCCACGGACCTAGCACCAAGTCATACTTTCCCTCACGTTTCTCACCATAAATTATCTCGAGGATTTCCTGCCTGTGCCTTGGAAACTCTCTAACTGGAAATTCATGGATTGTCAAGTTCTTAATTCCTAGGTCCTTGGCTGCGGCTTCGCATTCCTTCCGCAATATGTCTGTTTCATACCGTGATGTATCCACACTCCTCTTGCAGTCGCTAAATACTATGGATTTTACATCGATTCCGGCGTCTATCATCAGCCGCACAGTGGCTCCTGCACCGAGCTCCATATCATCCGTATGAGCAGAGAGAAGCAAGACTTGCTCCAAATTCCATTTCATCTCTAGGCGCTCCTTGTACAAATCTCGACGGGATATCATCCAGTAAAGCTTTGCTATTTCCTCGATAATGCCTGCTGGCTTAGCGAATTCATCAGGATTCTCCTCTTTTGGCGAATAGCTCCTTCATCTTCTCTGCCGTTACATCTGAGGAGTAGTCTGTCACAATTACTTCCCTTAGCCTCGATTTTAGCAAAGACCTCTCTTCAACAGGCTTGTCTCTCATTCTTTCAATGAGTTCGACCAGTTCATCATCGTAGGTGTATGTTAATTCTTCCGGCACAAACTCCAAAATGCAGGGAATCCGGTGGACAAGAGGAATCAATCCACTTAGCATCGCTTCCCCGATGGCAACCCCAAACGATTCATCTAACGCATGGTGAATGTAGAATTCCTTGTCCCATTGCCATTGCGGGAACTCAACTTCTGGTTCAAGAACGTGCTTTAGTCCTAGCCTTTTGTTTGTATCCACTAAAATTCTATCTTTTGCGCTCCAGCCGCCAATATACAGAGTGTAGTCCTTCAATGCTAGCATCAAGTCATAGAGTCTTTTCCTCCAATTTGGAATCGACCATGCGCAAAGCTTCTCTGAGGTTGATGGGTGAAAAGGCCACTTCCTCACAACTACTCCTGGCGGAATCACCGTTATTGGCACCTGCTTTGGGAGGTATGACCTTAGCAGATTCTTGTAATGCTCTGACACAGCTATCACGGAAGCCACATTGCTCCAATTCACATTCTCGAATAGTTCGGGCTGGTCTAGCTCATATCTGTGAATTCTTATGAATACAGGTTTCTTGGATTCATAGGTAACCATCTGGCCAAGGGGGCTTAGGAAGTCGACAAAGACGATGTCTGCCCAATCTACAAGTGACCTGATTCTCTGTTTTCGGGTGGCTCTTTGCAGAATGAATTTCAGGCCACTTCCTGATGCTCTTTCAAACAATTTGGTTTCGAATTTGCGGGTCCAATCCAAGAAGCTTGTTACATGTGTAAAGACAGCAAGATTAGTCAGCCCAATTCACCTCGTGAGATGGCTCACAAGCAATTGCCTTCTTAAGTACTCTGCAGGTTTTCCAGCTTGCTACTTAACGGTCTCCATCTTGGTTTTTCGTCCTGACAAGACAGACCTCTTTGTCCACCAAAATCCTGAAAAGTGTCCTATTGGTTTCCACTATTGATTCAGATGGATTTCGATTCAAAATCGACTTCTTCTCAAGATACTGCGAAAAAGAAGAAGACGGCAGCCATTATCCTTTCTGGGGGAACTGGTGATAGATTTGGAGCAGATA
>RDOF01000050.1 GCA_011365025.1 Candidatus Thorarchaeota archaeon
AAGTGTGCTCCAGCTACCTTGTTCCTTTGCAAGCATATAGGTCAGATGAATGACGATGAACATAGCGGCAAGATTCGTACAAAGGAGTATTGCTCTTCCAAGTGGACTTCCTTCAAGCATTGCGAATTCTAATACCAGGAATCCCTCAAGATGCGCTCCGAGGATTACCACGGCCGCTACAACTGCGAATCTCCAAATCACCCACTTCTCAATTCCATGAGGTGCATGTCCTTCTTTCGGCTCTTTAGCCCATTCGACCGCGCGCAAAAGCCCGATTGAAGAAGCAAGTGAACCTATTATGTAAGGAACCAAGGACTCACCCGTGGCAATCAGAGTCTCGGGATCCAGACTGGCTACGATGAAGATCTCGATTAACGTCCAGCATGCAAATACAAGGACTAGTGGGAAGTGCACTCTTCGAGGTTTTCTCTTGAAATGAGCATAAATGAGGAATGTCATAACCCCTGAAAGAGCAGCTGCGCCAATGTGTGATAACCGGTAAGCTGGAACATCAACAATAAGAACTGCAGGAAGTGCGACTTGAGCAAGTATTGCGACGAGGAACGGAACAATTGCAAGAAGGCTATTAACAATCGGAAAGCTTAGGGCGGCCCTTTCTGTCATGCCCATTTCTCTCTGTGAGGATATGGAAAGAACCAAAATGATGAGCAGCATCCCAAGTCCTTGCAAAGTCAAAGACAATGCCCATACAAGAGTGCTCGAAATCATAGACAGCAAAAGGGGTATGATGGAAAGAATGAATAACCCATTGCTAACGAGGAATAGGGCAGCATCAGTTGTGCCAAAAGAAAATGGCATTCGTGAGAAGAATGCGATTGAATATGCAAGAAGTAGGATAGTTACAATTCCTATGGCATAAGCCAGAAGCACCAGCATTGGTTCTGAAAGATTGAGAAAAATGAAGAAGTACAGTCCTCCATAAAATGCTAGGATAATAACGGCGAGCAGTGCTACTATCCAAGGGCTCAATCTTCTCTTGGACTCCTGATGCCTCCGCGTCGAAGCCAAGACAAAGGCAATTGCGATTATTGTTACCTCAAGGATATCTGAAACCTTATCTGGAGCGGTCTTTATGATTGTTGGGATGGTCACATAAAGCAGCGGAATTGCTCCACCTATATGGATAACTGATAGTGAGATTAGCAGTGAAAGCAGGATGGCATGAGAAACGAGTCCGGTTGTCCGATAATAGGTGTACATCCAAGATGTGGCAGCAATAGTCAAAAACCCAATTAGCGCCTGAAGTGCAACAGAAGTCGCAGTATCTGACCATGCTGCAGAGGACCAAATAAACAGAGAGAAGGCTGCTATCGTACCCAAAGCGAGGCCTACGGCTGCCCTAGTGATTACATCTCCGCTGGTGTCTTGCATATTCCATCTGGCCTTGGTTTAGGTGGGGTATATTTGCGCGCAAGTTGTGCCTTGTGTTACTCTCCATATTAAGGCGTTTGTGACGGATTGACTTGAACTCGGGCGCTTGAGTTGCTAGTGCCTACGTGGTTTTCCCAGGTATGCCTTGAACGGCGTCCTTGGCTCTATAGAGAACCAGTTTGTTGACCTATCAACGTTGGAGAGAGCCCTCAGAAGGTCGAAGGTGATCCACCTTGAAGCGGATGGAGCAGAGCTGCACTCCCATATTCCCAATGATCCTTGGGAGCTCTTCACAAACTCCACTAGGTCCGTGATTCTGGCATCACTAAGATTGCCTCCGACACGACTGCAAAGGTCCAAAATCAATGCCGGGTCTGACCTCGCAAAATACGTCGTCCAGCCGCTTTGCTTCTCGAAGCCAACTATTCTGGCTACATGATAGCCAATATTCCTTCGTTCCTTCGTTTCTCTGGCAAGCAGGTGTTCAAGTGCCACCTTGGCAGAATCACCATTTCGCCGCTTTGGATGCATTGCGAGGCATAACAATGCTGCTGTTGTGTTTGTTCGGCATCCCCACCTTGAATGGGGCAATCTTCGGTAACCCGCAACATATCCCCTGACCTCACCTGCCATGCCTGTTGGCCAAGCACCATCCTCTAAGCGTTGGTCCAAGAGCCATTCGTAGGCTTTCTCTGCCCTTAAATCCGTTGCATGCCCAGAAGCAGCAATTCCCATCAGAGGAATCGATGTTTGGAGCGGCATCATAGTATAACCCCTATCTGCTGAACTCTCATCATCAGGGTTCCTAGGCAGCTGCCATGACCCGTCTCTTCTTTGCTTTGAGAATAGGAACTGAACTGCCTTCTTAATGGCTTTGTGAGTATGGTTAAAGCCAAGGTATCCTAATCTCATAAGAACCTGCGATGTGGTTTGCAGTCTCCCTCCTGGTGCCGTACCCATCAAATCCTTCTCACTCCAAGAACCATCATCAGCTTGAAGCACAAGCAAATCAGAAACAACGGGGTCTTCTTCCTGTAGAAGCGAAAGCTCCTGCACCTCGGGGTCTTCCCGCGGACGGTTGAGGAGGTCAGTAAGAACTAGACGCCGGAGGTTTGGCGAAGGATCTGCCAGAAGAAGCGGGATTTTGATCATAGGTTCCCCTCCAATACACCTCTCAGGTAAGGGGCAGTTCTTGTATTGCCGGATGCAATACTCTCAGGGGTTCCTTCTGCGACGATTCTTCCTCCTTCAGGTCCTCCCCCGGGTCCCAGTTCAATTAGCCAATCGCATGACGCGAGTATATGAGGATGATGCTCGATTATGATTACACTGTGACCGCTTTCAGTAACGTTTCGCAGGACTTCTACTAAGCGCTTGATGTCGCTCATATGTTGCCCCAGACTTGGTTCATCCCATATGTAGAGGGTATGTCCAGTGGTCCTCTTTGAAAGCTCCAAGGCGATTCGCAGACGCTGAATTTCTCCACCCGAGAGCGTATGACTTGGCTGGTGAAGAACTAGGTATCCGAGTCCTACGCTTCTTGCGGCCTCAAGCTTCCTGCTCAAGTTCTCGTTGTTGCCGAACAAATCAAAAACCTGGTCAATGGTCAGGTTGCCAAGAGATGAATAGGGGATTCCCTCTATACTAACCGAAGTTGCCTCGGGCGGCAGTCCTGTTCCATTGCAGGTGTCACAAACCGTGTTGACTGAGGGAAGAAAGCCCATATCGGTTCGGATATAGCCTCTACCTTCACATTCCGAACAAGGCGAAACGAGCTCTTGCTGTGAAAGACCCATTGAAACTGCATCTTCGCTCTCAGAGTAGATTCTGCTGAGTATGGGTATTATCCCGAGGAAGTGACCTGGGCTTTGTATTCCTCTGCGGGTCTGGTCAAGAATCAAGGTTCTTTCAGGGGCTCCAAAGAGGTCTTTGTGGGCGCCTGGTTGAATTGGCTCATAGGCAACGCTAGTCGTGATTCTCTTGGGGGATAGAGCCCTGCCAATTGTATCTACAACCAGGGTGCTCTTTCCTGAGCCTGATGGTCCACAGATTCCAACAAGAATCCCCTTGGGAATCCTAACGCTACCCAATCGAAGGTTGTTCTCGCTTGGATTTTCAACAATGAGCCAATCGTCTGCTGAGCGCCGCAGAGCAGGAACATCCATGCGATGCTTGCCACGAAGCCACTGAGCAGTAAGAGTGTCCTTCTTCATCACATCGTTCAATGGCCCGGCCGCCATGACCCTCCCCCCTCTGGCTCCGGATTCTGGCCCCATGTCGACTATGTCGTCGGCCGCTCTGATAATCAAAGGATCATGTTCCACCACCACAATCGAGTTCCCCTGCCGTTTCAATTCCTTCAAGGCATCAACCAAAGCATCCACCTCGGAGGGGTGCATCCCTCGAGTGGGTTCATCTAATAGCACAGTGAGCGCAGTTAGCCCACTTCCAAGAAGCCCCGCCAGTTTCGCACGTTGCGCCTCCCCTGCACTAAGTGACCCCGCCACTTGGTTCAGTTTCAAATACCCTAGACCAACTTTCCTAAGAAATCGGATTCGGCCAAGGATTGTTTCTCGGCTCGCGCCCGCGGTGTTTGCGCTGTCCTGAGGCACAAAAAGATCTTCTAAGAGACCAGCAAGCTCATCTAGTGTTAGGGAATTAAGGCTTGACACACTCACTCCATTGAGCGAAACCGCTCGAATCTCTGGTCTATATCCAGAACCTTCGCAGTGACTGCATGCCTCTGTAGCGGTATATGCCCCACCTAAATCCCAATCTCGAATCCATCCGTAGAAGCCGGGATATCTTGTCGTTCTTGTATACTGCTTGCCTGACCGATTCTCAAAGGTCACCTCAATTGGTTCCTTGTCCCCGAATAGGAATGCATCCTGCGCTTTCTTGCTCATCTCCTTCCACGGAGTTTTCGCTGAATCGAATCCATACCTCTTGGATATCGCTTGGAGAATGTAGTACCCTCCATTGTATGGCTTGCAAATAAACCCCCTTGGAAAGAAGCCTGGAGAGTACATAGCTCCTCCACAGATTGGTTTCTCGGGATTGATTATCAGTTTCTCTGGAACCGGTCTTTGGTAGGACCCCACGCCATGACAGAATGTGCAGGCCGAAGAATACGTTCTTGTCGAGAAATGCCGCGGTTCCGCAATTGTGGATAGCGCTTTGCAGGATGGACATTCCCATTTGTCTTTTCGCACCATGGAATGGCCGCACTCGAGACATGTGCGCTTTCCTAAGAGAGAGAGAAGGACCGCAAGATGATTGCCAATCTCGGTAATTGTTGCAACGGTTGCTCTTAGGTCATATCTTCTTCGTTGTGGAGTAATTGAAACGGATACCCCAAGGCCTGAGACCGACTCCACGGGAGCTTCTGGGCCTTCCTTGATACTCTGTCTTTCGTACATAGAAAGGGTTTCAAGGTACCTTCGTTGCGCCTCTGCCTCCAATACATCCCTTACCAAACTGGTCTTGCCCGACCCAGATGGTCCAGTGATTACCGTCATTTTTCCCTTTGGGATTTTGACAGTTACATTTCTCAGATTATTCGCCGTCGCATTTTTGATTGAGATATGGGGCGTGCTTTTGTTTCCCTTCCTTCTCCTGTTTCTAGGGACTAGCTTCCTCTCCTGAACCAGTGCTTTGCCTGTAATTGACTGAGTTTCATAAATGCCCTGAAGTGGACCTTCGTACACGACTTTGCCCCCCAGGGGACCGGCCCCAGGACCTAGGTCGACTATCCAATCCGCCGATCTTATTATGTCGGTGTTATGCTCCACGACCACGATTGTTGCGCCTGCTCTCACAAGTCTGTCAATCACCATGAGCAGTCCGGAGAGGTCTTTTGGGTGTAAGCCCGAACTTGGTTCATCGAGGATGATGATTTTCCCTGAGAGGTTTCTTCGCCCTAGGTACCTTGCCAGCTTTATACGTTCTGCTTCGCCCCCAGAGAGTTTTGGCGATTCCTGACCCAGCTTCAGGTAGCCCAGCCCAATTGTTTCCAGCGCATCAAGCATTCGTGCCGCTACACCTCCGTTTGATGACTTGAACTTGGCATCAGTGCGTACAAGATTTGATACCTCTGCGATCGATAGGTCGTATAGGTCTGCGATATTGAGCTCAACGCCTCCAAGATTTGCACGAGCAGCAAGGACTTCTTCCGAAAACCGCTTTCCCTCGCAGGCCGAGCAGACTATCCACGTGGAAGGTAGATACTTCATTTTCACCTCCAATGCGCCCATGCCTTTGCATGACGGGCATGCTCCTTCCGTACGGTTGAAGGAGAAATGGGAGGCTGAGAGACCTGTTTCCTTTGCAAAGAAGTCCCGAAATACATCAGACAGCTTAGTGTAGGTTGCCGGGTTTGATCTGGGATTCTTGCCAATCGGGCTCTGGTCAACAAACACTGGAGCGAGCTTTGGCCCTTCGATTCTCCTACATGCGATAGGTCTATTCTTCTGCAAACTGGGAACCAGAATATGCTCCACAAGTGTGCTCTTTCCTGACCCTGAAACTCCGCTAATGACCGTGAAGCGACCAATCGGAATTTTTACATTGACTCCTTTGAGATTGTGTTTGTGGCCTCCAAGAATCGTAAGGAATTCCTTGGGTTTCTCTCTTCTTTCAGGAACGTAGACTTCAGAACGTAAGCTAAAATACTCGCCCGAATTGGTGTGTGCGTCCCACAACTCGGCGGGAGTTCCATCAAACACAAGTTCTCCCCCGGCGTTGCCTGCTCCGGGGCCAACTTCTATGGTACGGTCTGCATAGGCAGCCGCTTGGCGGTCGTGCTCCACAAATACCACTGGTCCCTTCAGTTTCAGAAATACGGGAAGAAGCGACTCTACGTCAGCTGGGTGCTGGCCAATACTGGGCTCATCGAGCAAATGTAACATATCTTCCAGCTGACTAACAAGAGATAGTGCTATTCGAACGCGCTGTGACTCTCCGCGACTCAAACTGGGTGAAGGTCTGCTTAGCTGAATGTACCCAAGGCCAACCTTGCTTAGTGCCTTCAATCTCCGATTTATTTCATGCATGAGTCGAGCCGGAGCCGAGGTTTCTTGGTTTGATAGGCAATTCAAAGCCTCATCAACTGAGAGATTAAGCACGTCTAGAAGGCCTAGACCATTCCATCTGACGACTGCTGCCTCTGGGGGAAGGCCAGTATTCATGCATTGCGTACAGCCTTTGCCTTTGCAGTGAGGACAGGATGACTTGAATAGAGTTGGTTCTAATGGCTGCAGCCAATGACCACAATTGCTGCAGGTTGTCGTCCATGAAAGCTCAGTATCCTTTTTGGCTTGTACTAACTGGAGTGAAACCGCTCCCAGTGACTTTGCCAGATTCATAATTCTCCGTGATTGCTGCAGTGTCAGACTTGCCTTGTCCGAATGAAGCTGTATCTGAATATCATGAGGAGAAGCAGCACGAAGAGACCCGTCTGTCCACGTTTTGCCATCCACAATCACTTTTGACGACCCAAATTCCTTCAATAGGAGGTCCAGCAAAGTGCGATGACTTCCCTTTGCTTTTCTCACGAGCGGCAAGAGAATTTGGAGGCTTCCTCTTGACGAAAGATCAGTTATACGCTTGACAATGGCATCTTCCGTCATAGATGCTTTAGGGGTACCACACTTAGGACAGGATCGTTCCCCGAATCTCGCGTACAGAATTCGTAGAAATGGATGAATTCCAGAGGCTGTTGCTAAGGTCGAGAGTGGATTTCTGTTGAGAAGGTTTTGGCCAACGGCAACGGCAGGTCCTACTCCAGAAATGGACTGAACATCGGCAGGATGCAGCCTGATTGATGAGGACCCCTTGGCAAAAACATCGAGATACCTCCTCCTCGCTTCGTGGTAAAGGGTATCGAAGACAAGCGACGTCTTACCTGATCCTGAAATCCCCGCAACAACAGTGAGTCCTTCCCCTATGTCAACTGAAACGTTCTTCAGGTTGTTAGTCGATGCGCCGCGAATCCGAATATTCACTTGGGTCACAACAGCAGGGGAGATGGAAACAACACAGTCCTAATCAATCCTTTTCTCGGAAAAGGCGATTAATCCAGCGCTTCATCAAGCCACCATTACTTAGATAGACATGAACCTTAATCAGGATGTTAGAAAAGGTTCTTGTGGTGCTTGGTAATATGTCAAAGAGAATCTATACAAGAACGGGGGACAAGGGTGAGACTGGCCTCCTGTCGGGCGAAAGAATTGACAAGGATAGTCACAGAGTTGAAGCCTATGGCACAGTTGATGAACTCATTTCGGTGCTCGGCCTTGCCAAAGTACACACTTCTGAACGCATTGCAGGGCACATCCATTCAATTCAGCAAGTTCTATTCTACATTGCCGCAGAACTGGCGACAAATATGCACCATATTGATTCCGTAAATGATTGGCGGAAGGACCTGAAGCGTGCCGGCGAACAAGATGTTACTGAGTTGGAGAATTTGGCT
The DNA here is from genome assembly GCA_011365025.1 of Candidatus Thorarchaeota archaeon. Next base: position 7,865 of record RDOF01000050.1, read on the forward strand.
GATGAGCTCTCAGAGGAGCTGCCCCAACTCTCGAATTTCGTTATTCCTGGAGGTACTAGGGGAGCTGCATTCCTCCATCAGGCACGGACGGTTTGTAGACGAGCAGAACGACGAGTCATTGCTTTTTCCAGACTGGAGCAGGTCAATGGTGAGATTATCAGATACCTGAATCGCCTCTCTGACCTCCTCTTTGTTATGGCAAGATACGAGAATTTGCAGGCGGGCGATGGAGACTATCTCATTTCCAGGAATGGAGTCCAGCAATAAGCGCGTGATTAGCGCTCAACAAAGCGCAGGACAGGACTTTGCCTTCCATTTGCCCTCTGGTTCATGGCGCCGTTCGAAGCAGATATCAAGGGGATGATATCCTGTTGTTCCGTTTTGGTTGTGCCAGCAATGAAAGAATATCCTGAGCAAATGGCGTTTTCAGATGTTTGGAAGTACTTCGAGAATCAACCATTGATACACCTTGCGACTGTTGAAAATGATCAGCCAAGAGTACGTCTTATGTCAGTCACGGCGTACAAAGGAAAACTTTGGTGCGCCACCAAGACACATTGGGACAAAGTAGCTCAAATAGAAAAGAATCCAAAGATCGAATTCACTATGGCTGTTAGGAATGATAGGAGTTGGGGATGTCTGCGCGCAACTGGGAAAGCTTCCATAATTAAAGACCAAGGAACCAGAGAGGAACTTTCGAAAGCGATCCCTTGGTTCTCGTCATACTGGCCGTCCTCGATGGATCCTTCCTTTACGCTATTGGAATTCGGCCTCGATTTGATACGCTTTGACAACAATGATGATGGAAAGAAGTACACCATTATTGTCCCCTAATGCTCAATTCTTCCTCGTCATTATCTCTGATTCTGGTGAGGGCAATTGGTATTGGAATTGTAGCTAAGGTGTAAACAAGAAGCATTCGAATAGAGTCAAGGTTGATTCCTGAGCGCAAACCGCTCACATCTATTGGTTCTGGCACATCGCTCCCAAGTGCTGGCAATAGCCACTCTCTCGCGATATAGTCCGTTGACACCGAGTAGTGAGCTGAGGCGGCGGTCATAACCAGAACTAGGTCATCATCCGGCATGATAATCATGCTCTGTCCTCCCCATCCTATGGCTGCATAGTACCCAAGCTGGGGGTCCATCCACCAATGGTATCCGTAGCTCAATTGTCTGCTTTCCCCCCTAGGGAGTGAAATCGTAGTATTGACATGCGGGGCAGTCGCTTTCTTTACCCAGTCGGTAGAAACAACCTGCCTACCATCCCAAAAGCCACCCCGGAGAAGAAGATAGCCAATCTTTGCCAGGTCTCGGGGCGTTAGTTTCATCCTGGAATCCCCCCTGAAAATCGCATTTGGGTCTGTTTCCCAATCTGCATTGTCGATTCCGAGCGGTTCGAATAGATAGGTCTGCGCAAAGTCAAAACTGCTCATCCCGGATGCCTGTTGAAGAATCGCAGAAAGCAAATGGGATGCCCCTGAGTTGTAGACAAACTCATGTCCTGGGTTAGTATACATTTTTCTCGAAAGAATGTAGGAAACCCAGTCTTCTTCCCGAGTCATCCTATCAAAATCGCTTTCATACTCCCTGTAGTACTCGGACCACTCTATGCCCATTGTCATTGTTAAAAGATTGGCAATTGTAATGTCACGCATTCTTGAGTCCAGTTCCCTTTCCGTCCAGTCGGCAAAGTACTGCAGCATTGGTTCTCCATCACTTGGAATAATAGCTCTATCAATCGCAATCCCAATTAATACAGATAGAACTCCTTTGGTGCAGGAGAATAAATGATGCAAATCGCTGGAGGCATAACCTGATGGATACTCCTCCACTACCAAATAGCCATTCTTTACTACCAGGAGACTATCGATTTTAACCTCGTTCTGCAAATAGAAGCTAAGCATGTCATCAAGAACATGTCGACTTAGTCCTTGCGCTTCTGGAGTGGAAGTGCGCCACTCCACGTCAGGAAAATAGCCATCGAATTCCTGAGCTTGCACCCCTATCGCTGTACTGCAGAACACTAAGCATAGCATTAGGAGCAGAGCCACTACACTAGGAATCCTGTTCTTGGTTGTTTCAGCTGTTTTCATGGCTCATATTCTATTTGGTGAGGCTTCCATATGAGGAATTGCATCAACGCTAGAAAGCTTCTAGGTCAGGTTTGTGTAACATGCTTCTCGTGCTGAGTACAAAGCAGTCAGGCAGCAGCCAATTTGAAAACTGCCACAATAGTATCTCATAAACACGACGCGACTAAATCCTCTATATGAAACGAATCATTATTACCGGCGGATCAAGTGGCATTGGGAGGGCCATTGCACTTGAAATGGCACGAGATGGCCACGAGTTGTACTTGGTTGGACGAAATGCTGACCGCCTTCAGGAGGTAAAATCATCTGTTGAGAGTCTTGGCGGAACAGCTCATGTCGGACACGGTGATGTTGGAAATGCAGAAGATGTTGAACGCCTGTTTGATGATGCCCTGGATAGGATGGTCATGATTGATGTGCTAGCTGCCAATGCGGGAGTTGGATATTTCGGAAACTTGGAGGACCTTGAAATCAAGGAATTTGACGAGCAGTTCAACACAAATGTGCGTGGAGTATTCCTCTGGTTGAAACAAGTGATTCCAATTATGCGAAAGCAAAACTCAGGCCAGATTATTGTCATGTCGTCAAACTTAGGCTTGAAAACGTCTCCACGCGCTAGTATCTATGCGGCAACAAAGCACGCCGTTCAGGCAATGGTATGGTCTCTTCGCGATGAGTTGAATGGAACCAAGATTAAAGCTGCTACTATAAACCCAGGTTCAGTATCTACCCCTTGGTTTGATGGCAAGGAAGTAGATAGATCAAAGATGTTGAAAGCCGAAGATATAGCTAATGCGGCTCGCTTAATCATTGATCAAGAGGAAACAAGCAATATCGATCATATACATCTAATGCCCGGTAAATTATGAGGATTAGCTTGAGAAAGGCTGAACTACTCGATACTCACTTTGTCCTGCTTCAAATTTGGAAACTTAATGGCAAAGATGGCAACGTCATCCCCCTCTGGCGTGACAAACCAATGTGGTTCTCCGCTTTCTGCTAGCACGACATCTCCTTCCTCCAAATCCAGCATTCGAGAGCCTACTCCCATCTTGGTTTTATTCATAACAATGAAGACCTCTTCAAGGAATTCATGCGCATGAGGTGCGGTTTCGACGCCTCCTGGGATTCTTACAAGAATAAATCCGGCATTATCTGTTGGCGCCTTAAGCACGATGTCAGCTACATACTTTCTTCCATAGCCACCTAGTCCTTGCATCTCGCATTCTGACGCCCGATATACTTTCACCATTTTGAGTCGCAATAGAGGGAGCATCTGCAGTCAAATAGGTTACGCCACCCATTCCTGTTATCCTAGAACGAATTATAAGCTCGTTGGAGAAAGTAATGCCAGCAGTATAGGGATGAAATTAACATGTCATCGGAGGAGCTCTCTGCAACACGGGTCTATGGATTACTCATTCTGGCAATTGTGGTAATTATCATAGCAGCAATCATAAAGTATGTGGACGCTCTTATCAGCCAGGTTGCACTTGCGGCAGCCGTGGTGGTTATTGGCTATGTGAGCTATCTGCTTTTTGGTTCACCGAAAGGGCCCAGAAAGAAGGCGAAGGCCAAATCTGCACCCAAACCAAAGAAGAAAGAGACAAAGAAAGAACCCAGCACGACAGTCAAGAAAGCTCACGATACACATGCAGAGGAACATGTTCCCAAAGTTGTGGTTCCTCAGGCGCAACTTGAAGACCTTCCAATCGAAACCATTGAGGGCATTGGGCAGGTATATGGGAAGGAGCTGCGTTCTGCAGGAATCAAGACAGTCCAAGATCTTGTAGGCTCCGATCCCAAAAGAATCTCTGAAATCTGTGATATTGCCGAATCGGTGGCAAAACGCTGGATAGGAATGGCCCGTTTTACGTGGCTTGATTCGGTATCAGAAGAGGATGCTGAGGCAATAGTCTTTGCGGCGGGGATAACGACCATGAAAGCATTGGCTAAGGCAGATGCAAGTGAGCTTCTTCACAAGATTGAGGCTGCTGTGAAGTCTGGGGATGTACGCGTACCAGCTGGCTACAAGTTTTCACTCAAGAAGGTTGAAGCTTGGATTAGTGAGGCAACAAAGCTCTCTAAGTAATCAAACGCCTAGGATGAGAAAGAACTGAGAGGAGCAGTTCACTACCTCCTCTTAGATGCTACAACAGCTATGACAAGGACCGCCACACCCGAAAGGGCGATGCCTCCAAGGACGACAGGACTCATTCCATCTTGGGTCGTTGTTGAAGTCGTTGTGGTGGTCGTTACGCTTCCATCAGGAAAAACCCTGATGAGCCCCACATCAGATTCGACGTCACGTACATGCGCGGAATCAAAAATCTCAAAGTCAATGGTGTATACGTCTTCTTCAAGGCCGTCAATCTCAGCCGAATAGGTTCCATCTTCATCTTCGTCTGTAAGCTCAAATGAAGTGATTTCGGTGTGATTTGCCGCCACATAGATGAAAGCAGTAATGGATTCTATATCGGTTGAGTTCAATTCTGGGATTGCAGTTGACAAGTCCGCAAGAGTCGCCTGAATTGTAAAATTGCGCTGAGTTGCGTCAACCGGCGAAATCGATATGTCCTCTACTCGTGAATACCCCAGGCATTCTCTCACGAGCTCAACAGCCACCATATACGACGGTGCCGAAAGATACCCATCTCCAGGGTTGTATCCGCCTCCTGCTCCTCCTGTTATGAAACGGTTATGAGAAACCACTCGTGAATTGAAGATAGGGATTCCTCCCGCATCTGTTACATCTTCCCACGATAGTCCGAAGTAGGCTAGCTTCGAGCCGCTAATGATATCATTTGCACACGCTAGGGTAGTTTGTGCAATGCACATTGCAGCTATCACCAATCCCAGCTCATAGGCATCCGATATGAAATCCTGAACCACACCTGCCTGATGCAAGGCATGCCATTGTCCCCCAGCAGGAATGAAAAGCGCATGATATTGCGTCAGTATTTCCTGGGTTACGTCAGAAACCAGATAGTCTGCAGTGATTGGGCGAGGGGCACGATTGTAGCATGAATCTATCTCATAGTCTAGTGCATATGCGACTGTATCGACAGTGACACCCATTGCCTCCAACTTGTCTCTGGTGTCAAAGAAATTCCATCCGAATCCATCGGAGATAAGCGAGAGGACCTTCACATCTTCTGGGCCTTCTGGCTGCATGAGAGATGATGTGTAAGCGGCCCCGGCAGTCAGCATCAGAATTAGAGCTAGAACTAGGAACCTGCGAGTCATGGCAATCGAAAATCCATTACTTATGTGCCTATATTAAGAAGGGTTTCAGCGCATTCCTCCATGCTTCAAGAATGTGCCATTTCTATACTCATTGAAGGCAATTCGCAGTTCTTCATCAGTATTCATAACAATGGGTCCTCTCCATGCAATGGGCTCTTCGATGGGTTTACCTGACACAAGCAGGAAGCGCACTGCGCTCTTCTTGGAGCATATACTGACAAAGCCTTCATCATCATACAATACAAGATTCCCTGCAGAAGCTAATGAATTGCCGCTGGAATCAAACAGCCCCTGCCCTTCAAACACGTAAGCAAAAGCTGTATGTCCGGGCTCAATTTCATGAGTGAACTTCGATGCCGGCGGAATATGTACATCAATATACTGTGGCTTTGTCACGACATCCTGTACCGGCCCCCTGATATCAGCAATAGCTCCAGCAACGACTTTTGCCTTAACACCACCACCAAGATTGACTTCGGGAATGCTCTCTTTGCTTACATCCCGATATCTCGGATTCATCATCTTATGCGATGCTGGCAGGTTTGCCCAGAGCTGAAATCCTATCATTGTGCCTTCTACTGGCGTTGGCATTTCTTGATGGATGATGCCAGAACCTGCAGTCATCCATTGAACATCACCTGACTCAATCACGCCCTTATTGCCCAAGCTGTCTTGATGTTCGACACGACCTCTCATCATATAGGTAATCGTTTCTATTCCCCTATGAGGATGATATGGAAAGCCAGCTAAGTAGTCAGCAGGATTGTCTGATCCAAAGTGATCCAAGAGGAGAAAAGGATCAAGATTCGGGACCTCGTAAAAACCAAATATCCGCCTAAGGCGAACTCCTGCCCCCTCTATTGTTGGTTTGCCCATCCATACTTTAGATACACTTCGCTGCTTTTCCATTCAAGTAACCTCGAACATAGTCCAAGGAGAGCATATTTGGAAAGGTAATAAGCTTAGAGAAAGGGTAGTTGACCGTTGTCATTGGGTTACTCCATGCTCTACATAGAATTTCAGCAAGGTTAGAGCCTCGCCCCAGACGCTCTTGTAATCGGGGCCCTTTTCGAGTAGATATGCGACGTAGCAAGTCAAGTACTTAGGGTGTTTGGGAGCTGCTTTTCTGTTCGCTTTTATCTTGCAGGTTTGCTTTCTGGCGGGCTACAACTTCATCATATCTCTTGTTGAATCGCCTGACTCCGTAGAAAATGCCCCAGTAAATGAAGAAGACAAAGATGATTGGAAGCCAGGGCCAATAAATGATGAATGATGCAGTAGAGAAGCTGGCATGATGTGGTCCCCTGTAGCTCATCCAGAGGTTCTGAACAGTGCCATTAGTTAGACGGACGGTTTGATTAAGCTGGTAGAAATACTCCGCAACGTACCCGGTATCCCATGCATAATTGATCTGCTCGGGTGTGATGTTGAACCGTCCCACTACACTAATCGAGTCTCCTGGCTGGGCGTATGTGTCTCCAGTAGCAAAGATACCTGTATCCACAGACTCGGTGACCAGCCTCAAGGCAAATGTGATTCCAAGTATGTCACCAACATCTCCTAGCTCGACGAGGGTCAATCTGGCTATGATGTCATATGGAATTCCTGTTGCCCAGATGTCAATGTTCTCCACATGAATGCTGACTTTCAAACCGCAATGCCAAGTATAAGTTGCTGAATACTGATACGCTGCAACCTGTGTGGGAGACATTGCTATCAAGAGGATAGTCAATAGGCCTAGAAGTGCCCCTTTCCTACTCATTTCCCATCACTTTGTAGTAGAAGCGAAGCTTCTCTTAAGCTTTGCCAGATGTCTTTCGCTCCCAAAGGGATAAATCTCTGAATGTCAAATCATGTCACGCGTGGTAGAATGAGCTCAGCAACATCTCTGAACGGTGTAATGCCTACCTGGGGGTCTCGCGGGTGGCGAATCTGTACATCCTGCTGTATGGTGTTACTACTGATTTGGGGGACCTTTACGACAATGTCAGAATTGCTTGCTGGTCATCACTATTGGTGGTATAATCTGACTATAGTCATCTATGCCTTTGCAATGTTTGGCCTCATTTTAGCGGTTGCTGAAGGAGTTCGGGCAGCACGAAATGTGTACAATTATGGGCTTTATCCAGGCGGCAAAGAACTGCCTGAGCTAATCGAGTACGATCCGTATTCAGATGACTCGGAAGCTTCAGGAGAGTTTGAGAGAGCCATCTCAGATGCAGTAGATGAAGAGAATCCGGAGGGATTATCGGAGTGAATCAGAGGAGAATGCTACCTCCGGTTATTGCTGTATTCATAACACTATCTTTTTGCGGTATCTTGGTTCAGCAAATGTGTTCATTACAACCTTGCAATTCTGCAAATTCGAATATTGGCCAGAGGTTCTCACCTGCATTTATGGCGGCTGCCCCCATTGAAATACTGTCCAATAGTGACTTCGTTTCTCAGGGCTGGCCCGGAGTCGGCACGATGGAGAATCCATATAGAATCGAAGGCCTTCTGATTACATCACAGATCAATGGTGCATGTATTCGAATTCTGAACACTGACCGCTTCTTCAAGATCTCCAACTGTATATTGAATCCCGAAACCCCTGGCAATGATGCTATCTTCTTTCAAGGAATCGTAAGTGGAGTTGTTGACAATTGTGCCATAGGGCAGGCTGATCATGGTATTTGGGTTCTTCAATCCGACATTGTGAATATCACAAGAACCAATTTGGATGGCTCCGGCATAGTAGTTGATACGGCAGGAGGTGTGGTGGTTTCTGAGTGCTCGGTGCAAAACAGCCCTGGTGACGGTATCACACTAGTGCAAGCATCCTATGGACTTATTGAAAAGACATTCATCACTAGTTCAGCCGCAAATGGTGTCGCTGTGGAGCTATTCTCCGACTATAATTGTATCCTTAACAATGACATTCGACTAAACACTGATGCACAAATAAGCATAGATTCCGAGAGTAGTGAGAATGTCATCTTTGGCAATAACCTTTGGGCAGGGGGTCAATGTGCCCTAGACAACGGCAACCTAAATGGATGGGATGATGGCGTTAGTCTTGGTAATGCTTATTCTGACTATGGCGGCTCTGGACCCTATACAATTTCAGGGACCGCAGGCTCAGTAGACCACTACCCAACGCTTGCCTCCACAACGCATTCAACGACTAGTACATCGACTTCCTCAACTACAGCACTGGAGAACCGCACTTTCTCCCTAACCCTTACTCAGCCTTTGCCTTTGGAAATGAGATATGCACTAGCCGCCGCATACATCTCTGCTTCTTTCATGATTGCTGTTGTAATTCTGTTCATGGTGTGGAGATCCAAGAAATCATAAAGGGCTGGGTAATTCATATATTCCGGAGTCTATTCCTTCTTATCCCATGCTATGAACTCGCCGCGCGAATCGGGACGAGCGGAAATCCCAGCATGGATGTTATCTAGGATTTCACATGAGCCTTTCTCAACGATTTGCTCAACGATTGGGAGTGTCCCCGGAAATGGCTCTAGCGCAGCCTCAAGTGAACTTTCGCCATATAGCTGCCTAAGATCGGGGAACCCTCTTTCCAAAGCCTTGGCTAGCTCATGAAAACTCTGTGACTCATGACGGGGGCGACCCAACATGTAGGATTGGTAGAATACAATATCAAGCATGATGCTTAACACTCGATGGTTGGCTTCAGGCTCGCCGGGGAGGCGGTGCCTAACGGACCGGTCACTAATCCCAATCTCCTTGCATACTTCGTGCCCCCGTAGCATCACCTTCACTGGTAGCTTTGACCAGATTGGCATTCCGTACTTGTTATTGTTTCCATAGATTTCTATAATCTTAGCCAAATGTTCAGGATACCTCTTCCTAACCACATTCAAGAAGTACTCCTTCTGTCTGCCAGGCTTCAATGTCATGCCGCCAAAAAGAATGAACTCTGCTCCGGCTTTCTTAGCCTCCTTGGCGAGGCCCATCAGGTTCTCATCATTGTCTCCAATCGTTGGGATAATTGGCGTCGCCATCACCCCGCCAGGAACACCCTTCTTCCTGAATTGCTTCAAAGCATCAAAGCGATCCGAGGTTGCTGAGGCCTTGGGCTCAAAGACCTTCTGAATTTCATCATCATGTATTGTAATGGTGAACATCACGCTGGCGCTTGTTTGCTTGTGGATTTCTTTTATGAGGTCAAGGTCTCTCAGCACAAGATTGGATTTTGTCAAAACACTTAGAGGCATACTGAAATCCAGCAAGGTTTCCATGATTTGCTGCGTAATCTTGCATTCCGTTTCATATGGCTGGAATCCATCCGACACTCCTCCGCAGACACCAATTATTTGTCGTTTCGGCTTCATCATTACCAGTCGAGCGGCGTCCTCCTTATCCAAGAAAGACCACAGAGTTTCAGACTCCAATTCACTTTTGGGATTGAAACCCTCCTTCTTCAGTTCTTTCTTGAGTATCTCTGCGGCATTTTCTTTCGCTCGTATGTGAGTTGTGAAATTGTCGACGTGATAGTGCTCTGCCATACCGTCACAATACACACAGCCATGCTCGCACCCTCTATATGCATTCAATGACCTATTGATATGAAACCAGCCATCTGCATGTATCTTCTTTGAGAGAAGAGAGCGAGCTTTGATACACTCATATCGCATTTGATTCATGGACGTCTTGAACTGCAACCCATATGACTCTGTTGGACTTCGCCTTCTCTGCTAATGAAAGAGCAGATTCATAACTTACTTTTACTCGCCAAGGAATAGTGGAGCAAAACATGGTTCTTACGGATTTGGAATACAGGATCGTCTTTTTTGCATTCTACGCCGCGTTCTACCTAAT
>RDOF01000051.1 GCA_011365025.1 Candidatus Thorarchaeota archaeon
CAGTACCCCAATCAAGTTCTGTGCGTCATCAAAACGGTGTTTTATGGCAAGCAATTGTAGATTTCTTTTTGTGATGGCAGAAAGGTAGTATCTTCGTCCAGTGTATACAACCGCAACAACGGCGAATAGTGTCAGAGCGCCAATAAGGGCGGCGGTCGCGGTAACGGCAGCCAGCGATGCAGGATCTGCCTCTGAATTGAGCACAATCTCCCGAATAAGGGGTTCGAAATGAGTCTTCGATATCGTAATCCTCAGCACATACAGTCCTCTTTCTGGAACTGTGATGTTCGCGGAGTATATCCCGAGAGTCTCAATGAATATTCCATTATCAATCAAAATGCTTTGGGGGTTATCAGCCTCAAACAGGATATACGTAATCAAAGCCCCAAAAACAGGAGATTGCGTATCAGTTTCAATTGGTGATAATCTGAGTAGCAGTATCGAGTGTTCGGTTCTTGTATATGTTTGATTCAGCGGAAATGTTGATGACAAAGCGAAGGGGATTCTTAAAACATCCAAGTTGAAGCTATAGGCTTGTTCCTGATAACCATGGCAAGCAAGCCAAAACGTGGCGGTCCATTCGCCATAAATCGGAGTCAGAGTGAAGTTGTACCAACCATTCTCTGAAATAACATGATTATAGAAATCACGAGTAGGCCCCGAGGGAACCAGCTCGGCCCCAATGACTCCTCCCCCCAAGGATGAATTGAAGTAGAAAGAGAATTCATACACTCTACTCTCATAGTATGTTTCGGCAATACCGTAAATCAAGAGACTGGTGGGTATCTCATCCACGTCAAAGGAGAAGGAGATGTCGGCGAACTCATACCCCAATTTGGAGAACCTTAGGTATACCGAGTATCTTCCAATAGCTGGTACTCTCACCGATATATCATAGCGGCCATTGCCCAAGTCCGTCCACTCAACAATGCTCACGGGATTGTAGGTTACGTTTACCAAAGCACCTTCAATGCCCCCGCCAGCTTCTTCGTAAACTAACGAGAATGTGTAGGACTGGTTGAAGTACAGGACTTCAGGTGGTACGAAGCCTGAAACGTCCAGATTGGTGGGCACCGGTCCCACAATAAGGTAGAAGGAAATGGCTGCTGTGCTCAAGTCAGGCTTGCCTGCTATTATTGTGATGAAGTAGGTGCCGCTAATCGTACCAGTGAAGTCAATAGTGTAGTTACCGGGCTCTCCCAGCACGGATTTTGTGGAATTATAGGAAAGGCCTCCCACTGGCCCGCTCCAAGAGAGTACGGAAACACCTGCGCCGCTAATGCCGGTTCCATCGAGAAACATGTATCTGATTTTTGCTTCATGTATGACTCCAGGAGAAGTTTCAGCATATTGACTTGAAAGCACGGTTAGAACTGTGAGCGTGCGAATCTGAATTGACACATTGCATGTGGCTTGGTAGTAGAAGGGCATGGTTGCGTTTATGACCACAAGGAAATCACCTGCACCAACAATAGAAGTGTTGAAATCAGCTTCCCACCATCCCTTGGCAAGGTTTGGACTAAACCCAATTTGCGAACCTGACCAGTTGCCTACCACGGTGGCCCCATTGCCGAGGATGACATTGCTGTTATCTTGATCATATAGGTAGACTGACGCGGTGACTGATTCGCCCAGTTCAGCTTCAATAGTGGGAGTATAGGCAAATACGGTCAAGTGGTGACAAACTGAATAATGATAGGACCCAAACGCAACCTCTGATCCATTCATCCATCTTGCACTAATAGACCACTCTCCAGGAGTGGCATTGTCATGTCCTATTGTCCAGCTATTGCTACTTACGAGAGCACTTGTTAGGTTCGTGACTTCATCATAGGCCCATTCCATGCCAGTGGGACCGCATATCGAGATTCGTACATTCAGAACCGTAGAAGGCACATTCACTTGTGTTCCAATGCGTACTTGTGCCCGGATCATATCTCCAGTCGAGAATGAGTTTTGATTATACCAAAATCCGCCTTCATAGCTTCGAGTTTGAGAAACGATGCTGTCGATGTAGTTTGGCCCTTCTAGGGTCACCATCCACCAACCAACCGAGCCAACAGAGCCCATGGGTAACTCATGGCTGCCGCTGCCCGGAATTACGTCCTCCGTCACATCAAGGCCGAATGAATCTAGAACTGTTGCATTCTCCCAGTCATTGGGATGATAGACGATGAAGCCCAGGTTCTCGGCTTCAACATATGATTGAATGTAGGTATAGAGCGTCAAATTAGCGCTCTTGTTCAGATCCACAGAGAAGGCAACTCCTTGATCCTGAAGGTTTGCCGTAGAAGTGGAATTGTATTGCCTAGTCATTCTGAGAACTCGAGATATGTAATCAAAAGAAACAGTTGTGTTTGCGGAGAATGTAATTGGGATTGATGCCTTGTTCCAGTATGTGTGGTTGAGGAGGGCTGTGCCTGTCCCGTCGGCTCCACTGAGCGCGATTTCTGCAACTTCGGTAGTCCCAACCGTCAGGTTCGCGCTAAGGCACGACAGAGACGAAACCCCGGAGAAAGCCACATCATCAACTCTAACGGAAACAAGCAATCCATTTGTGGAATCGCCATCGAGATCGGTATCCGTTGCGTCAATTTCAACATAGTCGGATTGCGCATTGACTTCCAAGACAATTCTGGCAATAAAGGATGAGGGAGCACCCGAAATATTGACCAGAATTGGATTAACACCATACCAAACCTGTCGTTGAGTTGAATTGACCAAATCAGTCGACCAATTCCAGAGAAGGTTCTGGCCATCTAGTATTTCGAATCTCAGAATGAAAGACCCTTCGAAATGGGATCCTATGGGTCCATGCTGATAGAGGTAGTTCATACTGAATCTGAACTCCTCATTCAAATTGGGATTGTCGATGCTCTGATACCAATAAATGCGCGTGCTATTATAATGTCGGTATCTGTCAGGCAAGCCGCTATAGCCTTCATTCTCCAGAGTGACATACTTGGGTTCATCGGAGACATAGGAGGCACGCTGTCGGCCAAGAGCTGTCGGTACGCTTCTTCTCGCCCGCCAACCTGACGCATAATAAGTCCCGTCCTCGCCGATAGTCCAATCCTCGTTGACTCCGGGATTACCACTCTCGAATGTGCCGTTAATCACGTATAGGCGCTGGAGATTGGCAACTGTTACTTCGATCTGTTCCGCCTTCCATCCATCAAGTATCGAATATACATCGGAGCTATATGAGAAAGACCCAGAGGAAACAAGATTGACCGTGCCTGCTGTATCAGCAAGGTTGTTTTCAAATCGGTAGTAGTGAGCAAGGTTGGACTCGGACCCGGTCAGTTTCAGCAAGTAGTCACTTCTAATGTTGTCGAGGTTCCGCTCGGCAGTGTAATATCTGAAATCGTCTATGTGCCCATCGACAGCATCAGAAAGAAGTCGGGAGTTCATTATTGCATTCCTTTGGAACCTCCCCACAACATAGGACGTCCATGAGGTTTCTTCAACATCCAGCTGTGGTTCGGTGTCTTCATCACCCCAGTAGAAAGCCAGCCGATTTGTGTTCTGATTCCAAGTCAAGGTGAAGAAGTACCAGTGGTCCACTTCCCAAATCGATTTGGTGCCCACGAGAGAAGTGTCCGTTCCGAAGTCCATGACAAACCTACCCAAGGACCATCGTGTTTCGAAGTTGGACTCCTGACCCCAAAAACGTCCGTGAGGAGCTGAGGTGTCCCATTTTGCCCACCAAGAGATAGTTCCTTCCGGAGTGCCAAAGTCAGCCGATCCGCCGGCACCAACCAGAAAATAGCCACCGGAGCAATCTGCTGAGTAATAGGTCACGGGGGCCCCCGAAGGATGATACACCTCGGAGGTTGGCATTGAATCAACATCAGTTCGGGCGCTCTGGTATTGAGTCAACCCTGATGCAGTGGCAATATGCTCTACAACAACGGGATCGAGTACGCCAGTTTCAGTCGTTACCCAGTCATTGGAGATTAAGTGGTCAAAGAGATTGGTGGCCCCGTTATCAGAGGCACTCTGATTCTCACCATAACACTTCAAAGGCGCAGCAGTTGGCATCCATGCTAGAATGATGACCAATAGCGGTATCACCACTAATTTGTGTCTAGCCACAACCCATGCCTCCGGGAGGATTGCCTTTTTAATACTGCTCCGGCGATTGGCTTCTTTGCCTGGAGGAGTGTCAGTTTTGACACTTAGCAGTGTCTTCAGAACTATATCAGACAATCTCGTGCAAACGGTTCACTCTTGTGCGAAGGGCCTTACTACATTTCTTAGAGTAGTCCAACCTTCTCATTGAACTCCGTAATCAAAGTGTCAATCTTCGGGGTCATTTGCTGGATTCGCTCCCAATATGCTGGGTAGTTATACCACTGAGCGTTCAACTCGTCTAACTCAAATCCTTGCTGTTCTATCCATGTGAAGTACTTTAGGTGATGCACTCGCTTCCTCTCGTAGTGGCTCAGCTCAATCATGGCATCCATCTTTTGTGCCATCAAATGGCCATGATAGTCCTTAACGCCTATTCTTGCGGAATACTCACCATGAGCTGCTCGGCCTTCTCGCATGCGTGATTGATACATATCCATTGAGTCTGTGAATACAGTAATCACAACATCATTCTTGGTGAGCTCGTAGTACTTGGCAAATTTGATGCTCATTAGTAGGTTTGCGATGCTAGAGATTCCAAGAAGGTCCAACTGGTTGACGATCTTCTCCGGAGCTCCAAGGTCATTGATGAGATACTTCCTACCCTCAGGTTCATTGAATAGTCGCATTATGTTCATGGTATCCTCATCATCTATGGCAATGATCATGTCGGTGTTTCGAACGTTGTGAATCCACGGAACGTGCTTGTCGCCAATCCCCTCGATTCTGTGTCCGCCATAGCCGTTGAGCCAGAGAGTGGGGCACTGAACAGCTTCACCAGCTGCAATCTTCGATGAGGGGTAGATCTGCTTCATATAGTCGCCGCAACCGAGAGTACCCGCAGAGCCAGTAGTAAGACAGACACCCCTGTAGGTATCATTTCCGAGCTCCTTTTCAAGCACTTCCTCCATGGCATGACCAGTCACATCATAGTGGAATAGATAGTTACCAAATTCTGAAAACTGGTTGAATACGAATACGTCTTCTCGGGTTCTTCGAAGCTCCCAGACCTTATCGTAAATCTCCTTCACATTGCTCTCGCAACCGGGAGTTGCAATGATTTCACCGGCAACGGTCTTGAGCCAATCAAATCGCTCCTGACTCATCTCCTCGGGAAGGATAGCAATGCTCTCACACGCAAGTAGTGTGGCATCATAAGCACCACCTCTACAGTAGTTGCCTGTTGATGGCCATACTGCTTTGTGATAGGTCGGGTCAAACTGACCGGTTACAAGCGGCGGCACAAGACAACCAAAGGTGGCACCCACTTTGTGGGCTCCAGTTGGAAACCATTTTCCTACGAGAGCGATGATTCTTGCCTCAACACCTGTTAACTCAGGAGGAATCTCCATGTAGTTTGCCAGAGGTCGGTAGAGACCGCCTTTATCCACGGGCTCGTTCTTCCAAGTGATTCTAAAGAGATTCTGTGGTACCACATCCCACAACTCGATGCCGCGGAGATCCTGCTTAATTTTGTCAGGAATCTTGCTTGGGTCTTTCATTTGTTCGAAAGTGGGTATCACAATGTGACGCTCTCTACAACGCTGGGCAGTTCTCTCCAGCTGCTCATAATTCATTGTCAGGTCGATCATTTTGGCAACCTCTACAGGCACACAATGGCGTAGTCGAATCATGCAAAAGGGTTTCGGCAGGTATGTTTTTGTGTCCTCCATGAAAAGACTAATGGGCTCGTTGGCCGGAATAGTCCAGTGGATTTAGACGCAGAGGGGATCGTGCTGGAAAAGAGACGTGACTTCCTAGTAGCAACTGCTCTGGGAATAGTCTTCTCATTGGCTCTAATCTTGGCGAGCATTGAGCTTCCGATATTCATCAACGAGATGCTGATTTCAATTGCTCCTGATTTTGGCCATGATTATGCATCTGCCACCGCATTTATTGATTACTTTCGGCCGGTGGGTTATGCTGCCTTTATCATCACCATGGTTTTGGTCGTGGCAGGATTTGCGCTGAAACGGAGGTCATCAGTTGTAGTTGGTTCTTTTGCATTTTACATACCTGTTTTTGGTGCATTTGCAGGGGCGATGTTTTTTCTTGCCGGCATTGGTCTGACAAGAATCCTATGGCTGCCATTGTTGGACTGCTGCCCATGGGTACTCAGGCTGGGCCATATAGTCTACTTACCCACTGAGATCATCTTGGCCATTGCTGGGCCAGTCATCCTCATTGGGCTCTTGACATCTATGTTAGTCATATTCGTGATTCCTCTTCTAGCAAATACGCTCACAATTCTTGGGCTCATTATCCTTGCCTTCGGCACTGCAACTTGGCTATATGGAAAATTTCAGGGAGAACAACTTGTTTATTACTGGATTTATCGCTACACAAGACACCCCCAGTATCTCGGCTTCCTCTTGTGGTCCTATGGCGCATTAATTTCCGCAACGTATGCAGGCGTCCCCTTTGGTGGATTATTCCTGGCGCCCAGCTTTCCATGGCTCATTACGGCAATGGCAATTACCGCAATTGCGATGTACGAGGAAACACGTTTAGCCTCTTCTTTGGTGGAATATGCTGACTACAGGCAAAAATCCGCTTTTCTTGTTCCGGTACCAAGGCAACTAGCTAAGCTATTCAGAAAGCCAATCACCTTGCTGATAGGGAAGAATTGGCCTGAAACAGGAAAGGATGTGGCAGTTGTATGTGCGTTCTACATGGCGCTTCTAGTTCTTCTTTCCATTCCACTGTCCTCATTGTACCTTGTCTTTCCGATATAGAAGCAAGTTAACCAGACAAACGGTTGCCATAGGGACAGATTAAAAACGGATTTTGACAACTATAGGCAAGTCACAAGTCGGTTGACAATGTCACTGATTGATGATTATACAATTGCGCTTCATCAATAATTCTTGAGACAGGACCAGATGAGGCGCCCTTAGTATCAAACCAAATCGAACTCAAAGAAGGGAGTATATTGGATAAGCGTGTGTACAAGTTTGGTGCTGGCAAGGCTGACGGCACCGCGGATATGAAGAATCTGTTGGGCGGCAAGGGAGCATCACTAGCAGGAGCGACACTCCTCAAGCTTCCAGTGCCTCCAGGGTTCACAATTTCCACAGACGTGTGTAACGAGTATTTGGAAACCGGAGGTCTCTCTGATGACCTCAAGGCTGAGGCAAAAGAAGCTCTGGCCTCAACAGAGAAAATCCTTGGGAAAAAATTCGGAGACCCAAAGAATCCCCTCCTGGTCTCTTGTAGGTCGGGAGCCCGTCAGTCAATGCCGGGAATGCTAGAAACCGTGTTGAATATTGGGCTCACCACAAAGACACTGCCAGGGCTCATTGAAGCATCTGGAGATGAGCGGTTTGCTTACGACTCCTACCGTCGACTCATTATGATGTACTCGGACGTTGTTCTT
This sequence comes from Candidatus Thorarchaeota archaeon, assembly GCA_011365025.1. Next base: position 7,511 of record RDOF01000051.1, read on the forward strand.
GAGAAGGCAGAGGGCATCGAACCCGAGGAAGGTCAAGGAATCAGGCAACAGCTCGATTGGATAATGAACAAGAAGAAACGTGAGGCCGGAAAATCGTTAGACACAGAGCTCACAGCTGATGATTTGAAAGAGATAATTGGGGAGTTCAAAGCCAGAATCAAGCAGAGCCTTGGGAAGGAGTTCCCTGACGACCCATATGAGCAGCTGTGGGGAGCAATTGGAGCAGTGTTCAAGAGCTGGTGGGGTGGTCGAGCAGTCGCATATAGACGCATAGAAGGTCTTCCTGATGAGTGGGGCACCGCCTGTACCGTGCAATCGATGGTTTTTGGAAATCTGGGACAGGATTCTGCAACGGGAGTAGCATTCACAAGAGACCCAGCCACCGGGGAGAATAAGTACTATGGAGAATGTCTCTTCAATGCACAGGGAGAAGATGTGGTTGCAGGTATCAGAACCCCGAATCCAATGAATGAGGAGTCAAAGAATGACCAGAACAGGCATCTTCCAACCCTTGAAGAGAAGATGCCGGAGCTCTACCAGGAGCTTGTCAAGATTAGAGAGATTCTGGAGAATGACGCTAAGGACATGCTTGACCTGGAGTTTACAATTGAGCGGAATAAGCTGTATATTGTCCAGCACAGAGTTGGCAAGCGAACTGCTACCGCTGCACTCAACATCGCAATGGACCTGATTCAAGAAAAAATGATTGACAAAGCAACGGCTGTCATGCGTATTAATCCACAGCAACTCGGCCAGCTGCTCTATCCAATTCTCGACCCTGAAGCTGAGAAGGCCGCTAAACCAATTGCCAAAGGACTGCCTGCAGGACCCGGTGGTACGTACGGGAAGATTGTATTCACACAGGAGGATGCAGTAAAACAGGCCTCAAGGGGTGTAGATGTCATTCTGATTAGAGAAGAGACCTCTCCTGAAGACATTGAAGGTATGAGAGCTGCAAATGGCATTCTTACTGCAAGGGGAGGCATGACTTCCCATGCGGCTCTTGTTACAAGAGGATGGGGAAAGACATGCATAGTAGGAGCAGCGGATTTGGAAATAGACCCCTTCAGCAAGAGCATGAGCGTAGGCGGCAAGATCTACAGAGAAGGAGATATCCTCACGCTAAATGGGACCTTGGGTCTTGTTTACGAAGGCCAGCTGCCAATGATGGACTCCACGAAGAATCCCAGACTACAGGAGTTCATGGAAATGGTTGACAGCTTTCGAAGGATGGGGGTTCGTGCAAATGCAGATACCCCAGAGGACGCTCAGACGGCACTGGAGTTCGGCGCTGAAGGCATTGGTCTCTTTCGAACAGAGCACATGTTCTACGGAGAAGGTTCAGAGGAGCCTTTGTTTCTGCTTCGTAAAATGATAATGAGCAAGACGAAGGCAGAGAGAGAAGCCGCGGTAGAAGAGCTCTCTCCCTATGTGAAACGCGACATCAAAGCAACACTTGAGGTCATGGACGGACTTCCAGTCACAATCAGACTTCTTGACCCACCTTTGCATGAGTTCGTCCCACAGAGCAAAATCGGGCAGGAGAGACTGGCTCATTCTCTGAGCATCGAACTTGATGAAGTAAGAAGGCGAGGTGACTCCCTGCGAGAGGCGAATCCCATGCTCGGTCATCGCGGCGTTAGGCTCGGAATAACTCATCCAGAGATATACGAGATGCAAATCCGCGCAATTCTCGATGCAGCCGTTGAGCTTGGGAGAGAAGGGAAGAAAACAAAGCTGGAGATAATGATTCCAGTCACTATCGGAGCCGCTGAATTGAAGTACATGAAGATGCGAGTCGAGAAGCTCTACGAGAAGTTCAAGGAAGAATCTGGCGCTGAGGTTGATTTCCTCTATGGAACCATGATTGAGGTTCCGAGAGCCTGTATGAGAGCTGGTGATATGGCCGAGTCGGCGGAGTTCTTCTCCTTCGGTACCAACGACCTCACACAGATGGGATTTGGCTTCAGTAGAGACGATATTGACACTTTCCTTCCGACCTATCTTAATGAACACCTTCTGAGGAATGATCCGTTCCAGTCAATTGACAAACGAGGAATTGGCCAACTCATGGAAATAGCCATTGAGCGTGGCAGGAAGACTCGACCTGACATTAAAATTGGTGTCTGCGGTGAGCATGGAGGCGACCCGCGGTCTGTTGAGTTCTTCTACAAGATAGGATTGCATTATGTGTCCTGTTCGCCCTACCGACTACCCCTTGCCAGATTGGCGGCGGCACAGGCTGCCATCAAGAAGGAAAGAGGAGAACTGGACTAATCCTCACTACCGTCTCAAATGATGAGGGGTGGCTTCTTAGAACATTCCTCATCCACCCTTACAACAGGGGACACCAGCTTCACGACATGGATGAGAGGATCGCCATTCAAGTGTCATATGCGAAGAATAATATCAAATGGGAATCAAATCGCAGCAATGACACGCAGAATTGGAGACCTGTATCAGTGTGAGGAGTGTGAATTGCTCTTCACGGAAGAGGGATGGGCGAAGAAGTGTGAGGAATGGTGCAAGAGAAACAAATCCTGCAACATTGAAATTATTAGCCACTCGGTAAAGAAGACAGAACTCTCTCTCTAAGGACACACTTCGAAAACTTGGCTTCTTCAGTCAAAACCCATAATACTGGCATACCAAGTGTAAAAGCACAAGTTCGTTCAAAGCCCGGGAATCTTAATCTCATCATAGATAGCATCTAGTGCCCAAGTGATAAATGTAATCAGAATAATGAAGAAGAAGGCCACAAGCAAGTAGACTGGAAGTGTCCTGAAGGTCTGAGCAACAGTTGAATCAGCCCACTGAAAGACTTCAGCAACTCCAACAAGATACGCCGCAGTCGTAACCTTGGGGAGATACGAGGCTTCGTTCGACCAAGCAGGAATGACACGTCTCAGACTCTGCGGCAGAATGATTTGCCTAATGCCTTGGATTCTTGACATCCCCATTGCCCTTGCAGCCAGCATTTGGCCAGCACTAACAGACGTGATTGAGCCCCTGAAGAACTCCGCTTGGTATGCAGAGCTGTTCATGCCCAAGCAAACTGCACACATTAGATAGCGAAGATCCCAACTCAGTGGAATCAGAGGAAGACCCACGTCACTCAAATATATGTTAAGCATATCGGGCAGATACGCTAGAAGAAGAATCTGGGTCACAACTGGTGTGCCCCGGATAACCTCTATGTAGCCAGTTGCAACTCTCGATAATATTGAACCTCCATAGACTCTGGCAATTGCCATGACGAGACCCACAAGAAATCCAAATGCAAGCGCGAATACGTACAGTGCCAAAGTCGTGTTCACACCCTCTACAAAGCGGTTGAAGAATCTCTCCAAGTCCAAAATCACGAAAAGGACGAGTAGAACCACAATCATGCCAGCAACTGAAGCAATTGCCACAAACAATCTACCGAGCCGTGTCGAGAGTATCTTCTTTATCCTCTCGAAGTCTATGCTCGATTCCGGGTTGTCTGTGGTCATTCTATATTCCCTCAATTCATAGATTTACAAGTCCTCGTCATTTCCTTGACCATATAGCTCTTCTAGGCGATGCAAGAATTTCTTGGCTCGTTCTGATTCCGGCCCCGTGAAGAAGTGTTGAGGGGTTCCGCGTTCTACCACGACGCCCTCATCCATGAATATCATCTCACTAGCAACTGCCCTTGCGAAGCCCATTTCATGAGTCACAACCACCATAGTTGTGCCTGTCTTCGCAATCTCAAGCATTACCTGAAGGACTTCACCAATTAGCTCAGGGTCAAGTGCAGATGTTGGTTCATCAAATAGAATGACATCAGGGTCCATGGCCAAAGCCCTCGCAATCCCCACTCTCTGTTGTTGTCCTCCAGAAAGTTCTGCGGGGTAGTGGTGAGCTCGATCTGACATCTTCACCATCTCCAACGCAGCTTCGGCTCGCTCCAGCGCCTCCTCGTTGGAAAGCCCTAGGACCTTTCGGGGACCAATGGTGACATTGTCAATCGCTTTCAGATGAGCAAACAGATTGAAGCTTTGAAACACCATTCCAATTCTCGAGCGAAGCTTGTTGAGGTCAGCTTTGGGATCCATGAGGCTTTCGCCCCGAAGCAAAACCTCTCCCTTATGGGGAGGGTCAAGCATATTGATGCATCTTAGCAAGGTGCTTTTGCCACTGCCACTTGGACCAAAGATGACTTTTACCTCTCCTTCCCTTACGTCAAAGGAAATCCCCTTCAGTACCTCTAATTCATCAAATGATTTCCAAACATCAATTACCTGCAAAACGGAGTAATGAGACATCTTATCCACCACCTAGTCCAAGCCGTCTTAGTTTCTTTGTCATGTATTCACCTACATATTTTGTGACGGGATATGTAAAGCAGAAGTACACCAGAGTAAGCGCAAGCAGAATGGGGAGCATCAGTGCAGGATTCTCGTTGTAGAGATTGAACGCGAGTTTGTTCATCTCTGAAACGCCCACGGCCAGAGCGAATGAAGTATCCTTAATCACTACTGCATACTCATTTGACCACGCTGGAACCGCCATTCGAAACGCTTGTGGAAGCACAATGTGCTGATTTGCCTGCATCTCAGTCATCCCAAGTGCCCTTGCGGCCATCAGCTGTCCAGGACTTACAGAAAGGATTGCACTGCGAAATATCCCTGCCTGATACGCCGAACTTCGTAGTCCCAGAGCAAAGGCGACAGATGCAAGTACTGCATTGGTGCCTCTGCCTACAAATGAAAACATCCAAGGAAGTCCCAATGCGATTACAAACATCAAAACAAGGATTGGAATGCTGCGGAAAATCCTTTCATATGTCACTGCCACTGCTTGAATTCCTTTGGATGCATACACGCGAGCCAAAGCCAAGACTAAGCCAAATGCCAATCCAATTCCTAAGCCAAAAAGAGTGAGAAGCAGGGTTGCAGGAAGACCGTTCAAGACGATATATTCAAACCATCTGAAAATCTCCTGTAACTCCTGCATTTTCACAGTCACCCATGCGGTGTGAATCACGTGAAGTACTTCAGAATCAGGTCATCGATGAAGCCCGATTCGAAGGCTGTTGCCATTGCATTGTTGACGGCCCTGTAGAAAGTGGGATTCCCATAGGCCATGTAGAACGCCATGGGGGGCGCTAGGACAGTATAGATGATCTTCAAATCATAGAGCTTGTCGTACTGCCCGAGTACTGGCTCGTCAATGTATATTGCATCAAGTAGGGTGCTATTCAAATCACTGAACATGGTTTCCAAGTATGGATATTCAACTAAATCAACAGTTCCGCCAGCATCGTTGTGATCCAAGAGCTCAAAGTCCTCGGCTGTGCCAGTCTGTACTCCCACCGATAGTCCATCGAGATCATTATAGCTGTCAACTGTGAGTGCGGAGCTATTCTTGACGATGATAACCATGTTAGCTCTGAGATACCATACCGAAGGCAGAAGCTTGTCATTTCTATCAGGGGTGATGAATGTCGCTGCTGCAATCAAGTCTACTGTGCCAACCTCGCACGCGGGGACCAAGGCGGAAAAGGCCATATCCTGCCAATCGATAGTCACCCCCAGTTGGACCGCAACATATTCAGCAAGCTCAATGTCGAAGCCATATAGTGAGTCATCGGTAGTGTTCGCCATCTCGAACGGATAAAATCCCGAGCTGGTGCCAACAATCATGTAACCTCTATCTTGGATTGTCGTCAAAAGGTCAGGTGCAGCTGGCAGCACTACGGGCACTACCAGTCCAATACCCAGGCCTATAATGAGTCCAATCACCAAGACTCCGGCAATCGTTCCTTGGTTTTCCATTCTCTGTTTCCTCCTTTCTCGCAGTAAGAAAGTAAGAAGGAATTAATACAGAAGGTCCACAAATAGATTTGGATTAGACTTGTTTGGGAGTGTGCTATGCGCCTTTCCTATCGCCTCCGTTTTTGCCGCGCTAGGGCAAAAACCAAGACTACTGCACCTCCGCAGAGGCATCCAATAGTGGTTGAAAAAACTATGACCTCCAAGCCAACACCCAGTTGGAAGGATGTTGTGCTGGATTGGCGGGGGTTGACTTCAACTAGGACCGTATCCGACCATGATTGCCGCCCAGCATGGAAGTAAGGTTCCACGTATAATGTGAAGTTATACAGGCCAACAGCCAGATTGTTCAAAGATGCTGAAGTAAAGCAGTATCCTGAACCATAGACCACTTCGCTGCTAATTAGAATTCCATTGCGACTCACTGATATCCAAATGCTAAGCTCATAGTAAATGCTCCAAGTAACGAATCGTCCTGTGTCGCCTTCCTCTAATACAATATTTTCAGGACTATCCACCTCAACCTCGGGAAGTGTAGGTTCAATCCACTCATATACACCAAGAGAAAAGACACCATCAGAAGTGTCGGCTGCTTCAAGGTGTGGCCAGAATGATGGAAGAAGCTCTTCCTCTTTAAGAGGATGCTGCCCACCCGCATGTCTTGTATCATTGTCATAAGCAATAATCTGGATGACACCTTCATCGGACTGAAAAGGATTAGAGAAGTCAAACTCATAGTAATACCAGCTGTTGTCCGGGTCGTATTCCATCCAATCGGAAGCCAAGAGCCACCAGAATCTGCCACGATCCAACGATAGGCGTATCCGGAACCAGATTTCGTCATGAACATTCGGATCGATGGCAGTCCAAGTGATGTTATGCATGCCGTTACTCCAATCCTCTCCTCCATTAGGACTGAGAAGGTGAACCTTAGGAGCAAAGAAGTTGTTGAAGGTGATGTTCTCAAAGTGATAGGTGTAGGTCAAGCCCAAATCAAGCGTGACATTGAACACAATATTGAGGGTAATATTCCTGCAGAAACTGTATGTGTCGTAGGCGATCCAGGGAGCCCCATTCACCTCCGAATCAGATGTGATTTCTTGCTCGAATAGGATTGTCCAAGTGCCTGGCTGTAGGTCAAAATCAAAACAAGCCAATAGCATCGTGTCATTCTCCCATTGCCAAGTGAGTCTATTGAAGTAGGGACGGGGCTCAGCCATATGGCTAGGCAGAATTTGGTTGGCATAATAGTACGTTGAAGGGTCAATCGAACCAGGCCATGCAAAGAAATCACAATCCGAATTCGTGTAGTCTGCAATGATTGTGATGGAGTTTCCATTCTTCAGGCCCTTTAGCGTGACCCACGAGAACTGACTTGGGTCAATAGGGCCACTAAAGGGATTATAATCAGGACTAGGTATCATGAGATTCTGAGTTGACTCGTACTCCTTGAGCAATCCCCACTCCTCTAGATGAATTCCTGTTTGAAGCACAGTTGAGCCAATAGGAGTAGTGTCCACGGTGCAATTGATGACAATATGGTCTCCATTGATGACGCTATTGTTTTCGAGAACCCCTGACGAGAAGGTTGGGCTTTCGGCCTGACCTGACTGATGGGTGAATGTGCAAGAAGGGCGTATGATCTTCATTTGGGCAGACGGTGAATTTTCATCAGATGAGGCGAGGTCGTCCTGAAACGCGTAATTAGAGCACGAATCATTCTCTGTGTGTTTTAGTGCGGAGTTCGATGCGCCAAGCAGGAGTAACACAATGAAGCCTGCCACCATGACATCGTGAAAACTACTTCTTGAGTTTGAAAAGGCAAGGAATTTCACAAAAGGCCAAGCCACTCCATCAACCCTCCAAGCCCGCAGGAAGGGAGGACCCCCAGAGCACGGTGGGAGGACTCCTCCCTCCTACGGAAGGAAACAGAGAGATTCCCGCGACATGATAATCGTAATTGTTGAAGCATCATAGAGATGCTATCGGACACATAATAGTATCATGTACTACTAGAATACAAGATGAACGATTTAGATAACAATCTAATTATAGAACAGCATTTTTCGCCTTGAAATGGCGGTTCTTACCCATTCCCCCATACTCGCATGCTAGCTCGGAAGAACTTCCGGTTTGAATAGCCCCAAGCAATTCTTGCATTTCACTTTTCCATTGGGAAGAAATTCAGTAGGATGGAAGACCGCCTGAGTTCTGCAAGTAGGGCATGCCGCTCGAATCGGACTATTAGGAGCCACAAACGCCTCTCTTTCAAAAAGCTCATCAGTTTGAACACTCCTTCTTGGCGTCCCAACCTCGGCTTCAATATCCGGAGAAGCAATCCAGTCAGGTGCCTTGAAGGAAAGCAGCGTTAAGAGGGAGATAGAAGCAAAGTATCCGGTAGGAATCAGCCAAGGAACAAGTGAACCGGGAAGGAATAGGAGCATGGCTATGCATCCAACGCCAATAGGAAGCAGTATTGAATACCAGGCAAACTGATTCATCAAGAAATCCGTAACTATGCTCCACTCGTAGTCTGAGTCATGCTCCGCATTTATACTTGGATTGAGTGACTTGAGCTCCTCGTAGTATTTCTGACTCTTCAGAGTTATATTAAGCGAAATACCATGTTGGGCCAATTCCATGTAGATGTAGTATGGATTGGCCTCCAATCTTCCATGAATACCCCTTAGTATAGTAAGAACGAGGGCAACGGTGATCATTCCCATTATAGCAAAGGGGGCAGTGAGCATAGGGAGGAATAGAATATAGTCCCACGGAAAAGGTAACGGACCGATGGGACCTTCCGAAAAACGCATCCATAATTGGATAGAAGCGAAGGGAACCAAGAACCAGATTAAGAGAAGAGGAATTATGAGTTTGCGTGATGCCCTGGCAGCCTTTGAATACTTGACACGTCCTGCATTAATTCGCCCCCTGGCTGTTCCATAGCATTCAGGACATAGGTGAACCCCTACCATTGTATCTAGGGTAGCAATGATATTGTCGTGCACCGCAGTGGAACCCCAACCGAACCTGTAGTCAATCAAAGAATCCTTAGAGCCGCACCCAACACATGAGTACGGCCATGAAACTGTCCCAGTGCCATGGTATCTAGTCATAACTCCACCTTGGCGAAGTTCTTTGAAATGGCGAATATAAGTGCTCCTGATAGGATTCCCCCAACCTTTTTAACCAATCAATTTTGGCCTCCCTCCTACAGGCAGACATCAGGTTGGCAAAAGGACAATGAAGCGATTTCTAGTAACAGGAAGCTACGGACAGATTGGGACGGAACTTGTTGGAGCCATGAGGAAGAAATACGGCTGCGAAAATGTTATCGCAACCGGGAGAAAGAAGCCTCCGGCGATTTTGAAGGAAGATGGCCCCTATTATAGACTTGACATTCTTGATGTTAACCAACTTCACAATATGCTAGTAGACTATGACATCGATATCATTGTTCATAATGCATCAGTTCTCTCAGGAACAGGCGAGAAGAACCCCCAGGTGGCGTACAGGACCAATGTGGAAGGAAGCTATAATGTTCTAGAAGCCGCCCGAATTCTCAGTCTGGATCAGGTTATGGCCCCTAGCTCCATTGCAGCCTTTGGACCAAGCACCCCCAAGGAAAACACTCCAAATGATGTCATAATGCGTCCAACAACCGCATATGGAGTTAGCAAGGTGTTCATTGAGCTTTGGGGAGAGTACTACACTCTCAGATATGGTTTGGATTTCAGGTCTCTTCGCTATCCAGGAATAATCAGCTCTGAGGCTCTCCCTGGTGGTGGTACGACAGACTATGCCGTAGAAATCTTCTACGAAGCTCTGAAGAACAAGAAGTACACTTCGTTTCTTGACAAGGGAACCTACTTGCCAATGATGTACATGCCGGACTGCACAAAATGCACGATTGACCTTATTGAAGCTGATGCTAGCAAGCTCAAGCATAGAAGTTTCAATATAACAGCGATGAGTTTTGCGCCCGAGGAGATTGCGGCGGAAATCAAGAAGCATATTCCAGAGTTCGAGATTAGTTATGAGCCAGACTTCCGGCAGAAGATTGCTGAGTCATGGCCTGGATCAATTGATGACAGTGCTGCTCGAGAGGAATGGGGCTGGGAACCAGACTATGACTTGGCAGCGATGACAAAGGACATGCTAGAGAAGCTCTCTAAGAAACTTGGTGTCAAGTATTGAGCACTTAGAGAGGGGCGTAGAACCTTCCCCCTACTCTCTCTATGGATAAGCAGTTAGGAGTTGTCCTTCATCTCCGTTTCTTCATAATGAATGCGAGAAGTACTAGGGTGATAACGGCAGACAATCCAATTGCCAGTATGAAGAGAGAATCCAGATCTGATGATGTGGTAGTAGTTGCTTCAATGAC
>RDOF01000052.1 GCA_011365025.1 Candidatus Thorarchaeota archaeon
CCCAAACCTGCCTAGATGATACTCTATCTTTCGTTTTATGGAAAGGTTTTTATCAAGACAATTTGCCGTCGGAATAGCCCAGGCAGAACTGCTTCCCACTCTAGCATGGCCAAGCGTTACATTCCATAGAAGCCATTATACTACACGACTATATGTCTGGCATGTCACGCTGGCCTGTTATGACGATAGGGGCTCGTGGCGCAGCTAGGTAGCGCAGCAGGCTTTTAACCTGATGGCCGCGGGTTCAAATCCCGCCGAGCCCGCCATATCCCCATCGCCGAGTGGTGTCAATCGGTTTCTGTTCAGGCTAAAACATACGGGGCGGCTATTGCAGCAGATGGGTGAGCTCGGATTTCTCTGGGTTCCATGCGTTGGGAAGCGTGTATGTTTGCAGTAGTTCCCCCGTCCTTCAAAATCATGGTGTTGCGAAATGGCAGCTGGCACAGAAGAAAGGGGCAAGTATTGGACGGTCATCGAGTCCTTCTTCGATCAATTTGGCCTAGTAGGTCAGCATCTGGACTCATTCAACCGGTTTCTTCGAGAAGAGCTTCAACAGGTGGTTGATAGTGTTGCAAGGCTCAATCCGAAGGTCGAAGGCTACCATGTGGAGCTAGGAAACATCATTGTTGAGGCTCCTTCGGTTCGAGAGGCCGATGGTAGCGAGCATCCTCTATTTCCCAATGAAGCAAGAATTAGAAACCTGACCTATGCAAGTAAGCTCTACTTGGATATGACACCTGTCCGCAAGGAGGGGTCAATCTCAACAAGAATGGAAACAATGAGGATTTACATTGGCGACATTCCGATTATGCTAAGGAGCGAGAAGTGTCTCCTGCATGGCATGTCCGATGAAGAACTCATCGAGAAGGGTGAAGATCCGAAGGATCCGGGTGGTTACTTCATAATTAATGGGTCCGAACGCGTTTTGGTTACACAGGAAGACCTTGCACCTAATCGGATTCTCATCGAAGAGGCAAGCAAGAGCTCGAGTTACACGCATATTGGCAAGGTGTTCTCCACGTCCCGAGGATTCCGAGCTCCAGTTACAATAGAGCGAAAACGGAATGGAGAACTACGAGTATCATTCCCCTCTGTGCCAGGAAAGATACCCCTCGCAATTCTCCTCAAGTCTCTTGGTCTGGAATCCGATAGAGAAATCGTTGATGTCATTTCGGATGATGATGAAATTCGAAACGAGCTCATTGTCACAATCGAGCAATCAGCTCCGATTAATGCGACCCGCGAAGATGAAGATAGTACGACAAGAGAAAATGCTCTTGACTTCATTGGAAAGCGTGTTGCTGTCGGACAGACAAAGGAATATCGTCTTGCCCGCGCAGAAAAGGTCCTCGACCGCTATCTTCTGCCGCATATTGGAACTGAGGAGGAGCATCGTCTACAGAAGGCTTACTATCTAGGGCAAATGGTGGAACGTCTTCTGGAACTGGTTCTCTTTAAGCGTCAGGCTGATGATAAGGACCACTACGCCAACAAGAGATTGAAACTATCCGGGGATTTGCTGATGTCCCTCTTCAGGGTAGCACTATACTCACTAACCCGAGACATCAAGTATCAGCTTGAAAGGACCGCAGTTCGTGGTCGCAAACCAAACATCCGTACGGCTGTTAGAGCGGATGTAATCACCCAGCGTCTAAAGCATGCTTTGGCTACAGGCAATTGGGTTGGCGGCAAGGCTGGAGTTTCACAGCTGCTTGATCGCACGAATTACATTTCATCACTCTCACACCTTAGAAGGGTCGTTTCTCCACTGTCAAGGTCACAGCCGCATTTCGAGGCACGAGACCTTCACTCAACACACTGGGGAAAGATATGTCCCAATGAAACTCCTGAAGGTCCAAATTGCGGTCTAGTCAAGAACATTGCAATGATGGCCTACATATCAGTAGGTACTGATGAAATTGCTGTAGAGAAAGCACTTCTAAAGGCGGAAGTGGAAAGTATCGAAAAAATACGCGGTAAGCGGGGTACAAAATGGGCCGACGTCTTTCTGAATGGTCGTCTCGTTGGTATCCATCCTGCTCCACAAGTACTGGTGAAGACCATCAGACAGAAACGACGCGCTGGGGAAATCGACCACGAAGTAAATGTTGCATATTATGAGGACACTCATGAAGTACAAGTCAATTGCGATGCAGGCAGAGTGAGACGTCCTCTTATAGTAGTCGAGAATGGGAAGAGCAGGCTAACTGACGAGCACCTGCGCATGGTCCAAGACGCCGAATGGACATTCAATGATCTGATGCGGAATGGAATCGTCGAGTTCTTGGACGCTGAAGAAGAAGAGAATACACTAATTGCAATGTACCCCAACGAACTTGGTTCAGCCACTACTCACCTTGAGATTGAACCTTCAACTATACTAGGAATTTCTGCTGCACTCATTCCGTTTCCAGAACGCAACCAGTCGCCTCGTAACGTATACATGGCAGGAATGGCAAAGCAGTCTGTTGGAGTGCCGGCATCGAATTTCAAGTACCGTGCAGATACTCGGTCGCACTTCTTCCATTATCCACAGGTGCCACTGGTCAAGACACGTGCCATGGACTCGATAGGATATGAAGAGCGACCTGCCGGACAGAATTTTGTTGTTGCGATTCTTTCCTTTGAGGGGTACAATATTGAAGATGCTCTAATTATGAACAAAGCCTCCATTGAGAGAGGTCTGGGCAGAAGCACTTTCGCCCGAGTTTACGAGAGTGAAGAGCGGAAGTATCCTGGGGGTCAGGAAGATAAATTTGAGATTCCCGACCGCAGTGTTCGTGGATACAGGGCTTCTGAGTCGTACCGTAATCTGGGAGAGGACGGCATCATCGAAACCGAGGTGGAAGTACAGGGTGGCGACGTGCTCATTGGTAGAACGTCACCGCCTCGATTCTTGGAGGAGTACTCTGAGTTCGAGATGGCTTCTCCGAACAGACGCGAAACCTCTGTGGCTGTGCGCCACGGGGAGTCTGGTGTTGTGGATAGCGTTATTCTCACAGAAACAATTGACGGCAATCGACTTGTAAAAGTCAAGGTCCGTGACCTACGTGTACCAGAACTCGGTGATAAGTACGCATCTCGTCATGGTCAGAAGGGCGTGATTGGCTATATCGTTCCCCAAGAGGATGTACCTTTCACTGAAAATGGTGTCGTACCTGATTTGATAATCAATCCGCACGCTATCCCAAGCCGAATGACCATTGGCCAAATCCTTGAGATGATTGCTGGAAAGGCCGCATGCATGGAAGGCAAACAGCAAGATGCAACACCTTTCTCAGGCGTGTCCGAAGACGAGCTCTTTGATACCTTGAAGAACCATGGTCTTCAGCACACTGGTCGCGAAGTGATGTATTCGGGTATCACTGGTCGGAAACTTGTCACTGATATTTTCATAGGTGTCATCTATTACCAGAAGCTACACCACATGGTTGCCGACAAAATTCATGCACGCGCCCGAGGCCCAGTACAGATTCTCACCCGTCAGCCAACCGAAGGCCGCGCTCGAGAGGGTGGTCTAAGATTCGGTGAGATGGAGCGAGATGTGCTAATTGGCCATGGTGCTGCAATCCTACTAAAGGGTCGACTCCTTGACGAATCAGACAAGAGCAATATGCTGGTCTGTGAAGACTGTGGGCTTATTGGCGTCTATGACAGGAACAAGGATCAGTACTACTGCCCAATATGTGGTCCCAACGCGAAAATCAGTAGCGTTGTTGTTTCTTATGCATTCAAACTCCTGATACAAGAAATGATGTCCCTTGGTCTGGCTGCTAGGCTGCGACTAAAGGAGATGGTCTAAATGATTAGTGGACTTACAACCAAAAAGATTGACTCAATCGAGTTTGGCCTTCTCAGCCCTGAGGACATTCGTAAAATGTCCGTCGCTCAGATTGTCGTCGCAGATACTTACGATGAGGATGGCTACCCTATCGAATCTGGGATTATGGATCCCCGTCTGGGTGTCATCGATCCTGGCCAGCGTTGCAGGACCTGCGGTAATCGGGTAGGCAACTGCCCAGGTCATTTTGGGCACATTGAGCTTGCTCGTCCCATAATGCATGCAGGTTATGCGAAGGTCATCCACAAGGTGCTTCGTAGCATCTGCAGGGAGTGCAACAGAATTCTGCTAACAGATGAAGAGATAGATTACTACAACAGGATGTTCAAGCGATATCCTGAGATTGGCCAGAAGACCGCTAACCTCTCAAAAGACATCCTGAAGAGGGCCGCAAAGGCCAAAACCTGTCCCCACTGTGAAGAGGAGCAGCTGAAGCTCAAGCTGGAGAAGCCCACTTCAATATTCGAGGTAGGCGACGCCGGCTCAGTCAGACTCACCGCAATTGACATTCGCGCAAGGCTTGAGAACATCTCTGATGATGACTACAGACTTCTGGGAATCAATCCTGATGCTGCTCGGCTTGAGTGGGCGATTATGACTGTACTTCCTGTTCCACCAGTCACCGTGAGACCGTCTATCACACTTGAATCTGGCGTGCGTTCTGAGGACGACCTAAGTCACAAATGCATTGACATAATCAGAATTAATCAAAGACTGAGGGAGAACTTGGATGCTGGGGCTCCTCAGCTAATTGTAGAAGACCTGTGGGAACTACTTCAATATCACGTAACAACCTACATGGACAACGGCGTTTCTGGAATACCGCCAGCAAGACATAGGTCTGGTCGTGCGCTCAGAACACTGGCTCAGAGATTGAAGGGCAAAGAAGGACGGTTCAGATCGAATCTTTCAGGTAAACGTGTCGACTTCTCTGCTCGTACTGTAATCTCTCCCGATCCGAATCTAAGTATGAATGAGGTCGGTGTACCTGAGGAGATAGCGCGAATCCTCACTATTCCCCAACGTGTCACAGAATGGAACATCGAGGAGATGAAGGAACTAGTTCTTCGAGGTCCAGACACACATCCTGGTTCCAACTATCTCATCAGAACAGATGGTCGACGTGTAGACCTTCGTTTCGTCAAGGACCGGACAATAATCTCAGACACAATCGAACCAGGGTTCATTGTAGAGAGACATCTTGATTCTGGTGATATTGTCCTGTTCAATCGGCAACCTTCTCTTCACAGGATGTCAATAATGGCGCACGAAGTCAGAGTAATGCCCTATCGAACCTTTAGGCTAAGCCTCTACGTTTGTCCCCCCTACAACGCTGACTTCGATGGAGACGAAATGAACCTGCATGTTCCCCAATCGGAGGAGGCTCGTGCAGAGGCTAGAGTCCTCATGCGAGTACAGGAGCAAATCCTGTCCCCACGATATGGGGGACCAATCATAGGAGCACTGCAAGACTACATATCTGCAGCCTTTCTATTGACTCGGAAGTCTAGCCTATATACTGAGAACCAATTGAACCAGCTTTTGGCAACTGGTAGATTCACAGGAACCCTGCCAGACCCAGCAATTATCGCACCTGTAAAACTATGGACAGGCAAGCAAATCTTCAGCATGTTCATTCCAGAGGGAATCAATATCTCCTTCAAAGCTAATGTCTGCAGGAAGTGCAACGTTTGCACAAAGGAGGACTGTCCCTACGACTCCTACGTAGTGGTACGCGATGGCGAACTCTTGTTCGGAGTTGTTGACGAGAAGGCCTTTGGTGCAGGAGAACCTGATTCACTCTTCCACCGAATAATCAAAGAGAAAGGCTCTACTGCGGCTCGTGTATTCATGGACTCAGTTGGTCGACTTCTAATTCGTCTTATCACTGATAGAGGCTTTTCGTTAGGATTGAACGATGTGACACTTCCAAGAGAGGCACAACAACGAATCAAAATAATCTTGGAAGAGGCTGACCACAAGGTCAACCAGCTCATCGAAACCTACAAGCGAGGCGAGCTTGACCCGAATCCTGGCCAGACTCTCCTTGAAACTCTTGAACAGCGAATCATGGCCACGCTTGCAGAGGCAAGAGATTCTGCAGGCGCAGTTGCAGGTGAGCATCTGGGTCTCGAGAACTCGGCTGTCATTATGGCACAAACCGGGGCCCGAGGATCAAGGCTGAACCTCTCACAGATGGCCGCTGTTGTTGGACAGCAAGCCGTTCGTGGCGAACGTATCAGCAGAGGTTACATAGGACGTACACTACCGCACTTTGAACGTGGCAATCTCGGTGCAAGAGCGCGAGGGTTTGTCACTTCTAGTTACAAGAGCGGTCTTGATCCAATCGAATACTGGTTCCACGCTGCAGGAGGTCGAGAAGGACTTGTTGACACGGCTGTACGAACCTCAACATCAGGTTACATGCAGCGGCGTCTTATGACTGCACTCCAAGACTTGAAAGTCGAAACAGATGGTACTGTTCGCACCGCTCCTGGGCGCATTGTTCAGTTCAAGTTCGGAGATGACGGTGTAGATCCTAGCAAGTCTGACCATGGCCGTTCTGTGAATATTGACATTGCAATTGAGAAAGTACTTGGAAAGAGGATAAAGGAGTAGAGGAGGCAAAAGAAGTGTCAGAGAAGACCACAAAGAAGAGCACGGCCAAGGGCACCAAGTCCGCAAAGAAGAAGGCCGATTCTGGCAGTGAATCAAAGACTGCAAAGTCAACCCCGACCAAGCAGAGGTCCACAAAGACGAAGACTACTAAGAAAGCATCCTCGGCAGTCACTATTGAGAACTACATGGAAAAAAGGCTTGCAGAAATGAAGGAGGAACGCAGACTTCCTCCGAAAGTCATGAGTGAACTGGAAACAAAGCTGAAGAACCTAACCTTCTCCAAGAAAGAATTTGACGAAATCTGTGACACTGTGATAGAATCCTATGAACGTGCGCTTGTTGAACCAGGTGAGGCAGTGGGGACCGTTGCAGCACAGAGCATTGGGGAGCCCGGAACACAGATGACGCTTCGAACGTTCCACTATGCAGGTGTTGCAGAATTAAGCGTCACCCAAGGTCTTCCTCGGCTCATTGAGATTGTTGATGCACGTAACAATCCAAGCACTCCCACAATGAGAATTGAGCTAGCTGCTGACATGGCAAATGATCGTAATCAAGCTCGGCAAATAGCAAGAAACATTGAGATGGTTCTTGTGGAGAGTGTGGCCAGTAATGTTTCAATTGACCTTCTTCGTCAAGCAATAGACATCAGACTTGACCCCGAACTGATGGATGATAAAGGGTTAACAACTGACGAAGTCGCTCATTCAATTCAGGACAAAATCAAGGCAAAGGGAGAGGTTGAGGCCTCCGAGAACGTCATATTCGTCTATCCGGCAAACGAAACTCTTGCCGAGTTGCAGAGGTTAAGCGAGAAGATACGTGATGTTCGTGTGAAAGGCATAAACAGCATCACTCACGTCGTGATTCGAAAGGAAGCAGAAGGATACGTTCTGTACACAGAGGGGTCGAACCTACAGGATGCACTAGAAGTTGAGGGCATAAACCCTGACAAGGTGTATACGAACAACCTTCGAGAAATCTTCGAAGTGCTTGGAATTGAAGCCACACGCAATGCCATTATCCGTGAGGCCATGAATGTGCTAAATGAACAGGGAATGGATGTTGATGTCAGACATATCATTCTAGTGGCAGATATGATGACCGCAGATGGTTCAATTCGGCAAATTGGTCGCCACGGAATCTCAGGTTCAAAGAACAGCGCATTGGCAAGAGCCGCCTTTGAGGTCACAATCAAGCATCTACTTGGCGCAGGAATTGCAGGGACAAAAGACCCACTTCGAGGAATAACCGAGAATGTTATCCTTGGCCAGCTGATTCCTCTTGGTACTGGATCCATAGACCTCCTGATGAACCCACAGGGAATGTCAGCCAAGAGGCGATAATATCGCTACCATGGCGGAAACATTAAAACAGGACACCATATGTCGCAGATAGTTCAGCGAATGACATCAAAAAACAGGGAAAAATAACGAGGTCATGAGAATTGAGCCTAAACCAACCAATAGCAAGCGCTGTAAGCACTGGAAAGTGCAAGATTGGCGCTAAGTCATCCATAGACTCCTTGAAGACCGGAGTGGCAAAGGTAGTAGTTGTTGCAGCCAATTGTCCCAAAGATGAGTATGAAGACATTGAGAGATATGCCCAGCTCTCTGGCATAAAGATTCTCAAGTTTGAGGGCACTTCATGGGACTTGGGAGAGGTGGTTGGTAAGCCTTTCATGGTTTCTGCAATTGCTGTAATCGAACCTGGTGATTCAAAGATTCTCAAGATGCTTTGAGGCGAATTCTCTTGGTCAAACTTTCAATGGACGATATGTCCCTTATTGCTACCTTCGAACGTATCACTGGTGCTGCTGCTGTAGACGTGGTTCTCGATGAGGATGGTGAGAGAATCATCTTTGTGGTGCGTGAGAAACAGTTGGGAAAGGCAATTGGCAAGGGTGGTTCAAACGTTAAGGCAGCTGCTGAAGCCTTTGGTCGTACCATAGATGTAGTCGAGATTGCTGACACTCCTGAAGAATTTGTCAAGAGTGCCTTAGCCCCTGCTCGCGTCGAAGAGGTCAAAATTATCGTTCACAGGGATGGAAATCGCGTTGCATCGGTCACCGTGAAGAGCGAAGACCGAGGCATTGCTATCGGAAAGGATGGACGCAACGTGGCTCGTGCAAGGATTCTGGCCCGTCGTCATTTTGATCTCAATAATGTCGTTATTGCATAGCTCTTTTCCTTCTCTAGAAGCCGATAGGCCTTGAATTTCCTATTTGAAAGCTGAGGCATTTGATAATCCTTTTAAGGAAACACGAAGCGGAAGCCGTGGCCACCAACAGTGTACACCATACATGTTGGTCCCATCATCACCAAAGAGGTAAGATATATTGTCACGTGGAAAGAGTCCACTCGGTGAATTCGCAGCAAGGCCCCTGTCGCGAAAACGCAAGAAGTTTCGCTGGAAGAAATCGTCATACAAGAGCAGGGTCCTGAAACTCAGGCAGAAGACCGACCCTCTAGAGGGCGCTCCACAGGCTCGTGGCATCGTTTTGGAGAAAGTCGGGGTTGAGAGCAAACAACCCAACTCTGCTATTCGAAAATGCGTACGAATCCAACTCTCAAAGAATGGCAAGCAGATTACAGCGTTCATCCCCGGTGATGGTGGCTTGAAGTACATTGATGAACATGACCAAGTACTTGTCGAGGGTATTGGTGGTGCAATGGGTGGTGCAATGGGAGATCTTCCTGGTGTCAGATGGCAGGTCCGCAAAGTGAACGGAGTATCACTTGAGTCTCTTATCTACGGCAAGAAGGAGAAGCCGATACGTTAGGTGATTGTGATGGCTGAAGAAGAAAAGACTGAGGTTGCTGAAGAGGTTCCAAGGACTGAAGAGCCACACGTCACACCTGACCTCCTACTGTTCGGAAAGTGGGACTCGACAAGTGTTGAAATCACCGATATTGGATTGGTAAGATACATCTCACTCAAGCCCGTTCTTATTCCCCACACTTCCGGACGACATGCGCACAAGCGATTCCATAAGAGCCAGATTCCTATTGTGGAGAGATTTGTCAACAAGCTGCTAAATGCAGGCCGAAGGAAGGACAAGAAGACCCGAACGGGAAGGAACGCTGGCAAGAAGAGCCAGGCAATCAGCACACTTCGACGAGTCTTCGAGATGATTGACTATCGAACAGGTCTGAATCCCATCCAAGTTCTGGTCACGGCTATTGAAAAGGCTGCACCGGCAGAAGAGACCACTCGTATCTCCTACGGTGGAATGGCATATCCCCGCTCCGTGGATGTAGCTCCACAGCGGAGAATCGACCTTGCTCTTCGTTATCTGGCCGTTGGAGCAGTTCGTTCCGCACACAAGAGCGCCAAGTCTCTTGAGGAATGCCTAGTAGACGAGTTACTTCTTGCCTACAAAGGCGACCCCGCCAGTTTTGCAGTGGCGAGGAAAGAAGAACGAGAACGAGTAGCCCGTTCTGCAAGGTAAGCTTCATTCCACAGGCATGAGCTCTGCACATTCTCACTATTTCAGTATAGGCTAGATTTGTGTCTGGTCAGAAAGGGATATAGTGCAGTGATATTCTTCAAAAACCGATTAGGATGAACGAGCGTGTCTTAATTTGCTATGGAACACGAAAAGGCACCACTACTGAAATGGCCGAAATGATGGCCACAGCCATGAAGGAATCGGGTGCTTTGGTTGATGTCGTCAACCTAAAGGATGATAGAATACCAGACCAAGTGGATAATTATGACCTTATCGTGATAGGAAGCGGAATAATGGCAGGGAACTGGACGAAGCAGCCCCTGGAATTCATCAAGAAGAACATTGATGCATTGAGTCAGAAGAAAGTAGCACTATTTGCAGTCTGCATGTATGCAGCCAGCAAGAACAAATGTGAAGAAGCACAGGTCAACTTCCTTGACAAGATAGCTCAGGACAACCCTGAACTGAACCCAATATCAACTGCTCTTGTTCCGGGAAAGATCGATCTCAAACAGCATAACTTTGTTGTTCGAAAACTCCTGAAGAGAATCATCAGCGAAGAACTGCCTCCTGGCGAAGAGATTCCAGAAGTTGTTGACTACAGGGAGCCAGACAAAGTTCGGGAATGGGCAAAGTCTCTGGTGTAAGAGGCAGGCGAGCTAGGTATGTCCCGAGAAGGTCTTGCCTGGCTTGCAATCATATTCATCACCGCAGTCTGGGCGTCTTCTCTTATCATGGCAAAGATAGTGTTTGCAGAGAACATGACTCCCATAGTATTTGTTGCGTTGAGATACACAATTGCATGCCCGGTCCTTTCCGTCCCTGTTCTGTTCACAAGAAGACGTTCTAATGCACAGTACCCTGTTGAACTCAACTGGCGTGTGTTACTTGCTGCGGGGCTTAGTGGCCCTTTCATCTCCCAAGCACTACAGTATCTTGGTCTAAGCATCACGACGGCCAGCGATGCGCTCCTTCTCCTGAACCTAAGTCCAGTATTTGCAGTTCTTCTCGCCTTACCAATTCTAGATGAACGCATCACAGGAGGCAAGGCAGCTGGTCTATTCTTGGCCACGATGGGTGCAATACTAATCGTCATGAATCCAGCTCCAGTCGACCCATTGTTTGATGCGACAAGAGCTTTGGGCGATCTAGTTGTAATCCTTTCTACCTTCTTTTTTGCGGTGAATGGTATAGCAGGTAAAATTGCAGTCAAAACCATGGATTCGATTTCCGTCACCTTCTACAGCACTCTATTTGCTGTGCCTTTCATATGGCTAACTGCTGCAATTCTTGAGGATGTGACGGTTATTCTGAGGCTGAGCCTTTTGTCTTGGGCAGTTGTGATTTGGGTGGGTATTGTCAATACCGCACTGGCCTTCATGCTATACTATGAATCAATGCGCTACATCGAAGCCTCAAAGGTTCAGATTGCGTTGAACCTCATTGCTGTCTGGGGAGTAGCAATGTCATTCCTTGTACTACACGAGGCAATTCTTCCTCTTCAGATACTCGGAGGCATCGTAACAATTCTCGGAGTCATTATTACACAAAAAGCAAGAAAGCTTGGCCGAAGAACGGAGCACCCAGAAGAAATATCATAGCGCTTGACCAATAGTTACGTGAGGAATAACCCATGCCTGAGATTCTAGCAGTTGGAACGGCCTCAGCCAAGAGGGGCGAGCTTCAGAAAGGCGTTATCAAGGGGGTCGAATTAAACACAACTACCAGTATGGACATCCCGGTTCTGGTATTGAATGGGTCCCAAGACGGACCGACATTTCTATTGGTGTCAACACAGCATGGAATTGAGCTACAGGGCGCAGAAGTTATTCTTAGAATCATGAGAGATAGAGTGAACCCTAGTGCACTTAGGGGAGCGCTAATTGGAATACCAATAGAGAACCCCTTGGCCTTCATGCATCATCAATACCTCTCATGGATTGACAACCAAGATCTAGGGGGTGGTGGCAGTGCCAGTCCCTTGACCGCTGACAAACCGCATGGCACTGCAACAGAACGGCTTGCTTATGCCCTATGGAATGAAGCATGGAGCAAAGCAGACTTGGTCGCAAATATCCATTGTAACGTAAGGCCAGACTCACTATTCTTTACGGAAATCAACGTCTGCAATCAAAAGACAAAGGATCGTCTGAAACGGATGGCTAAGGCATTTGGTGTGACAACGGTCATAGACAGAAGTCCCTACAGGGATGATTCACCTCCCACACTTGCGAATCTTGCGGCACAAAAGGGTGTTCCAGATATTCTGGTAGAGCTAATTGATGGACGATGGATTTCTGAGCCCTCCACCACCGTTGGTATCCGAGGCATTCTCAATATCATGAAAGAATTCGATATGATTGATGGTAAGATAGAACCCCAGAAGGACATTATCACGATTTCCGGCTCGTGCAAATGGGAGTGCATAGTAAGGGCAAATAGGGGGGGTCTCATCCGATTCCTCAAGAAGCCTGGCGATTTCATCAAGGCTGGTGAAGCCTTTGCCGAGATCTACAACCTTTGGGGGGACGTTTTGGAAGAAGTGAAGATGCCAACGAATGGATATATCTGGGCTTTTCCATGTGGTGATATTCTGGGAACCCCAGGAAGTCTGCAGGCCGTTCAGACTGGCGCGAACATCGCCTATGTGTTCACGCGGGAGTAGGACCGAACGACCTGCACTTCTAGTAAAATCATCCGCGAATATTCGGAGACGCCTTTCGAATGAGCTACGGATGACCAGTACGGCAACGTTTTACTAGAGCCTGATTCTTACCATGGACGAATCACGAAATAGTATTACATATTACAAATATAAAACCTTCTATCGGCTTCCAAACCCTGCTTCAAGCAAAGATTTCTAGTAAAATCATCCGCGGATTGATGAAGATGGTCATACCAAAAAACAAGCACGAGAATACAAGAGGTCATCTTAGCAGCCCTTGCAGCTACTTGTGCTGTACACTCCCTTCATCATCCTCTCCTCTCTTGAGAATTGGAACCACGTAAGTGTAGAGGCTTCCGCTTGCGGGGTCATGGGTTACTCTCTTGAGAAGACTATCCAGTCGTTTTTCTAGGGGCTGCATATCGAATGAGCGTGTTATGAATGCTAGGTTGGCACCTTGATCGGTGATGAACAGACTGACCATCATCAAAGTATGAGAAGCATTCAGATTCCTTATTCCATCCATTACTTCGTTCGCCAATTCAATTGCCTGCTGACGAACATCATCATCTCTGGGCACAGCCCTTCTGTCATGGATGATGAATCCGTCAGCCTCAAAATCAAATTGTAGCCCCATGAATCTCTGTGGTTATCCAAGGCATATAAACACCCAATCAACTCTAAGGGCAATATTCACCTTGATGTCAGGTTAGGACAAAGATTACTCTAGCCCTCCCATTCTCGCCATGCCACAATTCCACCCAACAATACCAGTAGTGCGCCAATTGCACAGAGTGTACCAACTAAGAGGAACTCGATTCCTGACAAGAAGACAATGATGAGTAGCGCACTGATACCAAATGATATCACACTGAATGTGAGAGCTGCTGAAGTCTCTCCCTGGTATTCTTGTTTCGAGTATCTGGTAAGACGGTAGTATGAAGACATATCCCGACCGGTTGCGGCGCTGTATGTGGCAAGCAATGATAGAACTCCGGGGGTTAAGACAAGCCACCAAGCATCAGGAAACATCATTGCTGTCATGACAAACATGGCCAACAATATGATTGCAGCTAAGAACAGGACAACCGTTCCAAGTGTGATTTCGTACTCTGCCAAGGCCTTTGATTCCAAAATACCCTAGTTAGTAGGCTCCACTACTAGGTGCGAAAGGTCCCGAAAAGGCTAGCGTTTTCGCCTCTCTGACACGTAGGATGCTGAATACTAGACCAAATGCGTTCGCTTCATCGAAATCATTATCTCGATTGAAACCAAAGTCAATACTGGAGTTTCGATAATGAGAAAGAGAATCTTAGCATCTCGATTTCTCGCTGTAGCGTCTGGAATCGGAATTGTCGCGTGTGCGATACTTACGATGATTGCATGGGGACTGTGGAGCCCGGCTGTTCGTGCGACATTTGACACACTGACACAGGTATTTGTTATCCTTTTCTTCCTCTCAATACCTCTTGGTCTATTCACGGAAATAGACGAGGATCAAAGCACTGAGAATGAGGTACACGGTCCAGACCTAGCTTGAATAGCAAAAGGGGAACGGAATGGTACTGGTTAACACGACTTAACGGAAAACTCTAAAAGCGACTCCCAAACCTTCAGGCTAGTTTCCATCAGATGACTTGCTCATCTCAAGGTGGAAACCATGAGACGTGGTGTTTCAAATAATGAGTAAAGAAAAGGAGCACCTCAATCTAGTAGTAATCGGCCACGTCGACCACGGCAAGAGTACGATGACCGGCCGATTGCTCTACGAGACAGGTGCTGTAGACGAACGAACCTTCCAGCAGCACAAAGCTGAAGCTGAGAAGCTCGGACGGCCCTCTTGGGCTTGGGCTTTCGCGCTGGACAGGCTGAAGGAAGAGAGAGAGCGCGGTCTCACGATTGACATTGCATTCTTCAAGTTCCTCACTGACAAATACTACTACACTATCATTGATGCCCCCGGACACAAGGACTTCATCAAGAACATGATTACAGGTGCATCACAGGCTGACGTTGGTCTTCTGGTCGTGTCAGCAAAGCGTGGTGAGTTTGAGGCTGGTGTTGGTCCTGGTGGACAGACAAAGGAGCATGCTTATCTTGCCATGACCCTTGGCGTCCCAAGCCTTATTGTCTGTATCAACAAGATGGATGATGACAGTGTCAAGTTCAGTGAAGACCGGTACAAAGAGGTCAAGGAAGAAGTCGAAGGTTTCTTGAAGAGCATTGGCTACAAGACCGAAAAAATCCCCTTCATTCCTACTGCTGCTGTCGATGCATGCAACCTGAAGGTGAGGACTCCTGAGAAGACCCCATGGTACGATGGTCCCTGCTTGCTAGAAGCCCTTGATATGGTTGAACTTCCACCAAAGCCAACTGACAAGCCGCTACGCTTGCCACTCAATGATGTCTATTCAATCAAGGGTGTTGGTACTGTCCCAGTTGGCCGTGTTGAAACCGGTATCATGAAGGTTGGTCAAAAGATCGTTTTCATGCCGCCAAACAAAGTCGGAGAAGTCAAATCCATCGAAATGCATCACGAGCAACTCAAGGAGGCAGTTCCCGGAGACAACATTGGATTCAATGTCCGGGGTGTCGAGAGGAAGGATTTAGGTCGTGGTGACGTTGCTGGACCTGATAGCGATCCACCAACAGTAGCTGCTGATTACACTGGCCAAATAATGGTCATTCAACATCCAACAGCTATCACTGTGGGTTATACTCCAGTCATTCACGCTCATACTGCTCAAGTTGCCTGTAGATTCGACCAAATTCTGCAGAAGCTTGACCAGCGCAGCGGACAGGTCATTGAGGAGAACCCAGACTTCGTTAAGAAGGGTGAGTCCATGATTGCCAAGCTGGTACCTCTCAAGCCAATGTGCATTGAAACCTACAAGGAGTTTCCACAGCTTGGTCGATTTGCTGTTCGTGACATGGGCATGACCGTTGCCGTTGGTGTAGTGACTAAGCTCACAAAGAAGTAGTTCACCACATTAGCACAGGAACCGGGTCGCAAGACCCGCGTTCATTTCTCTTTCTTCACGGGCCATTTTCAGGCAATGGTTTCGAGGCAAAAAGTGATTAGAAGGCATTTCTCATCATTAACCCAGATAGAGCAACACGGAGAAACACCTAATGATGAAAGATGACGCTTATGATTATCATGACAATCAACAGGGTTCTTCACCTGGACATGGCAGATGGATAGTGTTCCTTCTTGCCGTCGCCCTAGCAATAGTTCTAACAATAGCCATGCTCTCCATTACAACAGCTGAGAACTACATCTACGCAATCTTTTGGGTCCTTCCTATGGTGGTACTGTTGTTATATGCAGCCTACAGATGGGCTCAGGGTCGTTCAGTCGCACCTACTGATGTTGCTGAAGACAGCAAAATCTTCGCTCAAATGAGTCGTCATGCATTGGTAGCAGAACATGTTGGGGATCTTGACATGTATCGATGTCCTGATTGTGGTCTTTCTTTTGAGTTAACCAATGCTATAGTCGTTGATGATAAAGTCGTAAATTGTCCCTTTTGCAATACACGACTGTATATCGAATGATGGTTCCCACACCTGATGGGTTGTCTAGCATCTACTTTCATAGTCACATATTGTGACTCCAGCTTGTGACCCTATGTTGTGGCTTCGCTATATATACTG
>RDOF01000053.1 GCA_011365025.1 Candidatus Thorarchaeota archaeon
AGAGTGGAAAGCCCGCAAGGGTATACCTTCAGCCGTTTTAACTGTCGAAAGCACTGTTGAAGATGTAGCACGAAACATACAGGAGGCCTACAAATGGGAGCCGGCACCAACATATGTGGTTCTCTTCGGCGATGTTGAAGCTATTCCAACCAATTACGATATGATACACGAAGGGAGGTTTGGCGGAAAACCAATATTTGAGGATGGATATATTGCATCAGACTTGGGATACTTTAACGTTGAAGGTAACAGTTATTTTCCAGACATGATTTACAGTCGAATTTCGGTGGACACGGTGGAACAAGCTGAAGCAATTGTGAGCAAGACCATTCAATATGAAATAGACCCGCCAGCCGATCCATTATTCTATAACAGCATGTTGCTAGCGGGAACCTTCGAAGACAAGCCTCCATTCAAGAATGGAATTGAAGATGCAGCGTTTCCATTCATTTACCATTTGGAAAGAATAAGACATTACTTGGAGGACAATCATGAGTACGCAATTCATTTCAATTATTCATGTGCGGGATTAGGCACAGAACCAATGCCGGAGTATTTCCATGCCCCGCTCACATCAGAAATCAGCTCAATAGCAGTTAGGAATTCTCTACCAGCCGATTACGAGTGGCTTTGGGCCTATGATCATCCACTTGATTACGATGAGGCGAGATTAAACATTACGAAGAACATTAACGAAGGCCGATTCTTGGTTTTGTATTATAGTCACGGTGGCTCCAAGAACATGATATATCCCGTGGACGTTAGCTTGTTTCCAAACGGATATGACAGAAATGATAGAGATATTGTGGAGGGATGGCAAACTCCTTACTTCAATACTTCTTATTTTTCAGACCTAACAAATGGAGATCTAACACCTCTTGTTGTGAGTATCGCATGTAACACAGGCTGGTTTGACGGGGAAACGGACGAGGGTCATATGGACATAGCAGAGTTCGACCCAAATCCGTTTGAAGACTACGAAAATGAGTGCTTCGCCGAAAACATAACGAGGATTGAGGAAGGAGGCGCTGTCGCAGCGATTTCAGCGTCACGTCCATCCTACGGCCTAACCTGTGGAGACCTGCTGGACGGCATTGTGGGCGCGTTCTGGCCAGGATTTCTGGGATACCAGACTGAGCCCATATATGAAATGGGATCTGCTCTCTATTTTGGCAAGCTGTATATGGCAAGCAAGTGGTTGGGGTTGTATACTCGACAAGATGTTATCAGGACCACCTTTGAAGAATTCCATCTCTTTGGAGACCCCGAAACCCAGCTCTGGACAGAAGATCCGTCGAGTTTCAGTGTGTCTCATCCAATTTCAATAAGTACTTCGGGCACACAAAGATTCGTTGTCACCGTCAGAGACCTGGATTCGGAGCCAGTGAATTATGCAAAGGTATGCATTCAGCAAGGTACACATGTCTATCAGGTGGGATACACAAACCAAGCTGGTCAGGTCATTTTCGATGTGAATCCGGCAGACACGCCGGCCTCTCTCAATGTGACTGTCACCAAACACAATTTCAGACCTTACCTAGGGGAGATTCTTGTTAAGCCCAGTTCAGCAGAAGTAACTCTCTCAGAATACTCAGGCTTTCCTCTAGATACCGTCACTTTTACCCTATCAGGATTCGATGCGAACTATCCGATACGAGTATACATGGATGACTCTTGGGTGGCGACTATCTATTCAGGCACGACTGCATACGGGCTAGTTCCAATAGGACCAGAGGGCCATGTCAATGTCTGGGTAGCTCACTACTCTCCCTATGATCCCGCGGACCTTTGGGAGCCTGTTGCGGTAAACCGCTACTACCGGCTTTCAACAGAACTGCACCCCGACCCCTACATCTATTCCCTGAATGATCGTAGCACATGGCATCTTGCAGATGGTAATAAAGTGTGGAACAATCCATGCATAACACTATACGAGGGGGATAATCCAGCTACTGAGATTAGGCAAAACTCGGAATATGATGTCAAGGTGAAAGTGTATAACCGAGGTAATGCAGACGCACCCCATACTACAGTTTCTCTATATTATGCACCCTTTGGTGGTGGTGTATCTTGGACCCGAGTTGGCTGGCAGCTTGTTTCGATTGATATGTCCGGAGAAGCTGAAGCATCCATTAAATGGCGGCCACTTCTACCGAATACGGCCTATCTTCAAGTGGTACTCGAAACGACGGGTGAGAAAGAAGAGGATGAACTCAACAACGTGGGGTGGGAAAGCGTTGGTGTGGTTCCTCTATGCTCTCCAGGGGCAACTAGTTTCCAGGTACGGAACCCTACAGACCAGACAGAGTACATCTTCATCAAAGTAAAGCAACAAGGGGACTATGATGATGTGTGGAATGCCACCATTCTGGATTATTCTTCTCAAGCCATGAGTACAGGTGAAAGCGAAACAGTCACGTTCTTTGTTGACCCCCAAACAGAAACTGGACTTCAGGAAGGGCATAGGTTCACAACTGAAATCTACGTAAATTGCGAACTGCTGGGTGGAATGGAATTCAATGCAACGCAGGCGGTCTGCCTTCCAAGTTGCTGCCCTTGCTGCTGCCTTTGCTTGTTGATTATAGGTGGGCTTATAATTGCAGGCGTTGCTGTTTGGTATAGAAGAAGAAACTGATTACCGTGTAAGGAGCAAGTTTCTAAAAACCCATTTTCGTCATTTCGGCAATCATATTTTTAAGCAAAATCGCATATATGCTGTGATTGTTTGCGTTCCTAGGAGGAATTCGAGAATTGAAAATGCGTGATATCATAATTATATTGGTCATAATCATCATTATCATTGCAATTTACCTTGTTGCCGAGTTCTTTGGGTTCATTGACCTTATCCCCGGTATAGGTCAGCCGAGACCAGAAGGAGCTCCTGGATTGCTGGATAAGCTCTTTTCGAGATTGCTCTAGACCATTCATCATACTAAGGCCCGAGATTCCCAATGCTTAGTGTAAACTAGGATTGCTTCTCTAGAGCTTTGTCAATAATCTATCATAGTAAGGTCTCAGAAACTGCAAGTTGTCCCTCTCGCAGAGTGCCTGCAGTTTCTGTATAATCTCTCTTAGAGCCGATTCATCATTGGAAATCATTGAGATATGAGCCTTGAGCAATAGCACCTGACCAAGAATTCCAGGGAGGTCTTCGGACAACGCCTTTTCTTCTAAGATTGCCAGGTATGGGCTAACCGCTTCTTTCTCACTGCTGGAATATACTTCAATTCCTGCTAGATGATGCAGAAAAATAAGCTGGATTTGATATGCCCAGCCTTGTCGCTCGTAGATTTTGAGGGCTTCTTCGAAACTAGTCGAAGCTAACAAGAAGTCACCTTGCTTCATTTCCATGACGCCAGTCACAAAATTCAGCCAAGCCAGCTGGCTTTCGTCTCCTGACTTCATAATTGATTCCTGTGACCTGTCAACTAGAACCTGAGCTTCTCCCAGTCTATTGAGTAGAACAAGCGACCATGCTTGATTGAGAATAGCACGGTTTATCAAGTAGGGCCTGCTTTTGAATTGGGCTTCAGCCATGCAACCCCATTCGTAACCCGATTCAGGCTCTCCCACAACATTGTATAATGTTGAGAGAAACAAGGATGCATTCCCGGTATCGAGTCCTGCGCCTTCTCGAATCGATACCACCTGCAAGCAGCGCTTGATAGCACTATCATACTCGCCGCGTATCGCATCCAGTGTGCCAAATTGCTCCACGATGTACGCATAGTTCTCTGGAATGCCAAGCGAGTTTTCCACTATTCGATAAGCCTGCTCCAACAACTCTCTGGATTCCTGCCTGTCATACGCCTTGACAATCGTTGCTTTCCTAATCAGAAGGTGCGCCATTCGAAGTCGGTCATCATGCTTCTCTGCAAGTCGCAAACCTCTGTTGATGCAGTTAATCCGTGCTTGCGAATCGCCGTCTGCATGCGCACGTATTTCTAGATAGTCATTCAGTATGATTTCATAGAAACCAAAATCTGGATTACTTCCAATAATCTCACGAATTCTGTCCAAGGTTGATGTTTGGTACATAGTAGTAGGGTAATTTCTCATATCAGCCTCAAATTTCATAAAGTGCATTTCGAGAGCTAGCCATTCTTCAGGTTGAGTCTCAAGGATTGCATCAGCCAATTCATGAACCTTCTCTATGTCCTCAACTGTTCCTTGATAGGCGGAGGCATAGAATAGATTTGGACCCAGAACTTGATGCTCGCCATATTTCTCTCTAATTCTGTCAATGAGCTTATAGTTTAATGCAAGGATTGCATGGTGGATGGCAAAGTAAACAACCATGATTGGGCTATCCCTGCCGATTACAAGGTTTCCCAGCCTAATCACGAAATCGTAATAGTCCGAGGCTTCAGTCATCGTGGTTTCTAGAGTACTTCTCGTTTCTCCATCGATAAATGGGAAATACTGGGTGATCGTTCCTATAGGCTCCATCGTCTCTTCACGCATTTCTGAATAAACATCACTTTGCCTTGGTATGTAATAAGCCTTCCAACTTCGATTTGTGGATTGGCTGTTGGTCATAAATGGTAGGTTTCGCACATAGTGAACTGCTAACACACATTATCAAGGAGAATTCTGCTGAACGATCTTTTGAGCATTCATCGTTATACCTGGGAGAAAACCTCAAGGAGCATCTTTCATCCATCCTCACTCGCTGCTGATTTGGTCGCCAAAGCCCGCTTTAGAGCAGGTATATCAAGGAAAGTGTCCTCTATACTAAGTTCCTCAATCATAGCGGAGTTAAGTGGGGGCCCATCCTCAAGGCTCATTCCTGGGGTGTATTCAAAGACTTCGGTCAACCGTTGATTGAGAAGCGAAAAGAGCTTAGACAAGGGAAGCTCCATTGGACATGCATCTTGGCATTGCCCACAATTCACACAGGAATCAGCTACGTGTGCAAGTCTTGTGAGTGGGAAGACCGTGTCAGGGGGTATCTCTCCACCATCCACAAAGCCTCTCTTCGCTTCAAGAAGACAGTGGTCGCAATAGCAGATTGGGCACGCATCTCTGCATCCGTAGCACTTTATGCACCTGCTAAATTCGTTCATCCAATAGTCCAGTCTGTCTTCGAAACTGAGTTCAAGTATTGGGCCGAAATCTCGTTCGCGCCATTCCTTTGCGAGGGCTTTCTCAGCAGCATCCATTTTCTCACGCATCTCAATGGCGCTCTTCTTTGCCTTGGTTACTACGACAAAGCCATCTTTTTTGGCTCCCTCAAGTAGAATCCTTCCCTTTTCAGAGCCAATCTCAATGAAGGTGCTGCCTTCTTTTTCGTCCTCGGTTCCCCACTTCCCGAATGCCAAATCAGCGAAGGATGGAATATTTACTTCGCATCGGCGGCAATTTTCTCGGCGACCTAGATTCTTCTCCTCAAGCTCACTCAAGTTCATTGATTTGGATGTTCCATCTTCTAGGAAGATGGTGAGCTGTCCATTGCTAATGTCCTCTCCGACCACAGACCTAGGGTCGACCTTGAATTCCTCTGAAAACATCCGCTTAGCAACCACAGGAGAGATTGTTCCTGTACAGTTCAGTCCGATTAGAGTCAAATTATCAGTGCCTATTCTATGTCTCTTCTGAAGCTCTATGATACTTCGGATGTCGCATGGCTTCCCCACAACCGCCAATTTCATTTCTCCACCACCATTAAGGTACTCTTTCAGAAAACGTGAAATGTTTGGGATAGAGCAGTGTAGAGACCCAGTTGTCGCATCCAAGTCGTCGGGATTTGCTATCAAAACGGGAACACCATCATACCTATTCCCATTTCTGGCCATCACCGTGACAACTCCATCAACATGGCCGGATTTCAACGCGTACTTCAGAATGGAAGTCACCGCACCTCCAGACTCGGTTCTTGTGCGTGTCTTTTCATCGGCAGAACGAGCTATAAAGTACTTGTCACTCATTGGCTCACCTCCACACTTACAGCACATACCTTATACTCTGGCATTCCGCATGCAGGGTCCAAAACAGGATTAGTCATTATGTTGGCACAAGATTCGCTGAAATGGAATGGAAGAAAGACAAGACCCTGCGGCACATCGTTTGTCAGATGAGCTCTCACTTCAACAGCTCCTCTCCGGGTCCGCAGAGTGACTACTGTTCCCTCTCGAACGCCCTTCGTGATTGCATCTTTCGGATTGATTTCAACATAGCCATCTGAAATTTCAGCGTCCAGTTTCGGCGTTCTCCTGCTCATTGTGCCAGTATGGTAATGGAAAATGCTTCTTCCTGTTGTGAGTATGAATGGATACTCATCATCAGGCAACTCAGCAGGCGGCTTGAATTCGACTACTTGCAGATGACCAAGTCCATCGGGGGTATTGAACTTCTCCGTGAAGAAAGTGCTCGTGCCTGGATGGTCCTCAGAGGGACATGGCCACTGAATTCCACCCACAGCGTTTTCCAGCCGTTCATAGGTGATGCCCTTGTAAGGAGGGACGCACCTCCGGATTTCCTCCAGTATTTCACCTGGAGATGAGAAGTCAAATTTGTCTTTATAGCCCATCCTTTCTGCCACTTGGACCACTATCCACCAATCATGTTTTGCCTTACCGGGAGGGGCGATGATTGGGTTAATTTTCTGCACGCGCCTGTCAACATATGCATGGATGCCCTCTCGCTCTACCCATGTGGTTGCGGGAAGTATGACATCAGCCAACTGGGCAGTTTCTGTGGGAAAGATATCCTGAACAACCAACAATTCCTTTTCTTCCAGAGATTTTCGTACGTTTTCAACATCCGGCGCCGCCATCATCGGATTTGTTCCCACAATCCATAGGTACTTGGTCTGCTGGATCATCTTAGTATACGGCAATCCCGGTTCAGATGGAAGGTTATCCACACCCCAGAGCTTCCCAAACCGCTCATGAACGTCGCCGCCAACTCTCTGGAAACCGGGATAGAAGACATTCAGACAGCCCATATCACCGGTGCCCTCACCGTTGATTTGTCCACGCGTGGGGCAAAGTCCTGTACCAGGTCGGCCATATTGGCCCGTTATTAGTGCCAAAGATGCCAGTGCCTTGATTCCATCAGCTCCAGTAGTGTGCTGGTTTAGTCCTTGATTGTATATCACGGAGCCAGTCTTGGCCTTCGCGAACCATTCTGCAGCTGTCTTCAGGTCCTTTTCAGAGACGCCCGTTATTTTCGTCATCTCCTTGAGGTCCAAGGCGGAGAGGTGACTTCTGAGTTCATCAATTCCCGTCGTTCGTGATTCGATGAATTTGGTGTTTTCCAATCCGCCTTCCAGTATGATTTTCATCATGGCGTTGATGACTGCCACATCGGTCCCTGAAGCCAACTGAAGGTGGAGATTGCCAAGCTCTCTTGCCGTGACGGTATGTCGTGGGTCAATTACAATAACTTTGGCCCCCTTCTTCTTCGCCTTGAACATCCTTCTTGCCATCATTGGAAAGGTTTCACTCGGGTTTACGCCGACTAGAAGGAAACAATCCGCTTTCTCAAGGTCCAATTGAGAGATTGGCATGACACCGGAGCCAACAGTCGCGCCAAGACCAGCTGCGGTGGATGAGTGACATAATCGACCACAGTATTCGACATTGTTGGTCTTCATCACCGCTCGCGCGAATTTTTGCAGGACATACGCATCCTCGTTTGTATTCTTTCCAGAGGCAAGCAGACCAAACTCCCCCGGTGCTGCTGCCTTCAGCTTATCCGCTATGAAATCCAGTGCCTCTTTCCAAGACACCTCGGTTAGTTTTCCATTCTTTCTAATCATAGGGACAGTCAGTCGATCATCGGCATAGAGGAACTGGTACGCATTTCTTCCCTTTGGGCAGTTGCCGCCGGCATTTATTGGATGTTCATGCCAGGGCTCCTGGCCTATGATTTTGCCATCCTTGATTACAAGATTGATACCGCAGCCGCAGCTGCAGTAGGGACAGACTGTTGGCTCATACGAGATCATTCAGTATCCCTCCCAAATGGACTAGGGCCAAGGTTCCTAATCTCCTCCACAAATTCATTGACCACTTTGCCAAACTTGCCCGCCTCTGATGCAGACACCCATTCCAGACGCAATCGCGCAGGGTCAAGACCGATGGTTTCCATCATCGTCTTTAGCATCATGACTCTTCTTCGAGTGTAGAGATTCCCGGACTTGTAGTGACAGTCTCCGGGATGGCATCCTGCCACCAGCACGCCATCTGCACCCAGCAGCAACGTTTTGATCAGAAATATCGGGTCGACTCGGCTTGAGCAATTCACCCTGACATTATGCACTCGAGGTGAGTACTGGATGCGACTTGTCCCGGCCAAATCAGCGCCTGCATATGAACACCAATTGCAAAGAAACGCCACAATTTTCGGCTCAAAGACTGATTCTTGCGTTACCCCCTCTTCACTGCCCGCCACCTTTGTCATTCTCATTAGCCTCCATCAAGTACTGAGAGTCAAATACCACTTCCCCTTCTCAGAGCCAATTGACTCATTACTAAGAACGGAGTCTTGTTCCATCAATGACATGGGAAGGCCACCTATGGGGATGCTCTTGGCTCCAAGTCTCAAGGTTATCTGCACCTGCGTCGAAACCTAGTTTTTGCTGCAATCCTTTCGAATCCGGCTTCAGAGTATGGAAGCAAACCCGATGCACATTGCAACTTGCGTGGTTGGAACCTGTGGAAAAAAACGGCCTTATTAGTTACACTGTTATATCCAAGGAACGCCTTATATTTCAATTCGTAACTTTCATTGGCCATGAATTCGATATTCGTATCCGAAGAATCCAGCAATGATGACAGCTAAGCGAAGCGTAGCAGCAAAGCGAAGCGCATGCCATGTGTACGTAACTACTCCTGCATCTCACATGGCCAGAGCAAACATACTGAATTCAAAAAGCCCGGCAATTGTTAGTGTCTAAGAGTTTTCCCAGGTAGCAACTTCGAGTGCCTTCCGCGAAATACGACTACCTCACCATTCACAGTGACACACTCAATTCCCTCAGGATATTGGTGGGGGTAATTCGCAAGCGGGAATTCATATGGGTAATGACAAGTCGCTTGGTCCCGTACGGTTTTTGGGTTGAATGCCACAATATCGGCCCACATCCCAACACGAATCAATCCGCGGTCTTTTAGACCAAGTTTCTGAGCTGGGAAGGAGGTCATCTTTCTAATTGCCTCGGGGAGCGTAAGCAGCTTCTCCTCTCTCACATATCTCTGAAGGATGTAGGGAAACTCCCCATAGCAGCAGGGATAATACCCGTACAAATCCGCAAGCACCCCGTAGGGGGCAATTGCATTTCCGTCACTACATATCATCATAAGCGGATGTTTCAAGACCGCACGAATATCATCTTCCTCAATGTAGGAGAAGATGGCGGTTGTGTCACCCTTTTCCTCGATTATTATGTCCAGAAGTGCCTCAGCAGGTTCTGAGCCTCTTATCTTCGCTATTTCCTCAAAGCTCTTGCCGAGCAAATCACTGTTGACCTTGGCTTTGAAGAGAAATATCCTGTTCCATCTTCCATGTTTCACCAAGCCACAATATCCAGGGCCCGGATATGTGTCCTCAAGCATTTCGCGCTTAATTCTGCTGCGCAAAGCCGAATCCTTCAGTCGCTCCACAATCTCGTCCTTAGAACCTGCCTGAGCCCATTGAGGTAGGACTTGCGTGAGCCTGGGGTTCAGGTCAGTATGTGCATCATTATCTATTGTCAAGTCAATCCCACGAGCTCTAGCATCTTCATATAGTCTTGACATCTCCTCAAAGCTGCCATGACCGCCGTACTTCGGGCAGTTGTGTGAAACCTGAACGCGAACGCCCGCTTTTTCCCCGATTTCAATTGCCTCCTTAAGCGCATCCACAATAGTTTCCCGCTCTCCACGAGTGTGCGATGCATAGAATCCATCATGCATAGCAACAACCTTGCAGAGCTCAATGATCTCCGAAGTTGTGGAAAAGGAACCAGGTAGGTATACAAGTCCGGTGGAAAGCCCAAATGCCCCATCCACCATGGCGTTGTCAACAAAACGTTTCATCTCCGAAAGCTCTGAATCTGTAGGCGCTCGATTCTCTGTACCCATTACTGCTACTCGGATAGTGCCATGTCCGACAAGTGTTGCCACATTCAGAGCAATGCCCTGCACTTCCAGTCGACCGAGGTAGTCAGCCATCGATAACCAGTTCAGGTTAATGTGTCTTGATTCTGGGGACCACAGCTCTCGCAAATCATCGGAATGGTCCGAACTCATGGGGGCTGCACTAATTCCGCAATTGCCTAGAACCTCGGTCGTCACGCCTTGTCTAATCTTGCTCTCTGCCAATGGATTCAGAAGAAGAGCTAAATCTGAGTGCGTGTGGATATCAATGAACCCAGGCGAAACTACCAAACCTTCAGCGTCCACAACGCGTACTGAATCATTTGCGACAAATCTCCCGATTTCTGAGATCTTCCCGTTACTTATCCCGATGTCTCCCTTGTACCATGGATTGCCAGTTCCATCCACTATATGTCCATTGGCTATAACAAGATCAAATGACATAATGCATCGCCTATATGAGATAAGAACCCGCAAAATCAAGCTTCCTACAGATGATGAAGAGCACCTGTCTCTAGATGGGAAGAGCAGAAATAGGACATTGTCGTTGATGCCTAAGTGCTCTTCACACGGATGTGTCTTTATGGAGAAACTCATAATCGCAGTTGCACCGACGGGTTCAGTCCCAAGGAAGAGGGATACCCCCTACTTGCCTGTTACACCTGATGAAATCGCCGAAACTGCATACCTTTGCGAACAAGAAGGTGCATCGGTAATTCATGTTCATTGCCGTGATGAAAACGAGAATCCTACAAGCGATTTTGAAGTGTTCAGGGAAACAGTGGGCAAAATACGGAAGAGAACTCGGCTCATTGTAATGGTCTCCACAAGCGGCGTCGCAGGCAAATCCGATGAAGATCGAGCCGAGCCCCTGAAGGCTCATCCTGAAATGGCGAGCCTCACAACTGGAACAATCAATTTCCCGGGCAGATCTCCTCCTATCATCTACATGAATAGTCCTACTACTATCGAATTCCTCGCCTCGAAGATGAAGGAAATGAAAATCAAGCCTGAGCTCGAGATATTTGACTTGGGTTTCATTCGGCAGAGCATGAGGCTCGTCCAAGGAAGTCTTGTAGAAGCTCCACCGCACTTCCAATTGGTCCTAGGCGTCGAGGGAGGGGTTCCGGGAGATGCTGAGAACCTCCTTCATATGGCTCGTCAACTACCCCCAGAATCATCCTTTTCTGTAGCAGGAATTGGCAAAGCACAGCTGCCGACAACAACCCTGTCCATCATCCTCGGAGGGCATGTGAGGGTGGGTCTAGAGGACAATATCTACTTCAGGAAAGGAGAATTGGCTCCCAACGAGGCATTCGTTCAAAGAACCAAATCAATAGCCCTGCAACTGCAAAGAGAAATAGCCACTCCAAATGAAGCAAGAAGGATACTAGGACTGGTGCAAGGTGAATGAGAAGGCCGCCCTGGGCGATGAAACAAGCTAACGAGCAATCTCGTGATTCCTTGCCAACTTCTGAACTCGGAGAGCTATCATACCTTTAGAACTGACTACACTGATTTCCACCTAAACCGGAATACAATCAAGATCAGTATCAGAATGCTGCCAATGGCTCCGATAGCTACGGTGGCAATCATAAGCAAGTCACCGGGAATTACGTCAGTTGTTGTCGTTGTAATCGTGGTAGTAGTTGAAGAAGATATCACAGTAACAATTACGCTATCTCCTACAGAATTTCCGCTCATATCTTCCACAACTAATTAGAAAACACGGAAAAGAGGGATGGAAGAACCCCAAGAGGAAATGGCTCCTTCCATTAGATGATTCTGCACTCTTCTGAGAGCTTCTTCTTCATGCCGGGGCTTTACGCCTGATGAAAACCACAACAATCACTATGAGGATTACGCCACCAAGACCTCCGAGAACCAGAGCCAAGGTACCAAGATCTGGCGGTTCAGTTGCGGTTGTTGTCATGTTGGTTAATTCTGGAAATAGGGAAAGAAGGAGCGGGACAGGAGCCAGCTCCTTCTCCAAATATATTCTTACACTGATCTTCTACGTTTCAGGTAGAATACTAGCGTGATTGCAGTGACAACTCCACTCACACCGAGCAATACCAATCCCATGAGTACCATGTTGTCTGGTTCAGTCGTTGCCCCAGGGTAGTCCAGTGGATTCAATGGGTCCGTCCCCGCTATGACTTCTATGCCATCCAGGTAGGAGTCTCCATCTGAATCGTCATCCAGCGGATCCGTTCCCAACTTAACCTCGAAGGCATCGTTGAGATTGTCGCAGTCTGTATCAATGCAGAGAACATCTGTACCATAGCTGAGCTCATCCAGATCATCCAACCCATCATAATCTGAATCGCCCACAGAAAAGCCAAGACTATCAAGAATCTCACGAATTGAGTCGATATCCTCAATGTGGGTTGCACTAAGAGTGTTGAGAAGCTCGGTGTTCCC
This sequence comes from Candidatus Thorarchaeota archaeon, assembly GCA_011365025.1. The sequence goes on from RDOF01000053.1 coordinate 12,507, forward strand.
GGTGACCAGAGCCGTTAGAACAAGGAGTTCCGCATCGATATCCTCTATGGCCGTATAGTTACCATCGAGCCATAGAATGACCTGCTGAATCAGGGTGGCGTTCCCATCCAAATCGTTGTATATGTAGTCGAACCATATTTGCGGCATGCCGGGATAGGACCCTGGATTGGTTGGGTCTGAGCCGTATGCTACTTCATATGAATCAAGGAAATTGTCGTTATCTGTATCGACGCAGTATGGATTGGTTCCAAGTTCTGCTTCTTCGGGGTCCGAAAGACCATCGCTATCGGCATCTTCAGCAAAGGCACTCAAGAAGCAGTCAAAGTCACCATTATAGGTTGGATCGTATGCATCATCTGTGGGAAGATTGGGGGAGAATGTATAGCCAACAACGTAGGCATAGCCATTCTCCACATCAATGCCCTCTCCGGAATCCAGTGCAGATCCTCCAAAGAACGTGCTGTAGACAAGGGACTCGCCACTGGTGTCAAGTTTGGTAAGGCAACAGTCATCTCCACCATTGTGAGTTGAGTCGTATGCAATGAGCGTTGGAAAATCGGTGGACGCAGTATAACCTGTTACATAGGCGCAACCATTCTCCACCGCGATATCATTCCCTCGTTCATTATCTGATCCTCCTATGAAGGTGCTGTATATCAGGGCACTACCACTAGTTGTGAACTTGGTCACTGAGAGATCATGTGCTCCGTTGTGAGTCGAGTCATAAGCATTGAGAGTGGGAAAAGCTGTTGAATCTGTAGTGGCAAGGACATAGGCGTTGCCGTTCTCCACAGCGATTCCATATCCAATGTCGTCACCTGTTTCTCCCAGAAAGGTGCTATAGTCTAGTGTACTGCCAGATGTCCCAATCTTGGTGATGAAGCAGTCACGACCTCCGTTGTACGAGGCATCATATGCAAGGGCTGTTGGGAAATCGGGACACAAAGTACTACCTGTGACATAGGCATGGCCACTCTCAACATCTATGCTACGGCCAAGGTCATCATAGGTTGCTCCTCCCAGGAATGTGCTGTACACCAGTGACTGCCCATCAGTTGCGAGCTTGACAACTATGCAATCATATCCTCCATTATGGGTGGAGTCATATGCGCTTACCGTTGGAAAGTCTGAAGATTCTGTTAATCCTGTAATATACGCGTAGTCCTCCTCCACAGCGATATCCCAACCATAATCACCTAATGACCCGCCAATGAAAGTGCTGTAGTTGATTGACTGGCCATCTGCCGATAGCCTTGCTACAAAGCAATCGGTGTCTCCGTTTTGGCTTTGATCATATCCATTGACAATGGGAAAGTCGGAAGACGAAGTATCCCCGGTGATGTAAGCATACCCATTCAATACGGCAATACCTCTTCCAAAATCATCACCGGACCCACCAATGAATGTGCTGTAGACCAGGGAATGGCCGTTGTTGTCGAACTTGGCAACAAAGCAATCGTTTAGGCCATTATGCGTCGAGTCATTCGCATTATGTGTGGGAAAATTGACTGAAAAAGTAGATCCGGTGACATACACAGAACCGTCTTCTGCTGCCACACCGTCTCCGCGATCCGAACTGGATCCTCCAAGGTACGTACCAAAAACAAGAACAGGGTCAATGACAAGGCTCTGATCCATTTCGTAATGTCCAAGATTGAAACCAATTGTGTTTCTCTCAAGAGGTCGAAAGGCACACGCTACTTCAACTGGTTCCTCGACGTTTTGGAACGCCCAGAGGCCCGTGTCAATAACAGAGAATCCCGCTTTGGTGACAGATAAGCAATCGGTCTTTGCATCAATCAAATTGGCATCAGGATATCTCATCCTAATTAGCCCAGGACCACCGCCAGGGGCAACTACAAACTCGTACTTTAGACTTCCACCGTCTATCCTGTAGACGAGGTCGATACCAGGATAGATCTCTCTATATCTCAACTCTGCAAAATCCTGCAGGCCAGTCTTCCATTGGCTCTCGTCAGAGCCAAGGATGTAGTTCGTGACCGACCCGGTAGGCTTCTCGCCCTCTGGAACGACCGGATTGCTGCCTGGGAACTCAAGCGTTATGCTTTCACCATCTACCAGGTAGTACACCCGAGAAACCCCGAAATAGGCCATATAACTTGTCCCCCGCCGACAAACATAGCGAATTCCTTGCTCATCACTTGGTGCCGGCGTGAAAACTATCTGTTCGAAACTTGCCACCATCTGTGAATCAGGTGTGCTTTGAGTTCCAGATATTTCCGCGGCCTGAGCCGCGTCAGTACTTGCCAACTCAGCCATTGGTGCTGGCGAAAGAATGCCAAGAGATAAAATCAGCAGAGATAGCATAACTACTGCCTGTGGCGCAAACCTAGCAATTGCCAATTTACCATCCAATCTCCTATTCCTAATTTTCTGGAAATATCTGCTTCAACCACTGTTGAAACCTCATTTCCTACTCCGTTAGTCTTCGTGCGAAGCACTTGAACTAAAGCAGGAACCTCCTATTAATTGTTTCAAAAGTTATGACGGAGATTTATGAAATGGATATAGAAGGAGCGCGAAGACAACTCACTCCTTCATTCATTCAATTCTGCATTCATCTGATATTATGGTCTTTGGCAGACATGTCGATTTCGGAGTTTACTTCATCAATAGGTTCATCAGCTGAAGCAATTGAACCGAACTTGCCTAATTGAAGTCTAAGATTGCCCTTGAAGAGACCTGTGTATCCATTTGAAAGCGTATAGGACTCGCCGTCCTCCATTGTTTCAATGGTCTCATTCCAAATGGGCATCAGAATAGTCCCTGTTGAATCACCAACCAGGGCATCTACTACTCGGTATGTATCCCCGGTTTTACGGGATTCAACCGATCTCTCTTCACTTATGCTCAAAACCTTGAAGGTTACGTTTACACTCTTCATTCCGGGCCTAAGCTCGGCAATGGTGGCTTCAACGGCTATTTCCTTATTGTCATACATTGTATATCACTCGCATTTGCGAATTCAGGTCATTCAAAACTAGGGTGTCCTCGAATGGAAGTACAGAAAGGTCGTTAATCTTCAATAAAACCAGTTAGAAGGTTTGCATAGTTGCTATGCCTGTGGCTCCATGGCGCGGGAGTTTGCTTATATTGTTATGTACGGGACTGTTCTCCACGTAACACGAGGAAAGAACTGTCATAAAGAAAAAAGTGGATAGGCATCGAGCAACCTTCTGGATGCTAGTTCATTCAAGTTCTTGATCAGCTCTGATCATTCTTGTGATGCCTGTTTGAACTGAGTAATTGGATACAAATGTGAAATCTAGGCACTATTTGGATTGTCACTGTAATCCTTAGCAGACATGTTAAGTTCCATGTTTACTTTCGCAATTGGGTCGTCAGCTATCTCAATCACACCAAGTTTCCCTACGTGAAGTCTTAGACAGCCTTTGGATACCCTGGCATAACCATTCGTAAGGGCATAAGTCGCGCCATCTTCGATTGAATCAATAGTTTCATTCCAGAAGGGCATTTGGATGGTCCCTGTTGAATCCCCAACTATGGCATGTTGTACACGGCGTGTTTCACCATGCTTTCGGGATGTAACTGATTTCTCATCACTCGTTTTCATTACTTTG
>RDOF01000054.1 GCA_011365025.1 Candidatus Thorarchaeota archaeon
GTGGAGATTACAGGATTCTACGATAGATACTGGGATCCCATGAGTTTGCACAACTCATCCGATGCGCTTGCTAGAGGCGTTGCTTCCTCATTCACCGCACCTAATGGCGCTGTTGGCTATGCCACCGAGGATGGGACGGATGTTGCAGGGGACGCGCTCAGCACGATTGCTGTACACAAGATAATGGGGTCTGGACATGTTGTTCTTCTAGGTTTCGACATGTATGAACGTGAAGTCAACTGCGAACAGATGCTGGCCAACTCCATCCGACTCCATAGACATGTGGTCTTTGATGCGTCTCATTCTCCATACGACACCATCTTCGCTGACTATAGTGATTTTGCTGATGACCTCGTTGCAGAAGGATTTGCCGTGTCCAGCATGGGCACCTTCGATTCTGCATATTTTGCCGCATCTGAGGTTCTTGTATTAACAACAGGCACGACAAACTACACCATCGCGGAAGCAAACACCATTGAAGCCTTCGTTAAAGCCGGTGGTGGCCTATTCGTGGCTACTGACTATGGCCCATACGGCGAGGAACTTGATCCAGTCACCGAGCGATTCGGTTTCATGCGAAATAAGACAAGTTATCTCACAGACTCAGATGATACCATCGCCGGAGATTCATATAACGTATATGATGGCGATAATATTGCCAATCACTCAATCACACTAGACGTAAATCGGATAGAACTTGACCGACCCGGTGGATTCCTTAGTCTTCCAAGCGGTGCCGTAACTCTTGCAACGACCGATTCGGACGGAACATCCACCTGGGCTGGTGATGGTTCCCCGGCAGATGGAGTTCCGCTTGCGGCTGCAATAACCACCGCTGGGTTCGGACGCGTCGCAGTTGTATCTGATATGAACTTCATGGCTGACAATACCAATCCGGATGCGGATGGTGAAACAACCTACCATGACAGTGACAATGATGTGTTTCTTATCAACAATATCCGCTGGCTATCCGCGGCGGGAATAGAGGAACAGATAGTGCTGTTTGACCAATCAAACTCACCAATATTGAATTTGGCTGGCTCTTACTTCGACTTCGCCACATTCTTGACCTTGAATGGGTTCACCATTAAGTGGATGAGTACATTCTATGAATCACTTCTTAGTGACGCTGATGTCCTTGCGATAAGTGAGGGATACTATACAGTTGTCAACTATACAGCTGCAGACATCGTTGCAATTGAAAGCTTTGTCGTTGGAGGTGGCGGCTTATTCCTGCTAAATGACTGGGGTCAATATAGCTATCAAACTGGTCCTATCATCGAGAATTTCGGCTTGGTGTTAAATACCACTTCTTACCTAGAAGATAGTGACAATACAATTTATGGCGACTCCTACAACTTTTACGAAGGAGAGGATATCCTCAGTCATCCAATCACAACCGGCGTGAATCGAATCGAGCTGGACCGAAGCACAGGCTTTGCTTCAATTGGTTCTGCATCACCACTTGCTGTGACGGATGATGATGGAACGTGCACTTGGTATAGTGATGGCTCACCAGCGAATGGAGTAGTTGTTGCTGCTGCAAGGGCATATGGAATGGGCCGTGTTGTTGTGATTCCAGATGTCAATGTTGCAGCGAATAGTCTTGATGTCGACGGTGATGGCTTGGGTCAGATGTACGCGGCCGACAACGAGGTGTTCCTACGCAATGCTTTCCTCTGGCTAAGCGCGAACAGAGCTCCCAGTGTTACTGTGACCTTCCCGAATGGAGGCGAAGTGCTAAATGGTACTCAAGTCATCACCTGGAACGCAGTTGACTTCGACAGCGATCCGATGACCTTCGATGTGTACTACAGTGACAACAATGGGACGGATTGGACATCATTGGCACTTGGCTTGACTGTGCAGGAATTCTCTTGGAACACAACTCAGCATGATGATGGCAACAGCTACATGGTAAAAGTAGTCGTTTCCGACGGCGAATTCATTGCCGAAGACACTTCTAACAATCCGTTTGAGTTGGACAACTTCCAGGGGTCTCAAGAAATCCCATTTGATCCAACGCTTCTGATAATCATCATTGCAGCAGCGGGAGTTGTCATAATCATCCTCATTGTGATAATGAAGAAGAAAAAGTAGCTTCAATATCGGAGTCGAGAGTAGCAATCTCTCGAACTCCCCTCTCTCTTTTTTGACTTAGGGATGCATTTCACCAAGATTCAATTGTGTTCTTGCCTTACTTTTGCCAATCCAAGCGTGTGTGGTCGTTTACATGCGGAAGAAGAAGTAAGGAATTTGCTAGTTGCACAAATTCGAGTGATTTTGACCGGATGTTCAGTCCTAGTTCATTTTCTTTCTTCAGTGCCAAAGACTCCCTTGAAACGTGTGTTCTTGGGAATACAATATATGGTGGTTCTGTTACTTCCTTGATGGCGGAATCCAATGGACACGGTAGAGATAATGCAAATTGCCCTAGATATGGCGGGTCTAAAGGACATCCCGGGCGATAGCGCAATTCATGTCCCTGGAAAAGATATCAAGAAGGTGCTTATAGGAATCGATATGGCAACTGCCGAATTGCTTCTAGCAAGGGAATTGGGCTATGATCTGGTAATCGCTCACCATCCTCCTGGCGGCGTGGCGCGAATCAACTTTGACCAAGTCATCCTTCTTCAAATTGATCAAATGATTGAAATGGGGGTTCCACCGCATATTGCTGAAAAAGCAATACAGGGACGCCTCGAAACCGCCAAGAATGCCACACACGTGAGCAATTATGACAGGATAATCTCTGCTGCGAAGCTTCTCAATCTGCCTTTCATGAATGTTCATCTTCCCTGTGATATCATAGCAAGAAATCGATTCATCGAGGTTTTGAGTTCTGGAGTTGCTGGAAAGGAACTGCCTCTGGTCAGCGATGCTATTGACATTATCATGGATATCCCGGAAATGAAAATGGGAATGACAGAGCCAGCCATTCATGTTGGTAGCGCTTCGAACCGTTTGGGGCGGTGGGTTGTTGGCATGGCCGGCGGCACAAATGGGGGAGCTGGCGTCGCCAAGGCATACTATGACGCAGGCATCTCAACGGTCTTCTACATGCATCTGGCTGAAAAGGACAAGTCTGAACTGAGGTCTTATGAAAAATCAGGGAACCTAGTGGCCACCGGGCATATTGCTTCTGACTCGGTCGGAATAAGCCCCTTTGTGAAGCGATTGGGAGAGGCAGGTTTGGAAGTCACGCCGATGAGTGGAGTGTATGTTCCAAGTTAGGTAGCGCTATTGCCAATGGGCAGGACCATCGTAAATGCGGCCCCTGTATCCCTCGGGCAGTACTCGATTGTTCCTCCATATGCCTCAATAATTCTCTTGCATAGATACAGCCCTTGCCCTCGTCCCTCATCTGAAATGCCCTTTGCGAAGAGATTGCCTTGCAGTTCTATCGGTATTCCTTTGCCGTTGTCTTCGAATGTTATTGATATCTTCTTGTCATGCTTTCTTGCTGATATCACTGCTTCTACGGTGGGATTTCCGTGTTGAACAGAATTTCGGAGTAGATTGGTCCAGACTATGGTTAGGAGCCTGCCTCCTTGCGTCCGTATTCCTATCACTTCCGGACTCATCTGCAGCTTCACTTCCAGCCCCGGGTGTGCCTGCAGAGCCAACCTCACAGCGCTTCCCAAGGAATCATCCAGCCGTTGAGGAGTTTCTCTCTCCTGGCTCCCAAGCATATCAAGCAAATTCTTCATGCGTTCTGATGCGCTTTGAGTCGCACTACAATAGGTTCGCAATTCTGAATCCTCCGGTAGAGCTAGACTGGCAAGTTGCGTTTGCGCTAGTATGATTTGAAGATCATTTGCTATATCATGCCTGAGTATTGATGCATAGAGGGCGAGGTCTCTATTCGTAGAAACTAGTTGGCGTTCAACCCTGATTCGTTCAGTTTCGTCAATAACAACGGCAATCGTACCTGCGATTATGCCCTCCTCATTCCTCCATGGAACCGCTGATACTCTCACATGAATTTGCTTACCATCACTCCGTACCATCGTGAGTGCATAAGATGATGTAAAGCCCTCTTTCCGATTTGCTGTCTGGTTGAGAATAGCATCTTTCTCTTCATGGGGAACAAAGTCCAGTATATTGCTGCCAATTATCTCTTCTACCTCCATTCCAAGAATTTCCGCAAAAGCGCGATTTGCAAAAACAATGTTCTCACTGAAGTCGGTAATTGCAGTGCCCTCAGGAAGATTCTCTATCCACTCTCTATTTCTTTTTTCGCTCTCCTCCAGTGCTTTCACGATTTTCTTTCTCTGAGAGATATCCAGTTTCACTGCAACATAGTGTGTTATTCTGCTGTCTTCATCAGCAATTGGCGCAATCCATGCCTCTTCGAGGTACTTTTCCCCATTCTTTTTCTTGTTTACAAACTCACCATGCCAAGTCCCGCCCGATGAAATCGTGTCCCAAAGGTCTGCATACACCTCTTCCGGAGTATCTCCTGATTTGAGTATTCTGGGGTTTTCTCCAAAGGCCTCTTCGAAGGTGTAGCCAGTAAGTTCGGTGAATTTCGGATTCACATACTCGATGCTTCCTTCCAAATTAGTGATGACCACAGTAGCGGGACTGCTTTCTACTGCCTTAGAGAACTTGATCAGCTCTTGTCTTATTGCTCTGGTGTCATCGGTCGCCATATTCTCATCCAACTAATTCCGGGAGATTTGGAAGTTGATTCAAATTACAGAGAATCACTTCCGTGTCTTTAACACCGCTTAGTACAAGCAGTCAGTTGAGGAATTAATGCGCTCGGCATTCAGGGTTTTTTAACTCTTTACTTCTAGCCTAGTCCGCCTCTGTACGAAAAATCAAAGCCCACGTAGATATCTTGGGCGTAAGTCCATTTCGTTTCTTTGCAGCAGGGCGGCATCAAGGGTGTCTAAGAGCTTCTTCTTGTCATGATTCAAAGTTCCCCGAAGGGGGAGGTAATTTGAGGCGTGATTGGTCCTGAATATGCAACTGCTCAGAGCTGTATGCGCTATCATTGCCCGCAGTTCCTCAAGTACGTCGAAGGGCTCCATTGGTATGAATTCACCATCAATTGTCAATTTATGAAGAGGAGTTCCCTTGGGAATCATCAACGTTAGCGCGCCAACATATTCGGGGTCGATTCGATTAAGAGCCTGCGCCGTTGCAATTGCATGTCGATTGGAGTTCTCTTTTCCTCCCAAGCCCAAAATAACAGTTAGCGAGAGTGGTATTCCTGCATCTTTGATTTTCCTGCAGGACTGAATATTCTCCTCTGATGTCACTCCCTTCCTCGACCATCTAAGTAATTCATCGTCACCAGTTTCTAGCCCCAAGTATATAATTCCAAGGCCTGCTTCTCTCAGACTAACTAAGTCCTGAATTGATTTACCTTTCACATCCTTGGCGTATCCGTAAATTCCAACACGCTGCAAAGCTGGAAGACCCCCTGAAAGCACTTCAAGTGATTCCAGCAATTCGTCTGTGTCCATTGCAAGAGCATTTCCATCAGCCAAAAACACCCGTTGCACTTCATTTTTCGTACTAAGAGGTAGGAGATCTAGGTCCTTTTCAATGCCCTCTGCTCCTCTCACACGGTACTTCTTGTTCTTGTAGGAAACGCAGAACGTGCATGCGTTATGTGAGCAGCCTACCGTTGCCTGAAGAATCAGGCTACGGGCCTCGCTTGGTGGTCTCCATATTGTACCTTCGTACTGAATCAGCATTATGCACATCCTAGTGCTGGGACACAGCCACGGACTGCATGTCCAAATGACAACGGGCAGCGGAGTGTAAAAACATGGTGGTTCCTCAATTAATGGCGTAGTATTTCTGCATCGGAGCTAGCGTTAAAGCCAATGCTCTTAAGGCGCAAGGTGCCTTCACCCTTCACTCCGTTGAATGTCCCTCTTTCATTCTGGGGCACAGAGGTAGGGCCAATTGATAGACACATTGAAGGAAAGCGTGCATTATGGCGAGAGATTAGGTTCTGATTTTGTGGAATCCCGATTTGATAATCTCACATTGCGCACACTCCAGAGAACTGGGGATAACTGGAAGGATATCCAAGTTAAATCCCGAATGGGTGTGGGTGTAACATGCTACGTTGATGGAGTGTCGGGATTCTCTTTCACAGCCAGTGAAGAGATGAAGGATGTCAAAGAGGCAGTCCAAAAAGCATTCAAGATGGCGAAAGCATCGGCAGCGGCGGCTGAGCTGAAACTCGAATTCGATCATGGCCCAAGCATCATGTCAAGTCCTGCAGACTCCTTGAAGATGAAGAAGCATCCCAGAGACTGCGATTTGGGATACAAAACTGACCTTGTGAATAGAGCTGTTGAAACTGCAAAAGAGAAAGCAGAGAATGTTCGAAATATCAGAGGTCTCTATGGCGAGTTAAACGGAAGGAAGTTGCTTGCAAACAGTGACCAATCCGAAATAAACTGGGAGTTCAATGTGGTGGACCTGGTCTGTCTGGTCACTTCAATGGATGATTCAGGAAACATGGTATATGGGCGAGAAGGATTTGGTGGCTCATGGGGCTTGGAATACTATGACGCCAAGACGCGAACACCCGAATACATAGGAGAGATGGCCGCAAGCTATGCAAAGGGTCAGCTTAAAGCCAAGGCCTGTCCTGCTGGCAAGTTTCGGGCACTGGTTGAAAATGACTTGGTGGGGGTGCTTGCACACGAATCCTTCGGACATCTCAGTGAAGGGGATTTCGTGGTGTCAGGAGCTTCGCCGCTGGGTGGAAAAGTCGGAACTCAAATTGGCTCTGAACATGCAACAATAATCGATACAGGAATCCCGGACATTAAGAATTTGGGAGGACTATGGCTTCCCTATGATGACCAAGGTATTCCCGGCAGCAAAACAGTAGTTCTCGACAAGGGGATATTGAAGCATTACTTGCATAACCGGGGAACAGCCAGCAAACTCGGCCAGAATCCCACTGGAAATGCTCGGGCAGTCCAATTCACATTTCCGCCAATTCCCCGTATGACAAATACATACTTCGCGCCGGGTGATTTAAGCGAAGAAGAGGCAATTGAATTGCTGGATACGGGGATTTATGCGATTTCTACGCTTGGCGGACAGGTTCAGATGAATGGAAATTTCCTGTTCAAGGCGGTGAGGGGATACTGGGTTGAGAAAGGTGAAATCAAACATCCGATTAGAGAGGTGGCTCTAACAGGAAATATCCTGGACTTGCTTAACCGAGTCGAGGGAGGAACGAAGGAACTGAAGATCTCCTCCGGGTATTTTGGTGGATGTGGGAAGGGTGATCAATATCCACTGCCAACGGGATTAGGTGGTCCGATGCTTGTAATGAATGAAGTCACCTTCGGAGGTCAGGCTGATTAGAAGGAGGTCAATGGAAATGGACTATGATTCAGTTAGTAACGAGCTACTTTCCTTGGTTGACACAAGTCTCAAGAAGGCAAAAGCAGCCTATGCTGGCGCTGATGTTGAGATTTTCCTCTACTATGGAAACACGGCAAATGTTAGGATAGAGCAAGGCGCCGTTTTTGCCCAGGCCGGCAGTGTGGTGGGGAATGCAGCTAGAGTTGCAAAGGGTAGAAGCGTTGGGTTTGCCAGCGCCAGTGGAATAACCCCCGAACGCATTGAACTGACCATGAGGGAGGCACATATGATTGCCGACAAAGTATCCGCCAAAGATGAACGATTCAGGCGATTTAATGATAATAACAAGCACGGCCGTGAGGGCGCCCTTTCAAATGACATTCTCAGTCTGGAAATTGACCAAATGATTCGTGATTGCCAAAGAATTGGTGATGATGCGTCTGGCTATAGCGAAGACATTGTATCGGTTCGTGCAGAGTCAGAGGCAAGTTGGAGTGCCCATGTCGTCGGTAACACCCTTGGCGTACAGGCTGCGTCTCGTACTGGTTATTGCGGATGTGCCAGTTATGTCACCTCAAAAGACGGCGAGCACAGAAAGAGTGGAACTGCGTTCGATATCTGCAGGGATCGCCTTTACGACACCTCGAATATCGGGCAGCGCAGCGCTGAAGATGCTCTCGAGCAACATGGCGCAAGGAAACTGGATATGACGAAGGCCATGCCTACACTTTGGTCTCCCTATAGTGCGGCCACTTTTATCCAAGCCAGCCTCGGTGAGTCCGTGCTTGGGCAGGCCGTCCTGGAGAAGATATCTCCTCTCTGTGATAGAATTGGAGAAACTATTGCATCCTCTGTTTTGACCCTAGTTGATGACGGTCAGAATCCGCAGGGAATTGGAACCAAAGCAATTGATGATGAAGGACATCCGCAGCAAGTCACTCCCGTCATTGAAAAGGGTGTATTGAAGAGCTTTCTCTTCAACACATATACTGCTGGAGCTTTGGGATTGGAAGCCACAGGCAATTGTGGAAGAGGGAGAGGTCCGAACCCAGACCGTGCCCCCTATGAGTCAACAGTGTCAGTTGTGGCATCGAATCTAGATGTCATGTCCGGTTCGAAGGGCCTTGACGAGATTATTTCCTCCACAGACGAAAAGACTATTCTGATAAGGGGATTTCCAATAGGGATTTTTCATTCAAGTGTTGCAACCGGGGAATTCTCCGCTATGGCTAATCATGTAATGTTGGTTGAGAAGGGAGAAATAGTTGGTCCCCTGCATTCTGTCAGTGTCGCAGGGAGCTTCTACCAGGCTCTAAAGAATATTCGGCTTGTGGGTTCAGATGTCGAGGTGACTCCGTTCTATGTAAACGTGCCTTCTCTTTTAATAGACGGACTTTCTGTAACTGGATAGGCGTGGAAATGAATCGAAGGGGTTCGAAATGCCCCTTTTGTCATTCTTTCTACTATTTAGTCAAGATTATATTCGTAAATGGGAATATGTATGTGAGTAAGGAGCAGGAGAACTTCTGATAGAAGGTGCTGGGATGGCAGAAGCAGAAGAACCTGTCAAGGTCTGCGTAATCGGTGAAGAAGATGTAGGAAAGAAGACCCTAGTTTCGTTCTTTAAGGCCGAGAGCGGTATACGTGATGCTCCAGGTGTGATAGAAGCCGAATTCGAATTGAGTGATTCGACTAGAGTCACTGCTGTTCTTTGGACGTGGTCCCCTCACAAGAACATGGATGGATTTGGCAGCTTTTGCGAGGACGCTTCTGCCATTGTTTTTGTGTTCGACATATCTCGCCCCGAAACCTTTGACCAGATTGAATATTGGACAAGTCAGACACGGCAGCATCTTGGTGCGGAGGTTCCCGCAATCATTGTAGCAAACAAGGGTGATTTAGAGCACAGAGTGACTCGTTCCTCAATAATGGAGCTGGCAGTGAAGTTAGATGCTCCTTGTTTTATGACAATTGCAATAGATGGAACTAACATTAGAGAAGCTCTCGTTTCCGCATTGGAACTTGTTTATGAGCTTCGCCTAGCGAAGGATGGATGCCTTCCTCTCCCTGATACGTCGCCTCAGGAGCCCATGTGAGAATCATTCCCGAATATGGCGTACTGAGTGAATTCCCAGGTGAAATGGCAAACCACCACGGCAAAAATGAAGTCTCATACTTCTGCAGTCTTCTGCAGTCCTAATGGTGAAAGGACTGCAAAATCGAGAATTAGAAGCAACATCAGCCAAACACAGCATCTTTTTGTGGTTTAGGACATGCTTAATGGATTCCCTCAATCTACTTTCCGCTGATGGGCAACAAACCTATGGCCACCTATCGGGTTGCTACTGCCATTCGAAGTCGTCCTTTCTGCCCGAATCCGGGTTTCTCATCCAAGTCTTCAAGGGAATCTCAATTACCTTGTCTGGCAACCAAGGAACGTCTAGCCCGATGTGCAACCAGTACTCAGTCCGAATTAGGTTGCTGGTGAAGGGTGCTGGCCAGTCACGCATGGTTTCCATCCATACATCCAACCATGTATTCCTTGGCAGGTCGTCATCTGAAATCTCCCATGAGTTCATGAGTTTGTATGTTTTGTTCTCGTACCCATCAGGAGCGACCAGTTCCACATGAAAGAGATGCGCCTTCACTTTTCGCAATCTAGCGCCCTCCGCAACAATGATCCTAAACTTGTAACTATCACCAAAGAAAAGCGTATCAGACCCGCTTTCAACACGCATCGCCCAAGATTCATTCCTGCCCGAAACATAGTGGAATTGACAATTCTCAGGTGGGTGCTCAGGGCGCACCATGGGAATTGAAATTGGCACCATGGCTTTTGGATCAATTGACCAAGAAACTTCTGCCTTGCCGGTGAGGTAGTACTTGACTGTTCCGCAAGGTCCATTGTAGCTCGGTGGTAGAATTGGCGGCAATCGAATGCTAAAATCGAATCTCTTCTCTCCAGGGTATATCTGCTGCGGGCCTGACAACTCCAACTCCAAATTCACAATATCATGTTTGTCTCTGTAGGTTCTTCTATCATCGCCAGAACCCACTGTAACCTCGGTGACCTCTTGTCCTACTAATTCGAGAACAACTCTGTTGCAATCAAAATCATCATCGCATCGTAGATGAAGTGTTCCAGTTATGTTCTCTCCAGGCAGATACTCCTCACTTGGCAAAACGAAAAAAACTTCCCTCATGGATTTCACGCAGTTTCAGTATTCCTCATGGCCACACCGCATTCTTTCCAAATAATCCTATGCCAATAAGGGGAACCATCCCCGATACCAGTAGTACCCAGTGTAATGCCTATCTAGAATCCGTAGATTTGTGAGTATTTACGTCCAATGAAATCCAGGAATGGCTGTGCATCAAGTTCATTTCCGGTTACTAGTTTAACCAGGTCACCTGGATCGAAAAGACTTGCTCTATGCATGACATTGTCAACCAGCCAATGCTTAATTGGCCCAAACTGACCCTTGTTGATATGATTCATCCAATCTGGCATGTCCTTTGACATTTGTTGAACCCATTGGCCATCATACACATTTCCCAGAGCATATGAGGGGAAGTAGCCATAGTATCCACTCGCCCAATGTGTGTCCTGCATAACCCCCTCTGAATCATTGTTGACTTCCACACCCAAGTACTCCTCATACTTCTCATTCCACACCTGGGGCAACTCTGAAACAGAAATCCTGTTGGCAAAGAGATCGCGTTCTATTTCAAATCGGATGATTACATGAAGTGAATAGGTCACTTCATCGGCTTCGATGCGTATCTTTGATGGTTTTACAAGATTGACCGCCTTGGCGAAATCCAGTGGACCGATGTCTGCGAACATTCCAGCCGTAAAGTCGTTCAGTCGCGGCAAATAGTATTCCCAGAACTGTGGTGTTCTCCCGAATACATTCTCAACAAACCGTGACATCGATTCATGGATACCAAAGCTAGCCGCATTGCCAACAGGTTGATACTGCCAATCTGGATTAAGATTCTGCTCATACAATGCGTGTCCTCCCTCATGAAGCATGGCGTAAATCAATGAAGTCAGGTTGTTTTCATGATAGTGGACTGTAACTCTCACATCTGAGTAATAGCCTGATGTGAAGGGATGCTCGGTTTCGTCAATTCTCCCTCCAGCCTGCTTTGATGTTGTATCATACTCAATGAGATTGCCCAAGTCTGTGGCGATTTTCCTCTGGATTTCAATTGGTATCCTCTTTTCCAGGAAGCTGGTTTCAACATCGACCGAAGACTCAGCGCACTTTGCCGCCAGCGGAACCAATCCTTCCCTAAGTTGGCTGAATACCTTTGTGATCAGCGAAGTAGTCATATTGCGCTCGAAATCATCAAGCATTGCGTCATAGAGTGTCTTGCTTCCCTTAACTTCCTTAGCGATTTCATACCTTTCTGTACTGAGTTCAATCATCTTCTCCAGTTCCGGTTTAAACATCTTCCAGTCATTTGCAGCTTTGGCCTTCTTCCAGGTATCGACGGCCACTGCCTGCTGCTGTGCTATCTTACCGACAAGTTCGGAGGGTGTCTTCACAGCGATATCATGATATCTTCTCGTAAGGAATAGATTCCTCCTTCCAACTTCATCAAGATTATCTGCTTCCTTTTCGGCCTGTGATAGGATGGATGAGAATTCTGATGAGGTCACCATCTGATGTCTTATTTTCTCAAGAAGGGCGAGCTGCTCGCTTCTTAGTGCTATGCCCCGAGGTGGCATGTAGGTTTCAAGGTCCCATCCAATTACCCCGGCAGCGGATTGCAGTAGGTACGTATCCTTTATTCTCATAAGCAGGTCTTCATAGGGTCCCATTTCTGTCTCTCCATCTGCATGTAGCTCTTCGTCCAATCTCAGGCCAATTCACTTCAGTTATGTTTCTTCCGTTTTGCTCTCTTCCCGTTTAATTTCCTTGACGTTGTTGATGGGGAAGTTGATGACAACAATTCCTAGGACAACAAGGATCAAACCCAGACCGAATGTCCAGTATAGGACATCCTGGAGAATTAGAACGGATAAGGTTGTGCCAAAGACTGGAACCAAGCTGATGAATCCTGCAGTCTGAGTGGCTCCAAGATTCTTGATTGCATCCAGGTAGAAGAAGAAACCAAGGAAAGTAACACACCCACCTAGAAACAATATATTCACCCAAAATTCAACGCCCATTGTCGGAAGAAATGTTCTTGGTTCCTCGGCGATTGCACAAAGACCAAAAAAGAGACACCCGAAAACAACACCCCCTGCTGTCACAGCAAGAGAGGACATCTCCTTCATTCCTTCCTTGCTTATTGAGGAGTACAATCCCCATGTCATTACTGCTCCTAGAATGATTATGTTTCCTATCAGATGCTCCAGATTGAAATCAAGTATCGATTGAACCCCCACAACAAAAACAACACCAGCAAATGAAAGCGCAAAGCCCCCATATTGCCAACGCCTTGTAAGCCTTTCATTGTGAAGAATATGGGCAAAGAAGGTTACCGTGACAGGATTCATGCCTGCAATGATTGAGCCCTGGGCGGCCGTTGTGAATTTCATTCCTGTAAGAAATAGAACTCCATAGCCGAAGACTCCAGTAAGGCCGGCCAAAAGAAGGATTCTCAGGTTCCTTCCGGAAAACAGACTCCTAATTGATTTCTCCCGATAAGCAACAACGGGTATAAAGAGCATACTGGCAACAAAGAATCTAAGAAACCCAATAGTGAGTGGAGTTGGTGTAATTGTTACAAGAATCTTAGCAGAGGGCCATGATCCTCCCCAGAAGAACATTGCCAGAATCAAGAGCAAATAGTACTTCAATGAGTGATCTGCCATCTGCGGATTCTCCCAGAAGCATTCGATTTGCAAGGGCCATTTAAGATAGACTGTTTGTGCCTAACCGAAGACTTCTTATTCGATTGTGCAGGCAAATCGCACAACTGGATGGTGGGCAATATTGCTCAGTGATGATGAACTCGCCGAAATACGAAGGAGAAAAATGCAGCTTCTCATTGAAAGAGCAAAGCAGGCCGAAATCCCTGAGCCCATGTCCAAGGGATATCCCGTGCTTCTAACTGATGCTACTTTCTGGCAAACAATCCAACAAACAAAGATCGCATTGGTGGACTTCTATGGTGAATGGTGTCAGCCATGCAAGCAGCTCGTCCCCATATTCGCCTCACTCGCTCAGGATTACAAAGGCAAGGCGTTCTTTGGCAAGATTGACATAGACAGAAATCCTCGCACCACTGCTCAATTCGGGGTTCAATCCGTGCCCATGGTGATTGTCTTCAAAGATGGAAAACCTGCTGGCACCCTCCCTGGACTTCGCCCCTACAACGATTATGACATGATATTAGAAGGCCTATTGCCTTAGCAGCAGTAGTGACCCTATCTGCCTTGATTATTTCTTCAGGCGAAACATACAATTGCCTTTTTGGTAAAGTCAAATCATCGGGTGATTCGTGTGGTGCGAAGGTTAGCAATCAACTTCCTATACGATGGATCTATTACCAAGAAAGCAGCCTCTGAAGAGGCTGAGATTCCTGTGGCCTTTGGCATGGCCCTTCCCGGAGCCAAAAACGGAAGGCGTCTTTCTATGCTCAGTCCAATAGTCGTCCCATACTGGATAGTACAGATATCTGGTACCAAATCAGTAATTCTAAGAACTGATGCCTATGGAGCAAAGGAATTCGTGTTCTCTGAAAATACGAACTCGGCGGATATCAGACGAATAATCGGTGCAGAGATTCATGAGGCGAGCGACATTCCTAAGCACAAGGAACAGCTTATAGCAACTATCAAAGCTGTTTCTGAAGCAAAGTCTGCATTGAAGGCCATACAGCATCCTGATGCAATAAGACAGATAGGCCTGCTAGCTTTGGAAGTCGACCCCAACTCTCATCCAAATATGCTCAACATGACGTTGGACTCACATGACGCGCTTGCCAGAAGTGAGGAGTTTCAGAAGCTGCGCGAACATTGCCGACTACGCGTAGAGGCTCTCGAAGAGATTCAGGAGAATGTTGGAGAAGTGCTCCAGGGTCATGTTAAGGCTATTCAGAATGTGGTAAAAGCGGAGAAGGAGCGTTGGAAGCAGAGAGTTTCTATGATGCAGGACCGATTAGAGAATTCGACTAGGGAGCACACTCGTCGTAGAGATGACGATATATATGGGAGTAAGCAGAAGCACAAGATTGCCCTTCGCGCTCTTACAGCTGATTTCTCAAGATCTATATCATCATTGGAATCCTTCTTCAGTTCTATTGTGGAACTCATTCAGGAGGCAAGAACATCCATTGCCGCAAGGGAGGAGAATGTCGAAGGTGCTTTGCAAGTTTATAATGACTTGAAGGAGCAAGTCACTGATCAACATAGGAAACTCGATGCAAAGGTTTCAGAAACTGACATGCAGAGTGAAAAAGTCAGAAGTCAACTAGATACCCTTGAAAAGCAATTGGATACTGCAATTAGGGAGGCCACAGAAAGTGCCGATGCTCAAATTGCAGAAGAGAGGCAAAGACTTGCGGCGCTTGAGGCAGAAGCGGCCAAGACCATTTCCGAACTGGATGAATCCGTGAATGTTTCCGCACAAGCAACAAATGAGATTGAAGCAGCTATTCGTGATAGGCTTACCGAGGTCCAATCAGAATTCCTCGAATTAATGTCTTGGGCCATTGATTCAAGTGAGGTGAAGAATTTGGCCCCACTTACTCAACTTGAAATTCATTGCTACCTTGCCTTCTATACTGACAATTCGTTTCGAGTTTTTCCCCCATGCTTTCTTCCAGAGGAAATCTCTGCTGGCTCGATAGAGCACAAGCCTGTGCATCCGTCCTTGGTGGAGTATGTTGAATCCCCGATTCAACGCGCATATGCTGAAGTTGCAGGCTATTCTGCCATGCTAAGAAAATCTGGGGACCGTGCCAACCTGCTGGTCAGCCAAGATGCGAAGAACAAGCTGAATGAAGGTCTGGACTTCTTACAACGGAAAAACATACTGAACACGGAGGGTAGGCGAAATATCGAGTCGAAATGGCGTGAGTATTCGGGCAGATGTCCGAACTGCGGCAATGAAGTTGATGCGGAAACAAGATTCTGTCCGAAATGCGGGCATGACCTGCACCCAGTAGACTAAGCTATTTGGACAATGCCAACAAGGAGTCAAGAGATTCCGACACGACTGCAGTGGGCATTGCCTTTGCATTAGTAGCTTTTCCCCAATTCCCATTCTTATCAGCAAGGACTATCCCTGCTTCGCTTCCAGTCTTTTCAATTAGGAGCTTTATAGCCAGCTCAGCTGCCCTTGCCGGACTTTCCCCCTGCTCAACGTAGAGGACGGCCATTCTGGTCATAGTGACACGCATGATATGCTCTCCAAACCCTGTGGCCGTTGCACCGCAGAGATCATTCGCGAATGCACCCGCCCCCATAACGGGGCTATCCCCTACTCTCCCTGGCCGTTTGTTTCTAATTCCCCCAGTTGATGATGTTGCGGCAATTCTGCCCTTAGCATCAACTGCGACACAACCCACCGTATCTCCGTCCTTGAATGGGTGGTCCGCGTTGATAACGCCCCTCTTTATCTCCTCTCGATACTTTGTGGCAATCATTTCCTCATATACACGTAACGAATTTTCTCCTGCGAAGAATGAGTAATC
>RDOF01000055.1 GCA_011365025.1 Candidatus Thorarchaeota archaeon
ATCACACCTGATATCGAATTCCTCTACGTCATGATGGTTTTTGCCGGGTTAGTGGTATTTCTCATGAGCTGGACTATTCAACTGAATAAAACTGTGGTTGTCAAATTTAGAGGAAGGATTGTAGGGCTTTTTCTAGCGCTATCTCTCTGTTTCTATTTCATTGGTGTTTACATAGCAGACCCTGCGGTTTCTCTGTTGCCTACGGACTTCCCTCTGCCTGAGGTTGTTGGTGTGATTGGGATCGCTATCAGCATTGGAAATAGACCTTGGAAGTTGCCACGATATCCGCTGGCCGTGAAGGACTCAGCTTTCAAGTACTTCATACCGATGGCTCTTCTGCTTGCGGCGCACATTCTATGGTACTTCTCAACTGCTGCAGGCATCAGAGCAACCTTTGAGTTGGCAACGACTCCCATTTCCGACTCCCTTCTGACAAAAGCTCAATTCGACTTGGCTACTGACCAAATCGGATTGCTGTTTTACCAGTTGACCTTCATTATTTCCGGTACCGCTGTTTCCGGATATTTGGCTGACTCGCGTGGACGAAAAATGGCCTTCAGCACAGCGGTACTGATATTCGGATTTCTCTCCATTTTTGGTGAGGTCTTCTACTTTGTTGACGATGCAGGCCATCAAGTTCTGCATGCTCTCCCCCTGCTTGCGTCCGAGCGATTCATCGAAGGATATCTCCTTGGACTATGCCTTCTGCTAATCTGGACTGAGCTAGGTGCGGCCAAGAGAAAGGGGTTGCGCTTATCATTGGCATGGCTCTTCTTCACAGGTTATATGGGTCTCTTCTTTGCAGCGAAATTGGGTGTGCCTCTTGGCTATCCTCCCGCTTGGGTTGGCGACATAGGAGGTCCATTTTCTGTCTTTTTCTCGCTTGTTGCCTTATGGCAAATCGGAGCTCTTCCAGAGATACTGGGAAGAGAAATAGAGATGGAGGATTTCGCACTCGACATAGACCAGAAACAAGTTGACAAAACAGTCGCCGCATTTCTTAGGGATGAGGATTTTGAATCAATAAAGAGCCAACTTGATGTCATTGATGCAGCAGAAGAGATGAGTGACAAAGAACTAAGCGAATTCCTTGGGAGAGATTTACAGCAGATACTTCCACTTCGGAGGATAAAAGGGGTGGGAAGTGCCCTCGAGGAGAAACTCAGGAAGGCAGGCTATGAGTCCGCTGCGCAATTGGCTGGAGAGACAGCCAAGCGATTGTCTAGCAAAATCGATGGACTTACTGAAAAGCAGGCTGAGCGAATCCTTCAAGATGCTAGAGATGCTGTTAAGGAACTTGCGAAGAAAGCGAATAGTCGAAGCTAAGCTGGCTATTCATTTGGCTTGTCTTTATGGTGGGGAAGTCCAACATCTGAGTGTGGACTACTTTGGTTTTCTCTTTGGGTAGTATCCGAGTCCAGTACCGCTTAGGAGGTCTGCGCCTTTAAGCGGTGTGCCACACTGAGCGCATGCAAAAACAATCTTTGGTTCATTTGTTGCTGTTCCACATTTGCTGCAAAGTGGTTCCACATCAATAACTGTGAGGTCAGATACTAACATCGGCTTTTTGCAGTTGAGACATGCTACCTGTTCAAGATCATCATCAAGAACTGAGTGCGTTAGCTCTCTGCAATTTGGGCAATAGACCGAATACACCTTATGAAGATCGGTTGAATTGCATATGGGGCAACGCAGCTCAATGATGACTTCTTCGCTACCGCATTGCCTACAGACTATCTTCCTGCCATATGTTCGCGGAACAAGAACTCCGGCGTCACTGAGATCCTTCAGCTTTCTTTCCACTTCTCTCTCTTCTGCCCCAAAATACTCGGCCGCTACCGGGTACTTTGCGATGCCCTTCAGGACGTGGTGCGGCTTGATTTCATCAATTCTTCCTTTTGAAAGGTCCTCCAGGAATCTCTGCACTTCGGGGTCTCTTAGAAGCTGGGGACCAGTTGCTTCATCAATCAGAGAAAGAAGACGATCGAAAGCCTGCTGAATTTCTCTATCCCAGTCATCTGCATCAAGATTGATTTCTGGCACTAATCGCTCAAGATTCCGTTCTATGATTGCAGGGTCGTCATCCTTGTCCAAAAGCACCCCAATGCAATTTGGAGGAACCATGTACGACAAAACAAGCCCTCTTTTCAGCTTCGTGTATCCTAGTTTCGCTTCTTGGTTCACACCATGCCCCATGAATATACTAAGTGCCTCCTCTCCGGTAAGCTGATTATCTTCTGGATAGGACCTTCCTACCATAGGTCCCAATGTATCATCCCAGAAAACTGAATACATGGCTTTAGGCATTGGCTAACCCCTATTGACTGAAGTGGAACTCCTTATGTCCGTTACGCGACATGCTCTCTTATGAGCATTCGTTTGATAGACCTTATGATAGCAGAAAGTATAAAACCGCGCCTCTAAGTTCGAGCGGTCACTGAACAGAAACTACTTTCAGAAGGAAGTTGTCCAGATGATTAACAATGAAAAGAGAAACATGATTATTGCTCTAGCGTTTATTTCCTTCATGCTTCTGCCTATTGCCGGCGGGAGACTATTCGAAACAGCAACCAGCCCCAGAGTGCAGTTTCTCTTGTCTGCTCCAACAATCGATTCTCCTGCTGACCTAACATTCGAAAATGGGACTTTGGGAGAAACAATTGTGTGGCATCCAAGCGACCCCAATCCCCTTAACTACACAGTCACTAGGGATGGTACCGTTCACAGAGAAGGTCCTTGGAGCGGTGGGGCTATCACAGTATACCTAAACCATTTGTATCCAGAAGATCTCCTGGACGAACCTGACGAACTACCTCGCACATTCGTGTTCATTTGTACCGTATTCAACGATGACGAGGAATCTGTTTCCGACGAAGTACTTGTCAATGTGATTCCTGACGAAACTGCTCCTATTATACAGCAGCCAGCAAATATCACCTATGAAGAAGGCAGTTTTGGGCATGAAATTCTCTGGAATATCACTGAAACAAATCCAGACTTCTACAACGTAAGTAGATACTCAAACGAACCTACAAGCAATAAGACAGTGATTGAGAGTGGTGATTGGGATGGTAGCAACATCACGGTCAATGTGGACGGTTTAAACGCCACAAGGTGGTACATCTATACGCTATTTGTGAATGATACCCTTGGCCAAAACAGCACAAGTATTGTTAATGTCACAGTGACTTACGACCTTACAGCTCCGACTGTTACAAGTCCCAGCGACATATTCATTGAATTTGGAACCCTGGGCGAAACTGTGACGTGGAAGGCGTACGACGCGAATCCAAAGAACTACTCAATTACCGTAGTTATTCACTACAACAACACATTCTATGGTAACCTTACTAATCCCTTGCATGCTCCATCCAACATTTCGACTGATACTTGGGAGTTTACAGACCCCAAGGGCGGAGAGATCAGTGTGAGCCTTGATTATGTTTACTTAGGCAACTATACTTTCTCAATTATCTTGTTTGACGATTTTAACCGGAATGTAACCGACACAATAAACATCACAATCTATGAGGATGTCAGAGCACCCATCATAAGCGGCTCAGAAGATTTCTCATATGAGGAAGGATATACAGGCTATTCACTGGAATGGGGTGCAGAGGAAACCAATCCAATGCTCTACAACTTGACAAAAGATGGAGAGCTACTCCAATCGGGAATATGGCGGGGCGAAAACGTATCCACCAATGTCGATGGTTTCTCGGTCGGCACATACAGCTACAATATCTCCTTCACTGACTTCTTCAATCAAACCTCATTCAAGATTGTAGTACTAGAGGTAACTCCGGATGCACATCTACCCTTGATTCAGCAGGTCCGACCCATTCAGTACTTCAACACACCAACGACGAACAATCTGACTGTCCAAGCATATGTATGGGACCTGAATAGGATTCGAAATATCACATTGGAGTGGTATGTTGGAGAAGAAGATACCACTACCGTGCTAAACATGAGTCTTGTGGAAAATGACTTCTACGATACTTCTCTGGGCGAATTCGCACATGGAGTTGTGGTTCATTTCCGCGTCATAGCCGTTGACAATTCCTCTGTGAACAATATACAAGAAACCCAATGGTTCGCATTCACGATAACTGACATGGGTCCAGACCTACTGCCACCAATAGTCACAGCAGTTGTGCTAATCCTTGGATCACTTGCTGTTCTCGTTGTGCTTAGTCTGTACTTCCGAACTCGGACTAAATAGCAGTACCGTGCCAAATCATCTCAATAATTCGACTGGGAAGAAAGTCCCGATCCTGCAATGTGACCTCAAGTAACCTAATGTCATTACGGGACCGAACAGAATTTAGGAATGGTGAGCTTCGTTGTTGAATTGCTCCCAGGACTCTTCCGGTTTCAAGGCAACTTGTCACCACAGATTCAAAGGATGGAGCAAAGAGCTCCATGGCGGCAATCTCATCGATGATGATTATTTTCCCGGAGTTTCTCGCGGCAATGAGTGATGGAATTGCAATCAACTCGACATCGTCCACATTCACGACATATCTCCCAAGTCGTGGGCCTTGATGCAAGTTGATGTGAGCAAGGATTCCTCTTCTTCCCGCGCTGGTTTCCATGGAGAAGCCAGTCCTTCTGCCAGCTTCTCTAATCTCGCTAGACCAAAATCCGCCGATTCTCTCCTTTCCCATTAGGGAAATGCATTTCTGAATAACCGAGCTTTTTCCAATCCCGGGTCTTCCTGTGAGAAGAATGTTCTTTCTCATGTTTCTAAGTTATCCTTAATGCCGTTCTTCTACGTATACTTTCGATTTGCTTTGAACCGTGCAAGATTATCAACTTCCTGAAACTGCTTTTCCTCAAGTTCTTCTGCTTCAAGTCGCCCCGATTCAATCGCGGTGAGCAAAGCTTCCTCTCCCTTTTTCGTCTTGACAAGAATGGTGGTCCATCCATCATCAGAGCCCACATTCCCGAATGAAAGATCAGCATTGAAGCCGCTCATGTCATAGCAGCTTTCGCAGCCACTGGCCGACAGACCCTCGAGTTCCTTCACCGGCCATTCACGCTCACCATCCGGCCAATTCAGCAGAAGCTTGCCTCCTGTTATTGCAAACCTAGTTACTTCTCCAATGTTAATACCATTGGTCTGCAGAAATGCTCGCAGCTTTTCGTAGTCATATGATTTGGTGCAAAACAATCCAAATTTCAGAACCTGGCCTTCATAGACATTCGGAATGACCCTGGGTGGCAAATTCTCTAATCTCCAAACCGAATCAATGTTGCAGGCAGTGCCAACCACTGATAGTTTCTTCAGTCCCTCCTTCAGGGCCTTTATCACTCCCTCCACAATTGGCGCATGTGTGTAGATGGAACCAGCTGTTTGCTGAAGAGCGTCTGGATTCCTAACGACAACAGCTTCGGGCATCCAAGGGTTTAGGTCAGAGCTTTTTACAACAACTGCTGCATCAATTTTGCCTTGCTCGAGCAGTACCCTATTCAATTCAGTGACTACTCCCCCATCTTGAGCTCGCAAGGTTTTTTCTTTGGCCCGGGCTTTTAGGCTCTTCCCTAAAAGGGGTCCAAGTAGCGTTGACCTGTGGTAGTGAGTTCTGGGGCAATTCGCATAGCAGAGACCGCATGCGGTACACTTCCCGATTAAAGTTGGTGTGTATATTCCACCTTCGTAGCTTCCCTCAAGAGCCATTTCAGGGCAGTTTGCGACGCATGAGCCACATTCCACGCAGGCACCCTGCTTGATTATCTCCCGTTCTAGCTTCTTGAAAGCAAATACCTTGTGTTCGGCCTTGAATGCTTCAGCCTGCCTTTGCAACGCTTCCTGCAACTTGTCAATCAATCTACTCACCAGCTATTCTCATGTGGATTTGCATCTTATAGATGTACCTTCGGAAATGTAACATACGAAATGTATATGTAAGATATGCCAACGTCGTGCGGCCTAGCAAAGATGTGGAATTTGAGGATGCTGGAAAATGCCAAAAATCTCCAAGGATACAATAGAGTTGCTCTTGAAGAAGAGTGAGGCGCAGGTATGCGCCACAGATGAATGCTGTGTTCAACTCATGGCAATCGCCAATCTTCCAACGAGATTCGGTGATTTCCAGGTATGCGGTTTCACTAGTCCATGCGATGGAAAGGAGCATACCGCGATAATCAAGGGCGATGTTGTTGGCAAAGAGCGGGTTTTAACGCGAGTCCATTCCGAGTGCTTGACAGGCGATGCGCTTGGAAGTAACAGATGCGACTGCAGGGACCAGCTAATAGAGTCGCTAAAAAGGATAGAGAAAGAAGGAGAAGGTGTTCTTCTCTATTTGCGACAGGAGGGAAGAAGCATTGGTCTGGCTCAGAAAATACGTGCCTATGCACTTCAAGATCAGGGGTTGGACACAATTGAAGCCAATATCCATCTTGGTTACAAACCAGATGAACGCGACTATGGCATAGCAGCAAACATCTTGAGGAATCTTGATGTTCGCTCAATACGATTGCTTACAAACAATCCTGAGAAAATTCAGCAGCTACTATCGGCGGGCATTAGGATTACGGAGCGCGTACCGCTGATCATCGAACCAACTGAGTACAATCGAAGGTATCTCGAAACAAAGGCCGAAAAATCAGGCCATCTTCTTGGAGAGTTGGCGCAAATCACTGATGTTGAAAGCATCAAAGGCATGGATGCTCAGGATTAGAGGGTAAAAAGGTCTGGTCCTACCCTCTCGCCGAAATTCCGTTGTGTCCCAAGAGGCTATGCAAAGCCTCCACTCAAAATGAATGGGAAACCATCGTATTCACAATAGCCAGTTATCCCTTCTGAGGTTTCCCTTTCGAACCAGACCCGTGTTTTTTATTCAGTATCTTGATAATAAGCCCGCTCGTGTGAGTAAATGCACATAGGGAGGTCATTCCATTGGGGGCGGAATCGGTGACTCCACAGCAGAGTTTGTCTTTATAGTTCGTAGAATTGGGATTAGGAGGAAGACAGTCAGTGTCATGCCGATACCAGACAGCGTCCAAACAAACCTCAGGCTATCTGTTATTTCCCATAGGATTGACCCTAAGGACATTGTGAATACTCCAACGAGATTAGTGATGAATGTGTAGGTTCCAAAGGCTCGCCCCTTGGCTTCCTCTGGCACATTCGCCACAAGAAGACTTCTTTCCGCACCAAGCCACACGATGAAGGGTAGCGCCCAGACAAAATTGAGGAGGAACATGAGTTCAACCCCATTACCCAGCCCAAAAACAATAAACACTAGTCCATTGCCTGCCACCGCTGTCACTAGGGCTGCTTTGAGATTCCTATCAGTTAGACCACTCATGAAATACATGAAGGCGGCACTGGTCAGAGAGAATACGCTCCAGGTGAAACCATACGTTATCCTGTCTACTCCCCACCCGTCCGGCCTAACACAGAGATTGCCAAGATACTGGATTGCCGTGGTATAGAAGAAGATGTACGGTAGCATCCCGACGACAATCTTCCAGTAGTCTTTGCCTAGCTTTCTAAAAGACAAAACTGGGCCCGACCGAGCTTTGTCTGTTATTTCTGTCCTGAGTGACTCCTTGATGGTTGCCCCTGCGACTAGGAATGCAACTACTGCACCAATACTTGCCAAGAAATGGAGATGACTAGAGTCTACTCCCTCATAACCAAGCAGGAATGTACCCAGAAGAGGACTGAGTCCGTCGACAAACCAGCTTGGCATCATGACCATCATGAACCTCTTTGCAGGATTTTTGCCTGCATCTGCCGCGACCTCATCTGCAGGAATTGCTGCTGACATCGTTCTGACAGAACTCATTCCCATCCAGATTAGAGCAAATTGAAGGGGAATGATTGGCCAGATCGGGAGGAATGCCATCGCCATTAGCCCGATGGCAATTGGCAGCATCGAAACAGCTAGCGTCCATTTCCGTCCAAGAAGATCAGCTACTGTTCCGGAAAGGAATGCTCCAATAAGTGTGGCTGCAGTTCCAGCAGAGAATGTTAAGCCCATTTGCCAGGGTTGGAGATTCACGCCAGTTTCAAGGAATATCCCAAACTCCCACTTCCAAAGCCCAATGGAGAACTGCGCTATTCCCATCAATATAGCGACTCTCCAGAGGTTGGGACTTAGGCCAAGAAACCCCAGGGATGCTGAAACCACTTTCTTAGATGGAGATGTGTCCTTCGGGATTTCACTAGGGGCCATGGAATTTCCTCCTGTCAAGAATCGCTATCTATCCTACTAATGACGATGCCGATTGGGTCTTCATTTCAAGGGGTTCCGGTCTTCGACTTAGTCAAGTCATCGACATGTGCATGTAGGATGTCCTCAGAATTATCGGCCTTGACAAAGACAGGAACGCTGTCCAAGCCCATTGCAATATAGCTAGACAGAAGCCAAGAACCCGGTGGAAATTCAAGGGTCTTGTCAAGAATACTAAGATCTATCTGGAAGGAGCTACTTACCAAGTTGCGATCGTAGGGTCTTGGCAGTGTACCTACAAAAAACGTATGCAATTGCTGCAGAGCATTTGTATTCAGATATGCTATCCTTTGTGTGGCAATCGCACCACCAAGTCCGTATTTTCTTCCTTGCCTAAGGAGCCTCTCAACGGCGTGGCTAGTTATTGCCGTCTGTCCTGAGGCTTTGGCAGGAATGAATTCCTGGGCTTCATCAAAGACAAAGAGTATCTGCGGCTTGATCTCGAAGCTTCTTTTGCGGTAGCGCAGTGCGGCACTTGTAAGCCGAACAACTATTTCGCCTAATGTATCAGGGTCTGCAATAGAGATGCAAATAACCCGTTCGGGCCCGCTAAGCATTCCTAGTATTTCTTTCGTCGTAACGCCTGCCTTCTTTGCACCCTTGCCTCGAGCAACAACAGCTTTCAAAGTGTCCCGGGTCGTGCCCCAGGCGTATAGATTCGACCTGTCACTGACAGAGAATTTCTCCATAGCTGCTTTTGCAGAATCGTGCAGAGTATCAATGAACGTATCATCTATCTCGTCGTGTTCGGACTTGTTCCAAGATTGAATCCATCCGGTAATCGCATCCAGCACTTCATCTATTGCCTGCACATAGGTTGGCTTGTCCGCACTGGCATTGCGCAGAGCTTGTGCCTCTTGAATTAGGGAACCGTATGTTGGTACTTGAGTAAGAGGCCTGTTGTAGAAGGTCACGTTCTTCGTATTGTACACTTGCTTCAAGGCTTCCGTTGCTCGGTTGTCATCTTCAAAGTCCCTGGGCTTGACTATTGACTTGGCAAAATCCTCTGGGGTCTTTGGCTCTTCTTCGACTATGATTTTAGATGCTATTTTCGGATTGGAGAAAATGTCACAGAGCAAGAAAGGATACTCGCAGCTTACGTCGAAAATAACCAGCTTGGTATCGCTTGTATGATAGAGAATCCTCCGAAATAGATTGGAAAGAAGATTGCTCTTTCCACCTCCTGTGAAAGAGAATATCCCAAAGTGATATCGAAGCAGCTTGTATAGGTCCACGTATACCGGGATTTCCGCATCAGATTCCATGAACATGCGTAGGATGCCAATCCGCGGGTCTTTCTTCGGATCCGCAAAGGACTCCTTTTTCCTGTAACCTAGGGCTTCTCGAACTCTGCCATTGTAAATCTTATCGACGGTTTCCATGTTTATGACATGAACACAATCCCCGACACGTGGATATGAGAATCCCTTTCTGAATTCAACAGTGCCTTTTTTGTCAATAACGAGGTCGTAGTTTATGGGAACCGCAGTCATATGTATCATCATCGTTGATTGGTCGTCTGTTTCCCAGTCCGGAACGGATTGCTCGATTATCTCCATTTGCATGGGGTAGTAGTGACTATCACTCACCCCACCCAATCCGTAATGCAGGGGCCAGACCTTGCTCACGACCATGATGGTGTACCGTTGGATGCCTATCTTCTTGGATGCCTTTGATTGCCCTTTGAAGTTGCGGACGGCAATTAACATCCCCTCTTCCAGTTGCGCCATGAGTTCCTGATTATACTTCAGCTTAACACGGCAATCGTAGCGTGCAGCTGATCCTGCCCATTCCGAAACATAGGCGGCTGCAACAGGTATGACCCTGGCGAGCCTGCCATCGAATGTGCCGTTGAAATCCGTAAATAGGTGCTTAGGAAAATCTTCTTGATTGCTCAACAGCTGACCTCCTTTCTCTAAAGGTACTAAGGTAAAAGAGGAACTCTCGGAGTTCCGGTCGGTTGATCAGCCACTTGGCAGTGCTCTCAACCATCATGCTAAACTGCTTGAAATTGTATTTTGCTATCTTGTCGGCCACATAAAGTGGCTTGAGGTGGCCAAACAACTCCGGTATACTCATGCTCGTCATGACCTTGAATGATGCCATAATGAATTGCTGAATGGGATTGTCTATTCCTCTGTATAGAAGGACTTCCACAGGTTCTGGTTGGTCCGGCTTATGTTCATAATCGTGACGCAATCTGATAATTTGATCGCCGTCAGAATCGAAGCCGGTATAGACAAGCCTGTCATAAAGCAGAACATTACTCCTCAGCTTCGGGTCTGAACAGGCCTCTGATAGCTGGAAGTATGCCTTAACAAAGGTCTTCTCCAGAGAAATCTGATTTCTCCGAGCTCCCGAGACTAGTCCCTTTGCTCCTTCGAAGTGTGGGACTATTGTTTTGAAAGCCGTATCGTATTCACAGGTTGCCCAAGGAACTTGCAGGCGTGCCCGCTCTTTAAGAGATACCCACTGAAGCATCATCCTGTCCGTATCAGGAGTGTCCTCTTCCTTGCCAAATCCTCCCTGAAATAATCCTACATAATTCAATACGGGAATTACTTGCCGCTTAAGGTCTCGGGCTGATGTGTCCTTGGCAACGCCAACCAACAAGATGTTTTGCTCTCTACACTTCTGAATGGTAAGATACAGGCACATTAGAGCAAGGAAAGAAAGGTCATTGGTTGTTATCCACCGGTCCCCAACCTTAAACCTGGCTTCATAGTTGATTTTTGGGTCTTCAGAGAATATCTTTCCGCAGGTCTGTTCAACCAGTTTTTTGATTCGTTCCTTGATATCCTTGTATCTAGGTTTGATGCTAAAGTATGTGCCTTTCCTCGTGATCATGCCTTCAACTAGCCCTCTTGTCTTCATGCCCGACTCCAATTCCTTGTCCAAACGAGCCAGCCTACTCTCGCTGTTTAAATCAAGTCTTTCGGTAAGCTCTTGACGTGTGAGGCCCCCACCACTCTCAGCTAGAAGCTCCTCAATTATTCTGGGAAGAAGATACTCCCCGCGCGCTGGAGGAGTTCCAAGGTCTAGTGAGCCAATGATGCGTCTCGCATACACCCATTCTGTTGTTGTGAAAGGTCGTCCATCTATGTCTTGTCCTATCAACCCACACTCTTTTTCAAGGTCAACGCGAAACTCCGAAGTTTCGGCATAGGACGAGGCTATCTCTGATGAGAATATTCTGTCAATTAGAAGAATATCCACTGGCTCCTCTCTTGATACAAGTCTATAGGCAAGGTAAAACTCTGAAAGCGTCATAAGGTAGTCCGCGAAAGCGGAGTTATCTATTATCCAGGAGTCATTCTGGGTTATTGTGTCGTCGACGGATCCGTCTTCTGCCCTCACAAGTACTGTCTGGTCCACCAATGGAACCTCATTAACAAACAAGGGAAGCACGCTGGAGACCCCAAGTCCTTTTTCCAAGAATGCTTCATCATATTTCACCGACAATGTCCCACTACTATCTACAGAAATGACTCCCTCAGAGCAGTATGCCCCTGCAAAGAAGATGATGAGGTCGAATACATCCTGCTTAAAGACTGTCCCATCAATCCCACCAAAAACAAGATTGCGTTTTCCAAAGAACTTGTCCACGAATTCAACAGGAGCTTTTCCATCGGGGTATGCAACAATTAACTTCGAGAGGAATTTATCATAGATGCCGCTCAGCTTGTCAAATCTGGTTTTGTAGCCTGCTACTTGCTTCTCGGCTCCTCCTTGCAGCAAGTCTCCTGTCTGTTTAAAGCGACGTGTGATTTTGGAGCTCTTATCTTCGCTCAAACGACTTCCTCACTGACCACTTCTGCCTGACTATAGAAATCAAAGCGAAATAAGAAGGTTCCTCGGAGGTGCCGAGCTATTCCTTTGGCGTCGATACAAGTTCAATATCCATCTTTCTTAATCCTGCTAGAGTCAGGAACGAGGCACTGAACGCGCCTATGGAGCAAAATGCCCAAAGGACACGAAGGCTTCCTGTCAAGTCCCAGACAAGTGCTCCTATATTCGGTGCGAAGATATTTGTTGTACTCATTAGGAATTGGTATGTTCCCAAAGCGCGTCCTTTTGTCTCTTCATTAACGCCGCCAACAACAAGACTTCTCTCTGCCCCCATCCAAAGAATAACTGGAAATGCCCACAGAATATTAAGAAGAAGCAATGATGGAACACCTGATAGGATTGAAAAAGCTCCAATGATTCCAGCGTTGCAGATTACTCCCACTGCTAGGGCCTTCTTGATATTCCTGTCTGCCAATCCACTGACAGTATGCATGAGGATGACCGAAGTAATCGAAAAGGCGCTCCAGGTGTAACCATAGATGGTCTCGCTAATATTCCAGTCTACAGTGATCAGAAGCCCAAAATAGGTCAGTGCAATGTTGAAAAAGAGGTAAAATGCAAGCATGCCTCCTGCTAGGTGCCAGAAATTCCTGCCAAGATTTCTGAGCGATATAACAGGCCCCGCCTTGGCTTTTTCTATAACCTTCAAATCCAATGTTTCTCGAAGGAAGGCCAGTGTCCCAAGAAAAGCTACAACGGCACCCAATGCTGCAATGAAATGCAAGTTACTTGGGACAAATCCCATTTCTAGCATAAAGGCTCCAGCCATCGGACTGATTCCATCGACAAGGAAGGCGGGCATAAGGACCATTGTGAACTTCCTGGCAGAGTCTTTGCTTCCTTGCTGGGTAATAACATCAGCCGGAATTGCCCTTGCCATTATAAGAATAAAGCTCCAGCCCAACATAATCAGGGCGTATTCCGCTATCAAGAAGGGCCAGATAGGGAATATGGAAAGAGTGATCAGACCTGCAATTATCGGACCAAATGCAATTGCCATTGTTCTTCGTCGACCTATCAAATCGGCGACAATTCCTGATAGCAAATAGCCCAACAGGACGGCCAGTGTGCCAATTGAATAGGTGAGTCCCAACTGCCACGGTTCTACCAATGAATTAAGGTAGATTGAAAATTCCCAGCTCCATAGACTCATCGAAAACTGAGCCAGGCCTGTTACTAGGGCCAATCTCCACAGGTTTCCGCTAAGTCCTAACCTTTCTCGTGGTGTGTACAATTCTCTGAGGACTTCTTTCTCAAATTCAGTATCATCCCCAGAGTTATTCATTCTTTGCACCCTGATATAGTCGAGCACCAGAAATCCAGGCTAACTTAAGATTGTGACTATTCGGACCAATCATCCTGTGGCTCGATACCCTTAAAGAGCACCAGTATGACGGATGAATACACAGAGAACTCGTATTCGGAGCCAAATTCCTTGATTATAATGGATGAAGCTGACCTGAAGCTTAACCGGGCTGTGACCTTTGAGTGGCTTTATACAAATGGTCTCGGCGGATACGCTTCATCTACAATTGTTGGATTGAATACGAGAGGGTATCACGGCTTGCTCATATCTTCCATGAATCCGCCAGTTGATAGATGGCTAACACTGTGCAGGTTGGATGAGGTCATTGCCACATCGGCTGGCGAATTTAATTTGTCAACAGAGCAGACAGTTGATGGAGTCGTCAACCGTGGCTATCGAATGCTTACGCGTTTTGAATTGAATCCACTTCCGCAGATGACCTACGAAGCTGAGAATGTCCGAGTTGACAAGACAGTTTTCATGGCTTATGGAAGGAATCTGAGCGTCGTCAATTATGAGGTGAAGAATACTGAGGAGGCGGTTCTCACAGTTACTCCTGTTCAAACCTGTAGGGACTATCATAGCCGATACGAGAAGCTGGCTTTCACTCCTGGTGCTGAAACCGTGAATGCACACTCTTACCTCACTTTTGATGATCGAGCCACAAGTCCATGGATGTACTCCTATACACCTGATGCGGAATTTGCTCAATCCGAAATTCGCGTTAGCGCTACACAAGTGTATAGAAAAGAAAAGGCAAATGGCTTAGCCCATCTTGAGCAGTTGTTTATCCCGGGCGTGTTTCATACCGTCCTCGATCCTGGCGAGCATTTCCTATCCTTTCTCTTTGCTGTTGGGCCAACACAAAAGGAGCTAATGTCAAGCCTGGGCAGCTTGACCAAAGCGGAAAGCAAAGATTTTGCCAAGCTCAGATTCGAAGAACTACGACGTCGGAAAATGTTGTTCGATAGAGCTTTCTCAATGTCCACAAAGGAACGAGATGAGGAGATTGAATGGCTGATTCTCAATGCCGATTCATTCATTGTTGACCGAGCATCAACTAATATGAAATCCGTAATTGCAGGTTATCATGAGCTTGCGGATATTGGTTTGGATGCACTGATTGCCCTATCAGGAATCACAATGTCTATTGGTAGATTTCAAGATGCTCGTGCTATTCTCACGACTTATGCCCGACACTCGAGGTACGGGCTTGTAGCAAACGACTTCCCAGACAAAGGAATTCAGCCCGAGTACGATTCCGTTGATGCCTCTTTATGGTACATCATGGGCGTTTGGAAGTACATACAGGCAACAAATGACACGGAGTTCTTGAGAGGAATAATCTGGGACACAATGGAGTCGGTTATTGCTGCGTACAGAATTGGCACCAAATATGGCATACATGAAGATCACGATGGACTGATTTGCGCCGGTATTGAAGGGGTCGAATTAACTTGGATGAATGAGAAGATTGGGAATTGGGTTGCCACTCCTCGTATTGGGAAATGCGTTGAGACGAATGCTCTGTGGTATAATGTACTTATGGCCATGGCGGATATGTCCGAACTGATGGGTCGAGACCCCTACGAATTCAAAGCTGTTGCATCTTGGATAAAGGAAGCTTTTGTGCAGACATTTTGGAATGAGGAACTACAATGTCTCTATGATGTTGTTTCAGATGCTGGTGTTGATGTTTCAATCCGTCCGAATCAGATATTTGCCATTAGTCTTCCCTATCCTCTTCTAGAGGGCAGAATGGCACATGCTGTCCTCAAGACTGTGACCAAAGAGTTGTTGACTCCTTATGGGCTTAGAACTCTGTCCACTCAAGATCCGCGCTACTCGAGGGCTTGTACTGGCGGTCCGCGTAGTCGCGCTGATGCGACGCATCAAGGCACAGTCCATCCATGGCTCATAGGGCCATATATCTCAGCCTTCCTGTCAATAACTGGCAGAACACCAGATAATATGACACACGCTGAGCAGGAGTTCTTTCGTCCTGTTCTTAGCACAGTACGCAAAGGGTGTCTTGGTACAGTGTCCGACATGTATGATGGCTCAAAGCCGCACCGCGACAGAGGCGTGGTATCTCGCGCGCGCAATGTGGCAGAACTGCTTAGAGTGTATTTCGAGGAGCTTTAATGCTCTTTGAGAATGATTCTACTAGATTAATCATTCACTAGGTCTTAATATAGAATTGGGATTAGGTATGATTGCAGTTCAACGGTTTTTCACAAATGGTACAGGATTCTGTACCCGCAACAAATGCGTCGCTTGACCAATGAAAGCCCACCAACAACAAAGCAACTGCTGCTTTGCGTTGTGCTGTGCTGGTCTGGGCGAGGTGAAATGAAGATGAAGAAAGCACGTTCACTATTAATTGTAATTTCGCTGCTGCTCAGCTTCACGCTTGCTTTTGCTGGAGCAGGGCTTGCCAGCGCGCAAGAAGAAAGTAACGCCGCACTTCATGTCGGATGGCAGGTTGTTAACGAGACCGAGAGCTTCACCCATGATGAGGAACACTCCGAGTGGG
>RDOF01000056.1 GCA_011365025.1 Candidatus Thorarchaeota archaeon
AACGGCGCGTTTGAAATAGAAAAAGCGTAGCGGGAAAACCCGCCGTTTTCTATTTGTGCTTGAATTCGGCTTGGCGCTTTGAGAGGAAGGCGTCAACACCTTCGTCCTTGTCCTCCGTATCGAAGGTTTGACAGAAGACATCAACTTCGAAATCGAGACTCTCACTCAAAGGCATCTTCCAAGCACTGTTCAGAGACTGCTTAGCTAGTTTGATGGCAATACCCGGTTTCTTTGCTAGTTTTTCCGCAAGTGCCAGAACGCCAGAGTAAAGGTCTTCTACTGAATCGAAAACCTTGTTTACTAGGCCAATGCGCAAGGCTTCATCAGACTTAATTTGATCGCCAGTATAGGTGAGTTCTTTGGCGTTTCCCAGGCCGACAAGTCTCGGGAGTCGGACAGTCCCTCCAAACCCAGGAATGATACCAAGATTAATCTCCGGTTGCCCAAATCGAGCATTGGATGATGCATACCGTATATCGCAAGCCATCGCCACCTCACAGCCCCCACCGAGAGCAAAGCCGTTGATGGCTCCAATGATGGGTTTGCTCATTGCTTCCATATACTTGCACAATTCCTGGCCATTCTCTGTGAGAGGTCTTACAGATTTGGAATCGCGTCCTTGAAACTCAGTTATGTCAGCACCTGCAGCAAAAGCCTTCTCACCGGCTCCTGTGATTATAACCACCCTTACACCAGGGTCTTCCTCAGCTCTTCTGAATAAGTCCCTCAGGGTTCTCACAACTGCAACATTTAGCGCATTGTATTTGGACGGACGATTGATAGTTATCGTGCCAATGCCATTCGACACGCTGTAGAGTACATCTTCTTCAGACATTGTTATCTCCTCCGGAGTACGCATCGTCAGGCAAGCTGTGTTCGTAATAAGCGTTGGGAAAACCGTCCAGCGTAGATGGCGCTATCTCTTCGTCTTGGCACTTAGGTTTATTTGGAGGTGACGGAGTCAAAACAGGTACTTCATTCATAGAAGGAGAGGTATTAAGCTTGGAGACGCAAGAGAGGAAAGAGGTCTGGAAGGACTCACTAAGGAAGATGAAGACCTCTCTAGCAAGCTCTTATGATATGGCTACCTCTGCAGAAGAGGAACGCAAATTCCTAAACGCGTGGGAAAATGGAAGCTTGGAATTCGTCGTTTTTTCCGATTATCGTAGGAATGAAGGACGCAGAAGGCTTCGTGATGTTGTGGAAGTCATAGATCGTGCGCTTGAGGAATTTGATGACCGTGATGCATTAGGTGCCTCTTCACTTTATCTAGATACTCTCAAGACA
Organism: Candidatus Thorarchaeota archaeon; assembly: GCA_011365025.1. Next base: position 1,288 of record RDOF01000056.1, read on the forward strand.
GTCGCGCTCTTCTCGAAATGGGCGAAGGTACTCGAAACCTCAGTGTCATGGCGTCGCTCCTAGTTCTTTTGTAGGCAGTTCTTCTCTTTAAGTTGCTGAAAAAAGAGGAAAAAGAGAGGGCAAAGATGCCCTCTGCAAGTAACTAGACTAACCACTTGTATGTGATCTTCTTCTCATCGATACGGTCAAAACCGAGTTTGAGGGTCATTCCAACTTCAGGCATGCTCATCAGATTCGTGATGTGTGCAGTTAACTTGAGACCTGATGGGAACTCCCCAATAGCCACCACGTAGGGTGCCCGCGATGTGAGACTCTCGGGTGCGAAGTCAACGATAACGTATGAATACAGCTTTGCTTCCCTCTCTGTGAACTCAGCGAACTTAGTAGGACTGAGGCATTTCTGGCAATGCTGTCTCGGTGGGAGATACTCGGCGCCACAAGAAGTGCAGACACTCTTCATGATGTTCTCTTGTTCGAGTGCCTCCAGCCACTCCTGATACCAAGGTGTGATAGCTTTATCCGTTGAGTAACCCAGATACAGTTCTTTCTTCTCTGCCATTCTTTACCAACCCCTCTCGAAGATGAACACGTTGACAAACTGTCCGCTCTGCCCAACGTTGTGTGCCAAGCCATACTGCACATCTTTGATTTGACGTGATGAGTTCTCGGCCTCGCCGCGCATTTGCTTCAAAATCTCGTATGTCATTGAGACTCCTGTAGCACCTAGCGGATGACCCTTGCTCTTTAGGCCTCCGTCACAGTTAACAGGGATTCTACCTTCATGGTAGATTTCCTTATTCTCCACAAGCTCACGACCCTTGCCAGGCTCAGCAAACCCAATATCTTCGTATGCGATGAGTTCTGCAATGCTGAAGCAGTCATGCACCTCTGCCATATTCATGTCATCTGGCTTAAGGCCAGCCATATCAAAGGCGGCTTTTGCGGCCCTTTTGGCGCCCGGAATCGATGTTAGAGAAGGCCTGTCTTGAATCATCATTTCGGAAGCTCCTGCCCCAATACCTCTAATCCACATGGGCTGATCAGTGAATTCCTTAACCCGGTCTTCTGCTGCAATCACAACTGCTGCGGCGCCATCCGTAATGAGGCTGCAATCATAAAGATTCAAGGGCCTGCAGATTGGGACTGCATTGTTAGCTTCTTCCAACGAAACTTCCTTTGGAAGATGGGATTTGGGATTCTGTGCCCCGTAATGATGTGATTTCACTGATATCATCGACAAGACCTCGTGAGGGAGGTTGTACTCAGCCATATATCGTGAAGCCATGAGTGCATAGAACGCTGGAAAGCTGATACCATATGGATACTCCCATCGCATATCGCCTGCTTGGCTCATGTACTCCGTTGCTGTAGCTGAAGAAACCCGATTCATCTGTTCTACTCCAAGGACTAGCATTACATCATACAAGCCCGCAGAAACCATGCCCCAGGCTGCCCGCAGAGAGGCAGTGCCTGTTGTGCACGCAGATTCTACTCTTAAGTGAGGTTTCTCCTGCATTCCAATATAATCAGCCATCAATGCGGAACCTGCACCCTGACCTGTAAACTGTGATGCGGCGTAGGATAGGACAGAGGCGTCTATTCTGTCCTGAGTAACGCCAGCATCATAAACTGGTTTGTAGGCCTCGGCGCAGAGCTCCCTCATGGTTGCATCATAACGCTTACCGAATTTGCTGTGTCCACCTGCAACAACAGCGACTTTTCTAGCCAACTTCTTATCCTCCGTGAGAAGAGCCCGCCCTACAGAAGGGGTAGGACCCTATATGCACGTTTCTTGACTTGAGTTTCCTTAACTAAGGGTGTCTTAAGGTTGACGATTAGCCGGTTGGAACTGCCAATGTCAGCCCTAATAGTAAAACAAGCAGTTCGCTCTTCCCGCTCTAGCTCCAAAACTTCACGTGAAATCTTCGCCCGCAATTTGGGCAAGTTATTTCGACCTCTCCCCAGTATTGCGTAATTCTGGCAATCCCATCAGGCGCATGTGTTTCATAGTGTCGCCAATCACGAACAGGAGGTGTAATGGTCACAACATGTCCACAGTATTTGCAGGGTATAAGGGCTATATTTGCTGCTCCAAAGCCATGAAATTCCATTTGATCCCCACTCTCTAATTTGGTGCAGGTTTGCACCATGGTTGGGTTTCTCCCGGCTTAATATTGTTTTTCACTGCAAGTGCCCTGCCAAAAAGTGTATCATTTCCAAGAAACAGAGGATGTCGATGTGAACCCACGTGGTGAAGAATCCACGATATCAAGCTATGGACAATGCGAAACAGGACGAGATACCTAGTCGGAATAGGATAAAACAATAAGCAGGGATTCAGTTCAGAATTCAAGAAAAGAAGAAGAATGGGCCCCCCAAGCGGGGACCCTTATACCATGTTACTACTCGCCTGTGAACTTGCCGCGTCGCTTCTCAAGAACTGCCGCGATTCCCTCAGCAAGGTCCTTGGTTTTGAAGCACTCCACAGCCGCCTCAACTTGGTACTTGAGGTTGTCATCAGTTTCCTCCTCAAAAGCCATGTGGGTCGCTTTCTTGGCAAGCCTTAGTGCGATGGGTGCATTGCCGCCAATCTTCGCACCATACCACATTGCCTGGCTTAGAAGCTCATCCTTTGTAACAACCTTACTCACCAGACCAATGTCAAGCGCTTCCTGCGCAGTGACCTGACCTCCGGTCAGGATGAGTTCGAGAGCCTTACCAAGACCTACAATCCTTGGAAGCCTCAAGCAACCACCCCAAGCAGGAATCAAACCAAGGCTGACTTCTGGAGTGCCAAGCTTTGCCTCTGATTCGCAAATACGGATATCACAAGCCAAGGCAATCTCAAGACCGCCGCCAAGACACAGACCATTTACTGCTGCAATGGTAGGCTTTGTCAAAGTTGCGAGCCTATCAAGAACGGCCTGCCCCTGAGCAACGAGCTCACCAACTTGGTCGAGGCTACTGAATAGGCCTTGAGCCATTTTGAGGTCTGCTCCTGTACAATAGACCTTCTCATGGGCCGAGGCGATAACGACCGATCTGACGTCGGGATCGTTTTCAGCTTCAGTCAGAGCTGCATCAAAGTCTTGAATGAATTGATCATTAATTGCGTTCAGTGCATCAAGTCTATTGAACTTGATAACCGCTGTATTCTTCACAGGGGAGAGAAATGACCCCTCTTTGCTGTATAGCATTGTCTCGTACTCTGGCATTGTTTTTCACCTTATGAGACTCTAGGCTGATTGGAATATACCTCACTTAAAAATCCGCTCCTAAACAATGATAGCCAGCATTATGAAACCTACGTGTGAGAAAAAGAGAGATGGCAGGGCGTGATGCCCTGCATTTCAGTTCTACTTCAGGAAATCCGGCACCCGGTAGCATTCCCCAAGCTCAGCCTCGAGCTTGCCAATGAACTCCTTGCACTTGGCCAGACCGTATTTCTCGGCCATTTCAAATGGACCCATTGGCCAGCTCGCACCTAGCTTCATGCCCATATCGATGTCTTCCTTGTTGGCGATTCCGTCATCGACAAGAATCATTGCTTCTCGGATAGCCGGCATATTTAGCCTTTCAACTATCCACTCAGGATTGGCACCCTTTGGTTTCTCAGGTTCAACTTCCGTGGAATAGTCATAGAATCCCTTCTTGGACTTCATGCCAATGGCTCCCGACTCAACGAGATTCTTAAGAGTTTCAGGTGGTTTGAAGCAGTCGCCAATCTCCCTGTAGAGCGTTGACATGGCATTAAAGGCAATATCCAAGCCAACAAAGTCGCCAAGTGCAAAGGGACCGGCTGGAGCTTTGCCGATACCAACCATAGCATTGTCAATCTCTTCCTTCGTAGCTTCGCCTCTCTCAAGCATCAGGATAGCCTCACGCATCACCGGCATGAGGAGACGATTGACAATGAATCCAGGGCTGTTCTTGGCGAGAACGGTTTGCTTACCTTGTTTCTCACCCACCGCCTTAGCAATAGCAATTGTTTCATCGCTAGTCTTGTCGCCAATCACCACTTCTAGTAGCTTCATTGCTGGCACGGGAGAGAAGTAGTGCATTCCAATGAACTTGTCAGGACGATTGGTGGCTGCAGCCAGTTCATCAATGCTCAGAGAAGAAGTGTTTGTTGCAAGGATACAGTGCCCGGGTGCTGCTGCGTCAATCTTGGCGAAGACTTGTTTCTTGACATCCATGTTTTCAAAAATCGCCTCGACAACGAGGTCTGCATCCTTCACCGCTGCCTCAGTATCTACCGTGCCCTTGAGACGGGACATTAGGCCTTCAGCATCCGTGATCGACATCTTTCCCTTGTCAATACCGGTCATGACGTCATTTCGAAGCCGCTCCATCCCCTTGTCGACCAGCTCTTGCTTGATATCAACTAAAGTGACATCGAAGCCATGCCAGGCGGAAACATACGCGATTCCTGAGCCCATAAGGCCAGATCCTATGACGGCAATCTTCTTGACATCCATCATCAACACCCCTACATAGCGCCCATCATGGCTGCAAGTATTAGGTTCGCCAAGAAGTCGCTTTCATGAGCATTTCCAATGACATCTAGGCTGCCAGACTTCATGGTTTCCTTGAAAGGCACTTCGCCAGTAAAGATACCCAGAAGCGTTTCGGACTTTGCCTTATAGATAACATCGGGGCTGGGATAAATGCCATCGTGAAGAGTCATACCCTCCTTGGTGACGACCATGTACTGGGCTCCTTCCTCGGTATGAACCTGTAGGATTTTTCCATCGTACGGACCAACCCAATCTGCGAGCATTTGCCGCAGGTCATCCTTTTCATTGCATTTCGCTGATAGGAACTTGAAAAACTCCTGTAGCTGTGACATTTTCCTTATTCCTCCTTTGCAATCCAATCATTGATTGCTTCCTGCATTGCAGCATCGATGGATACCGTCCAGATGTTGCCTTTCTTCTGTCTAACGGATTCCAGAAAGTCATCATATTGGGGGCCATCCATCAGCACAACAATTCGACCTTTTCGGTCATCCATGAATGCTTTATGATACATCTTCTTGGAAGACCAGTATTCATGCTGAATGTCACCTTCCTTCAATCGTGGATAGAAGGGCCATTCGCCAGTTGGATGTGGTCTATAGGATTTGCCACCAGACTTCCATTTCTTAACAAGGTCGCCAGTGGCTTCCTTGAAACCGGGTCTAAATGGCCACTGAGGGACATAACGAAATCCCTTCTCGCCATCCACTACACCGCCGGACCATCGACCAGTATAAACTCGGCCGCCTTTGTTGGTCACAAACTGCTCCATCACGACTTCGATAAATCCTTCAGGAGTAAGTCCTGCTTCCTCAGCCATCTTCTTCATATTCTCTAGGGTTTCACCCTCAAAACTTACGTCCATGTTATCACCTCTTCCTCCTGAAAGCCATGCGTTTGTATGGAAAGCCCCATCGCTCCTCGTACATCAGCCCTTCAAGCGGAGGCCTGCTGGGCCCTAGCGCACGCGGTGACACTCTCTTCCCAATGCAGAATGCCGTTAGCGGCGTCCATGTAGGTGGTATTCCTAGTCTATCCCGGATGAGCATAGCATGACGGGGATCAGAACAGACCAAAGCCTCGTATCCGCAGCCATACCCAAGCTCGGTTGCAGTCAACCACATGTTTTGAATTGCCATACCTGCAACGACTGAACCGAAGAGATCTCTCGGATACAAGTAGCCGGCGTCGTGCCATACTTCGCTTGCACAAACAATTATCACTGCGTCACTCTTCTCAGGATATCGGAAAAGCTCTCCATCCCGAAGTCTTGCATAGACTGCTGCCCGATATGGATCATTGATGAACCAGTTGCGTCCACTAGTAAGCTCAAACGGCGCTCCTCCAAAGGCTGTTTGCGCCATCTCCTGTGCGATGTCCGCCAGGAACTCCTTCATTTCTTGATCATCTCGTATCACTACAAACCGAATCATCAACATGTTCTCAGGGCTTGGTGCATGCCTTGCAGCCTCAAGAATCAACTCTATATGCTCGTCGGGTATTTTCTCGCCAGTGAACTCGCGTATTGAACGCCTCTCTCGGATGAGTTGCAATGACTGCAGCTCCTGTGCAGTCTTAGCATCACCCTTGGCTTCACCAGCGGCATCCGACTTACCTTCAGCGTCTGTTGCCATTGATATTCCTCAATGATAGTATTGAATGAGTTCTCGATGGAAAGGGCCGACATAAAACTATTCTCTTTCCTTGAGAAATCGTCTTAGCCGCGGAAAAACTTGCACTATAGTACGCTCGCGAATGAATTAACTCTGCGACATATAGCACAGTATCATGTCTAGGCAATATTCTGGATAGGGACTAGATATTGGCATGAATACACAAGGTGACTTATGGGACACTGGCACAGATAGCTTGGGCACATGGAAGCACTCCCGGCGACCATTGTGTTCGCTCTTTTTTGAAGAGAGAGCGGCAGCGCTCCTCTTCACAATCCTATTTTCCTCGAAGAAGTTCTACTATAGGAGGCAGTCGATGTGGAGAGCATCTCCAATGATTCGTTCTATGGCTGCTATCTTCTCTTTGTTCTCTGCATCAATTGTGCCGACCAGTCCATCAACAAGTCGACTCGTTGTGTAAGTATCGTGAGCTGTCATCATGATTGGCACACCCTGTTCCTTTGCCCTGGAAAGCGTTCTAATGTCGGGGCCAAGTCCGCCTGTCAGAATCAGCAGATTTGTATCGGTTTCAAGAGCAGCCAGACAAATATCAGACCGGTCTCCACTTGTTATCACTGCTTTGTCAACTGACCGCCTAAACCATTTTAGGGCATTTTCTGGGGCCATGCTACCCACCAAGAAGCTATCTATGAGGTCGTCGATCTTCTCTTGACCCAAAATCATCTCGCCCCCAAGTACTCGAAGTATATCTCGAATGGTGGGACTGAAAAGCTCTCGATTTGTGTAAATTGCTCCGCAAAAGCCAAGATCATTATCCCGTAGAAAGGGCTCAACTTTTTCGACAATTGTGCTCTTCAACATTGGCGGGACCATGTTTAGGATTATTGCAATTCTCTCGACGCCATGTGCGTTGAAAAAGTCACGTTGAAGTAGGATATCATCAATGGAGGTAATATCCGGAAAATTAACAAGGCAAATAACTTGTGCGTCCAGATCCTTTGCGAGTTGGGCTGTAGACAGACCTACATGTAGCATATGCCAGGGAGCTTTGGTGCCCTCAATTATTACATAGTCCATGTCCTGTGAAACCTTCGAGTAACAGCTCGCAATCTCATCAAACAGCGCATCATGACCAACTTTCAGGAACTCATCGATCCCAGATAGCGTCCGAACAATGGGACAGATACATTTGACATCAGCATCCATTCCAAGTACTTCTTTCATTACAACCGCATCTTCATCAAGATGCTGAGTACTCGTACTGATTTCGAAGCTTTTCTCGCCAACTGGCTTGAAATAACTGACACTCTTACCGTCGGCTCGAAGCCGCGACGCTATTCCAAGTGCGACCAAGGTCTTCCCCGACAACGTTTCACCGCTTATTACAATGTTCTTTGGCATTCATTCACCTCCGATGGTAATCTTTACATCAACTGCACAAACACCCTTTCCCTTTTCATACCCAAATGCAGGATTTATGTCAAGCTCTACAATATCCGTGAATTCTGTCACTAACTGACTAATCCTCAAAATAGTATCCTCAAGAGCTTTGATATCACTCGGGGGCTCACCCCTCACACCCTGTAGGAGTGTACCCATCTTTGTTTCCATAATCAGTTCGTTTGCATCACTGCGCGTCATGGGAGCAAGTCTGAAGGAAATGTCTTTGAGGAAATTGACATAGACGCCGCCAGCCCCAAACAAAATCAGAGGGCCGAACTGAACATCTCGGGAACACCCAATGATCAGTTCTTTCCCTTTCTGTGCCATCTCTTGAACATCAACACCGTAGACAATTGCTTTCGGCATATGTCTTCTTGCGTTGTCTAGAATCTCAAGGAATGCGAATTCAACTTCCTCAGGGGATTCTAGGCCAACCCTTATTCCCCCTATGTCGCTTTTGTGAATGATGTCGGGACTGGAGATTTTCAAGACTACAGGATACCCAAGCTGCTCTGCAATGTTCTTTGCCTCTTCGGAGCTTGTTGCCAGCCGAATGCGCGCCACAGGAATGCCATAAGCCTCAGCAATTTCATGTGCCTCGCTTCCAAGCAGAACGCGCCTCCCATCTTTTCGAACAGACTCGATGATCTCAGTAACGCGTTTGGTGTTGGCCTTAAATTTCGGGATTGCCTCATCTCTCAAAGAGTCCCTTCGTACGGTGTAATTGTAGAGCTCTGCAAGTGCGTTCACTGCGCGCTCTGGAAAATCGAAGACAGGTATACCGCCTGATGTCAATACAATTTGCGGATACACCATTGAGTTGCCACCCATAAAGACTGCCAGCAGTGGCTTGTTCGGATACTTCTGATGGGACTCAACTAATACCTGGGCGGTCTGGGCCACTTTAGTCATAGCCTGCGGGGTAAGCAGAATAATAACCGAATCCACATTCTCATCACGAAGAGCGGCTTCGGCACATAGCGCATAGTCTTCAGGCTGTGCGGTACCAAGAGCATCAATGGGATTGTACACCGCTGCAGCAGAAGGAAGACCATTCTTTAGAACTTCAATCGTTTCGGGGGAGAGCTGTGCAACTTCCAAGCCGGCGCTTTCACATGCGTCTGTGGTCATAATTCCGGGTCCACCAGCATTGGTGACTATTGCCACACGATTGCCTGATGGCAACTGCATATTGTCATAGACATTAGCCACGTCGAAGAGCTCGGCCATGTTGCTCGCGCGAATCACCCCTGACTGCCTGAATGCAACATCGTATGCTGTGTCACTCCCTGCCAAGGACCCCGTGTGAGAAGAGGCAGCTCTAGCACCCGCTGCACTTACGCCAGATTTGACCACGAAAATTGGCTTGTGTGGAACAACCTTCCTGCAGGCATCCATAAACTTCCTTCCATTTCCAACGGACTCAATATACAGAAGAACGAAGGTGGAATCGGGGTCTCGGCCAAAGGCTTCAATGAAGTCGGATTCATCAAGATGTGCCTTGTTTCCTAGGCTCACAAACTTTGAGAAACCGATTTTCTCCATAAGGCTCCAGTCCAAGATCCCTGTCATTAGAGCCCCGGATTGGGAGGCAAAGGCGATGGATCCTTTCACAGGCGTGCCGGCTGAAAAAGATGCATTGTATGGAGCACTGGTGTTGATAATCCCCAGGCAGTTCGGACCCTGAATGACCATATTGTACTTTTCCGCGAGTTCAACTAGTCTGTTTTCCGCTTCCTGCCCTTCGTGGCCAATCTCCTTGAAGCCAGCGGATATTATGACCAGGGCTTTCACTTCCTTTTCGCCACATTCCTCCGCAACTGACTGTACATGCTTAGCAGGAATTACAATTACTGCCACATCAATATCGCCAGGGACGGCAGAGATTGATTTGAACACCCTGAGACCAAGAATCTCATCCTCCTTTGGATTGATAGGATAAATCCGACCCTGATATCCACTCTCAATGAGATTGCGAAGAACATCATTGCCAAGCTTTCCTCTAGTTGCGGAGGCACCTACTACTGCAATAGAACGGGGATTGAACAACGAATCGATACCTTTCTGTCTGTCCAAAATTCTGCACGTCCACCAGTGGGTCTTCAGTTTCGCGGGGGATATAGGTCAGTTATAACTTCTATCGTGATGGCCAATAAACATCGCCATAAAGACTAGAAGTCAGATGACGGGGTAAAACCTGCTTTTTTTGCAAGTTCAATTCCAATACTGAGTAAGTATTACTCACAGCCATATTCTAGTATGACAGAGAGTAGACACAGGTGATATCCTGATGAAGCTTGTCACGTTGCACATTCCATCTACCTATGTGGAGGGTCTTGAGAAACTCGTTGAAGAAAGACTCTATCCCAATAGGTCGGAAGCTATCAGAATTGCGATTCGCGACCTTCTGAAGCGTGAATTGTGGAGCTAGGAGGAAAGAAAAATGAAATTGATTACGCTACATGTGCCTGAGCAGTACATAGAAGGACTCGAGAAGCTAGTGGAGAGCAACCTCTACCCAAATCGATCTGAAGCAATTAGAATAGCCATAAGAGACCTGCTGAAACGTGAACTATGGGGATAGGAATAGAGTACATCCCAAAGGAAGGTCTCGGCCGGTGTAGACGAGATTTATTGAAAAGTGATTTTCAGTCATCGCCCAAATAATCCGAGTTGCCTGAATCAGCTTTCGTATAAACAAACCTTAATATGGCCTGATAGGAACTAGTATTATTAGGCAGACTCGGGGTGTGCAACAAGGAGTGTGCCTCCAATAGGACAAGGGGCTTCGCGGATGAAACTTGACATGCCAGACACGAGGAGTTCCCTAAGTGATAACTCCAGACTCGTGCGAGGCTGTCCATGCTACAAGGAATTTGGCCTTGAGAAGATTTGTCTGAATAATGACGATATTCTACCAATCAATTCCATAGCAGTTGACCCCGGCTTCTTCGGAGAAACCAAGTCCATTGTCGATCTATTGTCATACAAGAGCGACAACCCGTCAATGTGTTACTTGCTGATTTACTTGGATGAGGAATCGGGCAACACCTTTTGCGTGAGTCAAGGACGGGAGTTGCAGATAAACAGCAAACCTGTCTCCGCAAAGGAAATTGAAGCTGCCCTTCAGTTTGTGTTGGCAAGTGACAAGGCAAGTGATGGAATAGTATGTTCCTCATGCCTCTACAAGTACCTAATGACACTTGGAGAAACCTTCGAAGACCTTCTCAGTGAAGGAGAAAGGACTGAGCTAATTTCTGGATACGTGAAGGACTTAACGACAGAGATGGCCATCTACCTAAGTGGCGCGCCCGCAATTGGCTCAGATGCAGAAAACCTGGAGATGATTAATGCTCGAATAAGCAATCTTGTCAAACTGCGAGGGGAATGTGCCCGACTAATTCAGTCGCTCAAAGATACTGATGCGGAGATTGAGTTTTTGAAATTGGTTGAGGCATATCGAACCCTCTTTCGGCTGGAGGCAGTTTTTCTGTTTCAGGTAGTGACTCTAAGAGAATCAGCCGACCAGAATATATCATTGGACCTAATTCGTTTCATGGTGGACATGGCAGAACGCGTGTTACACACAATAGACGGAATTCGCGAGAGTACAATTGCACTACATGAAAGGGAACATGTACCACAGCCCCTCGAGGACTTCCTAGCTAGACACTCCGAAATTAGGAGGTCGACCGAAACAAGATTCACGGACCTGATACGGATTTTAGGGCAAATTGAAACAAGAACCTCGCAAAAAGGGCTATAACAGCAACAAGCCAACGCTCTTATAGTATGGAGGCAAAAACTAAATCGTAACGGAGCAATACCCATTGGTACTAGGACAGGAAGAACAACCGGTGCAAGGCGCGATTAGAATCATTAGAGGATGCCCCTGCTACAAGGTCTTTGGTGACGAGAAGCTGTGCGTCAACGATGACAGGGTCCTGGAGATTGATGCGATTGAGCTTGATCCGGCGCTCTTTGCCTTTCACAAAAGCAAAGAAAGTATGAAAGAAGAGAAAGCCGCAGAGGACAACGTTTGCTATACTTCACTTTACATCAACTATCCAGACAATAGGGTATACTGCATTTCACAGGGGTGGAAGATTAGAATACATAATAGGGACGTCCTTGGAGATGACCTTGAAGACGCTCTTCAATTTCTTTCAACAAAGGACCTGACAACCAGTGCCGAGATTTGCTCCGAATGCCTCTATAAATTCCTTCTGACATTATCAGACCAGTTTGCCGATACCATGACAAGAAAGGAGAAGACCGACGAAGTAAAGCGCTATGTCGACAAATTCTCCCTAATGATTGCTGTAAAGCATAGTCAAATGGATTCGATGATGAAACCAATTGGAACTGAAGAGGATATTGATGAGGGAGTAGACCACTTCCAATTTCTCAGAGAATACCTAGTTCAACTAATTGAGCAGCAAGAAACATGGGGAAGCTTAGCGAGGGAGTTCTCTGCAAAAGACGAACAGTGGCTTCGTGAGATTGTCGAAAAGCGGGTGCTACTAGCAAGGCTAGAATATCAATTCTACAGCCAAACATTGCAGCTTCGCGATATCAACGACTTCAACCTTCTTATTAAGAATCTACAATACATACTGAAGACTTCAAATGAGATTCTTGATATCAACGAAGTTATTCATGAGCGTATTCGTTCTGACAGGTTCAAGGAAGAGGCAAAGAAGGACGAACGTCTGAAGATGCTGGAGTCATACGGCGAGAAAGCCCGAACTGTGGAACATAACTTCGGGAATATCCTTCAAATTCTGAGCAGGCTGTAGGAACAAGTCTTCTAATCAACTGGCCCGTATTCATCCAACAACCATTCGACCTGTGACAGTATTGCTTCTTTGGCTGAGAATTTCGCAGTCCAACCGTAGCTTTCCAGCAGAGAGATATCCATGTCGGTCCTGATTACATCACCAGTCCAGCCTCGCTTGCTACCAGTGTATTTCACCTTGGTATGAGAAAGGCCAAGAATTTCCAGAAGGATCTCCACAATTTGCGACACCCTAAGCCGGTCTTTTGAGCCTACATTGACAGGGTGAAATCCCGGTCTCATTTTCTTACTCAAAAGCAAAGTTGCCGTCACCACATCATCTACGTGGATGTACACCTTCTCTTGATTTCCATCACCCAACACTTCCAGCTCTTTACTGTTTGCCTTCAGTTTTTCATAGAAATCGAAAACAACTCCATGGGAAAGCCGTGGTCCAATAACATTTCCTAATCTCAAGCTTAGCGCTTCTATACCGTAGAGTGAAGAATAGGAGGAAAGATACATCTCCAAAGCGGCTTTGGCTGCACCATAATTGCTGATTGGCCTAAGAGGCGAATCCTCATGAGTTGGCAGCGTCTTTGCATCCCCATAGATTGTTCCGCCAGATGATGCGAAGATAATTCGATTGGTGTCGTTCTTCCTCATAATTTCTAGGAGAGCCAATCCACCTGTAACATTGATGCCGAAGTCAAGCAGGGGCATCTGATTGCTGAGTCGTACGTCAGGCTGAGCTGCAAAATGAAAGACCGTCGTTACGTCCTTCAGTGCTTTTTCAAGTACTTCATCGGAATTGATGGAGCCCTCAATGAAAATCAGACGTTCATCGCTAGCTTGCTTCTCAAGATTCTCAATCCTGCCTGTGGATAGGTCATCAAGGACAACAACAGTGTGGTTCTCAATTAGGGAGCCAACCAAGTGACTTCCAATAAAGCCAGCCCCGCCTGTGACTAGAACGCGCTCCATTTCAATGTCTCCTGTCCGTGAATTGTGAATACCAGTCAAAAGTCTTTACTCAAAGAAAATTCTGGAGTTTCTAAGACTCTTTCGATGAAATCCAAGGCGGTAGGCTCTTTGGTTTCGCGATTCCAGACTGCCGCGAAATGTGTGAAGTACTCAATATCAGCAAGTACATCGGAACCCAGTGCTTCTAGCTCCTTTGCGTCTACTTGTTTCCCTTTTCCTAATCCGGGACAGATTTCATTTCTTGCACTGAGCCCCCACTTAGTCTCGCCAGAGTCTTTCCTGAATACAAAGGGAAACGACATGCATACTGAGGGACGAATTGAGTGAATCATGCATAGATTATCTTCAAGAAAGACGCAGTCACCATTCTCCATCTTTCTTACAGCTACAAAGGCAGGCCCATTCTCAGTGTTGACTCTTGGAATATGGCGAAGTCCCTTTGGAATGTTCTTCTTTGAGTCAATCACATAGAAATCCAATGCACGAAGAATACTGGAGGCACTAAGATCTAGGAAGAAAGCTATTCTCGAGATATCAGTTCCTGTGAGTGTTACGAGTAGAGTATCGTCTCTGCAACAAGCTCCGCACATTGTGCATTCGAATTTAGTTTCTGCACTCAACAGGACACACAATCCAGTTCATTCATTGGAAGGGGAAATTTCAAGCTATTTGAGGGTTGGTAGAAACTCTGCGAGTTTGCCAATCCCCTCT
>RDOF01000057.1 GCA_011365025.1 Candidatus Thorarchaeota archaeon
ATATAGGCCAAACCCACTTCCAACCACATTCTCACCGATCCATCCATCGATGAAGAATAGCCACTCCTGGGCGTTGAAGGGGATGATGGCAACAACTTGGCTAGAATACAATGCTGCAAGAACTGCAAAGATAATCAGGAACGGAATGTAGTAAATGCACATTGGCTTGCATCTTGCCGACATTATCTGACTATTCAAACGCATTATTCTTGCTTGTTCATCTGCGACCTCCTGAAGAAGAAGCGGGTCCATGCTTTTTCTGGCTTGGTCAAACTTGGAGCGCCACACCTTGATCTCCTCCATCTGCTCTTTCATCTTCTCAATATCGGTGAATCTGTTTGTCGCCCATATTGATATGACTGCCAGGCTCACGCTAACAACGAGGATAAACACTGCACTCCATGGCATCGAGCCAACAGGAGAAAGAAGGTTTGTAATGGATAGAAGAAAGTCGCCCCATAGGTCCATAGTATGTTCAGCTCTCTCGACCGGAGATAGTGGTTCGGTTTTAAGGATTATCTTCTGCCGAGGGCCTACGGCACCAAAGTGCGAACTGCTTTTCGTCTTGGCTGGCCGCATTTACAAAGCCTGAATCTCTGAACCACAATTTCGTTGGAAATCATGAGGAGGCGTTTCTTTTCATCGTAGTCAACGTCAGCTGTTCCGTACACGGGTTGAAATCCATCAGTACACGTATAGCAAAAGTGACATCATAATCCATCTCTTTGGCAGTAAACGTGTAAATCCATTTGGCGCGTTGGAAGCTGAAATGAGCCAGACATGTTTACTTGTATAATTTTACTAGCAATATATTGTACAATGTATTGAGAAATCGAACTTCAAAATAATTTTGTTTGGCATGAATTATGAACCATGTTCAAACGTTTACTATTTGCAACCTTATACCTTTATATTGCAGTGTGCGTGTACTCCCTACTTGTCTGCCAGCCGGGAGGGCCGACATACCATGATGATGTTTACAAGGATGTTGAGGAGACAGGGTTTCTATCGAGTCAAGAATCAAGAGGACCCTGTGTACATGAAGCACTCTGTTGGACTCGGTGGAGTGTATGTTCGCATTGAAAACAAGAAAGCACTGATCACCGTAAGAGACCTCGGAATTGAGCAGGAGTTCTCAAGGGTCAAGAAGCTCGAAACCTTCATCAATCAACTTGATGATGAAGCCTATCGAAACAAATGCTTCATTGTCCATCGCATGAGAGGTACTGGTTCCTAGTAGGCTAAGGAATATCTACATAAGTTCGACGGGCTACCAGCCTTTTGTGAGTGGGACTTGAATTCAGGAACCGACAAGCTCTTCCAAGCCGTGGCTCGTGGTGATTTTGTCACTAGCACCTCACTACTTCTTGAGCTTTGCAAGGAAGGAATCACTGAACCTTTCGTTGCTAAACTGCTTGAATATGAAGAACATTCAGCGCCAAGTCTTCGATTCAGGGACCACGTATTCAGTTTCCTTGGCCTTACTCCGTTCTATTGTGCAATCCAAGCTAGCTCCTCAGATGTGCTTAGACGCTTTTCTGGTATTGATGACCTAGGTGAAATTCAAGAGAAGGCTTTTACTTGGTCAAAGGAGCTCCTAGAGTCCAACAACCCACTAATCAGTCTCAAGTATCTTGAGTCAGAAAGGGTTCTAACAACGGGTTATGCATATGCATTGCCCAGCATTCTCGAGAGAAAGGCGCTAGAAATCGAATCTTGTCGAATCCCCGTTTCACCTGACGAGGATCACATTTGTGTGATACCTCTGAATGACACATTCTACGGTCATAGATTGCTGATAGGGCTTGGTGAGAGATTCATTCCTCCTGAAAAACCGACGGGATTCTTTTACCGGAAACTGATTTTGACTAGGCGTGAATGGGAGCCTGTCAGGGAGTGCTTGGCCAATCTTGGCTACGAACCAAGTGCGATGCTCTTAGGCCTTGATGAGCGGGAGTGGTCTGATGTTACGGGGCACCTGCTTCGAGAATCTCGTCGTTCGCATCCCTCTAAAGAGGTTGCTTCTGTAAGGCAACTCTATGATTGTGCACTTGTGCTAAGCTTGAGCTACGACGAGGAGATGGCCCACAGAATTGCCACCTTCGGGAGTAACTACGCCAATAGGGAGTTGATGAACTATGTTAGAGGGCCCAAGGGGGAGGTCAGATTCTCAGTTGTCAAGGCTTTGACAGACTCAGGCGACCCCGCAATTCTTGATTTTCTTTCCGGGCTAATTAGTGATGTCGATGAAAGGTCAAAGGGAGTAATAGCTCGCGGAATCTCGTCATTAGCTTCCACCATGAGCAGATTTCTGAAAGACCCGCCAGGGGCACAAAAGAGATCACCAATTCCTGCGGAAACAACGTCTGTTCTCCTCAGATTGGAGAAGCTTTCAAGGCATCCGAACACCTCTCTACGGATCGATGCATTGAGGGCTCTGGCATCCTTCAGAGACCCTAGAGCCCACAATCTACTGTATAATGCATTTGCAGCAGACCAATCGAAGTTAATACGTAGCGAGATAGTCTCGTTGACAAAGAAGCTACCTAGAGAGGCTTCTGCCAGAATCCTCAAGATGGCGCTGGAAGATTCACATCAGGATATTGTTACCCAAGCGGAGATGACTATTCTGCTGCTGGGAGGCGATTTCCTGCACGAGAGTTTAGATGAAGATGAGCACGAACTCAATTGATAACGTAACGACAAATTCAACCAATTCCGAGCCAGAGAACCCCCAAGTTCGCCCGGCCTCAACGCTTTCTATAAGGTCCTGAGTGATTGAAAGGACTAGCGCATTCTTCTCTTGCTTTGCTCTCTCTTGCTCAGCCTCCATCTCTTCTTCCTTGGACAATGGCCTGTTCTTGGGCCGCATCTTTTCCTTCTTTTTAAGTTGAAGCAGAGCCCCGATTGAAAGATTATCTCGACGTTGGCAACAAATACCAAGGATGTGTTCCTTTCTACTTCTCAGAAGAAGATGAAGTATGTACTGGGCAAGGAGGAACAGAGCTATGGCGGTCGCAGATACACCGATTGCAATTACATTCAGTCCTGCCCCCAAGTCGGTCTCCAACAGAAAGCTGCCAGTGATCGAACCTACCGATGATATAACGGCGACAAGAAGGATCAGGACGGTGGCACGTGATACATAGGAACCAATCGGTTTCAGCGTGGAATAAAACTCGCTGTATCCCATTATGCTATCGCTGCTTATGTCGACCTCCTCCTTCTCCAGTAATTCAACGAGTCCCGTGATTTTCAGCGACTCTCCGTAGGTGTTGTGAAGAGTATAGGTCATTCTAATCACAGCTATTACAAGCCAAAGAAGTGACAGGTATGCTGGAAAGAAGAATGCTCCGAACAGAAGGTTGGTTACCACATAGAACTGAAGGATGTGAAGAGGGCCTGTTGCGTCATAAATTCCTGCTAAAGTGTACCAGTGCCAGTACGTCGGAGCGAATAATACTACTACGACTAGCATCGCTACCCAGATGTATTTCGCAGTCTTGGAGAAAGCAACTGATTTCACATACTTCGCAAAGTCATTGTAGTCCTTAGGATGCACAAAGAGGTTCTCAACTCGCTCTTTGTACACATCATCTAGAGGAAGTTTGACATAGCGCATTGGTTTCATACTCAAATTGTTGATTCCCTTTGAGCCAAGGATTCTGGTAAAGATGCCCATGGTCATTCTCGACAAAGCCAAGAAACACGCGATTAGAAGAAAGAAAGCGTAATTCCATGCATCGACAATAGCACGGTCCATCTGGTCTGTCCAATAGAAACTGAGAAAGCTGCATGCCGCCCAAGCAATTGCAAGAGGAAGCGTGACCCTCAAGCTATAGAGGATACCTGTCCTCAGGATTAGTGGAGTGTAGTATTCCGTTGAAGACTTCTTTTTTGGCAATCTCAAATCTCCCCGAAAATGCAACTGTAATTTGTGCGAGAAGGTTTACTCAGATATATTCGCTTCGATACTATACGAACCATGCTGTTCTACGGCATTGCACTCGCCAGAAAGACGAAGAATTGGCTTATCCAGAGTATTAGAGGTACTGCCGCCGTGACCAAGAACTCGAGCAAGTCAATGAATCCAAGACCCCACGTTGATGTTGGCTTTAGGCTATCAATCGCGCTTTGCACTCTAGGTAGGAGCTCTATCTCCAGTCCCGCTGATGAGATTCCCGCCCCATTGTCCCCCCTTGATTTAGAGAGGGCTTCTAGCATAAGCTCTGAATTGAGAATGTCGCGCTTGGTAAGCAAGGCATTAAGGTTTTCTTCCTTCCTTTCACGGAGGAGGATATGCAGCCCGTATTGAGTCCACAGAAGAAGCAGCAATGATAGTCCTATACTCCCAAGTCCAAGAAAGCCCAGGTCCTCTGGGGTCATTAAATCCCTCAGAAAACTGAACGTCATGAGATTAATGGCGTATGTTGATACAACAAATACTATGCCTAGTGCAATTCTTTGAAGATAGCTGCCAATAGGCTTGAGGCTTGCATAGAATGTGTCATAGCCCATGATTTCGCTAGCATTAGCGGTCTTGCCTTCTTCAAGCATCTCAATATAATGCCCAATTTTGAGCTTATATCGAAACTCCTCAGAACTCATCCAGTAGACAGCTCTGACCTGGTTTATGATTAGCAATCCAAGAGAAACTAGTCCAATCCAAAGGAAAAGACCACCAATTGTGTTGCCAATATAGTAAAGCTCGATCCAGGGGGGATCGGTTTCTCCATAGAATGTAAGTGGTATGTTAGGATCAAGAATTGCAGATATTGTCACAAATAGGTACACTGAACAAAACAGCGCTATGAGATATCTTCTTGGGATTGGTGTTATTTATTCTCTTTTGGAGACCTGCAGCTTCGACTTTAGATAGCTTGGAATGGAGTTTAGAATAGCGCTTCTCACTGACCGTTTTCCAATCAACATCTGTGCAATCATCTTCTGAGACTTCTCAGTCGATAGAAAGCCCCGTCCCATTGACTTCGAACCCCCTCCTTGGAGGAGGCGCTCTTGCAGCCAAAGACCCCATTTCAAATCGGACCCAAAGTCACTTGTCCATTTCTTCTCGTAGTCAGATAATCGCTTTCTTGAGAAGTCACTCTTAGAAATTGCATCTATTGCCGTCAGCGCTGCGTGTTTCCCTGCCTTCATTGAGTATGCAATCCCTTCACCTGTAATTGGCGAACAATGACCCGCAGCATCGCCTGCCAACATAATACGATTGCTGTAGGAAGGTCTAACGATTCCTGCAAGAGGCATAAGAGCCGACTCTGTTTTTCTTACCCTCATGCCTTTTAGCAAAGCCTTCGCAGATTCTGAGTGTGCCAAAAGATATTCCAAGTAGTCGTGAACTCTTTTGCCGTCACTTCGTATGCGGGATATTATCCCCCCCGAACCAACGGCCGCTGAATCAGCTCTAGGAAAACACCATGCATAACCCCCGGGTGAATAATCACTTCCATAGTAGAAGTCAACCATCGGAGGGGGAGGTGGTTCATGAGGTATCAACTCCATCTGATATTGAACCGCGTACCCCATTTGGGAGTTTGATATTCTGTCACGGAAATTCAAGAATCTGAGTGAAAGAGGTGTTGCTCCGCTTGCATCTATGAGAAGGTTAGTGCTGATTGTATCAAGAACATCCTCTCTTCTGTATGCAATTACAACTCCATCTTCGTTAATGGAGACCTTTCCAGCCTCAGAACCCAACCAAATCGAGCCACGTTTGCCAATCTGTCTAAGTTGTGCGGCCCCCAAATCCTCTCTTGACGCATTTACACCCACAGGCATTCTAAAATCTCTCTCAAAGCTAACACCACCTGGGAAAGTGGCTCGAAGCGCAGTTATGGGAAATGACCCCTCAAAATGCCCAAGCTTAAACTCAGTCAAGGCCGCCTCCGGAACAAATCCTCCACATGGTTTATCCTTGCAGGGAGTTTCTTCCCTCGCTAGAAGGGCAAAATCAACCCCATGGTCCGACAGGATTTTCGCCGCACTCAGACCAGCTGGACCGGCTCCTATAATAACCACTTCTGCATCCATCACTCAAGCATCCCTATGGTTCATGCTTGGAGCTTCTTATAATTCTCTTGGCGCAATCAGCTGTACACTTTGCCTTTTATTGCGTAAACGCGGTAATCGAAAAGAAGTTTTGAAAAAAGGGGTTGCGTGTACTGAGCAGCAGTACTGCTCGGGCCGCTGGGGTCGCAGAACACGAATGCGAACACGAGCGTAGGTCATCATATACTCAGTACACGTTTCTTTGTTCTTCTTCGAATAGTACACGTATGTTCCAATTGGTAAACATTAGGAGAGGAGAGAATTTCCAGATGAGAATAACCATTTGCTTATGAGGAACATCCAACAGAGCATATTACTGAAACAAACGTTTACTGCGTTTTTAGTGAACGCGAACCTATTTTGAACCTAGTAATACATGATCTGGCCATTTTGCATTGCCAGTGATATTGCCAAATACTACCAGGAGTAGACGCTTTCATTGGCTCCGCATCTTATATCGCCCCCAATTTCCAAACGGGCCTCTCTCTCACTCCATCGTACTCCTAAACATGATTTTCTGACTAGTACACGCCTTTCCTCAGAACCTTTCTATTTTTCGAACGGTTTTCCTATGACGAATTATTTATTTCAACATTCATCAATACTTTATGACCATCGTTAAATATTCCTCTAATGGTACAAATTGCTCCATTTAGAGGCATATTTGGCATTTTCATTAAACATTATACTTCATTAACCATCATCGAATTTGTATGATGATGGCTTTATTTATTCACCCGAATTCCCCTGCGCACATAAAAGGAAGCTTCTGCGGTTTTTCTCGCATACTCATTTTCTGTGCTATAGGTTCTATGCCAAATAAACAAAGGCAAATAACCAGGCCTATCCTCGCCAAAGGGTACTAGTACACGGTATGCGAGTATGCTTACAGAG
This sequence comes from Candidatus Thorarchaeota archaeon, assembly GCA_011365025.1. The sequence goes on from RDOF01000057.1 coordinate 6,961, forward strand.
ACATTTTTCATCTATGGTAAGTATGTGTATTCGAAAAATGAATACAGAGAATTGATGACTGCCACATGAGATCACAACTAATGAGCCATACTATTCTATGGATTGCAATGATACGAAGGAAGTATGGAGAACTCCCAGTGATGGTCACATAATGATGGCTGCCCCTGAAAATTTCGATAGTTCCATTTCACGGGCATACTTAATAAAAAATTAACTATATATTGTAATAGCAAACTTGAGCAAACCTTTCGAAAAATCGACAGGTATTAAGTGATGGTGCTGGAAGAAAAATGTAAGTATTCATGGAAGAGAAGCAACGTGGAATACAGGGATTGAGGATTACAAGGGCCTGCATATGGACTGGTTTGTAATTCTTGAGCTTTGGCCCATGGCTCGACAAAGCTAAGGCCTATCGCATCATAGCTACAATGCAAACTGCAGTGGAATGGCTGCTTTTTGGGATATTCATAAAGGGCCTTCCATGCGCGAATTGCTAGTAGTGCAAGCGTTATTACTAAACGGGTATCGAATATGCTGTCCATTTCCTGAGTGGCGATGAATAATGAGTGAGTCTGCAGACATCAGAATCGTTGAATATGATGAGAAACTGGCTAAGGATCTTGCGGTGATGTACAATGGGTGGGAGGACCTCTGGCCTACAGGCTACACCCAAGGCGTTCCTTTCGATGAGGAACGAGTTAAGAAACAATTCAACACTATGAGTTCGATTGCTATTCTCATTGCGGTCGATAATGCAACCAACAAACCCGTGGGCTCCTGTACTCTCCACGCTCATGTTCGAGATGCTGATGCTGCTTATGTGGGTACTTTAGGAGTTTCACCTGAAGCTTTGAACAAGAAGGTTGGAAAGCGCTTACTCCTGAGATCAATCGAGATTGCCCGTGCGGACGGGAGGAAGCGTATGGATTTGAATACGTGGCCCGGTAACATGAGAGCTGTACCCCTCTACAAGAAGGTTGGTCTCATGTGGAACCCGTCTGGTGATGGTGTTCAAATGGAAGACTACATTCCAGGTATTCTAGATCACCCTCTTGCGAAGTCATTCTTTGATTCGCTTCCTGATGGGATTACTTGGTACGAAGCACATCAAAGAGAACTCACTCAAGCGCCTGACGATTATACCGAGGAGAACATGGAAATTTTTCCATACAGGTTCAGTTATGGTGATAATTCCCTCTCTGTTATCATTGACAAGCACTCACGCCATATCACTGCGATTGAGCGTGGAGTTGACGGTTCGAAGATTAAAGTACGAGCTCGTGTTGTGCAGCATAAGGTACTCTGCGGTGTACCCTCAAAATACATACTTGAGATTGAGAATGGCAGTACAAAGGATGCTGATTTCAAGGGAAGTTTGAAGGCGTTCTCAGCCTTGACCTTCGAGGATAAGAGCACCACTTCTTTGAAGGTACAAGCGGGAGAGAGTGTGACGTGGGAGGTTGGATTCACTGTTGGACCTGAAGCTCCCATTCATCGTAGAAATATCCGTACTCCAACAATCGATGCCGCCCTTGAGTTGGATGGCGTGAAATTCACATTTCGCACCGGTCTCATCATCAAGCCAGCTGCTGAAATAATGAACAAGGCCAATTATACCAGAATTATTCCAGGTGGTGCGGCACGCATTCCCATATCGATAATTAGTGCATCTGACTTTGAAATGAAAGGTTCAGTGCACGTTGAGAGTCCTTCAGAATCTCTCCGCATTTCACCAATGACCAAAGAAATTCAACTCCAACCAGAAGGACAATCTGGTATCGTCCTCGATGTCGAGGCGGACCCTGACCTTAAGGCAAGAACGTATGACTTGCTGTTACACCTAAAACTGGCGAGCAATGGAGTATCTCTAACGACTAGAAAGTTCCGGATTCCAGTATACTGCCTATTCAATGGAAGCGCTGCAATAGGCGACGATGACCGCCTACTTCGAAAGACGATTCTTTCCGAGGACTACGTGGCAACTTTCGATTATGAAGGCGCAATCTTTCGAGCACGTTATGCCAACGCGGACTTCGAAGGGGTTTTCTTGCTGAGAGCGCAAATTGGCCCTCCCTTTGGCATCGATTCTTTCCGGTTTTCGCCCCGAGAGGTAGCTGTATCGGAGGGGGCCGACATCTCAGTTGTAGCTATGAAAGGTGCGCATCCCGAACGTCCACTGCATATTGAAGATCGGGCGGTCTTTGAGAGGGGAACCGGTATTGTCATACACCAAGTCTGGGCCACTAATACGGGGAAGGAACCTCATTCATTCCAGGTCAGAATGTACGGTGGAGGCCAAGGTATCAACTTGAACGTTGGCACAAAATACATCCCATTGAAGGGCGGAGTTGTCGCGGATAGTGCAAATAGTCAAGTCCTCAATTACCCTACTATTCCATCATCTCCCAATGCTTATGACGAAGGTTGGATTGCAATTCGAGGGGAACACACAACAATTGGCGAGATATGGGACATCTCCAAAGTGGAAGAGATTCAAATGGGCGGCAATCAGGTCAGGATCATGCAGTATCCTATCATGAGTCTTGAGCCCGGTGAGAGAAGGATGATTTCAGAAGTCTTCCTTGTTCTGAATGCATCAGGCTGGCAAGACGTACAGCGACTCTATCGTCTAAGGATTGGCAAGCGAATTCAAAATGTAGGAATGGAAACTGAAGGTTCGACAAGACAGCTGTACGACTTTGATATTAGGCCTGCAGTAATTCCTTCATTATCCGAGACTGAAATCTCATTGAGAGTTCGAAAAGCAATTCTTGCACCCTTGCCTGTCAATCTAGATGTTGAAGTACCCGAAGCATGGCAAGCCACGCTTAGTTCTTTGAATTCTCCCAAAGACCAAATGCAAAGATCATCTCGAATAGAGATGCATCCTATTGCTGACAACGAGGAACTGCAGATAAAACTCAAACCTTCAAAACTCGCAAAAGATGGGTTCATTGTTTATGAAGGGAATCTACGCTTGAGGGCTTTGACTGACAAGGTCTTCCCCTTTAATATCATTCAATTAGGGTCTGCAGGAACCAAGGTTGAAGTAAGCGAAATCGAGGAAGAGGGATGCAAGGGATTCCATGTCAAGAATGGGCGGATTGAGTACAAGGTTTCTCACGAGTATGGGGGATGTCTATATTCTCTCAAGAATAGCAAAGGTACTGAGCTTTTGATATCCTCTTTTCCTACAGGAGAAGCAAAACCTGGTGGTTTCCTGAATAATTACTATGGCGGTATTCAACCAGTGATTTGGGATGATGCGTTGGACGAGGAATTCACAAATGTCATTACAAACAGGGAGAAGATGGAAGGCAAGCGAATCTCCATTGGTCCGTGGAGCGGAGTAGAGGTATCTTGGACTGGAGCAGTTCAGCGGTCAACACGCGGCGTTCGGCTTCGACTTCAATATCTTACAACTGGAGGTAGTCCTCTCGTTCTGACCAGATGGATTATCGAGAATGTAACAGATGCCACACTAAGAACTGTGCCGAGTTTCATCGTGGATGCCGGTTTCAACGGCGAAGTGCCCGACCGACTGTTTCGTGCCATCGAGAATGACCGAATGACAGATTTCTATGCATCACAAGTCCCATCGGTAGCAGTTCCCCGGAACAATCTACTCTGGATAAGGAATGGGGAAATTGACCAGAATCCCGAAGGACTAGCTATACTTCATGCTGGCAAGGGCGTTGGAACTTCCGCAATTGGAATTGGAGGGATAATCATCGGAGTTTCAATGAGCTTAGGAACTCATGTTAGTCCTGGCGAAACGAAAGTTTCAACGTCCTGCTTTGTTGTTGATCCAAAATCTGATGCAGAACTTATGGGTCTTCAAAAGAATCTAGAGTCTATCTTGGAAGAGCAACCTTAGGACACCTAAGAGGTTGATCAGCCAGTAGAAACTCGATTTACAAGAGCCGTCCTTGGAACGGGACTGAGTAGTCTGTTCCATCTGTAGCTTCGCTTGTCACCAAGATATCAGGCTGAGGTACATCAGCCAAGTGTTTTTCAGAACAAGCACGCATCATTTATATCACCATTGAGGCGTTTTACAAGAACAAAGCTAATCAGCGAAAGGACGAACCAGAAGCCGCAAACACATTGAAGAAAGATCTAGTCGGAGGCTATGACATATGGTAAGCATCTTCATTATAGACGACGAAGCCATCCTTCATAGACTCTACAAAGATGTATTTGCAATAAAGGGGCATCAGGTGGTAGCTGATGCATTTGATGGGGAGGAGGCAGTAAAGAAATTCGTGGACATGGCAAGCAAACCTGATGTTATTATTCTGGACCACAGAATGCCCAACAAAGATGGTTTGGCCGCCATGAAGGAGATACTTCAACTTGAGCCCAAGGCAAAGATAGTATTCATCAGCGCTGATGCCAACGTTAGGGACCAAGCATTGAATGGCGGAGCAATTAGCTTCGGACTCAAACCTGTCACTATTCGCCACATGCTTGAGCTCGTTGAGAAAGCGATGTCTGAATGAGAAGCGTACACGATGCTTCCTCATTGCAGTTCACGGAGGCGCACTGCTCATGGCCGATAACAAAGTTCTGGCTGTTGTCATTGCAGGGGATATCCCCTTCCTGAGGGTCCTGCTGAAGATGGCCATAGAAGATGCAGGCCATGCTGTCATTGCTGAAGTCACCAACACCGCAGAGCTGCTTGACATCTGCATAAAGAAACAACCCGATATTGTGCTCCTAGACCTTGACTTGTCCAGTACCGAGAATATTCGAGTTGTTGAAGACCTTCTCGACATCGACCCTGGAATCTCCATAATTGCTATGACAGACTTGGCGGATGGAGAAAGTGACAGAATGTTAGCTTCCGGGGCAAGAGCCTTTCTTCAGAAGCCCTTCAGTATGTACGATTTAATTGACCTGATTAGGAAAGTTGCTCCGATGAAGAAACCTTAACAAAGAAAATAAGAAACGATGACAGGTTCAAGAGGCGCGGAGAGTTTTCTTAGAAGGCTTTTGATGGAGATATACGGGTTTGTGCCAGTTAAGCCTAAAGGGAACCTTTGCGTTGAGATGGTGATTGATTCACGTTGACTGATGACCCCATAATTCCTGAGTTCAGAATGTATGCAGAGGATTTGTTTCCAAAGGAAATTGAAGAGCTCGCGGCAAGAGTTGCCACTGAAGGTAGGTCGAACAAAGACCAATTCCTGCTCTTCACTGACATTCTAATGGAGTACGTGGGAGCAGGTCAATGGAAAAACAGAAGCGCGCCCTTCTTAGCGATGTGTGCCAAGGCGTGCTTCCTTCGGGGCGCCTATGGATATAATCAGATACTCGCTCGTGGAACATCATGCCTTGCCTGCAAGGGTTACGCCGCTGCGGCGTATTGCCGTCAAAGCTTGGACCCACGTTGGCTAAACAATCTTCGGAACATAACGAATCAGACTTGGCAATCAAAGGACTATGTTGTCTTTTCGGAGCTCTCTGGGCAGCTAGCGGCGATTCTGATTGACTTGGGGTACACAGACCATGCGGCAGATGTTGCATCAGATAGTATTGAGAAGGTAACAAAGGCAACCGCAAAGAATCAAGAGGTAAGAAGCAGGGTTCAGGCAGCATTGCTTAATGCAAGAATAATCCAGGCATTCATTGCTGGGTTTACGGTGTCGAGAGAAGAAGCCTTGATACGACTGAACTCGGCGGAAGACACTGCCAAACATCTAGGACAGAATCTTGCTCTAGCTGACATCAAATCGTATAGAGCACGGGTATTAATTGAGTTGGGCGAATATGAGAGAGCCGTAGCTATCCTAACCCCTGCTCTCAGAGCCTACGAGCAAATGGGATATCTTCAGGGCGTGGCCTATGCAAGGAATCTAAGAGGTGTCATCTTTCTAGACTTGGGCCAGCTTCAGGAAGCCCGAGACCAGTTTGAGGAACTCCTTATTATCCAGCAGCAGTTAAACGATCAGATTGGGCTTGCAAAGTCCCTAATCAATGTGGGCGAAATCGACAGAACCCTTGGTCAAATTGACCAAATGGAAACGTATAACAGACGCGCCTTGGAGATCAGTCAAGAAGCTGAATACGTAAGGGGCACAACCACTGCTACAGCTAACTTGGGGGATGTTGAACTAAGAAAGGGGAATGTCCAAGCGGCGTCAGAATACTACCAGAGAAGCATAGACTTGGCTGAGAGCGCCGGTATGAAGAAACTTCTTACTATTACACTATTCCTTGCAGGAGATGCCGGACACTTAACCTGTGACTACGGAAAGGCGCTCCAATACTATCATCGCGTACGGGAGATTGCTACGGAAATTGATTATCCCTTGCTTGTCTTCAACGCGGAAGTAAGCGAGTTGGTGACCCGTTGGGCAATGGCAGAAGAGAGTCCTCCGGCACTCAAGAACAGGATAATCAGCATTCTCGGTGATCCAAAGGAGCTGCAACGCTCCACAGACCCATCGGTTATGAAAGGTATAAGGAAACGAATTTTCGATGATGAATCCGTAGAAAGCGAGCTTTGCATTTTCTTTGATGGAGAGAAAAACTTCGAATGCAGAGTTGAGAGAAAGTCCTTACGCAAGGAATGCTTTGGCAATCTCTACTGGATGGGAAGTCTATGCCCATACTTCAGAGATTTTCTTGCGAAGCTTGATACATAGGCCTTCCCCTGGGATATGATTACAATGCTCGAGGGTAAAACAGTAAGGTTGTTGATACTTGAGGAGAACCATTTGGACAGGATTATGCAAGATTGGAACAATCCAGAGATGAGAAAGTATCTTGCCGGATATATGCCGAATTCCAGACAGTATGAAGCACGTTGGATTGAGCAAGCACAACAGCAGATGAAGGATAGGAAATCTTTCTACTTCGCCATGGAGAAAACAGAAGACGACGAATTTCTTGGCACCCTAGGAGTGCACGACATCGATTGGCTCTCTAGGTCAGCAAGAGTTGGCATAGCCATCCATAATCCTTCAAATTGGGGGCAAGGGTATGGCACTGAGGCCATGAAGGTTTTAATTAACTTCGCATGGAAGAGCCTTAACCTGAGAAGGCTTGAGCTCAGTGTTCACGCCTTCAATAAAAGAGCCATTCGAGTCTATGAAAAGCTTGGGTTTGCCGTCTTTGGAACAGCACATGGCCGGCATTTCATTGATGGAGAATTTGTCGATACAATCTTGATGGAGCTTATTAGAAACCTCCAGTAGGTTGTTGCTATTTCGAATCAGTGGTACGAAATCGCTCCGTGAGAGTATCACTCTTGTCATAGATTGGTCCGTGACCGACCAGACGACCTGACGAAATTCCATCTTTG
>RDOF01000058.1 GCA_011365025.1 Candidatus Thorarchaeota archaeon
ATAACGTTGCTAGGTTCCTTGAGATTGTTGACAAACACCGGAAGCGGTAATACTTGCAGAATCCATTCAACGGAAACAACTAAATCTAGCTTTGGATGCATTCGGTCTCATCGGTGGATGCAAGATATGTCCGATGAGCTACTTGAACTAATGCGAGAGAGAATTAAGATTGGTCTTGAACGAGAGAAGACCATGGAAGCGATAGAAGGATGGGAAAGAACTGCACTGTTAACGCTAAAGGAAGGCAACCAGTACCATTTCATTGTAAAAGACAATAACATACTAGTTGAACAAGGAACGATAGATGAGCCTGATATGCAGATTCAGAGTGATGAAGAAACAATTCGGAAGCTCTTCCTCGAGGAAATGAGCGCCGCATCAGCACTATTGAAGAGAAAACTCAAGGTAAAGGGTTCGGCTAGCGATTTAATGAAAATACGACACATCTTCTGATTATCAAATGGCCCCAGGGGTTCAGTCCTTGAACAAGAAGGCAGTTAGAGAGATAGCTGCAATTGTCGGAGATGCTTACGTTTCTACACGACAGGATGTTCTTCTTTCGTACTCCGTTTCAGCCTCTACAGGATATGATTCTGTTATTCCAGGAGCCGTGGTCCGCCCAGGCACCACTCTTGAAGTCGCAGAAGTCCTGAAGGTGGCCAACAAATACCGAATACCTGTGACGCCCAGATGTGGGGGTTCGAGCCTTCAAGCGGAAGTGATTCCCAAGGAAGGTGCGCTAGTCGTTGAGCTAATGCGACTAGAAGATATTTCCCTTTATGAGGACCTGCGTTCAATCACTGTTGGAGCTGGCATAACCTATGGCAAGCTTGACAAGTTTCTCAAACGCCACGGTCTCTGGGTTCCATTCTATCCTGGCTCTTCATTATCTGCGACAGTAGCGGGAAATGTGTCAGTCAACGGATCTGGATTTGGTTCAGGCGTCTTTGGATGCATTGGAGAACTAGTTTTGGGATTGGAGGTAGTCCTTCCAAATGGAACTGTCATAAGAACGGGCTCAGAAGCAAATCCCAACGCACCAGGCCCGTTTCTTCGCTATTCTTTTGGACCGGATTTGACAGGCCTATTCATAGGGGCGCTTGGCAGTCTTGGGATAATCACCAAGGTCTCCCTGAAAACCTACAGAAGAATTGAGCATTACTACTACAACACGTATGGATTTCAGGATGCAAATTCGCTAGAGAAGTTTTTACTAGAACTCAAGGAGAACGAGGTGAATGCACTTTGGATGGCAGTCTATGAGGGACGAATTCTCGAGTTCTTCCTTGATATGGCAGGAGAGGAATTTGGCATACCTTCTCATGAATGGCCGCCTCTTGTTGTATCTATGACAATTGGTAGGCACCGGCCGGATCAGCTTGATAGCGACGCTGATATCACTGGAAGAATCTGCGAGCGATATGGAGGCCATGTTATAGGAATAGGCGAATTGCCCAAAGCAGAATGGGAGGACCGCCTTAGGAAATGGATAAGAATGTCATACCTACACGGTTGGGCTTGGAGAATGCTATATCACCACCAAAGCATCAGCAATTGGCATAAATCAATAGATGTAATTTGGGAGACCTTGGACGAGTTTGGCATAATTGGCCACACAGCAGGGCTGCAGTCTGGTCATGCGAGCTACAATTTCTATCCCCAACTATACTTCGACCCTCAGGATTCCGAGGAAGAAGAGAGAGTGAGAAAGGCACACAAAGCCATGGCCAAGAAGCTATTCAAGGCAGGAGCAGTCCCATTCAAACTGGCCCCTTACTGGGTTGAGGGCATTGAGGAAATGGAGTCTTACATGAGGCTGATTAGAACCCTGAAGGCCACAATCGACCCCAACGGAATAATGAACCCTGGAGTCCTTGGAGGCATTTAGAAGATGGACAGAAGGGTGCTTGACAAGTTGAAGGCAATTGTTGGAGAAGATTACATTTCCACAAGAGAAGACGTACTGCTAGCATATTCAGAAACAGCCTCTATGGCAAAGGAGTCGGTCAAACCGGGAGTTGTGGTTCGCCCCGGGACAGTCGACGAAGTGACAGAAATCCTCCGACTGTGCAATGTGGAGAGAATCTCTGTGACGCCACGGTCAGGAGGTTCGTCGCTCCAGGGGGAGGCAATTCCCAAGGTGGACGGATTGGTACTGGAGCTTCTGCGACTGCAAGGAATAACACTTCACGAGGACCTTAGGTCGGTCACAGTGGGAGCAGGTGTCACCTTCGGTGAGTTGGACAAATTCCTATCAAAGTATAACCTATGGGTCCCTGTAAGTCCTGAATCTGGCCTGGTATGTACAATTGCCGGGAATGTGGCAGTAAATGGCGCTGGTCCGGGTTCAAGCTCCTTTGGCCCCATTGCCGAGATGGTAGTAGGGCTTGAAGTAGTGCTTCCCACAGGCGAGGTGATACAAACCGGTTCATCGGCGAGTCCATATTCGCCAGGTCCATTTCTGAGGTACGCGTTCGGCCCGGATATAACAGGGCTGTTCATTGGGTCGTTGGGGGGCTTGGGAGTGATCACAAAGGTTTCTCTGAAGACCTACAAGAGAATCGAGAACTTCCATTATGACACCTATGGCTTTGATACAGCAGAGCAAGCAGCCAGATTTCTTCTCGAAATCAAGAGCCAAGGAGTCCAACCTATGTTTGCATCAATCTATGAGGGAGGTATGTTGAATCTCTTCATGGATATGCTCGGAGAGGAGTTTTCTATTCCAAAACATGATTGGCCAAACCGGACAGTATCGATGACCCTAGGCAGAGTGAGAAAAGACATGCTGGAAAGCGATGTCTCTAAGACGGAGGAGATTTGCAGAGAGATTGGTGGCCATGTCATTGGAATTGGTGAGCTTCCAAAGGGCGAATGGGAGAAGAGGCTCTGGACCTTTGTGAGATGCTGCTATGCCCATGGGTTCCACTGGCGGACCCTTTACCACCATCAAACACCAATCAACTCCAGTAGGTCAGTGGAGGAGATCACCAAGGCCATGGACAACTATGGATTTCTGGGGCACACCGCAGGATTTCTAGCAGGGCACTCGACCATGAATATGTACCCGCATCTCTATTTCGACCCGTTAGACGAAGAGGAAGAAGGAAAAGTAGTAAGGGCGCACGATGAACTTGCATCAACTCTATACGAAACCGGAGCGGTACCGTTCAAGCTGGCGCCCTATTGGGAGGGCAAAATGAAGGGGACCGAGGACTATATGCTACTGCTTCAGACAGTTAAAGACACACTCGACCCTAACGGTGTTATGAACCCTGGAGTCATGGGAGGCATTTGACAGTGACCAAGGTAGATATGGATGAACTCAGGGAAAATCTGGCTCAATGCCGCAGATGTGGGATCTGCAGAAACGCCGTCTATGAAGAGATGGGATTTGATGGAGTTTGCCCTGTGTGGAAGAACTCCAGCGGATTTGAAACCAGCTTCATGCGTGGAAGAATTCAGGTGGCGCAGGCACTTCTTGATGGACGATTGGAGCGATCTGCCGAGAATGTAGAGTCGCTTTACACTTGCACACTGTGCGGGAACTGCACGCAAATCTGTGCAGCAGAATTCGATCCTGCAAAGACACTCATGCAGGTAAGACAAGTTCTCAACGATGTTCCCAATGAAGCACGTGATGAGGTTATCAGAAAGATATTGGAGAACCTCAATCCATATGAGAGTGACAACAGCATTAGGAGAGATTGGACAAAAGAGCTTGGATTTGACGTTGCCCCCAAGGGAAGCGTAGTGTATTATGTTGGATGCACTGCGGGATTGAGACTACCGTCAATTGCGATATCGACTGCAAAGATATTGAAGACTCTGGGAAACGACTTTGCCGTGCTTGAGGAGGAGTCATGCTGTGGATCCGTTATGATGAGAACCGGAATGATGGATTCTGCAAAAGAGATGGCCGGGAAATTGGCTCAGGCGTTTAAAGAAGCGGGAGCAGAAAAGATCGTGGTTTCTTGTGCCGGCTGTCTGAATACACTGCGTAATGATTATCCTAAGCATTTTGGGATTGACTTGCCTGAAGTAGTTCACATTGCTGAGTATGCGGCTGAGATGATAAAGAAAGGCGAACTGCAACCCAAAGGAAGTACGGAACGAATCAGGGTGACATATCACGACCCGTGTCACCTGGGAAGAGAGCAGGGCATCTATGATGCCCCACGAGAAGTCTTGTGTGCAATTCCGGGACTGGAATTAGTGGAGATGGAAACTATTCGGGAGGCGGCTTTGTGTTGTGGGGCTGGAGGAGGCTTGCGATCATATGATTCGGAGCTGGCGAAACGAATTGCGTCTGACAGGATAAGGACTGCACTGAATACGGGAGCCACAATAATTGCCACGGCGTGCCCATTTTGTGTCAACAACCTAATTGAAGGAACCAAGAAGGTAGAGAAACCCATACAGGTTGCCGACGTAGTTGACCTATTGGCGAAGTATCTGTAAAGCAGTATGAAGCTCGGATTGTGTAGGAGAAATAGGGGACGATGGCCAAGCAAAGACTTGGTGCCCTACGGGCAGCGAGGTCCACCCTCTCTATTTTGAACGTGAGTGGTGCTCCCAAATACGTACCTTGACGCCATTCTCTGAACACTCGGTGAGAGCCGAATCTCCTTCATTTAGGACATTCGGATAGGCGTACACTGCACGTCCGTGCCTGGATTTCTTTTTTCCACGCATAATGGAGCAACGAGCTTGACCATTCGTCCGTTCAATATGTATGCACCGAACCAACATAAGCGTTTGCCCTCGCCCGCAATCCAGCAGCCCTTCCGCAAAACTATTCTATGGTCGTAAAACTTTAAAACCATCTTCGAATCTTTGTGAAGAGAACTCATGAAGACAATGAGAGGTTAGACAAGTGAATGGCATTAGGGTTGCGCTGATTGGTGTTGGAAACTGTGCCAGCGCTCTGGTTCAAGGGGTTGAATACTACAAGAATGCAAAATTGGACGATGATTTGGTTGGTCTAAACCACCCCGATTTCGCAGGATTTCATGTGAGTGATATCGAATTTGTAGCGGCCTTTGATGTTGCCGATACAAAGGTCGGATTTGACTTGGCTGAAGCTATCTTCGCCGATCCAAACAATGTGATGCGTTTTGCCAAGGTTGGAAAGACGGGCGTTAAAGTCCTTCGAGGCCCGACACTGGATGGTGTGGATGATATGCTCAAGGCGCTTGTCAAAGAATCATCGGATTCGGTGTCCGATGTGGCAAGTGCACTGAAAGAATCGAAAGCTGATATCGTCATCAATCTGCTGCCGGGCTCAGCAGAAAAGGCAGCACAATTCTATGCCGAAGCTAGCCTTAATGCAGGATGTGCATTCATTAACGCGGCACCAATCCCAATTGCCTCAAACCGTGAATGGAGCAAGAAGTTTGAGGAGAAGGGAGTACCCCTAATTGGGGATGATCTTCAGGACCAGCTTGGTTCGACCGTCTTACATCGTAATCTCCTGCAGCTCCTTGTGGCAAGAGGCGTGAAAGTGGACAGGAGTTATCAACTGGATGTGGGCGGGGGGGCTGAGTCACGTGATTCTCATGATCGGGGAAGAATGAGAAAGAGAGGCGTCAAGAGCGAAGCAATTGGACAGGACCTTCCATATGATGCACCTTTGGTAGCAGGATCATCTGATTTCGTTCCATTCCTGAATAATGGCAGGGAGTCTTATTTCTATATAATGGGTAGGCAGTTTGGAGGCGCACCGATTAAGATTGATATCAGAATGGAGGTCACGGATGGTCCAAATGCCGGCCCAATATTGATGGATGCAATCCGAGGAGCTAAACTGGCAATGAAACGCGGTATAGGCGGCGCATTAGAGTCAATATCCGCCTACGGTTTCAAGATGCCTCCCTCCCCAACAACCATGTACAGGGCGGAAAGATGGGTCGAAGAATTTCTGCTTGGGAAAAGACGCCTGTAAGAGCACTAACCATGCTCTTTCAGGTATTCATCAACCATAAGCTTCAGTTGTTTGATGTCGCTCACAATTTTGAACTCGGTTTCACTGGCGACTTCTTCTAGGGCTTCATTGAAGCTGATAATCGAGTTGTACTCCTTCTCGTAACCTTCGCGAATTTCCTTTTTCTTTGCGGCTGGGTCATAGAGTACAATTATGCTCTGAGGCTCAAAATTGATTACGATGCTGCGATCTAAGTACATGACCTTCCTACATTTCGGACATTGAACTCGATTTGCTTTTCCGGTTCTAAGCCGTCTTGCAATGGTACTATCTTCAGATAGGTCCAAATGGTCAACAACTTCGGCTTCAAATGGGTTTTTGCATTTTACGCATTTTACTTCTACCGTACTAATTCCAGCCATGTTGTAACCTCAGCAGATGATGCCGGCGATTCTGAACCTCTTAAGAGTTGCGCAATGCGCTTGACGGTTGAAGTGGACTCACGCAATAGAAGTGGGGGTTTCATGCTCGGTTCGTCTTTTGAAAATGAAGCCTGTCAGAATAGCAGTCAAAACAATTGATGCAATAACCAATGGAATGGATTCGAAGAGGGCTCCGACGGTGTAACCTAGGAAAGCACCAGGCAGAGTAACCGCGACCTTCCCGAGGTAATAGGAGACTAGGAACTTCCAAACGTTATATTTCGTAAGACCTGTGTAGATAACAATCGGGTCGTCAGGCACGGGGGATGCCGCAGACAAGACAAGTGCAAGCGCCCCCCATCTATCCACTCTCTTCCGCTCATATTCGATCTTCAATAGCATCGATTCAGACATAATTGCACGGGATCCTCGCACTGAGTAGTATAGAATCAGCTTTGATAATGTCGCAGACAATGCAACGACAACACCAATCTCGACCCAAGACATAGAAGGCAACAGCAGGGCCGCAATGCCTGCAAGCACCATGTTACTGGGACTAATGAAGGGGATTAGATTGATACCCAAGCAAGCAATGAAGAGCCCAAGGTGCCCTTGGAGAATTAGGTCCACTAGGACTTCATATAGACTCTGCATTACTACTCAGCATCTCACTTCGAGAATTGCTACTTATCCACCTTGGCAATAATTACCTGCTTAACTCCATCTAGTTCCTCAAGGCTGCTCCGTAGTTCACTCTCTGCCATGGTCAACTGCTGTGCGTTGTAATAGCATTCGTAGTAACAGCGAGTACCCCGCAAACAGACACCCGTGGAGAAAAGGAGGTCCACAAGCCCAGCCTTCTTGAAAACCTGTGATAGGCGTGTAAGGAAATCGTTGGTAAGACGACCAATTTCCAGTGACAGATAGCTTACCTGATCATCCTCAAGTGGGAAAATCTTGATGAGACGGTCCTTGTGAACTAGGACCATGAGACCGTTGCTTGTGCCCATTGCTTGCTTGAATTGGGCGGGAAATTTCACAGTTTCACTAGCGTCGAAAACGAGAACTTTGCCGGCTGTGGCACCATAGCTGTCTTCTGCGGACATCTTATCACCTAGTCTAATGCCTACGACTCACGCATTGAAGTCTTTCAACGTAAGATTTTGCGACACACGAATATAAATGATGACCCTATCAATGTCGCCAAGGTTTTAGGGTCCGAAAAAGCTACAAGGTGGTCAATATGGATAGGCGGACTGCCATTGCATGGTCATTCTTTGACTTCGGAACAACGCCGGTAGCATTTGTGATAAATGCAATGTATTTGCCATTAATGGTGGTCGGCCTCGGAGGTAGCTATTCCATCGTGGGCAGTCTCTCCCTTGTCACTGGCTTGATTGCAGCCTGCTGGACGCCAATCGTAGGAGCCGCGATTGATAGAAGTAAGGAACGTTTTCGAACTCGAAAGGCCGTTATAATGACGTGTAGCATTATCGCCTCTGTTGACATATTCCTGATGTCGATTTCAGCAAGCCTAGTAGAATTGCTTCTTCTTTTCGTAATGATGTCGCTTTGCATTCAGACGGGGTGGATAGCTGTAAATGCGTACCTAGCTTCAGAAGCTTACAGGAGTCGAATGGGATCAGTTTCAGGTCTAGGCATTCTCATGGGATATATCGGAGGGGGAATAGGTGCTTTGCTAGCGATTGTGTTGGACCAAAACTTCGGAAGAAGCGCTGCCTTCGGAGCTATTGGAGGGTTTCTTATCATCTTCACCGCCATTCCGTCGATATTCCTAAAACACGACCAACCTATGAATATGGAAAGGAGTGACATGCTGTCCATAACCCTAGATGCTGCGAAAGAAGTTGCTAGGAATCGATCCATCAAGGCCTACCTTTTTGGTTCGATACTCTGGGGGGATGCAATTTCGACCATCATGACCTTTGCTTCTCTTATCGCAATAGAAGTGCTATTGATTCCTGCGGAGAGTGCGATTCTCTTTCTAGGTTTGGCACTTCCTGGTGCTGCTCTTGGCTCTGTAATTCAAGGTCGGCTTGGAGACCGATATGGGGTTAGGCTTATGCAAGGACTGAACTTGGGTCTTTGGGCAATTGGATTTGCCACCATTATTCTCTGGGCAGAATTTGCACCAGTGGCTGTAGTTTCATCCATTGCTGGCTTTGCACTTGGCGGGAATCTGGCGCTCTCTCGTGCGCTATATGCCAAAATTATTCCCAAGGGTTTTGAGGCAAGGCTCTTTGGATTCTCCGCAATTTTCACCTTTTTTGGTGGAGCTCTGGGTCCTCTGTTGACAGGCTTTATTGCAGACCTGCCCGGCGTTGGGCTTCGTACTGCATTGATAGTACCTTTGCTCTTTGTTCTCTTGAGTTTGCCAGCACTCGCCTTCATCCAAGAAAATGGTGCCCCTTTTGAGGGATGATAATGCATCAAAAGGTGAGAGGCGATGTAGAGATGACTGAAACCGGCACAAAGCAGGTACGTAGGTACCGAGACGTTTCAGACTTAAGAACACAATTTCAGTGTGAGTACAGGCTCTTTTTGAACCAGAAACGAGGTATGCAATTCAGCTCCGCCGCGCAACAAGGAGCGCACCTCCATGAAAGAGTGAAATTGCATGCAGAGGGAAAAAGCCAAAGCAATTTGGGATTCCGCATCGTAGTCATTGCCGTGACGATTCTGGCGGCATTCCTTTGGATATTTGGGTGATTTCATTGGATGGCATCTCTGGTCTTTTCGCGTTGGTAGCATTTGTTGGCGGTTTGCTTATTCTAATGTCATGGGGCAAAAGCGGCATCTTCAGCTCCACTGCTAGGCTGCTTCGCCATTCTTCTGAATCTAGATGGACCCTAAGACAATTCCTGAGTATGAACTTGAACCAACCAAAATCAAGGGAGAGTTTTCTTTTCTCGGAAGAATCTGTGGTTTCAGTTGGGTATCGCTATAATGGTCGGTTTGATGCCGCAATTCTACATTGGGAAGAAGTGCCCGTTTTGGATGCAATCATCGAGCGCAAATTTCCAGTGAACTACCTTCCGGATCAGCCGAAACCGGAGGACTTCTTCCAAGCCGGATTGTATGCGCTTGCGCTAATGGAGAAGGGTGTGTCCTGCAGCACAACCAAGTTGGTCCTTGTTTACTGTACTCAAGACAATGCACGAAAGTGTAGCAGTGAAAGCAAAACAAGATGTATGACATGTTCTGAAAGCAAGACTTTCGAAAGGCGGTTCAAGCCAAAGCCAATCATCAAACAGCTCCGCGAATTTGATGAGTACTGGTACAGAGACCGCTCACCAAGACCATCCCCAGACTCTTCGAAATGTAGAGCATGTCCATATGGCATGGAAGGCTCCTGCAATTACTCTGCTGTGTAGGCAAAAGAGTAATCACTGTCTAAGTGCTGGCTACTATTATGCAAGAACTAAGAGATTTCCTGAACCAGGTCATAATTGCCAAGAGACGGTTCAAGGAGATGTATTATACTTCCCGTGAGTCCAATACAAAATCCGACTCCAAACGGCTTGTTGTAGCGACCATCACGGTTCAGAGGTCTCTTGAGCAATTACTGGAGATATCTCGAAAATCCAAGATTGCAAAGAAAGTGCTTCAGGATCGAAAGGCAACCCTCTCCCTTCGGAAATGGTCCGTGGGGCTCCCAAAAAGAGTCAAGGATTTCATAGAAAAGAAAAAGAAGCTGAATCCAGATCTCTTAGGAAAATTCTATGAAGCATTGATGGCCTATCTGGAAGGAATTGGCGAGGAACTCGCTGCTTGGATTGAAGATATTCAGACGCTTTCGGAGATTCCACGTGTACCAAGAGACTAGTTGTATGCTCACCATCGGAGAATAGCAGCAATGCTTCCAAAGGACTTCAGCTGAGCGCCAGACTCCGTTTGACTTGAGAACACCATGATTTCGGTCCCATATTCCGAGGCTTCATCGTAAAGGGCATCAATCAGTTCGAGTTCATCCTCCAGAATCAATACTTTTTCCACTCGCCCCTCCTTTAGGGCACTAAGAACCTCGGCCTTACCGTAAGCAACTCCTGTTTCTCCCTTCATTAGTGACTCTATGAAGGACTCCCAGGCCTCGCGCTCCGCGTAGATCTCTGTCTCGCGAAGTACGCGTGATGCTTCCTTTACTGCTTGATAGAGGCCGGTCTCGTCGATAACGCTCACAGGAATAATAACCTCAGCGACCTTCTCTCTCAACCGGTAGTCCAAGTCGCCCTTATCAAGGAATTCCATTGCTCGAATTGTATTGCCACCCAACACAATTGCATCGATATTCTGAAGGTTGTCAAGGAGTAATTCATTCAATATCCGTCCAACGTACTTGAAGAACTCCATCATTTTCTCTTCTCGAATTCTCAGATATCTCTTGGCACTCTGACCTCCCGCGCGTGTCTTGCCGATGATATAGAAATCCTCGTCTCGAACAAGCTCAAGATGCTTTCCTCTGAGATAGCCAATGGTCACCTTCCCACCTTCGATAAGAACAATCACGACTAGGCTCTTTGGAAGGGTCATATCTTCCAGTTCCTCAGTGATGAACTCACGTCCGCAAATGTAGGTAAACTGAGAAACTGGAGCGGGCGGTACTATAATCTCCCGTATCTCTTCATTTGACCCGCCCTCCTCCATTATGCCAAAGAAAAATGCTATGCCATTTGGTGGAATGTCATTCATCTTTGTGAGTTCACTCAGAATAGCAGTAAGATTATCCTGGACATTTTTTCGATTTGCTTTGCTTTTGATGTTGTCAGCACCTGCTAGCTCAGACTTAACAAAGCTCACAACATCGACAAGCGCCTTTGAAGGGGGAACATAGAGAGTGGTAAAGGAGCTATGCCTACCCTGATGTGATTTCAGCTCTCCCACTTTCTTTTTGAGCCGTTGACGCTGGGCAGACATTTCCTTTCACCTCTTCGATTGTGATGTTTTGACGGATTTCATGAAGAACAAGAAGCCAATAGGCAACCGCCAAGAGAGTTCGCTCGGAGTGGCTATTTGAACATTGCGCCACTGGTAAAAAATCACATGTTTCTAGGCACTCACGAAGGTTTCCACGCACGTGCACAGACCACCAGAGAGGTGAATGAGAAACGAATGGAGAGCCAAAGTTATGTACTACTTCTTCAGGTCAGGTCATTTGTGAAGGAACCTACGTATTGTTAAAACGGGAGGATTCCCACAACACCCACTGATACCAGAGTTGCCAAGATGAAGATAGCCACTGGTGACTGAAGAACCACAACCTGCACAATATCTGTTGTATGCAGCATGAAGCAGACAGTGGTACTTGGTGGCCCGTGTATTGGGTCGATATATAGGTCCAAGGCAAATGTGTAGCTACCAACCGCCCTCGAAACGAGCCAGTCTTGTGGGGTGGCGACAAATTAAAAAGGTCATTGGTGATTTAGCAAAATCCACAGGTGAAGAAGGGATGTACCGCCAATTTACATTGTGATAGCAAAGCTTCTTTTATACCGGCATAGACAACATGCGGTAATGCCCTCAAACCAGCATTTCAACAAGCTAGGAGTTTTGATACGCCAATGATGGAACAATTGACAGAAGGAGAGAAGAGAATTCTTCAGTGCCTCTTGGATTTGGGAGAAAGGGCTTCTGCATCAGAGATCGCAGATGCAATTAATCAGAATGAAGAGCGAATTGTATCAATTCTAAATGCTCTTTCCGAAAGAGGATTGGTGGAGCTGCGTTCAGAGGAATCCATATCGTTTACCATCACTGAAGAAGGATCTCAGTACTTGGAAGACGGACTACCTGAAGTACGTCTCTTTCAGGCAGTCAAGGAGCTTGGAGGAAAAGCTGTATTTGAGGTGGCATTTGCGAAGAGCAATCTCCCGCAGAATACAAAGAGAATTGCGATGAACTGGGCTAGAAAGAATGGTTGGCTGAGCATCTCAAAAGTCGATGGTAAGACCGCCCTAGAAACGAATGTTGACCAATTCAATGACCTAGTATACGAGGTTTTACAAACTATAAGCGATGGGTCGCAGGAGATTCCCGAAGCTCTTGACTCAGCTTTACAACAGGCAATTGAGAGAACATTAGTTTCTAGAAACACTAAGAAGGTGTTCTCCGCAAACTTGCGCTCTGAGAAGAGGGCGGCAATTGATGAAATACTTGGCCTAGAAACTGGAGGCGTTGTGGCACTCACTCCTGAAATGCTAGCAGATGGAAGCTGGAAAGAAAAAGCATTCAGGCCATTCAATGTCGAACTTCAACCGGCCCATGTAAGCTATGGAAAGAAGCACTCCTATGCTGAGTTCAACAACTGGCTACGCGAGATACTAGTAGGTCTCGGCTTCACAGAATGGTTCGGCCCCTATGTGGAAACCGAGTTCTGGAATAATGACACTCTATTTGTACCACAAGACCATGTAGCCAGAGAGGTTCAGGACCAGTTCAGGGTAGTAGAGCCTTACGACCATGGGGATATCAGAGACCAGCAATACTACAAAGCAGTCAAGAGCGTTCATGAGAATGGCGGCAATACCGGTTCGAAAGGCTGGGAGGCCCCCTACAGCAAAGAGGTGGCAACTCGTCTATGTCTACGAGCCCACACGACACCAGTTTCAATGAGGTATCTCTGGGAACACAGAGAATCACCGCAGAAGATGTTCATTATAGACCGCAACTTCAGATCGGAATCCTTGAGTGCAAGGCATGCTCAGGAGTTCAATCAGTGCGAGGGTATCATAATGGATAAGGGGCTCACACTAAGGAACCTAATCGGGTACCTGACTGAGATCTGCAGGCGTGTTGGCATTGAGAAGGTCAAGTACAAACCAGGACAATTTCCCTTTACTGAACCAAGTGTGGAAGTCTTCGCGAAGCATGAAGTCCTAGGATGGATCGAAGTTGCACCTGGTGGCATATTCAGGCCAGAAGTGACACATCCCCTTGGAATCACGGACCCAGTTCTAGCTTGGGGCATTGGCTCTGGCCGGCTTTACATGGCATCGATGGGAATTAATGACATTCGAGAACTCTATTCCAGAGATCTTGGTTTGCTAAGACGGATGAGTTTCCTAAGGTAGGTGTGGAATGTGATAGTTAACTGCTTACTAACCAGTTTCACGGAATTGATTGGAAGGAAACTGAGTCTGAAAGAACTGGA
>RDOF01000059.1 GCA_011365025.1 Candidatus Thorarchaeota archaeon
TAATACTAGAGAGGCAACACTCAAGGTTACTGTACTTGAAGGTACTACCATAAATACAGGGACAACTACTGGTGATAATACAACATCTTCATATGTTATGCTCTTAGCAGTGGGCGGAGGTGCAGTAATTCTACTCGTCGTTATTGTGCTATTCATGAAGAAACGAGGATAAGAAAGCTCGATAGACACCACTAACAAGGGAGATAGATGTCATCCGAGATGAACTCCTCTGGGGTCACGTTGACTTCCTTGTTTGTACTTGGCCGCAAAGAGAGATGTGGTTTAGGAATGGTGATTCAGATGCTACTGCATTGCATAGTTCTACCAATGGAGTAAATTGTCAAAAATACAGTTTTATGATTCATCAATGAGGTGAGATAGGAAAAGAAAAGGGAGGGAAGGAGTGTGACAAGCACACCCGAGCAGGGTTGTCAGACCCGGTCCATTCGTTTACGACCGCGTCTTCATCCGCCGCCAGTCACTAACTCCTTCCTGACTATTTCGTGGCCCTCATCGTCAACAACGACTAAATGAGCACCACAGGATAGTCAGCAGTCATAGCACCGAACCACCATTTCCAGGAGGTTCAGAATGCCTTCGTCTATTTCAGTCATGGTTCTCAGTCCTATTTCTTGACCAACGGGTCAGGAAGTTTTAGGTCTTTGAGCCCATCCTGCTCAAAGATCAGTTTCGCAGCATCCATTAAAGACTTCTCAATACCGGCAATGTTGTTGTTCGTTGCCACAACCAAGTTCGCGTGAGTTAGTATTCCCTTGTCATCGCTCTCGTAGTTGTGCAGCAGAATGCCTCGTGGGGCCTCTACAATGCCAACGCCGTTGCCCTCCTTTGGCTCGACATCATCGAGCTTGACATCCTTGCTCACAATGTCTGGATCCTCGAGAAGTGTCTTTATCCATTCCACAGCTTGAACAGTTTCAACGATTCTTGCATAGTGGTAGGCAAAGGTGTGGTGTGAGGGTCTTCCAACAAGCTCGCGCATCTCCTTCAGGGCAGCATCAGCCAAAGGAGTAGCCATTTTGTCAGCAACATTGCACCTGGCTAGCGTATTTGCCCGCCAGATGCCCTCTGGATAGCCTGCTGGCTTGTAGTAGATGTGCGTAGCGTAGCTATGCTTGGGAATGTGTTCACCGTAGTAGTCAAGGTAGTCCTTTGGCTCGAAGTCCGCAACTATCTTGCCTTCGGGACTCATGACGCGAACAGTTCCTTCGTAAATGTCGAGCTCACCCTTGTTGGCGAGACCGACATAGTATGTCGGGGTCACAGCCACCTTGGTGACAACGTCAATATACGCATTCACCACAGTCTTGGCCAGCTCCACAGTCTTGTTTAGATTGTCCAGAAGCTCAGGAATTTGTTTCAACCACTTGTCACGGTCCTCTTCAGGGAGCGACCAGAGCATACCGCCAGGGATAGCGGTCACTGGATGAATGGCCTTTGCACCGATATCGCGACATAGCTCCTGTCCAAACTCCATCATCTTGATGGCCTGAACAGCAACATCTGGGAGATCCTTTAGCACTTGGGCAACATTCCTCAGAGAGGGGTCTGCAAAGGGCCCATAAACGAAGTCAGGTGCAGCAAGTGCATAGAAGTGAATCATATGACTGCTTAGCTGTTTGGCTTCAATCAATAGACGCCGTAGCTTGATAGCTGCAGGTGGAGGAGTGACATCCCAGGCTGCTTCAACAGCCTTAACCGATGCCAGGTGATGTGGGATTGGACAAATACCGCAGATTCGTGGAGCAATCCGTGGAGCCTCCTCCATGGGGCGTCCAACCAGAAACTGCTCGAAGAATCGCGTTGACCCAACATTGAACTGGATGTCCTTCACAGTATTATCCTTGCCAAGCTTGATGGTCAAAGCACCATGGCCCTCAAGTCGAGTTACCGGGTCCACTCGAATCACTTTCTCATCAGTCATTTCTTCTTTGCCTCCTCGCGCTTGATTCGAATGCTACCAAGATGACTTGTCGCATAATCAAACCGATAGAACATGCCAAGCGGGTCCTGAACCTGTTCCTTCAGTTTGTCAGGCTCAATGGGAGCGTAACTTCCAAGCATAGACATGGAGTTGGCTCCGTGATCCTGCATTATAGGAGGCGGGGGACCAAAGCAGCCTCTACAGGTTGTTCCGTGGTTAACGCATTGCCCCTCACAAATCCCCCATGTACTTGCACCCATACAGATGTAGCCCTGCTCAAGCAGGCACCTGTCAGGATCAGCATGTCCAGTGAAGGGACGCAATATCTCCTCAATTGGGGTTTCCTTCTTCTCACGAGCGCAGTAATGACATACAGTGTGGGGAGGTAGCTCTATTGGCTTTCCCTCCAAGAGTGCGGTGAGCGCTGTGAGGATGAGCTTTGAAGTGGGCGGGCATCCTGGCAAGTAGATATCAAACTCGACATAGTCAGTGTTCGGCCGTACCACTGGAACAATTGGGGGAACGTTCTCTGTAGGAACCTCTCCATCCTTGAAGGTCTTGTTGTTGCGGAACTTCGTGTCGTAACATTGTTCTATGTCGTAGAAGTTCGCCAAACCAGGAATACCGCCAAAGCAGGAACATGACCCGAAGGCGATGAGTATTTTGCACTTCTCACGCATGATCTTCAGAAGATGAATGTCCTCCTCTGTTCTTGCCATTCCTTCATAGAGACCGACTACGATGGACTTGTCTTCATAGCTCTCAAGGTCAGAGAGTTTGTAGTCTACGACTGCCTGCCAGTATTTGATGTCAAGTAGCGGCAGAACGTCAGCGAGACCTAGGTGAATGTCGACCAGGCTTTGGAAGCAGCCCCAACAGGAACTGCCTTGGCCCATTGCTACTGGAACTGGGTCAGCCAAGCCTTAGACCTCCTTCAAACCGTAGAGTAACTCGTGACTCTCCTCTCCAGTGACCTCGACTGTACCCCATTTCAGCATGCCAACTAGATTCCAGACGATGAGATCTTTGTTCATCTTGGTGGTTTCTGCAATCTTGGTTACTGTTGCTGGTCCAGCCTTCAGTACATCTTCGATTGCCTTTCTCTGTTTTCGAACGTCTCCACGTTTCTGCTGGAAGAATCTTTGGAACGTGCTCATTTCCATTCACTCCTTATAGGACCAAGCTCCTTTACTTGTTCAATCAAAGTTCTGACTCCGTCGGCGAATGTCTGTGCCTCCGAAGCACTTGCCCACTGCAGACGAATCCTTCGGGGATTCACGCCTGCTTGCTCCACTGCCTTTTCCATAAGCGCCCATCTTGCTCTTAGCTTGAGGTTCCCTGAGGTGTAGTGGCAATCTCCAGGATGGCACCCAGAAACCAGTACACCATCAGCGCCCATATCAAGAGCAGCCAAGATGAACTCGGTACTTATTCGACCAGTGCAGTTTACTCGCATTATTCTCGCATTGGGTGGGTACTGAATCCTGCTGGTGCCAGCAAGGTCAGCTCCCGCGTAGCTGCACCAATTGCAGCAAAACGCCAGGATGCGAGGCTCCCAATCTTTAGTCTTAGTAGATTCTCTGGTTTCTATAGTGGCTTCAGTCATCACGTGCCACCTCCAACTATCTCATCAGGGACACACAGATAGGCCTCAACCATCGCCATCACCTGATCGTCGGTCGAGTGATACATTACGATTGCACTACTGGGACACGCAGCTGCACACGTTCCGCAGCCATGGCATTTTGCCTCTGTTACGAACGCGACAGGCGGGTCCTGTGACTCATCCATTGCTATTGCCCCGTAGGGACATGTTGAGATGCAGGTATGACATGAGGAGCAAAGTTCAGAGATTACATGTGAAACCGTGGACTCAATCTCAACCTCGCCCCGTGCCATCAGACCAACAGCCTTCGCCGCTGCGCCACTTGCATCGATAACTGCCTCAGAAGCGTTCTTCGCAGCCTGAGCTGCACCAGCAATCATTACACCGGCAGTATGAGTAGTGAGTGGAGCAAGTTTGATATGCTCAGGATTGAAGAAGCCATCTCCACTACGTGTAAGACCGAACATCTTCGCGGTTTCAACCACATCTTCAGGTGGAATCATAGCTGATGCCAGCACCAGGAGGTCTGGGAAAAACTCGAGGTTGTCACCTGAGAGAACATCCCTCCAAGTGAGCTTCACCACACCCTCTTCGTCAATATCCACCTGAGGCTTCTGATCTTGTGGAAACTTGCTGTAGATTACATGTTTGTGCAAAGCCAGACGATGAAGCTCTTCATGACCACGACCATAGGTTCGGATGTCCTGATAGAGGATTACGGCTTCCTCGACCTTGTCCTTGAGGTCTGCTGCTGCCTTGGCTAGTGCTGAACAGCAATGCCTTGAACAGTGCTCATGGCCCTTTTTGCCGGGTTCTCGAGACCCAACACATCCAATGAATGCGATTCTCTTGACTTTCTTGCCATCACTTGGTCTGAAGAGGTCCGCTCGGGGTGGCATCATCTGAAGTTCAGCAAGGGTAAGAATGTCCGGGGACTCCTCATACCGGTAGTAGCCCTCGGGCCTGAAGGTTTGAAATCCGGTCGCTACAATAACAGCTCCAATATCATACTCCTTTTTCTTGCTATTCTCATTGCTCTGAATGACCGCCTTGAAATTGCCAACGTATCCATCAAACTCAACAACCTTGCTGTTTACATGAACTTTGATGTTCTTGTGACGCTTCACGTGGCGGATAAGAGGCGCAATTACTTGAGCTCCTGATTCATCTGCTGGAAAGAGGTGCGTCCAGTCCTTGGTATGGCCACCAAGCTCTCCGTTCTTCTCAACAAGGATGACCTCAAAGCCTCGCTCTGCGATGTCAAGAGCAGCCCTCAATCCGGCAATGCCACCTCCAACAACCAATGTCCGCTGCGTCACTTTCACGCTCTTGATGGGGAGACTCTCAAGCTTTGCCGCTCTTGCAACCGACATCCGCACCAAGTCCTTGGCCTTCTCGGTGGCCGCCTCTGGCTCCCTCATGTGACACCATGAAACATGCTCTCTCAGGTTCACCTGTTCGAACAGGTAACGATTCAATCCAGCCTCTTCAGTCACTCGTCGGAATGTTGGCTCGTGCATTCTAGGGCTACAGCTTGCGACCACAACCCTGTTCAAGTTATGTTCTTTGACCATATCCTTGATCAGTTGTTGTCCTGCATCTGCGCACATGAACATGTTATGAGTGGCATATGCCACACCGGGTAAGGACTCAGCCATTTTGGCAACGCTATCGACGTCGACAACACCGGCAATGTTATGCCCACAATGACAGACGAATACTCCAATTCGTGGTTCTGTTGCTTCTTTGGTCATTATTTCACACCTGCTTTGCTTAGTATTATCGTTGCTTTCATTGCTGCTGCACTGCCTTCTGTCACGCTGTCAGGAATGTCCTTGGGACCGTCTGCGCAGCCACAGACGAAGACCCCGGGTATCTTTGTGTCAACCGGGCCAAAGTAG
The DNA here is from genome assembly GCA_011365025.1 of Candidatus Thorarchaeota archaeon. The sequence continues at coordinate 5,450 of RDOF01000059.1, forward strand.
TGATGTACCGTGTCGACGTACCCGTCTTCACTGATGGTCACACCGAGCTTCTCTGCTAATGCGTCCATGCCTTCAGCGGGCAATATGCCAGGACTGATGACCACCAGGTCGTGCTCTACTTCGAGAGGCGTAGCCGTCAGTGTGTTCTCAACTCGCACCTTCAACTTGCCTGGTGTCCTGCTTTGGGTCACCTCTGCAACACGCCCCCGCATGAAGTTGACACCGAACCGAGTCTGCGCCATATCGTAAAATTGCTCGAACCCCTTTCCAAAAGCGCGGATATCTGCATAGTAGACTGTCACATCTGTATCAGGATGATGTTCTTTAGCCATTACTGCGTTCTTGATTCCGTACATGCAACATACGCGGGAGCAGTAAGGAACATCCTTGCCCACGTCTCGCGCCCCAACACACTGTACGAAACCGATGGATTCCGGAATCCTTCCATCGCTCAAGCGGATAAGATGTCCTCCAGTGGGTCCAGCGGCATTGATCAATCGCTCGTATTCCATTGCATCTATCACATCTGGAAGCCGGCCATAACCGAGGCGAGGATAAGATCTCACATCAAACATCTCATATCCTGTTGCGATGACTATTGCCCCAACATCGAACTCAAGGCGCTCATCCTGCATCTCCAAATCGATGGCGTCACGCTGGCATGCCTTTAGACACCGATTGCATTCGATGCAGGAATCCATGTCGACAGTATAGATATTGGGAGTAGCCTGAGCAAATGGAATGTAGATAGCTTTGCGAAAGCCGAGGCCCTGGTCGAATTCATTAGGGACCTCCACTGGGCATTCCGCTGCACAATCACCGCAACCAGAACATCGATCTTGGTGCACGTAGCGTGACCTCTTGATCACGCGCGCTTTGAAATCACCCATTTTTCCAACGACGCTTTCTACATTGGCATAAGTTATCAGTTCAATATTCGGATGCCTTGAAACCTCACTGAGTCGGGGGGTAAGAATGCAAGCACTGCAGTCAAGGGTGGGAAAAGTCTTGTCCAGCTGGGCCATTCGTCCTCCTATTGAGGGAGACTTCTCCACAAGGTACACTTTGTAGCCTTGGCTAGCAATATCTAGTGCGGCTTGCATTCCTGCAACACCGCCTCCAACGACCAGAGCTCCTTTCTTCAATTGCTTTGCTTTCTTTTTCGTCGAAGCTTTCGACGACTTGGGTGACATAACTAGCCCTCCAGGGTGGCAAAGATGCCTTCCGGACTGATTTTGTTAAGGTCCACTCCAAGAGAATCCGGTTCCAAGCCAATGGCTGGTCCCAGAAACTGAGGGAGACTTAGAACTGGAACTCGCTTCTCAGAGTCGAATCCATCTCCGAATTGAACCTGAGTGAGCTGGATATCGCAGAACTCACAAGCTGTGACAACTCCATGAACTTTGGCGTCCTGCAGATTTCGAATCTTATCCCTTCCGATTTTGGTAGCGACTTCTTCGTCCATTGCAAGCATAGGACCGCCACAGCACCGAGTCTTTCCAACATAGTCGACAGCGGTGGCCCCTGCGAGTTCCACTATTCTATCAATGATTGTAGGATTCTCGGGGTCGTCAACACGCACTATTTCATATGGTCTTGTGACATGACAACCATAATGGGCGGCAAGTCTGAGGTCCTTTGAATAGGGCTTGACGATAGCAGCACTTATTGCATCGTATCCAATGTCTTCGTGAAAAACCTGAAGAAGATGCTTCACTTGCACTTTTCCTGTATATTCGAGACCCTCATCCTTAAGAATATCATTAACTTCGGCCTTGAGTTTCCTGTCATGGTCAAGTTCATGCTTTACGGTCTTTATCGAGCCCGAGCAAGCTCCGCAAATTGCAAGGAGATCAAGATTCGCCTTTTCTGCTAGCGCAAGGAGGCGTCCACTCATTGCCGCAAAAGCATGTCGGCTCACCGATTCAACATATTGCGCCCCGCAGCAATTGGCATCCTTCATGACTTTGATACGCACTCCCAATTTCTCAAGAACTGCAATGACCGATGCTTCGTAGGACGGGAGCCGAACAGGCGTTGTACATCCCGTGTACAGTATGAATTCTTTCACTTCGATTTGCCTCCTTTGTTGAAGTACTTCTCCTTGACTTTGTTTACGAATTCTTCATTCCAGCCAAGATCAGGGTCGAGCCCAAGATCCTCACGTTCTTCCTCCTCAAAGTCGGAATAGGAATCCTTCAAAAGCCAACCGTCTTCGAGGACTTTGTCCACCGTCTTTCGGAACACATTGGGAATTCGTCCTTCTCTTGCGCCGATTTCTCGAACCGCATGGAATATCTCGGCAAGGCTCACTCCCTCTTGGCAGCGTTCTTCGCACAACCTACAGGTCATGCAAAGCCATGGGAGTTCGCTGTCCAGTACCTCATCACGTTTTCCAAGCAGTATCTTCTGCACAATCCTTCTTGGGCGGTATTTGTCATCATAGCTGGCAACCATGCAACTTGCTGTGCAAATTCCACATTGGATACACTTGTTGATGTCTTGGCCACCTGGCTCGCGAGCTATCTCTTGCGAGAAGCCAGAAGATGGATGATGTGGCTCGTCATTTTGGGGCCCTTCATTTGTTTTGCTCATATCTCCTCAAACTCTCCTCATGGCGTTTGTTTCTTTTCTTCCATTCTTGACAGAATAATCGAAGCGCGCATGGCTGCGGCGCTCCCCGCTGAAACGCTGTCGGGAATGTCTTTGGGACTATCCGCGCAGCCACAGACGAAAACACCGTCCACCTTTGTATCAACTGGAGTCAATACTGCATCGGCCACATCGACGTAACCATCGACCGAGAGATCCATTCCCAATTCGACAGCTATATCGTCCAGCCCCTCAGGAGGCTGGATTCCCGGGCTAATGACAATCAGGTCGTGCTTGATATCCTGCAGCTCACCGGTCTCGGTGTTCTCCACTCGGACGGTGAGGTCACCAGTCTTCTTCTCTTCCATAACCTCGGCGACTCTTCCTCGCATGAAGTTGACTCCGAAACGGGTTCTTGCCATCTCATAAAACTCCTCGAAGCCCTTTCCGAAAGCACGAATATCAGCATAGTAAATACTGACATCGGATTCAGGATGATGTTCTTTGGCCATTACTGCGTTTTTGATGCCATACATACAACATACACGAGAGCAGTAGGGTACATCTTTGCTCACATCACGAGCACCAACGCACTGGATGAAGCCAATTGACTGAGGCACCTTTCCATCACTTAGTCGAATCAGATGTCCAGCGGTTGGCCCTGCGGCATTGATGAGCCGTTCATATTCCATTGCATGAATGACATTCGGGTACTTCCCGTAGCCGTATTGTGGATATCTCTCAACATCGAAAAGCTTGTAGCCAGTAGCCAAGACAATCGCTCCAACATGAAGTTCAACAGTGGTATCCGTCATACTGTGATCTATGGCCTCTCGGGTACAAGCGTCCACACAATTCCCACATTCGCAGCACACTGCACATCCAAGGCACCGCTCAGCCTCCACTCTTGCGACATCTTCAGTGAAGCCAAGCTCGACTTCGGAAAAGGTTCCAATTCTCGAGGATAGCCCTGCCTTGGACATATTGGCGCGAGGCGCAATCGCAATGCCAGATTTGTCGACTTCATACGATTGAACTCGGTGGCGTTCGATGACCCTTTCATCCACTTCTAGTTCGCCGCTCAGGTACTTGTCAATGGATGTTGCCGCATTTTTCCCTTGGCCCACGGCCTTAACAACAGTAAGAGGCCCTGAAACGACATCGCCACCTGCAAAGACGCCTGTCATGTTTGTTGCCATTGTTACTGGATTGGCTTTAACAGTGGCCCACTCCGTGCAGTCCAAGTCCTTTTGGACTCCTAGAGGATCTGCTTTCTGGCCCACCGCAGTGATTATGGTATCTATGGCCATCGCAAAGTCAGAGTCAATAATTGGAATTGGTCGTCTTCGTCCGGAGTGGTCTGGTTCACCAAGTCGCATTTTCACGCATCTAATGCCGTTCACTTCACCCTTCGAAGAAAGAATCTCAACGGGATTTGTAAGAAGCATGAACTTAATTCCTTCTTTCTTCGCGTCTTCTACCTCACTGGGTATAGCTGGAAGCTCGATGTTGGACCTCCGGTAGATTATCGTCACTTCCCTGGCACCAAGACGCATTGCAACTCTTGCTGAGTCAATTGCTGCGTCACCGCCGCCTATTACAGCGACTCGCTCACCAATCTTGACTTCCTCACCCTTGCATACAGATTCAAGGAAGTCAATTGAATTAATAACACCCTTTGACTCCTCTTCGGCAACTCCAAGATTCGATGGGACAGCCGCACCGGTTCCTACAAAGACAGCTTCAAAGCCTTGATCAAACAGACTTTGAATATCCTTTATTGGAGTGTTGACCTTAATCTTCACACCCATTTCTGTTATGCGCAGAATCTCCTCATCTAAGATGTCTCTGGGCAGTCGATATTCTGGAATAGCATATCTCAAGAGACCGCCAGGCTCTGGCTTGGCCTCAAAGACCGTTACAGGATAGCCCTTGCGCACCAGATGATAGGCACAGCTTAAACCAGCAGGACCGGCTCCCACTACAGCAACTTTCTCCTTTCTCTTGTCTACTAGAGAAACAACAGGCTCTGCAACGCCTTCCGACCGTTCCCAGTCTGCAAGAAACCTGTGCAGGTTACGAATGCTTATGCTCTCATCAAGCATTCCACGCTCACACTCGCCTTCACAGAAGCTGATACATACTCTTCCTAACACACCCGGAAAAGGAATTGCATCACGCACTATCTCAAGGGCCTTGGCATAATCGCCAGCCTTCATCATGGTAATGAAGCCCTGTGCATTAACGTGGGCGGGGCAGGTTGCTCTACACGCGGGTTCCCCAAGCTTATTCACAGTATACACGTTTGGAGTTGCTTGCGGAAATGGCGCATAGATGGCCTTTCTAAATCCTAAGCCCTGGTCAAATTCGTTAGGAACTTCAACAGGGCAGACAGGCACACAATCCCCACAGCCGCTGCACTTGTCTTCATCGACATAGCGTGCATGTCTTCTTACTTTGACTCGGAAGTCACCTTGCTCCCCACTCACCGATCGCACTTCAGAATAGGAAAGGAGTTCGATATTAGGATGGCGAGAAACTTCGCTTAGACGTGGAGTCAGTATACATGCACTACAGTCCAATGTAGGGAATGTCTTGTCAATCATTGCCATTCGGCCGCCAATGCTTGGAGATCTCTCCAGCAAGTACACCTTGTAGCCTTGGCTAGCTATATCCAAGGCTGCTTGCATTCCCGCGACTCCTCCGCCAACCACAAGGGCGCCGGGTTCTTTCGGTTCATGCTTGATGGCAGCAGCCGATTGCTCTGGAGCTTGTTCAGTTGTCATGGCATTGCCTCCGTAGACGGGGTCAAATATGTACGTAAAGTGTCTTGATACAGACCGTTTGAAGCTATCTGTCCCAATCAAATCCACGATAAAAGAGTTGCCGATTCTAACATGAGCCATTGAAACTTCAAATAAGTTTCGATTTGAAACTTACATTTCTCGGATTTCTACTGATATCGAACATTTCCGGCCCAGATTCTGATAGCGACCCTTTTCGAGGAAAGTAAACTATTTTGAATCTGTGCAAAATGGATTATGCAATCTTCCGAATTAGCTCATCAAGTCGGTCAAGACCGGTTTGCAGTTTTTCGGAATCGTAACCAAATCCGAACCTCAGATGCATAGGCATTCCAAAGTGCTCCCCGGGAACAAGAAGGACGCTCTTCTCATGAAGCAACCGTTCTGTTAGCTCTTTAGAGCTAATTGGCAGAGAATGTTTCGGGAAGCAGATTGCAGCTGCTTTTGGCGGAATATAACTGAAAATCTGAGCCCTGTCATCAAACCAAGACTTGAGTTGGCGCCAATGCGCACCAACGATTCCTCGAGTGCGTCCAAGAATCCATTTTCGCATCTCAGGTTCAAGGGCATACTGTGCAAGCCTGTCACTCAGTTTTGTTGGACATATCGTTGTGTAGTCAGAGTAAGCCCAAAGCGTGTGAGCAAACTCCTTGTCGGTGGATGCAATCCAGCCCAGTCTCAGTCCTGGTAGGCCATAGGCTTTTGAAAGGCTATTTGTGATGAGCACTTTCTCGTATTGACCGAATAGAGACTCGGTTGTAGTGCTGTGTTGTTCAGCCCCTTGGTAGATCTCGTCAGAGAGAATCCAAGCACCAGCATCTTCTGCGACCTCTATGATGGCCCTAACGTGTGACTTGTCCAGAATGGAACCAGTGGGATTATTTGGGTTGCAAATAGCGATTGCAGCTGTCTTGCCGGAGACAACCTCTTTCAATCCCTCAATATCCGGGACCCATCCGCTCAGCTCCTGTCTAAGGTGAAGCGGGCGGACCGTTCCATTCAAAGCCCGAACGATTCCATGGATTTGCATGTAGTTCGGGAGCATTACGACAAATTCTGTCCTTTCGGGTTGTTCATGCATGAGAGCCCAAGTGCATAGGTAGTTGGCTTCAGCGCCTCCATTTGTTGCCAGAATATTTTCAGGAGACGCGCCACTGTAGAGACCAGCTATCAATGTCCGCAATTCCCTGCTGCCGTTCGTTTGCACGTAGCCAAGGCGCGTGTCCAATAATGCCTCCAGTTCGAGAGAATCCTTGACAAGCTCTCTAATGCTTAATGGTTGAACGCCGCTCTCAGTGAGATTGATCTCGACAACGTGCTCCCACTCAGACTGATTTCGTTCGAGTTCAAACGGCTCCAGCTTCATAACTGTCACACAGGGGGGGATTGTTGGCAGTAGGATAAGAGTGTATCCTCTTGCTCAGCAAGGTCGACTAAAGGCAGAGGGAGATATGTGGTTTCCATGACGGCTTTGTGTTTCAACGAGCCGCTCCTTCTGCTCTTCCAGTACACTCAGAACCTTCTTTGAAGCTTCATCTTCACATCCGGCAAACTCTTGCTCAATTCGCTCAATCTTCGCAAGAAACGCAGGGATGCGAAATGCAAACTGCTCTTCATAGTTATCGTGGGAATAGCCCTTCTGCAGATGCCCCTCGAACAGCTTCTTGAGGTCCTCATAGAGCGGGATGAATCCTGCAGGAGTCTGAAGTGCACCTGCCTCACCGTGTACCCGCAGGTCCATCCATTGAAGCCACACTCGTTTGTCACTCTTGTCAGTCAGAAATTCACCTTCTGCATTTTCCTGGAAGTAATTCACGGCGAATATCTTGGGTTGCGAAATGAGCTTCTCCCCGAAATCAAGATGGTTCTGTACGTATTTACAGAGAGGAATCGACATGAAATCAATGTTCGAGAAGGGCTGGAATTTCCTTACTCCACTTGGACCTAGCGTTGCTGCAGTGGTATCCGATTCAAGGCTTGCGCCCATCGTGATAACACCATGAACCCAATCGAACGACTCTTGAACAGGAACCCACGTGTCTGGGTCTCTTCCTCCATAGATTATGGCCCTCACAACGACACCATTTGGGTCTTCCAACGTTTTGTCCACGTTAGGGAGACCCTCTAAACCTATTGTGTATCGTGCATTCTTGTGTGCAAGCGGAATTTCATTTCCCTGAGAGTCAACCTTTCCCTTGAACCATTCTCCGGAATAATTAATCCCAAACTTGGGCGCCTCTCTCCCATCATCCAACCAGTATGGTAATCCATTGTTTACAAGGACATTGGAAAATATGACTGGTTCATGCGATTGCAGTACTTCCCAGATAACCGGGTCATTCCTCTCACTCACGGAACGTATTATTCCAAATATTCCTCGCTCGACATTCACTGCGTGTGCTTTCCCGTTCATCGCTCTGATGTAGGTGAGGTCATCACCCACTATGCGTCCTCCAGGGATCATCGAAGTGCTGGTCTTCCCGCAACCTGAGGGAAAGGCTCCGGTCATGTAGGTCTTCCTGCCACCGGGTCCACGGACCGCCATTAGGAACATATGTTCTGC
>RDOF01000005.1 GCA_011365025.1 Candidatus Thorarchaeota archaeon
GTAATCTCTTCGCCCTCCTCGAAGTCATCCATGCTAACACCCATCTCCTTCAGAATAGCTTCTTGGATTGCCAGCTTATCTATCTCCTCAATGGCCACACCAGTGACGACCTTGACAAGAAGCTCAGCCTCATTGAGCGGAATGAACTTCCCTTCTGTTTCTGCTGCAATCTTTTGGAATGTCTTGACAGCATTCTGATAATTCTGAATCTCTGGGAAGCATCCGACAGTGTGGATGACAATTCCTTTCTCGTAGGCCTTTTTGATCTCTTCTTGCCACTTTATCCCACTTGGGGGACCCTTAGGCCAACGGTCGCCTGCTTCTACGCCGTGAGGCGGTGCGTCCCCTATCAGAATCATTACCTTAGCGGCATCACGAAGGTATTCCATTCGGTTCGCCACATTCAAGGCGTCCGACACAGCCTCAGGACCATCCCCGCCGCCTGAGGCACTCATGCTTCTGATGTTGTTCTCAATCTTCTCAGTGTCAGAACTGAGTTCGAACTTCTGGGTCACAAAGGTGCTTTCCTCAGGAGGGTGGTCTCGATATGAAACGAGCCCAACGCGGAGCCGTTTGCACAACTCCTCCTTCTTGATTGTGCGAATGATTTCGAGTATCTTTCTTTTGGCATTGTCTATGTACGGCCCCATTGAACCTGTATTATCCACTACAAAGACCATGTCTAATTGTCCTAGTTTCTCTGACATTGTCACTACCTTGCACCGGCATGCTTCTTTTAGCCTAATAATGTCTTAGTAGATTTACAGAAACTAAAGAAGGCCATCATTTCCGGAGTTTGCGTATCTATTCCTTATATTCTGATTAAGAAGAACATCCGAAATCTACATAGACGATGTTCCCCATGAATACGGCATGCTAGATTTCGTTGTGGGGTATGATTTTGAGGAGTTCAAAAAATACTACAAGTCACTGGGCGACCTTCACAAATTCTACATCAAGCGCACCTCTCGAGGTCCAAGAGAATTCAAGCTAGGTGATGATGAGAGGTTTCATGTTGAGAATGACATTAGGCATTTGATTATCTGGATTGATTCAGGTGAGATTGTAGGTCACTGTATTTGGCATGAAACAAGCACCGACGAGATGACTCCAGGCGACCCAGTAGATGATGATTACAAGGATACTTTAAGGGGTCTCTATGGGGGACAAAAGGGCAACCTAGTGGAACTGCACGAGCTCTGGTTGCGTACAAAACACAGAGGAAAGGGGTATGGTCACCAATTCTTTGACTTCTTCGAAGACTTTGTAGCTGAGAGGGGGTTCGATGGTATCATACACTACTCCGATCACCCAGCAGTCTTAGAACTCTGTAGAAAGCGCGGCTACAAAGAGGCATTCCTTGAGAGTTCGGGATGGTATGTTTTTACTCTGGAAATTCTCTCTTATCAAACAAAATAACTCCGGTCTTCGTACAGCAATTTAGAATAGAAGCGAATGGCTAATTTCCAGCGTGAGATGTGGGAACTCATGCGTCAAAGGGCTTTCTTAAGAGAGGAGGGTAATTGTCTGAAGAGCAAGCAATTCCCTTTGAAATAGCACCAGCAGTATGGTGACTCTAGTGAAGATATGTATCAATATTGAACCGCAGTTGGGATATACCTACGAGGACATTGTGATACTGGCAAAAGCAGCAGAAGATGCAGGGTTCTACAGATTCTCAGTTTCAGATCATTTCTTTAGTTATGTGAAAGGCACAGAGATGCTGTCTCATGAGGCTTGGACAACTATTGCGTTACTCACACCCCAGACTGAACGGATTGTTCTGGGAACGCAGATGACATGTCAGTCCTATAGGAATCCAGCACTTCTGGCAAAAATAGTGGCAAGTCTTGACAATGCATCCAATGGAAGAATGGATTTAGGAATCGGAGCCGGGTGGAAGGAATCCGAATACGAGGCCTATGGCTATCCATTTCCATCTGCCAAAACGAGAGTCCTGCAGCTTAGAGAAGCCCTACAAATAATCAATCTTCTTTGGACCGAGGAGCGACCTAGTTTCGAGGGTGAGTTTTACAGAATCAAGGAAACCATGTTTCAGCCAAAGCCAATACAGAAGCCCCGAGTCCCAATCTGGATTGGCACAATGAAAGGGAATGCACCGATGATGGAAGAAACCGCCGCCAGATATGCGGATGGGGTGGATTTCCATGGAGAAGACCCAACTGAGTATGCTCAGAAGATGGAGAATGTTAAGGCAGCCTGCGATAGGGTTGGACGTGATTTTCAGGAGTTACAATGGTCACTTAGTCCAACCGCAATAGTTCTCGGCGAAGATGAGGAGGATTACAGAAAACGAAAACAGGAGGTCGTGAAGGAAGAGTGGACGCAGAAAATCTTGGACGACCCAATGAAGGAAAAATGGCTAGAAGCCGCCGTTTCCAAAGAGCTTGCCGGACCGCCCGATGTAGTGATTGAGAAGTTATCTGAGTATAAGGGTAAAGTCGACATTGTGACCATGGGACTCCCCTACATTGGAAACCTACGAGAGAACGGATTGGAAACGATCAGAATCCTGAAGGAGCATATTGCTCCCAAATTGTGATTCTTCACGTAACACAATTTGACCGCCCATAGTAGTCAGAATTTAATCCAAATCATTGTCTATGAGTTGCTCATACTTGGTGCCGTCCTATGTTCAGGTCCAATTTCGGGAGGCTTGGGCTCCTTCTGTAGGAAACCAGTCGCATTGGCTTCCTGAATTGATATAGGTACAGATGCAACAAGTGCAATAAGCAGCACGCCAATATTGTGTCCAAACATGTCTAGTCCAATGAGGACAAATCCTGTCAATGCAGCTAGAGAAAGCATGAACATAATGCCAGACGTGCGCATTGCACTAGGGCCATTGTCTTTGCCAGATCTTAGGAAGTCACCTAAATCTGCAATGATTCTGAAAGTCAAACTGAGAAGGGCAAAAAGGATAGCTGCAATGGCTGAGCCCATGATGGTGAAGTAGAACAAAGCGTGTCGATGAAGGAACACACTTGAAACCTGATTCAGAACCGCACCCATCGACGGATTCATTGGAAGTATGAGCAGCAGAATGATTACTGACAGCAGGAAGTCAGAAAGAGCCTCGACACGATGACGCTGCTTCAGAAAGGACTTCTGATGTCCTCTTGTGAGTACATAGAATTTCACACCAATATATAGAAGTGCAAGAAGAAGGCTGCCGGCATATGTCCACAGAACAATGAGGAGGACTCCAATTCCCCTTGTAATGATGAATTCCAAAAACATTGAAGCATTGGCTATTAACAAGAGAGCAGTCCCAATTATTGCAACAGACGCGTAGAATTGCGAAACACGTCGAATGATGCGTATGCTTGCCTTCTTAGCCTCGACCATGATTACTTCCATACTAGCGCTATCAACGGTTTCACTGGGAGAGTAGTAATCTGTCTCCACCCAGAGGTTCTCCAGATTGATGACTATCTGAAATATGATGTATGGACTCACCAAGAACGCAACTAACGAGAGAAACAGTGTGATTGGAGTTGAGTTGGATATCCAAGCTCCGAATACTAACTGGCTTGTCACGTCGAGCAACCACAGAATTGGAGCATCAAGTAGAATCTCATACTTCGCAAAGCTTGCAGGATCCTTATCTCCCAGACGTTGAAATCCCAGGATGGCTCTGCAGCCAAACAGCAGAATGAGAGGATATCCAATCATAAAGGAATAGCCTACCGGCGCTGGAAGAATAAATATCAGAGAAAAAAGCAAGAAGGCCGCCACGCTTAGGAAGCTGTCCAAGTAGGCCAATTTGCCTCCAAATCGAATTGATGCGTTTTCTGGAAAAGTAGCACCTCGATGCCAAAAAGCCCACTCACGATAAGTTCGATCATAAGGAATCAGGCCCTTTTGCCTCTGTTTTCGAAGGAATGCTCCAAATACAAGAAGCACTGTGGAAACTTGGATAAGAGGAATTAGAAGAGAAACGTAAAGCAAAGGAGGATAGAGGAAGAGAGAGCCCAACCAGAACGCAATTGAAAAGAGGACTGCAAGTTTCGCCGCTTTGCCAAATGCTGCAGAATAGCTTGAAGGAACTCCTACTCGAGCCAAATCCTTTTCTCGTGCTGATGGGCCCTTCGCAGGAGCTTCTATCCTTTCAGGAAACATGGAGTAGGTATATTCAGCTGCAACCTCCGATGGAGCGCCAAAGCGTGCTACAACCTTCTTGGCAGACTGCATGTTCATCTCTCCCCCGGAGATATCCTCAGCCGCAGCAATCATTACTGTACGGAGTTCCGCAATGATCTCGTCAGCAATGGACTCATCCAAATGATCGCTGACCATGGCCAGATAGGCATCAATGATATGCTCTGGACCATCAGTCATAAGAGACCTGCCTCCTTTATCAATTTCATAAGTTGCTCGTTCAAATCCTTCCATGATTCAACCATCCTTCGCAAAACTGCTCTACCTTCTCGCGTCATAAAATACAGGCGGCGTCGTTTGCCAGACGAGGACGACCACCGACCCTCCAGCAATCCTCTCTTCTCTAACCTCCTCAGTAGAGGATAGGTGGTGCTTGGTTCCACCTGAAGAGCCTCATACTCTTCTTCGCTAAGTTTCTTCATGATGTCGTAACCCCAAGACTCACCATCTTGGATTATTGCAAGAATAGCCAGCGACAGGGCACCACGACGAATCTCCAAAGACCATCGTTCATACTCCAATTCTGGATGACCGGAATCATTACCTTGTGTCATGGTTGACCATTCCTGCAGGCTTGTGATGCATCACTGATACTATGCACCACGATAGTATGCGGCACGATATATACTTTATGCACATCCTATCGAGCCCCTAATGACTCATGATTTATCAGTTGGAACGCATTCCAAAATTGGCAGGTGTCATAAATGAAAACGATAGGAGAGCCGGAAACCAAAGACCTCATCCTAGTGCACATAGCGTTCAGCATTATCTGCATTGTTGCTTTTTTGATGCCGCTTCCTGCAGAGATTGGCCTCCGACTTTTCATCCTAGTGGTGGTCTACAATGTTCTGATTCCTCTATCGGCATACGTTCGAAAGCATTTGAATTGGATTCCACTATGGGGATTCTCATTCATTCTAAGTGTATTCATGGTTATACCAGACTGGTATCTTGCAGACGTCCTTGGTGCGTTGGTATTCCCACCAGATGGATTTCCCAAGATAGGAGCCGTTTCAAGCTACATGGCTGGGCTGTGGGCAATCCCCATTTTCATCATTCTCTTTGTGGGCAATGAGATGAGAAGCAGAAAGTCCGAGAAATGGGGATATCTAGCCGTTTCTCTCTTGTCCCTTCTAATCTTTCTAGTAGCAGAAGAAACAATGTGGATGTTGCCTTCGTGGTATGCTGTTGGAGTGACGATGATTGGCCACGTGGCAATCTACATCATAATGCCGGAAATTCTACTCGGAGTCTCTACACTCATGTGCTATCTCAATGTGAGGAATCGCTCGTACATCTGGTGGGTGTTTGGAGCATTTGCGGTCATGGTATTCTATATGGGAAATGCTTCATTCTTCTATTTCCTAATAGAGAGGATCATTCTTGGCGCGTAGACAGATGGATTAGCCGGGATGTTCGTTCACTATTGGCATCTTCCACCCAGTTCCGAAGGCTTTGCGTGTGATCCTAATGCAGGGCGGTGCTTGCCAACGTTTGTATTCGGCGCGGCGCACTCGGTCATAGACATCCTTCACAACCTCTGGGGAATATCCCATTTCGATGAGCTCGGCACGGCCCCGTCGGTTCTCGATAATTTCATCTACCATGGGACTAACGATGTCAAAATCAAAGGGGTCATACTGGTCAGGCTTTAACTCAGCAGATGGCTTCTTCTCGATGGACCCTCTAGGGATTATCTCGCGGCCGGCTTGTTTATTGTACCACTTCGACAGGGCGTAAACCTGGAGCTTGCTTACGTCGCCAATGACCCCAACTCCTCCAGTCATATCACCATAGAGTGTACAGTAGCCAAGCGCCAGTTCCGTCTTGTTCCCCGTATTGAGAACGAGAATCCTGAGGTCTCTGAAACGATTTGATATGTCCATGAGGATATTACCCCTGACCCGGGGTTGGATGTTCTCATTGGCAACGGGATCATCGTCCCTTTGGCTCAGCTCATGAAGCGACCTAAGCTCGTTCAGAACCCCCCCTGTTGATGTATGGAACTGATCTACAATCTCTTGAATCGGGACCTTCACGAAATGAATTCCAAGGCTTTCGGCAAGGAGCTTAGCATCCGATATACTGTGGTCGCTCGAGAACTTGGAGGGCATGCTTATACCAATAACATTCTCGGGACCGAGAGCTTCAGCCGCGATGCATGCAGTCAGAGAGGAGTCTATACCTCCACTTAAGCCAAGCACGGCACGCTGAAATCCAGTCTTTCTGAAGTAATCACGAATCCCAAGAACCAGAGCATTGAAGATCTCACCTTGCTTATCATAAGGAGGCCTGGCGATTTCCGGAGATGACATTGTTTCGGGATTTAGCTCGGTAATGATCAGGTCTTCTTCAAAGTCTTCGCCCGTGGCAATCACACTGCCATCAGGGCCGATAGCCACACTTTGCCCAGAGAACACTAATTCGTCTTGGCCCCCAACGAGATTTGTCAGGAATATTGGAACTCTGTTGGCCACAGCGCGGTCTCGCACTTCTTCCTCACGCTTGAATCGTTTCCCTGCATAGAAGGGGGATGCGGAGATGTTTAGGATTAGTTGGGCTCCACGATTCACCAGAAGGTCAGTGACCTTGATATCATACTCGTCATCCCAGAGGTCCTCGCAAATCTGTACTCCGGCCTTGATACTTCGGGACCCCACTTCCAAATCAATCGGCCTAATTTCATCAATACCTGACGGGGTGAAGTATCTGGCCTCGTCGAACACGTCGTATGTAGGTAGGAGTGTCTTGTGTACGATACGAAGGATGGATTCGTTCTGGATGATGGCGGCTGCATTGAAGAGATCCTCGTCATCGAAGTCAACAAAGCCAACAACTGCGGTAATCCCGGGGGTGTTTGAAACAACTCGATTCAACGCTGCTCTGTTTGCATCCAGAAAGGACTGCTCAAGGAGAAGGTCCTGTGGAGGATAGCCAGCAATTGCCATCTCAGGAAATGTGACAATATTTGCACCTGCTTCTTTTGCCCTCGCAATGTAATCCAGTATCTTCTGCGCATTGCCCGAAAAATCACCGACGGTAGGATTGATTTGAGCCATAGCTATCTTCATGGGAACCCACTATCCTCAGGCGGCGTATTGCTGAAAAAAGCCTTTTGTGCTGTTGCCTTGTAGCAAATCTTGCCGCAGGGGAGGGAAACAGGGCAAGATAATGTGAGGAATCCTTGGTAGAAACAGGCAGGCTTGAGTGGCGGCTTGAAGCCAATATTCTCAGAATCGTCAATCAATGCCGCAAGGGGCGTTCCTGCGGCATACCGGCAAGCATCTGCAAATAGCTCCTTGGAATTCCTCTCTCCATACTGGATAAACATATTATCCCTGTATCATCCTTATCGATGATTCAACCTGCAAAGATTGATTGTGTTATCTTGGATTCATTCAAGTTTGCGTTCCAGTTCGTTCTTGCTAAGAAAGAAAGCCTCTTAGGACTTGTTGGATCTTGGTCCATGATTTCCAATGAAGGCGCGGCACCTGTACTTGGTACCAATAATTGCAATTCTTATTGTGCCAAATACCGGTGTCTCTCTAGCACTTGTATTGAATAGCGATGGAGGTCGCATGACTCCAAACACGAGAAGTGCGGTCTATGCAAGTGACTTGGCAGAGGACATCTATGATGCCGTGTCCTTGATATCGTATCGTGACTACATTATCAAGCTGACCGAGAACGGCTCAAGGACTGCCTTCTCTGAAGTTAATTCGCTGGCAGCACAATGGATAGCATCAGAACTCGAGGTGGTATCAGAAGGGCGTATCGAGGTTGAAACCCTCGGTGGGTATAACAACATTGTAGGAAGGCTGCCCGGAATCAGGCCAGAGCAAGGTCCAGCTTTCGCCGTTGGAGGGCATTACGACACTGTCGCAGATGCACCAGGCGCTAATGATGATGGTGCCGGGGTAGCAGCTGCTCTCGAGCTGGCACGAGTAATGAGTCAGCACGTTTGGCCGCTTGACATTTACTTCTGCTTTTGGAATGCCGAGGAAATAGGCTTACTCGGCAGTCAGCAAGTTGTCCCCTTGTTCGTCGAGGAGGAGATCGATTTTCTGGCTTACTTCAATGTCGATATGCTCCTCTGGGAGAATCCATATGCGGCACCGGACGAGCGAGTGCTAATGGTCTATCGAACGGAGAATGCATTGTTTCATGATGCCCAATACTGGGCAGATATGACTCGTGTTATGAACAACAACTTCGACAGTCCAGTCATCAAACCAATACCACAGACATCCTTTCCTTATTGGTATCAGTCCGACCACTTCAGCTTCGTTCAGGAGGGATACTTGGGAGCCCTCTTTGCCTTCGAATCAGGCAGCAGCTATGATACTGCATTTCATACATCCTTGGACACATGGGATAATCCAAATTATAACTATGACCTTGCAACCGATGCTGTTGCAAGTATAGGTGCAACGATGGCCTTTGCCATGGGAAGAACTCCGGGCCAGAGTACTCATACCAGGTATGAAAAGACAATTGAGGCAGGGGCCACGCAGGAGATTCTCTTCGAGAGCTCCATTGAAACACCTATTGAAGTTAGAGGCATCTGGGAGGGTACAGCAGACCTCAGTGCTGAGCTGCGAAACCCAATGGACCAAATAGTAACTGAGAATTCTGTCACTGGTGCCGATGATGCAGGAATGAGCTTGATTTCTAGCAGCGTTGAGGACCTCGGACTCCACACAGTTGCCATTACGAACAACGGTGGTATCACTCTTACCCTTGAGATTGTGCTATCGTACAGCGAGGACATAGAGGGCAATGGAGTTCCAGACCACGAAGAGGACTTCTTTAACAGGTGGGATGTCGACTCGGATGAGGATGGTATCAGTGATGCCGACGAGATTTTCATGGGGCTTAATAGATATGACCCGGACGAAGACGAAGATGGTATCGGAGATTATGAGGAAGTCTTTGTTTACGGCACGGACCCCAAGCAAGCAGATTCGGATTTTGATGGCATGCCAGACCCCTATGAAATTAAATATGGATTCAACCCATCCAATGCATCGGACGCTTCTGCAGACTCCGATGGAGACACGCTGACCAACCTCTTTGAGTATGGAGTCGGAACAAATCCGATCCTACCGGATTCAGATTTCGACAATCTCGATGACTACAGCGAATTGTTTGTCTATTTTACAAATGCGTTGAGTAACGATACCGACCTAGACCAAATGCCCGACAATTTCGAAGTTGAATACGGACTTGACCCACTTGTGGATGACGCAGGATTGGACGCGGATGGAGATGGAATGACGAACCTCCAGGAATACTTGGGTGGAACCAATCCACAATTCTCGGAGGCGGCATATAGAACCGCTCTGCTCAAAGGGATGGTTGGTGTTCTTACCCTCATAATCATAGTCGCCTGTGTTCTTGCCAGAAGAAAGGCTTGAGGACTACTCCATATCTTCCTTCCGTGTGATCTTGAAGACAACGGGGTTTTTGGGATCGGGACAACATATCTCAGTTACATCTGGATCTTTGTCCCAGGGGAAACTTCCGCCTGACCGCATTGCAACAATATAGGGGTAGAGAGAATGATAGGCGGCTGTGCAGATGCCTCTGCAATCGTCTGTTGTGGAAAATTTATCGCCGACCTTATGGCCATGATTACACGTACCAGATTCCAGGATATTCACTACTTCAATCTCGAG
Organism: Candidatus Thorarchaeota archaeon; assembly: GCA_011365025.1. Next base: position 9,864 of record RDOF01000005.1, read on the forward strand.
TCTGTGCCAGGGCATTCTTGTCACCTCGGTGAATTGGTTCCTATGACGTGCCCCAGCGATTTATGAATGCTCTGGAGAACTCGCTTTTTTCTTGAGGCGAATTATCTGTGGCTTCTTGCCAGGAACTCTCTCAATTATGCCACGCGCTTCAAGGTCCAACTTCACGGTTGTATAATACCACCCAATTGAGCCCCTGAAATCGCCAAGTAGTCGCTTCTTCACTTCCTCACGCAATTGCATGTAATCGATTTGGTCCACTCTTGTCAACACCTCAAGGATAGCCTTGCGCATCATTGTGTATTTGTCCAGCTCAATATTCACGCCTTCTTTTCCAGTCGGATGCTGCGTGAGGATTCGTTCGGTCATTTGAGAATCTACGCTCCCATACAGAAAGCTAGCTTGCTATTCTTTTAATTGCATGGAACAGAGCAGATGCCAACGGGAAAAAATCACACTGGAGGATTATCCTAGGAGGAGGTTTCACCCTCGCGTCCGACAAGATCCCTCATCATTTTAGATGCAAGTCTGTACGCTTCATCAGCAGGTGCTGTATCACATTCACCTTCTTCTGGCATGTCCACGATAATCTTGCTGAAAATTTCTTTGTGTTCGGATATTGACGCTCGCATTCCATGGATGTGAAGGATGGATTCACATGCGTGGTTCCTCACCAAATAGTCTGGGTCGAGAATGGCTTCAAAGAGAGCGTCGATGACCTGCTTTGTTGGATAATAGCGGAGTGACATTGCGGCATCAAGCCGTGAGTATGGGCTTGGATCTTCTTTCAAAACACGGATAATCTCGGGAACGTAATCCAGTGTATCTTCAATGGCACAGAGAGCTTTTGCGGCTTCGATTCTCATTTTGCCATAGCCCTTACGCAGCTGCTCTTTCAATGCGGGTATTGCTGCTCTAGATTCCAGCTCGCGTAACCCCATGGCCGCCCAGTAGCTACCCTCTTCCATTGCTTCAAGGAGGATTCGCTCTGCTTCCTCTCGCTCCAGACCCTCCAAAGCCCGAACAACCGTGGGGTCAATCCCGTCGTGCCACATCATATACGGGTCGCCAAAGAAAGTTTCCATGAATCGATTCCAAGCAGTACTTGGCATGAGTGGGCGTCTGTTATTCGCAGTCATAAGAGTTGTCCGTTTTGGCTCTCTGGGTCTTGAAGTTTATATGCGCAGAAGCAATGTCCTAACACGAATACGGGGGTTTTCAATTGGCACGACGAGTTGCGCCATTTCTTCTTGCTTTAGGAATTCTGATTCTCCTCGGAAGCTCTGCTGTTGCCGTGAGCAATCAGGACTTGTTTTGGGGAGTAGAAGAGGATGACCGGCATGGATACTCGTTTAGGTACGAGGACTATATCAACCAAGAATACTCACTCAGACATGACTTCTTCTTCATAGTCGATTCGTTGCCTGATATCCCAGCGAGTATTTTGAATGTAACCCCAATGGATTTTGCTGCATTCCCAGTTTTGGATTACTTTTACAGTAACGGGACTGAAGCAGACTATTGGTATGCGCACCTTCCTCCAATGATCGTTCCGGTTGGAAATTGGACGCTATGGACATCTCTCTTTGAGGCAATGGAGCCCGACAATCCTCTGACCGAAATCGCCGTGCAGGTTGAAGATGAATCTTCAACATGGAGCTATGTGTATAGCTCGACGACGGACCTCCATTCTGAAATGGGTCAAGCCAGCTATGACAAGGAAACAGGCATCCTCGCTGATTTCCTTTGGTCGGGATACAGTGAAGGAGAGAAATACTTCGAATATGAGGTTCACTTGCTTGGACGCGGACTTACTCCTGAGATAATCATCGCAATAGTAGGTGGCGGGGCCGTTCTAGCACTGGTAATCATTCTGGCAATTAGAAGGAAGGCCTAGATCCTCCGGCCGCGTGCAATTGGATACCTTTGCCAAAGCAGAATAATCACGGAAAAGACAACGATTAGAGCTACGCTAACTCCCAAAAGAAGGGGACCCAGAGTACCTTCCCTTACTATATGAATATCCCCGTAGACTAAATTGCCATCATAGATTTGGATATGCATCAAATTGGGAACACCATCAGATTTGCTAATCTCAACATGAATCACCCATAGCATATTCAAGACATATGTGCTTACTTCCAAGCCCCACACCATTATGGTGTCGATGATATGGCCTGAAACATAGCTGGCCAACTGAGGGGTCATTTCGGTGGTGAGATATGTCCAATTTCCAATAGGAACGATCAGAAAGGATGTGGAATAGTCTACTAAACCAAAATGAGAACCGTTGGCCCAATAGAAAGATGCGATAGCAATCGGAAAGACGACATACGGACTAAAGGGCTCATCCAAATCGGGAAGAGCATCCACCTGAACGTATACAGACCCAGAGAAAGGCTCACCTGCAAAATCAGCTTGGAGAGTATAGTTGAAACGGTCTCCCACTCGAACACCCCATTCGAGTCCGAAATTCCCGCAAATGACAACCCGTGGAAGCAGCATAATTAGAATGAATGCGATGCCAACCGCTCGAAATTGCCGATTCAGACTTCGTCACTCCGCTGAAAGTATGATAACATTAGTTGGTTGAATGTTCATAAAAAGCTCCTTGAATAACAGGAATTAGAAGAGAAAGAGAAGAACGCGGCAGCGGTTGGAGTTGGCAATACGACGAGCAACACGAAATAATTGCAGAACGAATTGCTCCGCTGCCACATCCACAAATACTCTGTGGCAAAGGAATGATGTGGTTTAGCTCGGAATTGGTGAGTCTCAAAGTTCAATATTGTATGAGCCAAGAGAAAGACCTGCTATACAACTATAAGGATGAGATACAAAATAGAAACAAGCGAAAAGGCATCGAGTGGGAGTCTGTGGACATGGATAGAAAACAGATTCGGATTGTGTACCATGAGAATCCGCAATTGATAGTGGATGCGGTAGTTTATGATGCTGAGAAAAGCACTTACGAAATCAGGTTCATCCATCCGAACCATCACGCAGAAGTTGGGAGCGTGGCAGACCTTCAAAGAGATGTCCAATTCGACGACCCGCTCCTTCTGAAGGACTGGCATGCCTTTATGAACGCTCTACAAATGCTCCCTGATCAATACCTTCGCTCCCTTGATGTAATCATCCTAACAAAGACAGGCGAAGTGATGAAGGAGGAGTAGGCAAGCTGCCCTAAACATCGGGTGGTCCGACTCGGATGCGTTCCAACAGGAAATCCACATCTGCACGGAGGGAGTGAATATCTTCAAGCCACCAAGTGATTCCGGTCTCAAGCCATGGAGCCATAATCCTTCTATCTTCCGAGGCAGCTCCTGATGTTTCGCCGCATACAACAACATCGAAGTTCTCAAGTGACCCACGTTCCGTTTCTACTATTTTGACAATATCCTTGACATTGGAAGGAGTCAAAGCCTCGGGCCACCGGGAGTGCACTGGCGCAACTCCTTCATATTGCGCCGCTCGACGGAATGGTGCCTTATGTGGCCAGCCGCCTCCTACCCATATCGGTATGCCGGATTTCTTATACGGCTTCGGGAGAAAGGTCATTTCCTTTAGTTGGTAATGCCTGCCATCAAATGAGAATGGCTCTCCTGACCACAAACCTCGGAGTATCTGAAGGCCCTCATCTAGCTTCTCAGCTCGTACCTTAGCATTGGTTTCTTCGCCAAATGCAGAGTACTCTGGATTGGGAGGCTCACCAATACCAACTCCCAAAATCAGGCGCCCTTTGGACAGGTGGTCAAGAGTAACTGCCTCCCTTGCGACCTTCCAAGGACGCCTTCGTGGAATTGGCGTGATTAGAGTCCCGAATTGAAGTTTCTTGGTGTTGCAGGCAATTGCAGCTAATGCAATCCATGGATCAACAAAGGGCAGGACGGTCCCATCAGTGAATACCAGCAAGTGGTCCCATAGAAACATGCCATCCCACCCATTATCCTCAACCTCTATTGCAAGATTAACTAGAAACTCAACATCTCCAAAGAATCCAAAGTTGGGAAGATTAATGCCAAACTTCAACACGAATCACCGATAGGGGGAATCCGTTGAATGCGCGATAAGTAGGTTATACTCGGATTTGCCGAGCTTTATCAAATTCATCAAGCGGAAAAGCGTGTAAATACAAGAGCTAGCTAGCACGAAGCAGTACATGCAATTTCATAGAAGTCGGATGAGTTCATCGCGAATTAGAACCCTGTAACCTTCGGATGTGACTCTTACCTTTGCCTCCAAATGGAAAACCTCACAAAATCGCAAAGCATTTTCTACATCTTTCATATCATCCGTCTTCTCCAAGATGACCGACCAGCTGGTGGAATCATAGCCAATTGCTGAATCAATTGCACGCACCTTCTTATTGCATGCATTATCAGAACAGCCGTTTGTCATTTGTTGAAAACTCCGAAGTATATTGCAGGATTGCTGCGGCCGAAAGTTGTAGGCTTTTTAGTGGTTTTGGTGTAGCTGTTCATTTGGTCGAATTGTATTCGAAACAGCAGAGCCCATTTCAGTGAAAGCATGCCAACACAACATGCATCCTTGACGCAGAGTGGATTTTCAATTCCGCCAAGCTTATGAGTTCCAAATGCAGTTCGTTCAACTGGTCAGGATAATGAGCGCAAAGGAGTGGTTTGAGCAAGGGAGAAATTCCGTGGAGTCGGGCAAGCTGGAGAAGGCCATTGAGGAGTTTAATCAAGCAACGGCATTGGAGCCTACTTCATTCAAAGCATGGTGGGCTTTGGGAAGCGTGTGCAACTTATTTGCCACAGAGATTGAAGCCACCGGGGACTACGCCCGTGCAAACATGTACAAGATAAAGGCAGCTTACTCCTTTGACAGGGCAGTTCGAGCCGACCCTAGCCACCCGGATGCAGAGCAAGCCAAGGCTTATGCGGATACAATTCGTAGAGCTCAGAAACGTAAGAAGGACGAGGGCCTTATTCAATAATCGTTTCTATCAGGAGGGCGTGGCTCAATGCTTCCATGTTATCAGATGCATGAGACCATTAGGAGTATTGAAGCCCTCCGAGGCGTAGAAATCTCTTGCCTTCGTTGAAGCGTGTAACAGAAGGAGACCTATTCCTTCGTCCTTGCTAAGGCTTATGATATGCTCTAGCAGTGCGTGACCGTACCCCCTTCCACGATACTCAGGATTGATGTACATGTTGGATACATATCCACAGAGACCGGTCTTTTGATGAGCCATTGGTGGAACTCGGAATAGGCTTAGCCCACAACCACCAATAACTTCGCCATTTAGTTCCACCAAGAAATAGCGGTACTCCTTCTTCCAGTCCGTCATGAGAAAGGCCTTAGTCAGCCGAGCGGTTTCTTCAACAAACTCATCTGATTCGCCCATGGCTTCAAACATACCAAGTCGATGATGCAAAATCCATTGCGCATCGACCTCTGTTGCCTCCCTAATCATCATGGTGATTGCCTTATAGGCGCCAGCAAAATCACCATTTTAAAGTATGCAAATTGCCAAATCGAATCATTTGGCTATGGGGATTACTCGCTTTCTCTATTGCTTTAGCATGGAAATGACTGATTCCTTGTCGACCTGCATTCCTCGTCCCTTGGCTAGCTCCTGAAGAGGATAGACCATGCAGCAACCTTGGCACTTGATTGCAGAATAGATGACAGAACCTCCGACAACGTCCATCTTGTGAATCGTCATCTTCCATTCTCCACTACCGCACATCTCACATACAACTGTCATACTTCAAACTGGACATCTTGGAAAATAAAGTATGGCAATCAATGGATTGCGGTCGTATTTTGCCCCATGCAAATTGACAGGGAAGGTCGAGCTGCATCTTTTGGATTGGCGGTGGATTCTGCTATTCCAATGTATACTCCTCTCCTTCACCAAGAATAATCGCCTTGGTTGAAGACCTACTCTCAACATTATTCTTGAATACATGCGGGTCCGCATCTTTAAGATGCATTGGAATTGCCACTTTCGGATTAATCAGAATAGCAGCTTCAGAGGCCTCCTCGATATCCATTGTATAGGTGTCGCCGCTGGGTAGTAACGCGACGTCAATTTCACCGAGAACCTCCATCTGAGGTATCAAATCGGTGTCACCTGCATGATAGATTCTCTTCCCATCGATTGTGATTATATAGCCAACACCAAACCCTTCTGGATGAAAGGGCTCACCATTAGGGCGGACCCGTTTCACATTGTAGGCCTTGACAGCCCTTACCTTGACACCGCCCGAGATCTCCATAAACTCTCCTGCCTTCATATCCCAAACAATGCCAGCCTTGCCAATAACATCCTTGCAATTCGCAGGTGCAATAATTGGAGAACCCAATTTGCGTATCTTCTTGAGTAGGCCAGGGTCGCAATGGTCCTCGTGCTTATGTGTCACCAAGATAATATCTGCAGGTTCGAAATGCTTTGCCTTCAGTTTCGTGTACTTCGTTGAGGGATCAATGTAGATGGTCTGGTTTCCAGCTTTAATCTGGAAGCTTGCGTGTGCTATGCATTTTATGGTAATTCCCAAGTAATTCACCGTAGAAAGCCATGCGCAACGGTGTATATGTCTTTTATCTAGCAAGGAATGTCTGGTTGGGTATCAGATGACATTTTCTTAGCCAAAGAATAGCCTTATACCATGTGGGATTTTCGACCATGCCGGTCGTCATTATGCTCCGAGAAATCAGTCTAGAGAGATGGAACTCGATAAGACATCTGTTTGACTCACATACTATGCTGCGCGCTGTCATTCGTCAATGCGCACAACTGGGAATAGGCACCTTGGAAGTGGATGATAGCAAATCCCCCTCTGTTGCGCTGTACTCAATTCCAATGATGAGTTTCCTTGCTGGGGATAGCACAAGGGATTCAGCAATTTCCTTGGTTGAATCAGTCCCTCCCCTCTCAATTACAGTTGCACCAGACTCTGGATGGAGCGTCCTGATTCAGGACTTGTGGGGGCAAAAGGCGAGAGTTCAGCATCGAACACGACTGGACCCAACCAGGCTAGATGTCGAGCATATTCGGGCATTAAAGAAAGAACTACCGGAAGGATACGAACTACATGAGCTTGATCTTGACTCGGCACGTCAAATCACTCATGAATACAAGAAGCAGATTGAGGTCTACTTCCGCTCAGTAGAGGGCCTTTTGGAAAAAGGAATCGGATATTGCGTTAAGCGTGAAGGGAAACTGGCTAGTCTTGCCTATACCCCGTTTCCCTTCATCGATGAGTTCGAGATACAGGTCTTCACTGAGAATTCTTTAGAGCACAGAAGAAAAGGACTGGCCACTGCTGTCTGCGCAGCACTGATTGAGCACGGCCTTGAGAATGGATTAGTTCCCCATTGGGATGCAGCTAACCCGCCCTCAGTTGGATTGGCACTGAAGTTGGGGTATACGAATCCCATACCCTATGATGTATACTACTATCTACCCGAGATGAAGGAATGAGGCTAGCATTGAGCTAGCAATCTTTTTCTCATGGCGGTCACCTGGCTCAGTGAAACTTCATGATTAGAGAGACTAAGCGAATACAGCCATACTTAGCGGATGATGGAGACTATGTCATGCTGGTGGATTTCATTCTTCAGGCGGCACCCCTTCTTCATCAGGGCTTCATACCGGATAGTGTGTGGTCCGACAGGGAAACCGAGTCGATCCCCTATGTGTCGGATGTCACTCGCTTCAACTACGGCAATACTCAGGCAGGTATCAGGATTATCCACAGGAAAGGCTATGAACCGAAGGCAGGGGGTCATGTGGAGGATGAGGTCATTGCAACGTGTTATGGGCTTCCGGAGGACTCCTCTTTGGAGCTGAGAACGCACAGGTATTACCATGACCCAAGATTCGTAGAGATTCAGGTCGCTGGACAAGAGAAGGCGGTGAGCGGCATTCTCGAGAGATTCAGCTCCCACTTCAATAATGAAGCAAAACCAGACGCCTCCGAAGTTACGAGGTTACTGAGAATCGCACGGTCTGCAGTCAGAGTACACGCGTGGAGAGCCGCGGAAATGAATAGCATCGAAGCGCTCAGAGGGGATCCCTTGAATGACGAGGCACTAATGTATCTTGGAATTGCCAGAGCTGCACAAGGCTTTGAGCCTGAAGGAGAAACCCACTTGTTGGCATCACTTACGCTTAACCCGAAGAATTCTGATGCCTACTACAACCTCGGCCTTCTTGCTTTGAAACAAGGCAGAAGTCTATTCGCCACCGACTGCTTTGAACATGGGCTCTCAATTGATCCTTCAAATCATGCTCTTCTGTTTCAGTATGGAAGAGCGCTAGAGAGAATCGGAAGGTTGCAGGATGCGCTTCAAGCCCATCAGCAGTGTGTCCTACAAAGTCCAAACCCGGGCCAGCTATGGGGATTCACAGGCATGGACTTCACTGGAGAGGCAAAAGAAGCAATTGAACGAATTGAAATGGCCATCAGAGAGGATAGTAACCAAACGCAGTACTAGACCACTCGAGCTCGAGTCAGGAAACCGCAAGCTCATTCAGAAGAGCCTAGCCAGACCACATTGACCGGTAGATTTCTTCGGGCGGATCCATCTCAACGACAGTGTCATTATCGGTACTCCACGAATCAATCTGCCCGGCCCAACTGGGTTGCAGGTCAACGCGCTGGCGCAAGTACACTTGTACCCAGTCGTGTGGTGCAATCATAACATGCCATGCAAGCTCCATCTCCCAGTGACTTGATTTGAATAGATAGTGACCCACTATCAGAATGCCCGCACCGTTATGAATGGGAGTCCAATCAGTGGTTTCATTTATGCCAAATGTGGGGTAGTGGGTCGCAAGATAATCGACAAATACATCTCGCTTCTCAATAACCTGAGCCAACTCCTCAAAGGTCCAGTTTAGAACACTGAGAAAGGCAATATCTTGCGCCATGAAGCCATCAGAAGAAAGGGTCACTTCAACCTCGATGCACAAATCGATATGACTTGAATTCGGGTAAAGGAATACCTCTAGTAGCGGAGTATCAGGCCAGTATGTGAAATTTGCCGGTATTGATACATTAGTGTGAATGGCCACCTCATGATTATCTAGAGGCCTTGTAGAATCAATTTCAACAAGGAACCACCCGATTTCCCCAGGGCTTGTACTAATCGAATTGGGGACAAAATCAATCTCCAAACTGTCAGCAGGGGCATTAGTATAGATTAACACAGCTGCAGAAGCGCAAAGAATTGTAATGAGAACTAGCACAAAGCCAAGCAGCCTACGATTTGATCCAGTCATCCCAACTCACGCATCAATAATTGAATCATTAGTTTAAAGAGATTGGGAACTAAGTAAAAAATCTGAAAGCGAATCCAGTAGTGGTTGCTCAGAGATATTTCGAAACACAAGGCAAGTGATGCTCTAAACACACCCATTAGAAGATTAGTGATGCTTTACTATCCCATCTGGTGTAAAGCCGACCATCAGGCTGTAAGATTAGGTAGCGTGGACTTTCCTGTTCCTCGGAAACCATGCAATCATCATTCCATACAATGCTCATGCCGTGAGCATCATATTTCCACACTCCAAACGGGAGAAGTTCTAGCCGCCTATAGGATTCGGTCATCCTGAAACTCTCAGCAAACTCGTCATATCTCATCGAAGCATAATCTTCTGCGCCGTAGAGTTTCTTGAAGGACACCTGGTCGGGCTTCCATAGCGTTGCCAATTGATCTACTATATAGTCCAAGGAGAAAGCATCAAACCAACGAGTCATAGCTATCGAGAGTCGGAGGGTGAATCCCTTGGATTGGATAATCTTAGATAGCAAGAGTGGGTCGTGCTCATATTTCGCAGGTACCCTCATTATCTCGATTATTTTTTCCTTGTCAAGCGCAGGTATAGAGAGGGAAATGACTCGGACACCCAAATTGTAAAGCTGGTCCAGTTTCTCCTCAGTGAGACCGACGCCGCTCGTTTGGACCTCCGCGTGTGCGAGCCAAGGGGTGACCATGTTGAGGATATCCATAACATCTTCAACATAGCTCATGTTGAGCGTCGGTTCACCATGACTCGTAATCATGACTGATTCTACTCTATCAGCTGCATACCTGAGCCTCCGTCTCACTTCTCTCGACCAATGCTCATGGTCGCTTCTCCATGTAGTCTTGAATTTCGTGGCATGCTGCCTGTACACGCAGAATCTGCATTCATTCATGCATCCTGCAGGAACAGCAATTTGAAGCGATCCAATCATTGTGTTGGTATTCCTCAAGCATGCATACAGTAAGTAGTGCATTTAATGCTCTGAATGAGTCAAGTATTGCCAGTGGATGAATTCAGCGGCCAAATTAGCCCGAGGACTGGAATCCAGTGATACCAAAGCCTGTCACATTTGAGGAGAACAGCATCTTGTTTCAGAATCCCGGTTATGTGTTGCAGTACAGAAACATGGCTAGCCTGATATCAACGATTAAAGCTCCGTAATAACCTCCAATTTTTCACAGCCCTCCAGTGGACTCAAATCTACGGATTCCAAAGGATTATCGAATAAATAGACCAGTTCCAAGTCTGCGCAACCACTCAACGGTGACAAGTCAACAGACCTTAGCTGGTTTCCAGAGAGATCAAGCCGCTTCAGCCTAGTGCATGAATGAAGCGGACCCAAATCAATCTCTTGAAATCCATTGGAACACAAGTCAAGGTGCATTAGAACTCTGCATGTTTCCAAAGGTCCTAGATCAATCTGGCTCAACTGGTTATTGCCTAGCCATAGCGATTCCAAGTTTATGCATGTTTCCAAGGGAGTCAAATCGATTCGTTTCAATTGGTTTGTGCTGAGAAGGAGTGTATGGAGCGAAGTGCAGGCACTCACGGCTGTCAAATCCAAATTCTGTAATTGATTCTCACGCAGATCCAGTTCGGATAAGCCGGCACATGTGCCAAGAGGAGTCAAATCAATCGCCTCTAATTCGTTTTGTTGGAGGTCTAGCATCCATAGGCTAGTACAAGAGAGTAAAGGCGAGAGGTCAATTTGACGGAGTCTGTTTTCGGATATCCAGATGGACTGCAAACCTGTGCTTTCGTGAAGAGATGACAAGTCAACATTCCGTAGTGAATTCTTAGATAGTACAATTGTCTTCAGATTGATGCTCTTTGTCAGCGGGGACAAATCAACGTGCAGTAGGCTTCGTTCCCACAAATCGATGACATCACTATCCTTGCTGAACTCGAATGTGTACTCCTTGTTATATGGGCCAATTCCCTTGATCACGATGATGTCATCAGGTTCGTAGAGCATAGTGAGTCGCTTTGAGAGGGGATTGTTGACCGATAAATACTAGCTCCTTTGGGAAGATATGATAACAGTCAGGATTTGTATAGAAGAAATAAGAGCTCATCTTGCTATGGCCCTGTTGCCGGCCCAAAATGCAATCAAAATGACATTGCATATGTTTATCAGCAAATAGTCAGAGGGATTTGGGCAAGGCGAATGCTAGTACATGAAGTGTTACAACCAAGGCATCAATATCACTGAGCAGAGAGTTCTGTTCAAAGACATCGATATTCAGCCCGCTTTTCTTCCTCCCGTTTGTCTTTTGCCTATGGTTGGTATTGCATTCGAATCCCTGCTGGGAAGGGAGGTGATATAGTGGGCAGACATAACAATTCTAGTGGACGAAAACACAGGAATCATAATGGAAGGAAAAATACGAATCATCGTATACACCTGATTGAAGACACTACAGGGAATGGTTGGGCAGGTGTTTAGTTCACACCTCTAGCAACTTTCGTATGGGAAACCACATGGATAAGACATGGGGTTTCCTAGATGTTTTATCAGGGAATTGCCTCTTCTTTTCGCTGATTCATTCTAGTCGGGTTCCTGTCTGATTTCCCTTTGAACAAGGCGATTCTTCGTCAGAATCAAGAAATGAAGGTTCCGTGGTGTGCATGTGAATCTGTGAGAAAAAAAAGGGAGGCGGTTGCCAGTCGACAACCAATCCGATATGTCTTGATACAGTAAGGCCTCTACAAATGTGAATCCTATCTCTCGACTTCGATTTCCTCCAATGTCTTACCCTTAGTTTCGAGGGGTTTGCCTATGAATGCCAAGAGAGGCACAATCATCAGTATACCAGCAATGACCCAGAACATATCCATTAGAGGAAATGCTGTTAGGAGCGCCGATGCAAAGAGCGGCCCCACCACATATCCAAGTCGAGCACCAGTTACGCACACACCAATGCTGGTGGACCGAATCTCCGTTGGAAATATCTCAGCAAGATACACGTAAATCCAAGCTAGGACCATTGCCATGAAGAAGAACATACCCCAGTAGAAGTAGGAGATTTGCATCAGTCCCAAACCAATGTAACAGATTGCTGAACCAAGAGAACCCAAAATCAGCACAATGTTTCTTCCTCCCTTGTCAAGAAGAACCCCTGAGATGAGTGCACTGACAGGAAGCAGTAATCCAGCAACCGTTAGAAGGGAGGTCCACTCGTCAGGGGACATACCTTGAATCGTTGTGAAGAAGTAGCCGCCCCATGATGTGGCAATTTTGAAGGAGATTGTCCATGCCAAGTAGACGACGGTTGCAATTGCGATGTATTTGTAATCGGCACGATTCAGCTTCTTCAGCGCCTCGACTACGCCAAGTTTTTTCCCTCGCGCTTCATGAGAATCAGTCCATCTCTGAGGATCCTTCATGAAGAACAAAAGGACAAGGAGCACAATCATGAGAAAGAACATTACGCCATAGCCCCAACGCCAATCAGTTGCGTAGATTATCCGATTACCGAGTATTGCGTATAGTGGAATAACTCCAATGAGAAACGCGAGGCTTCCATATAGGCCGCGCTTCTCTGCAGGGGCTTCTTCTGAAACAGGAACTTCCCATAGATTCGAAGTAGTACCCATTATTACAATTGAATACAACAGCAGAAAGATGAAGACATCCGTTGACAGGTATACAATAAGAATCGTTGGAATTCCCATGACCACAGTCAAGAGCATCATTCCTTTTCTCCGGCCAAAGGCATCAGCGAACCAGCCAATGAAGAAGACGCCAAACACGATGATGCCAAAGGCTCCTTGCCAGAGGGCAAAGTTCTCGGCCGTCAATCCGAACTCTGCTATTGCCAATGGAAAAGCGGTGGCCTCTATTAGCGAAAGCCAGCTATCCATGTTGCTCACGAGACCCATTACAACCACCAAGAAGATAATGTATCTCGTGGGCCTGACCTGCATCGATGCAGGAGTTTCACTTACGTTCATTTTTCTCTCCTCTTCGCGAATTTTCTTGAACAGGCACGTATTGCAGGCAGGTATTTGTATCTTCTTACAAGTGGATATTTGCGCAAAGCTAATCCTTCATGAACTCAAAATCTGCGTCGCATGGCGGCCTACATTCTTATGTAGGCAGTTTCCAAATGGCCTATAGCACGAGAGTAGTCGCCTAGCTCAACTAGTTTCTCTCCCGGAATCATATTTGCTTGAAGATCATTGGGTGTATACTTTAGAATGCCTTCTGGCCGCTGGACAGTTATGCAGCTTGGAATAGGGATTTTCCCACTCATGCGCCTCGCCCCCAGCCACATGGAGGATGCCATTCCAAATAAGCCTAATGGCTAGCCGGAATCTACAGAACAACGGGAAACGGGGCCTTCACAGCTGAATAGAGGCCCACCGTATTTGCGAGATTACTGTGATAGATGCTTCTAACCCTTTATCGCTTCTTCTTCGCGTTTGCGACGCTCCTTCTCCAAATCATCAATGCGCTTCTTCTTGGCATCTTCTGCTTTGCTTATTCGTTTCTCCACATCCTTAATTCGTTTCTCTGCATTCGATAGTTCCTTCTTCCGACGGTCTTCCGCGCTCTTGTGCTCCTTCTTCGCCTGATCATATTCCTTCTTTGCAAGATTCAACTCTCGCTGTAATCCCTCAAAATGTGTGCGCTTGGTTTCGGCAACAGAGTGGTATCGACCAACCTCATCATCAAGACGAGAATGCAATTTGCCAAACTCAGAATTGAGCTGCTGCAGTTCTATAGTATATGCCTTGATATCTGATTCAATCGTCCTAATCTTCTCGTCTCTTGCGATTTCATCTGCTTCCTCAGTGATTGCCGAAGAAGCAACTGGAGGAGTGTAATCGCCTATTATTGGCTCTTCGGGAGGCGGAGGTGCTGGCTTTTCAAATGGCTCTTCAATCTCATCTTCGACTTCGGACTCCTCCAGAATCGGAGGCTCTTCAATCTCGCCAACAAAGTCCTCCTCAAGTGCTTCCACTTCTTCTGCTTCCACTGCAGATACATCTTCTTCGGCTTTGGATTGCGCCTCTGCAGCTCTAACTCTCTCGAGTATGTCCTTGACAACTTCTCGACCTCTCTCATGGTCTAGGATTTCGGGCTCAGAGGGAGCAGCTTCTTCTTCGAATTCTTCATCTTCGGAGGATTCAGCCTCCTCGAAGGCTTCGTCTTCCTCTACTTCGATTTCCTCAGATTCCTCTACATGAAGTGTGGATTCACTTGGCTGTTCCACATAGCTCTTATCTGACGCAACAGATTCCTCATGAATTGGTGCGGGCTCGGGAGCCTCAACGGGTTCTGGCGTAGATTCCTCTGGTTTCTTTACGAGGGATGCACCGCAACGAGTGCAGTACTTCCTCGTTACATCATTTGCTCTTCCGCATTTTGGGCATGTTTTCAAATTCCTACAACTCCTATAAGCGGTACTGACCCCCAGTACTATGAATAATCCTTAGATATACATTTGGCGTATCCAGTCGGACCACAGATAATCCCACGCTCACGAGTTACAACAGCAACTATTCGTTTCGCCTCTGCTTCAATGCATCAAGTTTTATCGACATGTTCTCTGCAGGCTCAAAACACACGAGAACTCGGATCGAGCTGATTGCTGTCTAGAGTACTATCCTTACACTTCTTGGAGATGAGAAATTGAAGAACGAACCCAGAAGAATTTGTGGGATTGTGGGTAGTCCACGACGAAATGGAAATACGGAGATTCTGGTCGATGAGATTCTGAACGCTGCTAAAGAAGAGGGAGCCCTCGTAAACAAGGCCATCCTGAGCAAGCTGGATATTTCGCCTTGCAGAGCATGTGACGTTTGTAGGAAAACTGGGAAATGTGTGCAGCAAGATGATATGACTGAGCTTTCCGACCTGCTAGAGAAATCAGATGTTTTGGTTCTGGGCACTCCAGTGTACTGGTGGGGACCAACTGCTCAATTCAAGGCCTTTCTAGATCGATGGTATGGAATCTACAATCGTGGAATATTCAAGGAAAAAGAAACGGTTCTTGTTATACCCTTGGAATCAAAGAATGAGTCTGTCTACAAGCCAATTCATGACATGTTCATAAGCATCATGGAGTATTTGCAGATGATTCATGCTGCAACAGTACTAGCGCCTGGGGTTTACGAAAGAGGAGAAGTACGGCAGCATCCGGAAATCATCGATTACGCCAGAGAGATTGGTACTAAGTTAGCACAAGTGAAGTAGTGTCCCCATCTTGCTCTTCCTATAGAAATACAGGCAAATGACTGATGAGAAACCGTGCTTGAACCGCCCATTCAAGCTGGAAATGGATCAGGTCAGCCAATACGACATAGTCCTTCTGCGATGCCCATCTTGGCTCTCCGTTCCATCATCCTAACCTCCTTTCCTTATAGCACGTACGGCTGTATTTGTGATTCCCTCAGTTCGATTGAAAAAAGGAAGGCGAATTTCTCGATTATATGCCTAGGAAATATCTACAGATGAAAGAGCTTGAGCTGACTCTTGCCAGTTCAGATAGATGCACCGATTTCATTGACTTGAAATTGCCTCATTCATAGGCCATCTCAAAGATTTCCAGGGCCTCTTTCTCTTCGATTTTGCTCAGTGCGCCAACATTTCCAAATTCGGCCGTCTTTTCTGCCAAATACTTCAGTTTGTCCTTTTCAACACCCGCATCTTTCAGACACGTGGGTATTTTCAGACTCTGAATGAAATCGGTCAGTTTGACGATACCCTCTTCCGCGGCTTCAAAATCATCACTATTGACGACATCAAAGACATTCCTCGCAAATGCTGCAAACATGTGGATGTGTTCGGGGGCATTTCTGATTGTGTATCTCATCCAAGAAGGAGTCAACACAGCCAGTGTCACACCATGCGTCATGTCGTATAGGCTTGACAATTCATGACCCATTTTGTGGATTGGAAAAGTGACCTTTGACTTTCCTAATGTGAACTGAGACCCTCCCAGAGCCATGCTGCTGGCCCACATTATGTTCGCTCGGGCATCGTAATCATCTGGATTCTTTAGAACCAATGGAGCGTTTTTTATCACAGCTCTCATCAAGCCTTCGTTCATTCTGTCTTGGACTTCAGTAGAAGAATCTGAACTGAAATAGCACTCTATCGCATGGTTGAGAGCATCAAAACAGCCTGCCATCGAGTGCTTCTCAGGAACTGAGTATGTGTAGGTTGGGTCCAAAATGGAGAACTTCGGGAATAATAAGGGGCTTGTAATTGTGAATTTTTTCTGATTTTCGCCTATAGAAATAACCCCTATCATATTCAATTCGCTACCAGTTCCGGCCATGGTTAGAACCGAACCCAAAGGAGCAGCTTCCTCGATCTCTCTCTTCCATTCGTCCATCAAATCAACAACATCCCCGCTATAAGGAACCCCTGCTGCGATTGCCTTGCAAGAATCTATAACGGAGCCGCCTCCAACGCCCAAAATGAAATCTAGGTTATTGGCTCTATAAAGCTCAATCCCTCGTTTTACGTCCTCAACTCGAGGATTTGGTTTGATGCCGCCACACTCAGTAAATTCGATATTGCCTTTTCTTAACTCATCAACGACCGCTTGATAGATTCCATTTCTCTTGATGCTTCCGCCTCCGTACACTAAGAGGACCTTGGCACCTCCATTTTCCTTGATTGCAGAGGCCAGATTCGCGATTTGGCCTTTCCCGAAATAGATCTTTGGGGGTATGTTGTAAACGAAGTTCTCCATCTCATATTTCACCTGTTTCCTATGAAGCTGCGCAAGTATCAAACTGTGACATAATTTCAATTGGACGAGGCAAAGCCAAGAATCAACTTAAATAGTTGGGGATTGAGGGGCAAGAAAAATGCGGTTTCATGGACAGACACGTCCAGAAACATGACACGCGCCGCCCGGATTATCTTCGCAGTTGCAGTGCAGGGTAATTGGACAGATTCGTTTTTATTCAATTATTAATTATATTAAAAAATCTTTTTAAGCAAGTTCTGTACATCTAATCATTCGAATGATTGGTATTCGAGTTGAGGAGTGAGAGTATGGAAACGCTGGATTCTGATTCTGTATCAGATATGAACAAGAAATCTGTGAAATATGTCTTGCTAGCTGTCTTTGTCCTCGCTATTGCAGCCCAATTGTATATCCTTATCAACTTCCCTTTCACGGGATTCTTCCCACTATTGATATACGTGGCTGCTGTCAACTCCATGATGATTGTCGCTCTCGTAACAATTGGCCTAGAGATAAGAAGTAGTGCTGGAATTCGGACAACATCGGCCACCATCAGTTCTGCTCCTACAGCTCCAGTGAGACCTTCAGGCTCCAAAGCAGTCATCCTAGTGATGCTGCTGTTGATTGTAGCAGGCATTATCCAGCCCCTATACGTCCTATTGGATCCAGCTGCGAATGTTTCTATCTCTGCCTTGATGGAAATTGCCCTGGCGTTAGCTGGAATCCTAATCCTGACATTGTCAGGACGACGGAGAATACAGCAGCGCACTGTACAGACTCCACTCGAACCTACTCCTGTGGTTCTTACTCCGGATGCTGGCCTCGCGATAACTTCTATGGAACCTATCTACAGGTCAAGCCGCACGACGAAAGTGACCTCGATCATTCAAGTCCTCCTGGCCATATTTGGGTTATTCATCATTCTTACACAGGAGTTTGCATATTTCACGGTACGTTATGATGTCGATCCAACACCCTATAATCGAACATATGGAATCTATTTCAGTGATGTGTCCAGTATTGCCATCATGGCGGCCCTTGTCTTTCTTCTGATTGCCTACTGTGGCTTCAGGGTCGGCCTAGCACATTCAGCCAAGATTGCAGCGAGGTACGCAAAAACGACCGTGATTCTTGGTGTGTTTCTCGTACTGCTATCAGGTCCGATCGGGAGTTCTTGCCATGGATATGCTTGGTGGCACGTCAACTATTATGGAGGTAGCCTCTGGAACTACTGGGCAGGCACGGGCCTTTTAACTCTGTACATTGCGTGGCTAATTTTCCTACTCACTGGCCTGGCGTCTTGGGCACTGATACGTCGTGCCGCTCGGCGCAATGCCGTAAAATCTAGTCAAGGCTAGAGAAACAAGTATCAAGGGCCGTGCGCGGCGATGAGGCTTGACTTATCGTTTCCACCCTCCTCTGTTCCTCCCCTTTGTCTAGTATATTAGACATTCCTTTAGTGCACAGCTGCCGATGGCTAGCGCCGCCATAATGCGTATTAGGTGGAAGCGATAGGGATATTGCAGTTGCTCAAACGAGTTGAAGAAGGGAGCAGCAGCAGAGCCAGTAGTGATGCATGGGCACAGGCAATATCTGTTTGCATGCTTTAGCATTGAAGACCAATTACATTCTTCGTTTGGATGGCATCAGTGAGCATGGTTAGGAGGATTGGAGCATGCAAAGGTCCTACTCTGCTGTGGTCGCGTTAGCATTACTTTTCCTCGTTGGCACTCTTGTGCCATCACTCCCAACGGTAGTCCAGTCCGTTTCGCGCGAGGCTGCGCCTGGACCGACAAACGCCGTAGTCGAGGACACAGAACAGGGAGATGTGAAACTGAACACGGTGCACTTCTCGCCCTCAGTATCGTCTGAGGAGGGGATCTACTATGTTGCTCGGAGAGGTGTTGACACTATTGCCTATTTTGGAGAGTCAGAGGTCTGGTATGTCGTCGGTGACACTCTGCTTCATCTTGACTTCCCAGGTAGTGCCTCAAGGACTACTCAATCCTGAAGTATACAGATATCTACCCTGGCATAGACCTGAAGTACAGGATTCTCGATAGTAACTTGAAATATGAGTTCGTCGTAGCGCCCTATGCGAACCCATCACTGATACAACTAAGGTACCCTGACGCAGACCTCGTTGAGGTGCACAAGGACACTGTCACCATCTCAAAGAATGGTTTCACTGTCGCTGATACCGGACTCATGTCTTTCCAAGAGGGCGGCAGGGCATGCATTGTCAACTCTGCATTCCACTCTCTTGACTCGGGCACAATAGCACTGTCTATCGGTCAGCATGACTCATCCTGCGTGCTTGTCATTGACCCCCTGATTCTCGTCAGTAGTACATTCCTCGGCGGATCTGGTGATGATATTGCACTCAATATCGCTGTCGAGAGCGGCTATGTCTATGTTACAGGTATCACTGGTTCTGTCAATTTTCCGCCCAAGAGTGCCGACGATTATGCATTAGGGGGAATAACCGATTGCTATGTAGTCAAGTACTCAACGAATCTTAGCTCCGTTATTTACAGTACGTACCTTGGCGGTTCGGATAGCGATGAAGGGCGCGCAATCGCGGTGTATAATGGCTTTGCTTATGTAACGGGAATAACCAACTCGTCCGACTTCCCTGTTGAAAACGCCTTTAAAGACCACTATCTGGGCGGCGACCGTGACTGCTACGTCACTAAGCTTGCGGCTAACGGTCAGGCACTTATCTATAGCACATTCATGGGAGGAAACGGAACTGACATTGCAACAGGTATAGCGGTACAAAGCGGATATGCCTACATCACAGGCTATACGACATCTACTAATTTTCTCACCGTGAATCCATATCAACAGTACAAGAAAGGACCCTGGGACAGCTTCTTGACTAAGTTCGCGACAGATGGTCAGTCTCTGGTTTACAGCACATACCTTGGAGGAAGCGGAAACGAGCTTGCATATGACATCGCTGTTGAAGCCGGTAAAGCCTACTTGATAGGAATTACCAATTCAACAATCGATTTTCCCACAATTCCCACAGAGAATGCATTTCAGAGTAACTACCAAGCAGGACCCATCGATGGCTTCGTGACCAAGTTCACGAGCGAAGGACAGGACCTTGAATACAGCACCTACCTTGGAGGTGGGGGAACAGAATATCCATGGGCAATTGCTGTTGAGAGTGGCTATGCCTATGTCGTTGGCCAAACGAGTTCATTGGATTTCCCAACACTTAATGCCTACGACTCCACCCTCGATGGACCAGGTGATGGTTTTGTAGTAAAATTATCGTATGATGGCTTGACTCTGGAGTATGGCACTTTTCTTGGAGGATCATCAGGTGAAGCTGTATGGTCGATTGCAGTGGAGGACGGGTTGGCATATGTTGCAGGACACACATGGTCATCGGATTTCCCCACAGTCGATGCACTGGACTCTTCGTATAATGGGGGTGCAGACTGCTTTGTCGCAGTGCTGGCTGCTGAAGGAAAATCGCTCATCCATAGCACATTCCTAGGTGCATCCGGCAATGAACACATAAGTGCCATCACCGTGGAGGATGACTATATCTATGTTGGCGGTTACACAGATTCGATCGACTTTCCCACTGAGGCTGGATGCGACTCGACGCACAATGGTGCCAAGGACTGCTTCGTGGCTATGATTTGTCATCAGGCGGCCACAACGACTACAACAACGGATCTCGGTCAGATGCAGCTACGACTCGCCGCAACCGGAGCCGCAGCAACGGTGATATTCGGTGTATTTGGCTTTGCATTCAAGTCAGATATGCTGGAGAAGAAGAGGTACAAAGGTGCTATCTGTGTGTTTGCTCTGCTAGTGTTCGTAGCCGCTTCCTATTACCTTTGGACATATCTTCTGCCATGATCAGTTGAAGCCCTCAGGAGCGACGCTGGATACATATCCAGGAAATGGGTCATTTTCCTGAGCCACCTGGAGAGAGCAATCAAGAAGAAACGAATGCTCTCTCCGGTACTCGAGAGTAGCCTTCGAAGTCGAAATGTGAACACATGATTTCGCAACTCAAACTCAACAAGTTCCTCTGGCGTGCAAGAGAAACGAATTGGAAGTTTGTTGAAAAACGGAAGAAGAGCTGGCTGTCAACTGACTCCCAGCTCGCAGTATTCAAGGCCACCTCATCGTCTTGATCTGTTCGTGGACGGGCGCGCAGAGTTCCTTCATGCGCTATTCCTCTTCAGCGATTGCTTCGTCGCCAGACCAGAGTGTCGTTAATGCCCAGAGCACAATCATTGCAAAAGGCAGGTCAAGTAGCCCAAATGGATGAATGTGAGGCGCAACCGCCAAGGTAACGACTGATATGAAAATACCAAGGAGAATCCCGTTTCTCCTCTTCTTAGCAACTAGGTAGCCTGTCCCAATTCTGAAGGCTCCATACATTGCTCCAATCAGGGCCCAGAAAGCAGCATCCTCAGATAGGCTCACGGGAATGAGTTCTGGCGGAAGTAAGAACATCGACATGGCAAGAATCTCAATGATGCCATGGACGAAGAGAGCGCTAGATGATATCTTGATGTATGTAGATTTCTCCATCTTCTTTTCCTCCTAAGGGGTATGCGAAGAAGTCTAATGTGTCATATCATTCCGGTGAATTGCGTGGGGCCTATGTTGCATATGAACACTCCCCATTGTGTAAGAAGAGGCTAATTCTGGTCTTATACCGTCAAGAATCATGTCTGGGCATTGCCTCGTCTATTGGCTCTCATCTTATTGGTTCTCATCTTATTCAGAAACTACTGCACTTGGACGAACAGGAAGTTCGTCACGCAGACAAAGGTTACTCAGAAATGAGGAGTAGAATGCTTATAATCTCCCACTGACAAGGGATAATCAATCCTTTGAACGTGGTAGACCATGGAAGACGTAACTGAACCTGACGAAGGGCATAGAAAGGAGAGTAAGCAAGAAGCAAGATACAAAATAACGAACATGGCCCTAGTGCTGGTTCTTGTCTACAACATGATACCCATGGCCTATTCTTTTGCCAGCCTACGTTTCGATATTTTCGCGATGATAGTTCCCATGATTTTTCTTATCATTGATGTCATAATGATACTTGGCCTACTACTATATAGGAAGCACGAGAAAGAGATTATCCCATATTACCTCTTTATTCTTTCAGGACTGATTTTATCAATACTAGATATCCAAAGTCTGATTATTGTGGGAGACCAAGTGAAACCTTTCTTCTTCAGTCTATCTATCCCCATATTTTTCGTTGGCGTAGTATTGATGCTAAACAAATGGGAGCACGAAAAACCGCTCAATGAGTCTGACAACAACAGTCCTCATGCTATAGAGTCTCATTCTGGAGAGGACCTCTAAATCAGGCCGAGAAGGAATTTCTCAAGGTTGTATATTCATAGTCCTCCGTGTGTACACTATGAAGCCTAGCCCCAGAATGAGTGACAACACTCCAAAGAATGTCCAATATAGAGAAGGTCCCTGAATATCTGTCAAATCCAAATTCGGCCCCCATATAATCAGAATGATGATTCCTGCAACTATTAGACATGCTCCTTCTACAATGTTCATCTTGGCTCTTCGTTCCATAATCCTGACCAACCCCCATTAAGCCATTTTCAACTATATTTGTCATTCCTAAGCTTGATGGAAAATGAGAGTGGAGCTGGCAGCGGAATGTGCTGCCACCTCATTCATTGTGTGCAACTATTTCATGGTCTTGACCCATTCGAAATTCCTCGATTTACGTTGTTCGAAGGATTGATGTCTAGGAAGAATCCAAAATCCCTTGAGGCAACCTTAGTTGATAGCAGACATACCTGATGGACTTAGAGGGTCTGGTGCAATCGAAGTCGGAGAAAAACTCGGAACCATCTCTGGCGGAGACATCCTTGATGTAGGGACAGAAGAGGGGGACTTCATTAACACGTTGATGAAAACTCTGGGGGGATACAATTCATTCGTAGGAATAGACATCTCAGCAGATGACTTGAGGAAAGCAAGAGAGCAATTCAAAGACGCTCCAGTGGATATGATGGAAATGAATGCTGAAAAGATGTCATTTCCAGACAATCATTTTGATACGGTGTGCATCTCGTATTCAATCCATCACTTGGAGAATATTGACGCTGTACTAGCTGAGATGCATCGCGTGTTGAAACCCGGAGGCAATTTCATTATCCAAGAATTGTATTCTGATGGAGAACAGACTGAAGCTCAGCGTTTGGACAGGGATGTGCATAATCTGAATGTAAGGATCGATACCATCTTAGGCATCCCTCATTTCGAGGCTTTAACTCGTCAGAGATTGAAAGACTCAGTCAACAAGATTGGTCTGAGTGCTGTAGAAATTTATGAGTCCTCATGGCCTGTCAAATGCCTATTCTGTGAAGATGCATCCGATTGTGAAAAGCCACTCAGAAAGGAGAATGTCGACTTAGTAATAAAGGAGGTTGATGCTGATTTGGCTCGAATAATTGATCATCCGTCTTATGATGAATTAAGAGAAGAGGGAGAATCAATCAAAGAGAAAGTCAAAGTTACAGGGTCATCTGCAGCATCAGTGATGTATTTCTTCGGAACTAAGTAGGGTCAAGATGAAACCCAAGCCAGTGCTTCTAAGGTTTCATGCCATGAGTTGCATGAATTTCTCTAGCATGGAAAAGATACAGAGTGGGCTTTTGAAGAAGAATAAGGGAGAGAAGGGGAAGAGATCCATCTTCCCGCTCGTTCAGTATGGAATCACTTCATCGTTTTGAGGCGTCCATCCCAAATTACTCAAGTTTAAGTGAGGACTATAATTTCATTTTTGCCCTAGAGGTGGAAATATCTTGAACAGGGGGTCTGAACCATCTTCGGAAGCAAGCATAGTAACAAATAACAAATCGATAAAGAATGGATTACTATTCATCCTCTTCACAGGCGCAAGTTTTCTTGCATTCAATATTGGAGGATACAACAATTTCATTCCCTCTGAATTGAGACTAGTCGTGAGGATAATCGTAGCTAGTATTCTGTTTCTATCAACCATTATTCTCTACAAGACAGAGAGAAGCTGGAACAAGTACTGGCAGATATCATATGCATTGCTAATATCATCAGTTGGATTAGTTCTTGCAGGATTCTTCGGAAATTGGCACACACTCATCCCAGGACTTTCGTTAAGTACTGTCGAAGGAGTTTCTATTGCAAAGGTAGCAGAGGTTATCCCTATAGTTGTTACAATTCTCATTGGCACATGGTTGGTTGAAAGAGATTTCACTCCAATCTTCTTACGTGGAGGAGATCTCAATAAGACTTTGAAAACAGGTCTTATCGTTTCCCCTGTTGCGCTGATACCATTTTTTGCACTTGGCGGATTGGGTCTCTCTGTCGGTCTAGATGTGATTTTCGCATGGTTGCCTTGGATGTGCATTTTTGGTTTTAGCAATGCATTCATGGAAGAACTGATGGTCAGGGGTTTATTCCTGAAGAAGTATAATGCAATGTTTGGGAAAAATATATCACTACTTCTAACATCGGTGATTTTTGCATTGCTCCATCAGGCAATTATCGAG
This sequence comes from Candidatus Thorarchaeota archaeon, assembly GCA_011365025.1. Next base: position 34,406 of record RDOF01000005.1, read on the forward strand.
TATACGGACCCTGTAACATTTACAATCTTTTTACTAGTCACGTTTCTCTTGGGCATATCATGGGGATACGTTATGCAGAAATCTGATAGTATCTGGGGTGCAGTTCTGGCCCATGCAATTGCGGACATGCTTTTCATCATTACAGTATTTGGAGTATGATTTACAGAAAAAGAAGAAGAGTGAGCTGGAGTCAGTAACTCCCAACTCATTTTCATTCGGAGTTATTTCATCGTCTTGACCCATTCGTAGACTTGAGCAGAGTTTCTTCATGCCAAGCATCATACTCTTTCTGAGGAGGAGTTCATTCCTGGCGACCAGCATGGTATAACCTGAGGATTTCAATCGTTCAGGGGAACACCATAGTATGTCCTCATACTTACAGGAGCACCTGCAAGTTTCAGGTACATCCACAACTGCATTTTGTGCATTGCTAGATGAGTTGTGATCTCCGGGATATAATGAGCCCAACTCTTTGGTGGCCCTTCTAGATCGAATGGCTTCAGACTGTTCTCCGTAAGCTGATCGTCGGAGAGCTTTGAAATGAATTCATGAATAGTCTCCATCCCTTTGTCATAGAGTGCAAGCAGTTCATCAATCGTGTCCCTACGAAGCTCCTTTTCCATTGCATGGACTTCTTCAAAGTCATCGAATTGCATTGAGCAGAACTTTAGGTCAATTGTTGGGATTTCAGCCAAATGATTCATCAAATCAATCAAAGAACGCATTTCATCTGAGGGTTTGAAATTAAGATCAGAACCTATAGCGGCCGCCATGACAAATCTAGTTTGACGACTCTCGTGATCTATCATATCTAGTAGTATCTTACAAACTGGACCCATGTCTAGTACCATGCGACTACAAACCGAACAGGTACTTGACAATTACGCTCGTTTTGTGCGAGAGTAGTTGATGTAGCATTTTCAATCAAATCAGCGAGTGTCCTCAATGCCCAACCATCCAGATTTGGCCGTTAGAATGCCGCTTGTTACTGGGGCCGAGGAAGAAAAAGATACCAAGTGGAAATTTGACTGGAAAAAATTGGTTGAGCGGAGGAGTATTGTACTCCTCAGCTCCTTCATCCCGAAGTTACTTCATCGACTTGACCCATTCGTATACGGGTGCACAGAGGACCTTCATGCGCTCCTTCTCTTCGTTCATGGGTCCTGGCTTCCAGTCATCGGCTGGCTCGAACCACCAATCGGTGACGGTGCCCTGCCGCTCCTTCTTTGGCTTCCAGACCACCTTCACTGGCATGCCATACTCAGCATCCCAGGGGTCTAATCCCCTAAGCTCGTTGGCAATCGCAGTCTTGTAGCCATCGACGATGACGTAGGCTAGAACGAAGGGCAGACGCTTCAGAGAGCTCTTTCCGCTCCATCCTGCAATGGTGAAGGTATGGACAATGCCTTTTTCCTCTAGCTTGATCCAATCGCTCTTCTCAAGATTGCAATCAAGGTTCCAGCAGTTGACTCTTGGCGGGAAGAACTTGTCCTTGCACTTTGGACACCGGGTGCCCCAGAACTCGCCATCGACAAAGCCCTTACCAAGCTTGGAAACCTCCGCATACTTCCAGTAGTATAGCTGGTCGTAGTGAAGATAGACCTTGAACTGCTCCTCCTTGCTGTCCCAGTCGTAGCCCATGAAACCGATACCGGTCTCTTTGACATCGCCACGGAACTCATCCGAGTGCTTATCGTCCCACTCGACATCGTTGTGTCCGGGAATCTTGTGCATTCTCTTGTCCTTGGTCATCTCTATGGCCTCCTCAGAATGAAGTTCGAGATACTAGTTCCAGTACCCGCATGTGAATTGACAAGACCTGTGTTTGCGTCCTTGACGTAGGTCTTGGAGCTCAAGTGCTTCTTCGGCGCGGTGTCATTGAGATGCATCATACACTCGACAGCGCTCATGATCCCGGTGGCTCCGACAGGGTGGCCGTACCCCATCAAACCACCTCCCACATTGGTAGGAACTTCACCATCAAGGAATGACTGCTTGTCGCGCATGAACTCCTTGACATTCTCAGTGGTGCACCAATGGAGTGCCTTGTAGATTTGGACCTCTGAGGAGCTAAAGGCGTCGTGAATCTCAGCAACGTCAATCTCCTTGGCGGCACGCTTGTACTCGATACCAGCCATGTCATAGGCGTCCTCGCCGGACTTCCTGCAGGCACCAAACTCGGTCATGTCGGGGTAACCTTTTCCATACAACTCATTCCAACCAGGGAAGTCAATACGGTCTCCGGCCCGAATGGTACAGGAGCTAAGGCCAGCACCTGCAATCTCAACATAGGTGTCCGGAGCATGCTTCTTTGCCCACTCCTCGCTAGTGACGAGAGCGAAGGCACCACCACGGCTCATCAGGCAGCAGTCCAGCTTCTTGAGCGGGTAGCTGATGAGACGGCTCTCCATGACATCGTCGACAGTGAGCTCCTTCTTGTAGTAGGGCGACTCTGGATTTGTATAGTCGCTCCTGTAGAACTGCGCCTTTGGGTTGTCTGCTGCATAGTTCCTGTTCTTCATTGCAGCAAGGGCGAAGTCCTCCTCGGTGAGGCCGTTCTCTTTCATGAATTTGTACGCCATTGCCGCATAGTAAATGGGATAGATGCCGCCTGCCAGTGCCTCGTACCTTGTGTCTGAGGCCAGGGCGATGAACTCGCTACCCTGCGATTGGGTGACGTTGTCCATGGTTTCCCAGCCGTAGACACCGACGACATCGAAGAGCCCAGATTTTATCGCCATGAAGGCACCGTAGAGGGCTGAGCCTCCGGTATTTCCACCGTTCTCTATTCGCACGTGGGGCAGTCCGACTAACCCAAGGTGATCATGTACGACCCACTCTGGGCACAGCTGCTTACCGAAGTGTACTGAGAAATGCGAATATACCATAAACTGCAGGTCTCTGAGCGTAAAATCAGGAATGTCCTGTTGCAGTTCCACAATACAATTAGCAGCCATTGCCTCTGGCGTTATATGCATGGGGTAGTCGAAGGGAGTTGCACTGCCACCTGCGATGCACACTTTTCGACTCATTGTAAATCACGTGATCCTTGCTCTTCCGCCCTATATTGAGCGGTTGAACCTAAAGCAGCCCGACTTATACTGGTACTTAACAGCTTCGGCTGCAGAACAAAGGCAATGGGTTTGAGTTAGCCATTTGCTGTCGCAGCCCGACTGCCTTGAACTCTTACGACCAGATAAATGAAACAGAGAACTAGGATGCCAAAGGGAATGCTGAGTAATAGTATCTGCATCCATCTGGGCAGATACGCTATGAAAGAAGGAGGACCGCCACCTGGACTACTGAGAATAGGGAGGACAAAAAGCAAGACGAAAATGACTAGCTCAAGTTGGGCGAGACGCCACAGAGCCTTCTGAAGCTTCATTCCGGAACTATCGATGCCCAAGAATGATTTGCCTTCGTCATGCAGTCTTCTGAGTTCACTCAAGAACCCGAGGATTATGATATTGAAGAGAGGAAAGAAGCCCAGCAGAAGAATCTGATAGTCGGGCAGGAAAGGAGTATGCTGAAACCCGAAGACGATGAAGAAGTCGTTATGATAGAGTGAAGAAGCACTAGTGTGACCAGCCACAACCAGTTTCTGCTGAGAATCAAATATCATGCCACAAGGCTCTGACATTGTGCGCAGAAGAAGAAAATCATACCATTCCAGATTACCAGAAGAATCGCAGCTCAAAATAAGCGTTTGAGGAGCTTGAGGGCCTTCGAAGCTGGGAGTGAAGATTCTGGTAACTGGGGCAGCCACTATCAGGCTCTCAACTCTGCCAAAACCAATTATGTGCTCACTCCCATTCATGCAGAATCCCTGAATCCAGATGCGATAATACTCACCAACATCCAGAGTGCATCCGCCAAGCCCTCCGTCATCATACCTGTAGCGAGTTACTTGATTATATCCTCGCCAAGATGCTGTTGCAGTCACGAATTCATCTTCATTCGTTTCGAAACCGGTCCAGATGAGAGATGATGTGCGGTTCCATCGAGGAGTACCACTGACATCAAAGGCAGCTATGTAGAAACCCTTGTACTCATCATCAAATCCGGTCAATTCGGCTTCTACCTCGTAGATGCCGCCGGATATGATAATCCCTTCGTTGGAACTCAGCCACATTGTTGTGACATCAGTGCCATTCGAATCAGAAGGACCACTCCATGTTGTTCGCCACAGCTCACTTCCAGATGAATTTAGCGCCGCGATAAGAGACTCATGACCAGATGCAATGAGACTACCAGCTACGACAATGTTGTCAGTCTCAATATCAACCGCTAGTCCAAAATAATCGGAGTATGGAGGCCACCAGTGCCATTTGTACTTTATACCGGAGAACTCCGCTTGCCAAATGAACTCTCCTTCAGGATTGAGTTTCATCACGAGTCCGGTGACGCTTTCCTGATTAAAGCCGGAAACTCCAGCAAGAACAATGTTGTCCAAGGAGTCAACTTCGACTCCGACGATCATATCATATCGCGAAATATTCCATGTCTTTGTCCATTCCATCTGCCCGGAAGCGGAGGCCTTAACCATGTGGAACTCTGAAGATGCAGTATCATCTACCATTCGGCCTCCCACGACTATGATACTTCCCTTGCTGTCCATAGCCATGTCACGGGCGATATCATTGTACGGAGAGCTGAAGATTACTTCTCTCTCACTCCGTGGGGGCTCAAGAAGAACCGGGAAGTCAGTGATGAGCAATGCACTGAAAGCTAACAGTGTTGCAAGCAGTATGAGATAGACAGTAGCTCTCCTCATATGAATCCATAACATCGTATCCTTTCGGAGATAAGAACTATTGGCTCAGAAATGATAACATTGAAGCTGAAAACAACGGTACCTGGCAGCTTCGCCTACCCAATGCCACGACATGATGGAAACATCGAGTGCTTTGTCGCCAATACATAAATCGGGTTTGCAAGTGGAATGTGATGATGAGAATGAGTGTTGCAGAATTGGTCAAGAGCCTTGCAGCATCCACTAGAGCTTGGCGTGAAAGAGCTCTTCGGGGCCTGCAAGAGGAAGGATGCAGTGATTTGTCATATCGGCCCAGATCAGGAATGTCAGCCGTGGGATGGGTTCTTGCTCATCAAGCTGCAGCGTATGACTACATATTGAATATGTTGCTCAAAGGCAATCCCCCCAAACATCCCGAGCTCTTTTACAAGTACAGAGGGGATAGCGAGGACAAGGGGGACTGGGCGGGACATTCACTCCAAGAGATAAATGACTACTACAACTCAACTGAGAAGGACTTCCTCGAATGGGCAGAGAAGCTTTCTGACAAGGAAATCAGCATTGCTCTTGAAGAACCAAGAATTCCGGAGTTCTTCCGCGGGATGCGAGTTGTCGATGTGATTGCATTTACTTTTGCACATTTGAATCATCACAACGGGCATCTTAGCGCAATCAGGGGGGACTGGTGCAGGCGTCAGGATGAGTCGGTTGATGCTGTTAACCAATAGCCTCAGAATGAATTCGATTGGCACCTTCCAGTTAGATATTCAAAAAACAGAATCCAAGACATGCAGATTCCCTGCGAAGGGAGTGCATGCCTGGATATTATGAGGTAAGGAACTACACAGCTTTGGCGTTGGCTCTGACAATCTCTTCGATTTTGTCGAGCTTTGTTTGGATATCAGGGTCCTTGATGTTAACGACAATCGACACATCGAGGTCGGCCATCTGCTGGTTGCCTTTCTTGTCTACGTAAGGCACATCGACCTTGTAGTTGACTCGGTCATTTTGCTTTGCCCTGAATCCCTTGGCTTCTTGTTCAATCTCGTAGCCACCCTTGATGGGGTACAGAACACCGTAGTTCACCATCTGGAAACCTGAGTCCGTGATAGACTGTGTAATCTGTTCCATGATGGACTTGTTGTACATATAGCTACCAAGCTGTATCAGACTCAAGAAGGCGAACACGCCGCCTCCGCTCACCCTTGCTTTCTTGGCCTCTTGAACGCCGGTGGCAATGACACGATAGTTCGACACGAAAACGTTTCCCTTAATCACTGACTTGCCGGTCTCAACCCAGCTATCGTGCGCAATTACTGCAAACTCTTCACCTGGCAACTTGCAGAAGTTCTCCACGAAGAATATCTCGTATTCAGAGAGCTTGGAGGGGTCTCTTGCCCGCATTATCTTGTCGAAAAGGATGTACGCCTTCTCCGAGAAGGCTGCTGGGTCAACGAGAATAGCGTCCCTCATTATCTCGCCAAAGGCTTGAAACTCGGAACGGTCGATCTTTCTGAAGTCGTCCATTAGCTTCTTGCCAACGTCGCCGGATTTTCCCTTGTTCATTTTTTCCATTACTTCTCTTCTTAGCTTCTCGAAGTCTACTTTGCCCATTTCTAAAAACCTCACTTGAGCGAATTACCAAATTCAACTATTCTGCGGGTATTTGATATTAAGGGTTGTTTGGACATGCTCAAAGGCGAATTACATCTGAAACAGATTCCCGAAGAGGAACGAGTTTTGCATGTCTATCATTGCCACAGAGGGGTTTTTGGCATACAAGCAGGAACAACACCTTCTCGCATATCGATATTCAATTGGGCATACCTCACAAGGGTCTGCTTCCCATGAAACTCATTTCCGATCCACAAAGAGGTCAATGGACTTGTGGTAGGTTTGGCCACAATTCTCACATTTAACCAATTCTCGAAGATTCCGAGCCACATGTTCTCCGGTGTCAGTGCAGCGATAGTACTCTGCGATATACTCAGACAGGGTTGACCTACAGCGGGGACACGACTTGTCTTGTGCACTCGGAGGAAAGTCCTCATACTTCTTTGCCTCCCGGGGTTCATACCAAATTCTAAAATCACTCATATGGCGCTCACTCCTTCTCTCCAACGTACTGGTCCGTATAATTGAAATTAAGGGTTGTTTGGACGTTCTCAACGGGTGCGAGTCAATTGGAACATCTTCTCCAACTTCGTGGACATTTGCGCCTCAAGGCAGAAATACCCCTGGATCAGGATGTTGCTGGCAACTGGCTGTTAGATTGGCCAACATGAAATGCTTCATGTATGACCCGCTTCTGAAGTAGAATACAAAGGACTTCTTTTCCTTCTTCAATCCAATGTAAGGCGATATCAATAGTCGTCCTCTTTCGTCCTCAGAACGGTTATTGCACGCGGCGACTATTACCGCGCAGGAAGAAAGCACGAATACCAAGAACCCAATCCCACGAACCCAAGCATCAATAATTCCCGACAAGAACAATGCAATTATGATTCCCTCAAGTACCAGCAATGTCCAAAGCTCGACGGCTTTTCTCTTCTCGATTTTGCGCTGGAGTTCTCTCAGCAGAGGGGTAGATGCATCAATACACTTTGGGCAAAGGAAGAGAACCAGTTCAAGGGACATGATTGTCATGATTCCCGTGACTGATATGAAGGGCAAGTGTTTCTCGCTGTGAGCAATGCTGTATCGTGTAAGCTGAGCGTTCTGGATACCACATCCAAGACATGCTTCTGGCCAGGTCACAATATCCATTGTCCAAACCCCGCATCATCCCTTTGGCACATGATCTTATTCATTCTTTAGATGAGCCCATAGCAGTGCGGGAACGTGATTCGAGGCCAGTTTAATATCTTTAGTTTCTCCACAAGCAGGCACCTCCAAACGCACTCCTTTTCGAGTTAGATTGTGGTAATCATGCACGCTTTGCTATTTTTTCTGAAACCAATTCTATATTACCAGATATGTTTGTTTAGCCATATGCTGGACTCCAGCGCGAGGTGCTTCTTTGAACGACCAAGAACTGCGTGTGAAACTCTATGAATATCGCGGGGAAACATCTGTTTTTATCGATGCTGAAATTAATGACGAAGGAAGCCTTGTCCTATCAGGACAGGATGTGGGAGAGGCACCAGAGAAGCACTTCGGCGATTCAGATTATGAATACTGGGTGGTCGTGAAAGAAGAGCAAAAGGATAGGGTCATCCTCGCACTCATCGAGAAAACCTATGGCGGCAACTCCAAGGCGGTATCCGAATTTATGGACCTGATGAAGTCAAAGGGAATTCCCTACGAGTTTGATACTTGGGTATAGTTCGCTGTTGGTCACCATTTAGCAATTAAAGCAGTGATGGCACATTCCATGGAGGGCCAACTAATGGGTTAACTTCGCGCCATTGTCGCTAGATAGCAACCACAATTAATAATGGAACACTCATGCCACCAACAAGCAAACGCCCCTTCGCCTGACCTCAAAGTTAATCAAGCCTGTAATGCGAGGCGGGCCGTCTTCACTTAGATTTCCGATTCTTTCCATCACTCTGAACACATTTTGAGTGAAGGGATTTGCGAGCATAGATTCGTATGTTTGCTGTAAACGGATAGATAATATGTCAGTTTCCGTCCAAATACTGCGATTTGTCTTGAGAGCCAGCCCGAACCGGAATATCCCGATTCTCAGCCTATTGCTCCTTCTTATCCTTGGCAGTTCAATGCCGGTGGATGCATCAATCCTTGCCAACACCCCCGGAGAATTCGTCCATTGGTATGAAGGAAGCGTCTTCGATATCATTCCTGATGACGGATGGCTGCCCTTTTATGCACTTACGGATATTCCCTACTCCCTCCCACTAAGAGGCTTTGTTGGCAGCAACAGGAACTACTTCTTGGACCTCGGAGCCCTGGATTGGCTCTCAGACTGGATCGAGTTCTATTATCACTGGGAGGTCAATGACTTCGAAGTAGGCATCCATTACGATGACCTTGATGGGCAGCTCGCCTACCTCTTTGAAACAACTACTGATAGGCTATCGAAACCACAGTCTAATGTTGACATCGATAGAAACTACTCGGCAGTAGACTATGTAAGATTCCTCGAACCGCCCTACGAGGTGTTCATACCCCTCATTGTTATGTATGGTCTAAATGAAACCTATGATGAAGAAGGGATCAAGGAGTGGGTCATCCATCAAGAGGTTGTAGAAGATGCCTTGAATGAGGCATTTCCGCTAATAACTTGGGAAACGGAGCTATATTGGTTTGGGTATGATGAGGTACCATCCTTTGCGGAGTTGATGGATGAGAAACTTGGGGACGAAGGTATCCTCATTGATGATGACTACCTTACAAGGTGCGATGAAATCATTCATGGAATCATTTCTGAAAATCCGAAGTATGCCAGCCATGATTTCGTTCTGCCCGCTTTGATAATGTTGCAGGACTACACGCTTTTCTCAGAGGGATATGGAATGGCAGTTGGCGGGCTTGGAAGGCTATCTTCAGCATATCCCGAAGTCAATTCATGGTGCCTTAATGGGAGAAACGTGTACTCTTACTTCTTTGCCGGAGACCCTGATAGACCAAGGACATCAATCACATCCACAGTAATTCACGAGTTGGGGCATTGTGTTGGGCAGACTGACATTCACTCAACATACGGATGGTTCGCTGCAGCATCAAGCATGTCTGTAATGTGCGCATACCAGCAGCCAGCATGTTTTGATAGGTTTGACATGGATCTGATTCTGAATGGCCAAGCCCTCCAGCTGTGGGGCAAATACATAGATGAGATTGCCTACTTGAGAGGCTTTTCCTTGACTAGCTCTCAGCAGTCGGAATTGAACGCGCTTGAGATGAGTTTACGCCAGACCCCATACTTGCTTGTGGAGTCAAACGCCGCCGGACTGAAAGCGCTGTTCTATCAGGCGCAAACAATACTTGACCAAGTTTCATCAGAAACAGCACACTCCAGAAAAACCGATAATTGGTCTGAGGAGGCTCCAGCGCTTGATATCCAGATCGATTGGATTATTGGCCCTGGATTACCTGATAGCGGAGGAGTCAGGGACGAATTGCAAAGCACTCTAGAGGCTGTGAGAGAAATCACGCTCTTCACGAATACCACGCTGCCTGCACCAAGGTACAATGCAAGCATCAGCGTGCATGCGACCGATGATGAGTATAATGAGCTGATGTACAGCTATTGGCGGAGTCAGCTGGCAGAGTCGCAGACAAGCAATTTCAATGAGGACCGATTGCCTTCAGACGCCTTCATATCTTGGCCTCGTGATAACATCTTCCAAGTTCAGGCAGGCTATGCACTTGAAGGATCTCTCGCAGACCAATGGCTGGTTGACAATCCCTATACGGCAGGTGTTGAGAGCAAGATACACTACAGGTTCTACATTTTCAACATGGCAGACATGGAGATTCCGCCAAGTGGATATGAGGACCCAATTGCTGTACTAGTGGGAGGCGGCTTGTGCGTTGCACTGGGAGTAATTGCCATAGTTGCCCTCAGAAGAAGGCGGAGCCTATCATCCCAGCCAGATTAGTGCAGGAGTTATCTCTAGAGAGCACTATGCGTACGTTTGTATCGATAGACTAGCACAAGAATCACAGGGACCGCCACAAGTGTTGTTCCTAGGAGCAGAATTCCTGGGTCTAGGAGGATTGGCACTCCAGGAACTACTCCATGTAGCAAAACGGTTACAGACAACCCATCATCATTCTCGATAATGAGCTGCAGATAGCTTATAGCTGCTGAAAGGTCCGTGAGTGAAACCTCCAAATTCGTGCTTTGCCAGTAGGGGAGGAATTGGATTGCCTGACTATGAATTGGGCTGCCATCAGCGAGTACCGTGAGCATTCCGGCTGAAGGAGAGTCCTGCTTGAAGCAATTCCATGTCGACAAATTCAGATGTAGCGTCCCTGACGAAAGATCTACATCTTGGTCATGGATATCAACCAGAGGAGCCTCATAGAAACGTTCCAATCTATGTGCCCAGTAGTAGGTATCATTGTGCCCAGGAATCTGCACCTCCCACGCAATCTCACCCTCCGGAGTCACTTCTGTAATGATAACGGGGTCTCTTACTCCCTGAACCATAGCCTTGTCACCAAAGGTGCCAATGGTGTTTCCATTGGGAAGTCGGTCTGCGTCTCCACCCGATTCCGGGAAGTAGTAGGTGAGGTTCTCAGCAGTCCAAGACCAAGTTTCTCTCATGATATTACTGCCCTCATCAATCTCAAACTCAACCATTCGGGAGAACCCAGTAGCATTATCAAGGCTCATAGTGGAAGGTTCAGAGGGATTGTACAGATTGTTATCGTAGATGATGAACTGGTTTGGACCGATCTTCTCTAGGGAGTGAGGATGATGAAATATAGTATCAACCTCATGACCGGTCTTGTTTAGAACTGAGAACTCTCCCCATCGACCTGCAGACCACAGAATTTCCTTGGTGGCCTTGTCAATCTTCAAAATTGTATCGATATTCCTAACGTTGAGGTAAATTGCATCTTCAGCTTTATCCCAAACAAAGCTATTAGAATGCATCCAATCGGCTCCGGCCCGGAAAGTTTCGTTCAAGCCCAAACTGGTATGGATTGTGGAGTTGAAGGGGAATTCATCTCGACCATCCCATTGCCAGAGAAGGGTCCCATTCGCCGAGTATTCTGAAAGGAGATCATATAGGACATATCGTTCATCCCAGACTTCCTCGGAGTAATCGTTCTCCAGAATCAGATATGTGTTGGTTGCAGGATTATAGTCGAAGTCGTGGTGGCCACCGGGCACTGGCAGGGTCTCAATGACATCAGTTTCGAAATTCCAAAGCTCCAACGTGCCCCCTGCAGCACCCATCAAAACCGTGGTTGAATTGATGAATTCATGAACCCAATGTTGCGTCTCGGCTCGCCTAGCAACCAGCTGGCCGGCGCTATTAATAATCACAACACTCCCAACACCAAATGACACCGAGTCGTTCGTGATTATGGCCTCTGTACAGGGAAATAGAGTAAGCCCAGGAATGTAGGAACCAGGGTTGTCTTCAGTAACCATGAATTCAAGAATGCCAGAGCTTTGAACCGGAGAAGTATCCATAATGGTAGCGGCGAAGAGTGACACTAGTTGATTTACGCGGACCGCATCACCGAGCGGCCCAGTGAAGTCAAGATCACCATCCTGAAATGCACGAACTGCTGTTATTTCGAACTTGAGTATTCGAACAAGCGTGTCGAAGTTCATACTGGCGGCAATGTCAGACTCAGAAGGAGGCGACAGGCCAGTCTGAAGCGTCATCTCATCATTCTGTGTTATGAACCAAAAGTAGCCTTCATCAGTGATGTGGAAGACAACCACTTTGGACCAGTCTTGAATAAGCTCCTTAACAGCAGGAGAGTGATCAGCTATGTACTGGGAGAGAGTGAGAAGCTTATCAACATCCTCCCATGAGAAGGTACCGGTTTCCAGTTTCTGCTTTAATTCTATTTTGATGCCGATAATCTCCGAAGGAGCATCATCCAAACTAAAAGCTTCGGGAGGCGGTGGATTCAGAAGATTCACCAGAAAAGCAGCCAACGGGATAGTAACTAAGAGAAGGATTACTAGAGCTACAAGGCCCTTTCTTCTCCGGTTCATGATACTGGTTCAGTGTATGCGCTATAATAATCTTCGGAGAAGAAGGCCCAGCCTGCAGCTATTGAAGAGGGAGTAGGGCGTTCACGGTTCCAGAAAAAACAGGATTTAAATTAGCGTTAGGTGGAACCAGCTCATAGGGATTAGCCTTGATGAAGCGACTGTTCTTAATTGGTGCACTCGTGACTCTTATTGCGGGCGCACTCACCATTGTACTTGCCCTTACGGTTACAGAATTTGACGACTGGATTATGGTCTATTCGATAACCGGAGCAGTAATTGCGCTACTAGGAATTCTAATGCTTGTTACTGGATACACAACGCCGGTGGTCGCTCAGTCCAAGGAGGGATTCATGGCGGGCGTTCTGCTGATTATAGGAAGCGTTATTGCAGTCATTGGTCCTTTTCTAACTGATTTTGTTGGGCCTGCGATAACACTTGGCGGCGCCGTGCTCGTACTATTCGGCATGCTGGCGTGGTCATGTTTCTGTTGTCAGGGAAGTGGGAAAGCTCGGAGGAAAATCTTGGGAATTGCATCAGCCCATGAGCGCATCTCCGTGTCCGAGATAGCAAAGATTGCTCAAATTGAGGAGAGCATCGTACGTGATACTATCTACGACGCCCTAGGGAAGAGAGAGATTCATGGAAGAATGGAGGGAACTGTCTTTATCCGGACTGCTCCCAGCTCAACCGCCTATGTAGGAAGACCTGCTGGTGATGCGAAGGTGCTGGTGATTTGCCCATATTGTGGAGCCAAAACCGAACAAGGACTCACTAAGTGCCAGAATTGTCAGGCAGACCTATAGACGAGGGCGGCTTCGCCCTCACAACTTTCCGGAATCGGGACTTCAGAGGCAGATTTAACTAAACTTAAGTGGAACGAGTCTCCGACATCATTTATATTCAGGTATTGCGGGACAAATGTCAAGAATAAAGACCCATTCTTTGCTTTTATATTATGCAATGGGGTGCAAGGAAGGAGGAGTGCCGCCTCGCGATGGATAAAGATACTCAAAGAATTGTAGTAAGCCTTGGACTGGTACTAGTACCAAGCTACTTATTCATTCAAGGCAGTCCACCTTGGGATACGCCTTCTGCTGCGACGGTGTACTATTCCGTTCTTGCGCTCCTCTGTATAACAATGGCGGCAAGTGCTGTAAGTCGAAATAGGATGGAAGCGTCTCCGGCCTATTCAATGCTCGTAGCAGGGATAGTATATGCGGTAGTTATTTTCGCTGGGGCAGCAATCTTTTACAAACTGATAGAGAACGAAACTGTGATTCATGTTCAGACAGCGGGCATCTTCCTGAATCTTGTTGCGTTCGCCACAACGGGGTTGACAATGGCATCATTCAGCCGCCTTGAGGCATCACCTCCAAAAGAGGGGTCTCTCTGGTACAAATCATACCCAGGACCTCTAATCGCACTGGCTGGAGTTGTTTTCTTTGGTCTTATGATGGTTGTTTCAAGACAGGTCCTTGATCAGTATGCATTCCTAATTCCAGGCTACATTTGCGGAGGGATTGCACTTGTGAGCTATCTCTTTGCAGGAATCCAGATCATTAGACAGAAACGAACCCCCATGTCGAGTGAGCATAGGCGTCTGGCTTTGGCATTCTTTCTCCTGGCAGCGGCTACGGTGAATCATATAGTCATTCTGCCTCAACCCACGTCGATGTGGGTACTCTCAGTCATTCTCCTCGGCTTGGCCTTTATTTACTCAAATGTAGGAATAGGATTAACCTTTCTAAGGGAAATTGGCGTTGATGACAGGACTTCTTACTTCGTTACAATCCTGGTGAGTATCCTTGTCGTTGTACCATTCATACTTTCCTTCTTAATTGAAGCGATTGCCCTAGTTGAGAGCATCGTTTCTTATGGAGCAACGCTTCTTATTCACGCTCTTGCAGCCATGCTTGCAGGAGCATCCGCCTTTGCATTCCATACTCGACTAAAATACCGCCAATACCCGGGGCAGCTGCAGATTGTGTTTCTTCTCATATTCTGGGCAGTAGCAGAGTTTGCCATCGTATTCTACGGTATTTTCAAAGGGATATCCTTGGACGCAGAGTGGCTAGTACCATACATTTGTGGGTGCATCGTGTCGGCGGTTGCTCTTTCCTTTGCAGTACGAAGAACGCTGAAACCTTCAGCACCACCCGAGAGAAGGACTTTGTACTATTTCATGGTTATAGTGGCGTCTATTCTAATCATTATGATTGGCGAGATCATACGCCCTCTCGTTGTTCAAGAAGGTCTTGGAATTGCAGCAGGCATCCTTGGCTCAGCCATGATCATTGGACTTGGAGCCATTTCTCTATACGCGCTCCTCACATTCATCTTGGTGCTCATAGCGGCGGCTGGAGGTGAACTTCTGGGTTATCGTGTCGATACTTAAGGCCAACTTCAAGATTTGGAGTATTGGATGGTGGAGTGCAGAAGGACTGCTCCTCTCCAGTGTGGTGCTATTCACTCTGTTTCTCCTACGATTTTACCTCAAAGAGAGTCAGCAGTCATATGACAAGCAAACAGATGTGATTTCCAAATTCCTTGAAGGTGCCCTTTCAGCCCGTCAGACAAAAGTATTGGATGTTCTGAGTGAGCTGAGCATGGATTCGAGTATTAGCGAGTCGGGCTTGAAATCAGTTGGTAGTGCGCTTGCAGGGGTTTCACGAGCCAATGAACTAAGCAGGCATCTCACGCAGCTCGTCAGCGGCGAACCGTTCCCAACAGAAACTCTTGGACATATGGATTTCATGGATGCCTTCCGTACCGGATTAGTTCGAGCAGGAATAATGAATGAGGATGCCGCATCTCTCCTAAAGGTGGGAGGAGAAACACGTAGTTGCACAGTATTTGCCAATGAGCTACTCGTTGACGCTTTCCATAATATTTTCGAGGCAATCTCTCAGAGAATTGGCAAGACGACCCTAGTAAGTGTGGGTATGGAAAAGCGGGAAGAAGAAACAGGGGCACAGTGCTTCAGCGAGGTCATATTAGAGGTATTCTCTGAAGACCCGCACAGTGCCTTGGCATTGCTCAAGAGATACATTGTAGGTGCGTCATTGGACACCGCAGAACTCGCTTTCGCAAGGCGAGTCGCACGGCTATTCCATGGTGATATCAGCTGGCGAGCAGCAGTATCGTCTGAGAAGACCCTCTTTGTTGCCTTCGAGCTCCGTTTGCTATTGGTTAGGGAGGAATAGGCATACAGAGATTGAATTTCTTGCTAGCCCCACGTCTATCTGCTATCCGCCTTGTTTCCGCTTTGCAAACATGATTACGATCACTAATATGACGCCGCCGCCTGCACCCAGGCTGCAAGAATCATCTTGCTAAGAAAGCGAAGCCATTAGAAGAAGCCTCGTCGAACATGGCGCATATGGATGAATACTTATTTGCACCTCGACCAAGGAGATGGCGGTGAGCAATTGTGCCAACCTTCGCAGAAGTCTTAGTAGAAGCTTTCGAACATGAGGCAAAACAGGCTAGATTCGTGTTGTCAATAATAGAAGAGGACCAGATGGAGTTCGTCCCCAAGGAAGGAATGCGTTCACTACGAAATGTTGCCAACCACCTAGCCCAGATACCTCGTCTCGATATCAGTTTCTTCACAAAGGAGATTGAGAAAATCGAACAAGCACAGGAGATGGAAAAGAAACTCACAAGGAATACTCTAAAGGAAATGCTTGAGGTCTTTGACGATGGGGTTGAATACCTCACCTCGCATTTCGAGAGCATGAGTGACGAGGAGTTTTTCAAGGAGTGCCTGTGTCCCTGCTACTCCCAAGGGCCTGACAGAAGCTGGGCATACTACCTTCCCGAGATAACAAGTCACATGGTCATGCACAAGATGCAGCTTTGGATGTATCTGAAGCTAGCAGGTGCAGATGTTAATATGATGACGTACTACGGAATTGGCGGGCAGGGGTAGTACTACTTTGTAGTGGCGAAACGAACGAAGTCCTCGTGAAGGACTCTTTCAAGTACTCGAATCAAGGATTCTGCATTCTCCTTTGAGAATACCAAGGGCGGCTTAATCTTCAGAACATTATCGAAGGGGCCATCCGTACTCAGCAGGACTCCCAATTCCTTCATCCGATTGGCAACATAAGCCGCTTGATCTGTAGCTGGCTCCAATGTCGCCCGGTCCAAAATCAGCTCCACACCAATGAACAGGCCGAGACCCCGAACATCACCAATAATCGCATGCTTCTGTGAGAGCTCCTTAAGACGGGCCAAAAGGTGGTTGCCTACCTCAAGAGCGTGCTTCTGAAGCTGATGTTTCTCTATGACTTCCAGAACTGCCAATCCCGCTGCACATGACACCGGGTTTCCTCCCGTTGTACTGAAGAACTCCATACCATTAGCAAAGGACTCAGCAATCTCTGCTGTGGTGACAACCGCAGCAAGAGGGTGACCGTTGCCAATTGGCTTGCCCATGGTGACAATATCAGGGACTACCCCTTGAGTTTCGAAACCCCAGAAATGAGTTCCAACTCGACCAAAGCCCACCTGAACCTCATCCGCAATACACACACCACCGGCACGTTGCACATGAGTAAAGGCATTCTGTAAATAGCCATCGGGAAAAACAATCTGACCTCCACATCCCATCAACGATTCAAATATGAAAGCTGCTGGAGCTCTACCATCCCTCTCAAGTTTCTCAATGACTACCTCGAGGTCTCTTGCATATTTCTCCCCGGCGTCTTCGTCCGAATTCCTGTAAGCTCCCCTGTAGGGGTCAGGCATCCTAACGGCGTGCACAAATGGTGGGGGACCTTTGCCACCCGGGCCATTGTGCTTGTAAGGGCTTATGTCAACGAGTGTGCCTGTATTTCCGTGGTATGCATTGTCAATAACTATGATATCCTTTCGCCTTGTGTGGGTTCGTGCAAGGCGCAAGGCGAGTTCGTTTGCCTCGCTTCCGCTATTAACGAAGAAGCACACACGAAGAGGTTCAGGCAGAGTTGAACATAGGTATTGAGCATACTGAACCAGACTCTCGTGCAGATAGCGTGTGTTGGTGTTAAGCACAGCAGCCTGCTCTGCAATTGCCCTAACGACTGCTGGGTGCGAGTGACCAATGTGCGGAACATTATTTCTTGCATCAAGGTACTGTCGTCCCTCCTCATCGTAGAGGTACTGCTTGTATCCCCGAACTATCTGCAATGGTTCCCTGTAGGAGATGCTTAGGTTTGAGCAAAAGAGACTCTTCCTGAGCTGCAAGATTTCGCTCTTTGACAGTCTGGTGTCTCTCAACTCGTCCTCGGGTAGCATTAGTATGAGATTGGGATTGGGACATACGCTTAACCAGGTTCTTCGATGACTTGGTCGTGCAACGCCAGGAAAATCATCCTTCCAATCGAATATGTCGGCAATAATCTGAAAATGTAGATGAGGAGGCCACCCACCATTGGAGGGGGGCGTACCCACCGTCGCGATACGTTCACCCTTCCTGATTCTCTGCTTTGGAGAGAGCTCAGCGAGAGAAGCCTCACTAAGATGAGCATAGAGTGTGTAGAACCTTAGTCCTGACTCACCAATCTCATGTTCAAGGATTACAGTTGGTCCATTGTCAAAGGGCCCGGGATTGTTGCCTAAACTATGAACAACTCCATCAAGCGGAGCCAGAATTCCGGTTTCCGGTTCCAAAAATAAGTCCAATGCAGTATGAATCGTCCTTGATTCAGGCCCCAGATCACTTGTAACTGAATACAGACCACTCTGATACATCAATCGAGCTTCGTTATACCGACCAATCAAGTAGTCTGACCCAGAAACCCGCTTGAACTCATCGATGACTTGTGCAAAGGATTGGGCAGAGGAAAACACATCTGGGTTACTGATATCCCTACTTCCAATACTTAGGTCAATAACCGCGTGGGGAGCGCTCCTCAAATTAAATTCAACAAGAGGACCGATTTGAGCTTGATTCTCTAACAGCCAGTTCTCAACCTCTGCACTCCTTGGACATGGAACGAGACCGCATGCCTCCCGAAAGAGGTATGACGCAAATCTTGGATGGACTCCCTTAAGCATATCCAATGCAGCCCAAGCCAGCCTTTCACTCACCACAAGGTAGTCGTTCTCTGGCTCGAGGCTCTTCTGGTGCGCACTCACGCAGACGCTGGTGATTAAGCGACCACAAATAAGGAGGAAGAGAATGTTAAGCTCTTCCTCAGTCAGTGGGAATTGCGAGTGATAGCCGCTGATAACCAGTGCTGCTGCAGTCAGAGGGTCGCTCTTACCCATGATTGCGTAAGTCGCCGCCACAGCAATTTCGAAGATCGTACATGAGTGAACCATGTCTCCAAAATCAAGAAGCCCAAAGCTTCGTTCAGACTCGGAATAGGCATTATCTATAATGATGTTGTAATCATTCCCGTCGCTGTGGATGACACTATGTCGAAGTGACGGGAGGCAAGGCAGAACCTCGGTTTCAAAGGCAGTCAGGAAGTGGTCAATAACATCTTGCCTTTCCTTTTCCACAATCAGATCCTTGTACTTGTGTATCACAGAAGCCGCGTTCTTCATATCCCAGTACAATTCTCGGTGGGACCCTGGGTGAGTGAAATCAGCCAGACAACCGCTTACTCTTCCCATGAATCTCCCAAGGTCTCGGAGAAGCTCAGGTGAATGAGGATTCGTTCTGGCAAGGAGTCTACCTGACAGATAGGAGAGGAGTCGCACGAAGTGACTTTCGCCCTTCGAATCAGGAACAATAGAAATGAACTCGTCAGACTTTGAGGCAATGGGAACGGGACAAGTGACTATCCCCTTCTCGCTAATGTGCATCATTGCTTCGTTTTGAAACTCAATAGCACTTCTGTCTTCTGAGGTAGCAGAGATCTTGAGAACAAAGCTCTCACCGGTATCAGTTGTGATTCGAAAATTCCTGTCACGTTCGCTAGGAAGTTCTTCCAAAGCGCCCTCTACCCCAAAAAGATCGTAGGCAATTTTGGACGCTTCACCAAGACCAAAGCTTGGACGTTCTTCATCTCTATCTAACAAGGGCCAAGTCTCCTATCGTTCCAGCACTTTGACCAATGAGCACTAAACTCTGCCGGAAGGCTACCCGTGAGATAGTTGGAGAAACATAGGAAACTCGGAAAGAGAATTGGAAAGGTCTCACTCTGAGCATGGCATTCACCTTGAGTGAGACCTAATGATGAGAGGAGAATCTTGTTATGCTGTCTGCTCTTTGGCAACCTCTCTACTTCTAACTTCGGACAGGTTTGCATCCTGAACGAGTGCACCGTCCATCAATGCGCCATATGCGTTCATGTCGAAGTGCCCATGCCCAGAGAGATTGAATACAATGGTAGGAGATTCGCCACTACTCTTGGCCGCTCGCGCCATGTCTATTGCAGCCTTGATTGCATGAGCAGACTCAGGAGCTGGAATTACACCCTCTGCTTTGGCAAAGAAAAGGGCCGATTCAAGCACCTCAATCTGCTCATATGCGATTGCACTAATTCGACCTTCATTGAGTAGAGCGCTAATACTCGGTGCAACCCCATGATATCTCAGTCCGCCAGCATGGATCGGTGGCGGTGTGAAATCCCTGCCCAAGCTGTGCATCTTGATTAATGGAGTCATCCCAGCAGTGTCGCCAAAATCATACTTGTACTCGCCCTTTGTCATTGATGGACAAGCAGTTGGCTCAACGGCTATGAACTCGGTCGAGGTAAATCGATTATCAGCCATAAAGGGGTAGGAAATTCCTGCGAAGTTGCTGCCGCCGCCGACGCATCCTATGATGGCATCAGGCACCTTATCAACTCTCTCAAGTTGAAGGACAACTTCCTGTCCAATGACAGATTGATGAAGCAATACATGGTTTAGCACAGAGCCTATAGTGTACTTTGTGTCCTCATTAGCCATGGTATCTTCAAGAGCCTCGCTAATCGCAATGCCCAAGGTTCCGGGATGGTCAGGGCTCTCGGCATTAATTCTTCTGCCGAATTCCGTTCTGTCAGATGGACTTGGAACTATATTGGCTCCATAAGACCTCATCATTATACCACGATAGGCTTTTTGCTGGTAACTGATTCGCACCATGTACACCATTGCTTTGAGCCCAAAGTGGGCGCATGATAGTGCCACGGCGCTTCCCCATTGACCTGCGCCAGTTTCGGTGGCCAATCTGGTGATGCCTTCATTCCGTGCATAGAAAGCCTGAGCCAAAGCGGTGTTGAGCTTATGGCTGCCTGTGGGCGATACATCCTCACGTTTGTAGTAAATGCGTGCCGGAGTATTCAGGGCTTCCTCAAGCCCGACAGCCCTTTGAAGTGGAGTAGGCCTTCCATACCTCATGTACCCCTCTCGGACTTCTTCGGGTATCGGCACATGTTTGTCCATCGTCACTTCCTGTTTCACACACTCAGCCGCAAAGATTGCCATCAGGGCATCTGGACCGATAGGCTCTCCGGTCCTTGGATCAAGGGGAGGGGCCAGGGGCTCTTTGAGGTGAGGCAGGATGTTGACGTAATGCGTTGGTACTTCATCAATATCCAGTAGGATTCTACTTCTTCTAGTCAACTCTGTACTCTCCATTATTGGTTATATCAAATGGCCCTCTCCTCTGACAAGGAAAGCGAAACAGCTGATTTGGCCTAGGCGCCACTGAACCAGCAATTTCCGGAAAACAAGTCGGTGCTAGCGTTGAGTGTGTGATATATGGAATCTTTACTAGAAGGGCCTCTCTCGGCCCGCAATCCATTGGTAATAACGCACGCTCATTCTTTCACATCCTTTGGAAAGGGTTGACCATCGCCTTCAAAACCCCCTAATAAAGATGTTCTTTAATGTACTAAAATGTATATTTCTGTACATCGAACTGCTGCTCTCGTATGGTTATCCACTAGGGCCTTAGGTTTCTCAGCTCCAATGTGTCTAAGTACGTATCAAGGGCAAACATCGTGAGCGTTCGTTCCACTGCAGGAATCTCTCTAAGAAAATCGACAATGAATTGGTTCATCTCACTGACATCCTTGGTGCGAACTTTTAGCAGGACGTCAAATTCCCCACTCAAGACATGGACCTCCTGAACTAAGGGATGTTTGGCAATCTCTTCGCAGAACTCCCTTTGAGAGAGTACACCTCTCTGACCGGGTGCGCGATACCTGACCGTCACAAGGATTATGCCAAGAGTGGTTCTTCCTAGTTTTGTGGGATCCACAACTGCAGTGTACTGCTTAATCACGCCCTCGGTCTTGAGCCGTCTCATTCTCGCGTGAATTGTTGATACACCCTTGTCTATTTCCTTGGCAATGTCCGCAAGGCTCATTCTGCCGTCTCGCTGGAGAAGTCTGAGAATCTGGATGTCAGTATCATCAATCTTCGCATCAAGACGAGATGCTGAAGGTTCTTCGGTCATAGTGGAATATTGTGGAAATAAACTGAAATAAATTCCGTTTTCGGCCGGATAATTTTATACAATATTGAATCTTGACGGAATCTCATGAGAGGTGCACATATTTGACTTCATATCAAGAACCAGAATTTCTCAGGCTGGTCTTTGCGTCAATAACAGGAACCACACACAGCGTAGAGATTGGAGAGGATGGCATTGAAGAAGCCCTAAGAGAAGGCGCATTCTTTGATGGTTCTTCTGTAAGAGGATACGCCTCAGTGAACTCAAGCGACCTGCTGTTGAAGCCAGCCTTGCGAGATGTCATGCACCTTCCATGGTCACCTAACGTGGCCGTTATGCCGTGTGGCGTGTTTGATACTTCAGGGAAAATGCATCCCCGAGACCCAAGACGTGCCCTCGGAGGTGTCGCAGAAAGTGCCTTGGCTAAGGGTCTGAAGCTTGTTGTGGGAAGCGAGCTGGAGTTCTTTCTTGTTCGCAGACTGCATGACAGAACCATTGAGCCGGCTGATTCTGGAAGCTACTTCGCGACAACGCCCTCTGATGGAGCACTCATGTTGAGAAGAAAAGTGTTCAAAACCCTGAAGGCATTCGGCATTTCGGCCACGACCCATCATCATGAGGTAGCACCAGGTCAGCAGGAGATAGGTCTGCGACACACAGATGCGACAGAAGCAGCAGACCATGTCATGATGTCCAAGATGGCTATCGCTGAGCTGGCTGCAGCAGAGGGGCTCACTGCCACCTTCATGCCAAAGCCCTTTCCGAGAGTCAACGGAAGTGGGATGCACATCCACCTTAGCCTCTGGGACACTGAATGCAATCAGAACCTCTTTGCAGGTGCCCCTGGGGAGTTGTCAAGTATTGCCAAGTGCTTCGTTGCGGGACTCTTGGAGCATGCCGCTTCATTGGCAGCAATTGTTGCGCCAACTGTCAACTCCTTCAAGAGGCTCCGGCCGGGATACGAAGCACCTACGCGCATTGCATGGGGCCCCCTGAACAGAACAACCATGATTAGGGTGCCTCAATATAATGGGTCGAAAGGTAAGGCGAGAATTGAGTTCCGATGTCCAGACCCATTGTGTAGTCCCCATTTGGCCTTTGCAGCAGTACTGGCAGCGGGTCTAGACGGTATCGATAAGGCACTTGTTCCACCAGACCCATCAAGAGAAAACCTATTCAAACCGGGACATGAAAGCAAGTCCTTGCCAGAAACCTTGGGAGATGCATTAGGAGAACTCTCGAGAGATAGCGTCCTGCGATCTGCTTTGGGCCCCAGCCTTGTGGACACCTATATCGATCTTCGAGAATCTGAATGGAGGGAGTATATTGAGCAGCACGCTGGACGAAGCTCTGCAGAAGTCACAGAATGGGAGATATCAAGGTATCTTCTCGCAAACTAGCTTTGATGACGGTTGTGTTTCACCCTAGGCGCAACTCTCCAAAAGACTTCTTAGACGGATTGAGTAATAATTCCATCAGCACACTCAGAGGAAAATGGAATGACAGGATACGAGAGTGTAGAGCAATTCAAGGAAATATTCAATGAGTTTTGGAAGAGAGCAAGAGAAGTCACAGAAGTCATGGATAAGATGAAGAAGGAGAAGATTATCGTTCGATTTGATATTGAACAACCCGATGTCAAGCTCTGGATAAACTTCCGTGACCCCGGACCGGACGGCGAGCTAGGGACTCTGTCTTGGGAATCTGATGTGGAGCCCAATGTTGCTGTATGGTCACTCTCCCAAACAACCAACAAGTTCTGGCAAGGAAAGCTAAGCACTGCTTCCGCCGTTGCAAAGGGAGAAGTGAAAATCTCCGGCTCAGCAATGAAGGCTATTTCACTTGCATCAAAGATCAAACCTTTATTCCCAGTTTATAGAGAGGTTCTAAAGGACCTTGGTTTGAGTCAGTTTGTAATTGAGTAGCGCAGGGAAAAAGTGACCAGATACTAAAACATAAAAGGCGAATTGATTGAGCTTACGACAGAATAATTCACCATAGTTAATATTGGAAGTAGGTGAACATAATGGCTGAAACAATAACCAAAGAAATGACAATTGCTGAAGTAGTAATGAAGTGGCCACAAACAGCTGGGACCTTCATGGAGTGGGGTCTACACTGCTATGGATGTGCAGTCGCTAAGTTCGAGAACATCGAACAAGGGGCAGTAGCACATGGCATTGATCCTGAGAAGCTAGTTAAAGCCCTCAACGAAACAGTCGAAGCAAAAGCGTAGATGCTTCATATGCGATCGGGGGACGAGTTGCCCCCGTTCTTCTGTTCTTATTCTTTCGTCCCGACTATTAATCTGAACTCCTAGCTGGGCGGATATTTTCCTTAATTTGCTGCACCCTTTTGTCGAGAGCCCTTATGCCCAGAACAACTGCGTAGAACAAATAAACGCCGACAAGCGCCAGTAGGACTGCAAATAGCAGTAAATACGTGGACATTGAAGTTGGCAACATTGAAATCATGAAGGAGAAGCCAGAGCCAACGAAGGCCAGAATGGCAAGGCAGGCGTTCCACCCAATATTCTCAGTGGATCGACAACTAAGAGAGCAATAGGGCCTCATGGCACCGTCGAATAGCCACACTTGAGCATTCTTCATTCCGCACCAGACGCACGCATATGGCCAAGATTGAGAATCGTCATCAGGGTCCAGGTAGATGTTTCTCTTGTCCTGGTTAGCGTAGCCCACTCCAACCAGATAGAGCGAGTATCCTCCAAAGGAAAGGAACAGCAAAGCAGGGAGCAGGAGCAATAGCTCATTATCAGAGATGACAAATAGGACCGAAACAACTCCGGCTACCAGAAGAATCGGTGCATTGCAGAGGTTCTTTCTCAGCTCACCGGCTGCGGTGCATTCTGACGAGCAATATCGGATTGGCATGTAGACAACAGGTCCGTCTGGTCGCCTTCCACACCAGGCGCATCTGATATCCGTTCCAGCATGGTCGCCCGATTCACGCCACCTCAAATCCAAAACACCTACAGGAAATGAGGCAATCAAGAATTTAAAGACGAGCTACTCCTCTGTAGGCTTTGTCCGACCATAGAGTCGACCGGTTTCTTCCTCGGTCATTTCAAAGCTGTATTCAGAACTTGGAAAGATGCCTTCGCGTACCTCTGAGGAATACTCCTTTACTGCATTTGCAATAGTCTCTCGAATGTTTGCATATCGCTTTACGAACTTCGGCTTGAAGTCCTGAAAGAGCCCAAGCATATCATGAAGAACTAGCACTTGCCCGTCGCAGTGAGGTCCTGCACCGATTCCTATTGTGGGAATTCCAACAGATTCCGTGATCATCTTGGCCGTTTCTGAAGGCACAAGTTCGATTACCAGAGAGAATGCTCCTGCCGCCTCAAGCTGCTGTGCTTGCTTTACAAGTTTCTGAGCTGTTTCCGCAGTCTTGCCCTGAATCCGGTATCCGCCCATCTCAAAAATGGATTGCGGCGTTAGCCCTATGTGGCCCATAACAGGAATTCCCGAATCGACAACAGTGGCAACAATGTCCACAACTCTTCCTGCGCCTTCAATCTTTACAGCCTCAGCACCACCTTCTTGAAGCATCAATGCGCAGTTTTCCAAAGCCTGTTCTCCACTAACTTTGTAGGTCATGAAAGGCATATCGCCAATAATCAATGAATTTGGACGCGCACGAGCAACTGCTGCGCTGTGATGAATGACATCATCAAGAGTGACCGGCACGGTACTCTCATAGCCCAGGAGGGCATTTCCCACTGAGTCCCCTACAAGAATCATATCAACTCCGCATTCGCTAAGAATGGCGGCAGATGGAGCGTCGTAGGCAGTAAGCATTACAATCTTCTTGCCTTTCTTCTTCATCTCTCGTATTTTGAAAGTAGTCACTCGAGCCACTATGAATTCCCACTTCTTTCTGGTGCAATCAATTATATATACAGTTCCCAAATCGAACTCATATTGTATATACTAATTGCTGATTTCGACCATTTTCATCGCACATGCCTATAGTGTGACATTCTTGTTTCTGAGATAACGTTTGTAGAGCTCCATACCGAAGATTGCAGGAAGCGCACATATGATGCAGATAATCCAGTCATAGAGGGTGAGAGGAATGAAAAAGAACTGGAAGTTTACGATATCCAGTATCTCTTGAGCTAGAGGAACGTACATCAGGAGGAAATGTGCAAGATAGATGAGACCAAGTAGAGGAACATAGCGTATTGTCCCGGGTTCTCGAAGACTCTGGGAAAGAGGCATGTTGATTCTTCGAATGCTCAAGACCATGGTGCTCTCAACTAGCAGAATGACAGTGAGCAGCATAACGACCGCCTTGATACGTGTGTTGATTACAAAGGGAAGGCCTGTGCCAGGATCAATCCATGTAGCATAGAAACCAGCGATATTCTCCTCGAATAGAGGGACTATGTTCATCCAGCCAGTCAAGGTAATGAAGAACACTGTTGCTGCCCCGGCAACCATGAGAAGAACATTAAGGGCCATGAAACGAGCCATGGGCTTGGTAATGATTTCTTCGCTATCCCGGGGTTTCTCTTCCATAGCCCTTGGTGATACTTTATCAAAGACCAGAGCGAGGCCTGGGAAGGAGTGTGTGGTAACAACCAGATAGATGCTCTGCCATGTTGCAAGCAATGAGAAGGGAAGAATAAAGAGAGCACCGAAGAAGAGTATGCTCTCGAAGAGGTTGATAGCGATGTAGAAGTATATCATCACTCTGATTTTCGAGAAGAGACCCCTACCCTCATGTACACCAGCCACAATGGACGCAAAGCTGTCATCAGTAATGACGAGGTCGGCGGCTTCCTTGGCGACATCGGTACCTGTAATGCCCATCGCGATTCCTGCGTCACTCATTGCCAAGGCTAGCGAATCATTCACGCCATCGCCCGTCATTGCAACAACACGTTGCTGGTCTTGATAGCGTTCCACAATGATTTGCTTGTGATCGGGATCAACTCTTGCAAAAACATTTACTCTAGAGAAATCCTCATCACTAAGGTCGGGAATCTCAGAACCTTCTATCACCAAGGAATTGGCGTGGAGAATCCCCAGATTCTCCGCAATTGTCTTTGCCGTTGCTGAAGCATCGCCGGTTATCATTACAACGTTAATTCCCGCACTATGGCAGGCAGCGACTGCATCCTTCACTCCTTCCCGAGGAGGATCAACTATGCAGGCAAACCCAAGATAGGTAAGCTTTGACTCTGCGTCCTCGCGGGCGTTCTGACCATGCGGTAATGATTTCATACGCTTCTCGGCCAGAGATATCACTCGAAATCCCTTTGATGCATAGCCGTCAGTCAGAACTCGAATACGTTCGGCCACAGTCTTTGTCAGATTCGTCACTTTGTCCCCGTTTCCAATGTGACTGCACCTAGGCAAGAGAACCTCAGTTGCTCCCTTCACATAGGAAACAAAACCATCACCCTCATGGCAGATTTTCGACATCCGCTTCAATTCAGACTCGAACGGAAACTCCTCAACGATCTTGTATCGCTCCAGAACCTGCCACTCACCAATGCCAGTCTTCCGGAAGAATGTTAGCAGGGCCGCATCGGTGGGGTCGCCAAGCGGTATCCAGACAGTTCCTTGGTCCGGCAGTTCCTTTGTATGGATTTCAGCATCGTTGTTTATTCTGGCGCAAAGAGCCAACCTGTAGAGATTCTTCCATTGGGCAATATCACTGACAAGTGATCGGCCCGCTTTGTTGGTGCCATCAGAAGGAGAATCCGCCCTGAGTTTGTATATCTCTCCTTCAGGATTGTAGCCAACGCCGGTTACTGTGTATAGATTCTCGGTGTCCCAGCAATGAACTACAGTCATCGAATTCCTTGTCATAGTACCGGTTTTATCACTGCAAATTACACTAACACGACCAAGGCTTTCAACAGCTGAAAGGTCTCTTATGATGACTCCTTTCTTTGCCATTGCCAAGACCCCTGTCAAGAGAACAATAGTTGTCAGCAGGGGTATGTTGATTGGCATGATAGTCATTGCGCTGGTGATTCCATCTGAAAGATGTCCGGCAACAACATCTGCTGCAAGGTCAATAGGTTCGCCTATCATCAAAGGTTGAACAACTAGCCTCCATAGCACTGATACAGATAGGAGAACGATAGCTGCAATTCCAAGAAACTTCGCCAGCAAATTGACCTTCTTGCGAAGAGGGATGTCCCCTGTATTGAGTTCACCAAGAGTACCCTGTATCTTGCCAATCTCGGTGCGAGGGCCTGTTGTGGTGGTAACAACGCGTGCAGCGCCGGTCGCGACAAAGGTTCCAAAGAACACCATATTACGAAGATCGGTTAAAGGTGCTCCCTTCTCTGAAACCAACTTCTCGTTCTTTGTGACGGGAACGCTCTCCCCTGTAAGTGATGCTTCATTCGTCGTTAAATTGGAACTACCTATTATTCGTGCATCAGCAGGAATTTTATCGCCCTGCTCAAGAATAAGAATGTCCCCCGGGACAATCGCAGTTGGTGTGATATTCATCTCGAAACCATTTCGGACGACTCGAGCCTCACCTGCGGAGAGCTGCTCGAGCGCTTCTAGTTTCTTCTGAGCTCGAAATTGCTGAAAGATGGCAACAAGGCCGTTAATGATTACGATGACAAGCCATGTTATCGCTTGCCCAAACTGATTCTCAGGACCAGGAAAGAAAAGAGCCAGCAAAAGCAAGACTACTGAACTAATGATGTATATGTTAATCAGCCAGTTTAGAATCGGTGCTAAGTAGACCTGCCAAAAGGATCCGCGTACTTTTTCAATTGCATTCGGGCCATGTTTCTGAAGGCGAGCTTTGGCTTCGTTGTCACTTAGCCCCTTGTCGGAATCAACCTCCAGTACCTCAAGAACTTCTTTCAGAGGCATAGCTGGATAGTAAAGGTCTTCGGTGAATGTTTCGGTGGTTGGTTCCGCGGTCATTCAAGTCCCTCGTATGCTTATCCGTCTTGTTGGCTACACTACAGATAAATCAACTTGTAACCAACGGCCGGCCTAGCTCCTTTAAGGATTCTTCAAGACAGTGCGTCACTTTTGAAGGTTTTCGAACTATTGCTATGCATATTCAAAGGAGCATAATACCTCTGTCGATAGGTTCTTCAGTGTAACTTGCAAAACCGAAGACAGTAGCTCAAGGAGAGCATTGTATGCGATGAACTCGTACTATGGCACGCCCTATTATAACGGTGGTAAGAAGTCCTCATCGAGCATCAAAGCAATCGCCGGCGTGATAATCTTCATGCTTATCCTTTCTGGTGGATTAGCGCTTCTAATAAGAACAGATGGAGATAACGGAATTGTTCTCCCTCCAGCGGACCGGATAAGAGTTGCTGTTCTTGACTCCGGTATTGATATCGACTATAGTATGGAGGGGCGGATTGCAGAGCAGCAGAGTTTCGTCTTGACCCAGTATGGGTATTCAGCAAATGATTTGTCGGTTACAGACTCTAATCCCGAGTCTATCCCACATGGCACTGTAGTGGCAAAGACCGTTCTTGCTAGCAGTCAGAACACAGTAGTCGTTAATGGAAAGGTGTTGGGATCAGAGGGGATTGCTACACCCATCGGCTTGATTGCAGCAATCCATTGGGCGGTCGAGCAGAATTGCAGCATCATCAACCTAAGTCTCGGCTCGAGTCCCACTTGGGGAGATCCACTGAAGATTGCTGTAGAGTGGGCGTTTGACCACGGCGTGGTGGTGGTAGCAGCAGGCGGTAATGAGAATGTCGACGACCTACCGGGCACAAGCATCACATCACCTAGCGTATTCTCGAAATGTCTCTCAGTCGCAGCTGTCGATGCCACAGGTGCCCCGATGGACTTCTCAAGCCACGGCCCGACTGCGGATGTATACATGAAGCCTGACATAAGCGCTCTCGGCTATACAGATACAGCTGATGGAAGGTATCTAGGAACAAGTTTCGCAGCACCCAAAGTTGCTGCGGCGGCGGCCGATCTAATAGCCTACTGCATTCAGAACAACATCACATACACCCCTGGTTCTATCTATACGGCATTGTTGATGGGAGTGACCAGGCTACCCCATCCTGAGTATGTTGTAGGGGCAGGCCTTCTCAATAAGCAAAGTGCCATTTCGGAACTTGCGGCAAATTCAGAGGAAGGAGAACTGCCGAAGATAGCCTATGCACATCCTTCGACGCTGCCTATTGAATATGAACGGCTATTCTATGGAGATGTATATCAATTCAATTTGCAGATCTTCACATCAAGTTTGACAACCTTTGATGTTGAGATTTCATCGAACAATACGACAATGTTTTCTATTGATAGTGAGGTGACTATAAATCAGACTGGCTTTGTGCCCTTGACGATTTATGTACCCAGTTCAGGTGGACCTTCCTTCTCGGGAGCAATAACGTTTCAAGC
This sequence comes from Candidatus Thorarchaeota archaeon, assembly GCA_011365025.1. Next base: position 64,582 of record RDOF01000005.1, read on the forward strand.
AGATGGATTCGCTGAAGCTAGTTTGTCCATCAGCTTCACGGCCTCCACAGCTCTGGCACGGATTGCATTTGACACAAGCTTTACGTCTTGGTCTATTGATACGCACTATGGGCAGTTTAGGGACTTCTATCGTCTACTAACTGATAATGGCATCTCTGTTTCCGAGATTCGAAGCGAGTCCGAAATATCTCTTGACTATCTTGAAAGCTTCGATGGTGTTATTCTACTAGATCCATTTGTATGGGATTTGAATGAGACCGACCCAGAACACTTGAGTTTATTCTCACTGCCGTATAGTAACGAATCAAAGCAGGCATACTCTGATTACTACTTCGGAGGCGGCGGCGTCTTTGTAACGACACTGTCCAACTTCAGCTCGAATGTCGGCAGACTTAACGATTTCATCGATTGGTCGGGATTCTCCTTTGGTTCGCAGCAAATTCCAGTCAGCGATAGTCCTGTTCTAGTTACTAGCATTTATCCACATCTAGTGACCAATGAAATTGTGGGGTTCGACTTCCTTGGAGCGAGAATATTCCTCCCTGCTGGTGCAACAGAGCTAGCGCGATATGGAGGTAATTTCGTATTGGGCTGTCTTCAGGATGCTAGTGGAGGCAGGATTGTTGTCACTGGAACCAACTACTTCATTGACAACTGGGGAATAAACGAGCAGTACGCTGCCTCTGATGACGCTCAGCTGGCATTACAAATAGTGCAGTGGATCACCAATCTCATCTAGTCGGAATGCTAAGTGTACGAAGGCACACCTAGATTGCGTGGTTTCCGAGATTTAAAAGCCAAGAGGGAGAAGGTCATATACCAAAAACACTACCGAGTCGAAAATCGGATACGCTGATGGCGAGGCTCTGCCTGGTCATCAGCCTACCCGAACCTCGCCTTTTTCTGATATTTCAAACATGATAGGCTCAATTACGAATCGAACCCTAATGATGCCGTATCAGCAGATTTAACTCAGGTGTGAGCGCCGACCAACTGCATTCGGAGAAAGCGACCCATGGCAACCTTGACCAAAGCATCCTATGCAGTTCTTGCAGCCTGCACAATAGCGCATTTCCTGAATCACGTATACACATCGCTACTCTCCCCGTTCTCCACAACTATTCGAGCTGAAATGGGGCTATCCTTGACGCAAGTTGGAACCATTGCAAGTGCGGTGATTCTTGCAATGACGACAACGCACCTTGTGGTAGGGTACCTTGGTGACAAAGGATGGCGAGATGTATTCATTCCTGCTACCGTACTTCTTAGTTCTGTTCTAGTTGTGATTTCAGCCTTTGCCAGTACATACATCTTTCTTGTCATAGCCATGGCGCTGCTCGGCATTGCGGCATCAGGATATCATCCTACAGTGTTCCCGACACTTGCCCAAAGATTCCCCAAAAATGCGCGTGCCAAAGCAACAGGCGTTCAAGCTATGGGAGGGCTAGTAGGAATGGCAATAATTCCGGCTCTGGGTGCCTTCTTGTTGCTTGTCCTTGGGAGCTGGCAAATGTCATTTCTCATCTTGGGTTTAATGGGCCTTTGCTTGTTCATCCCCGTATTGGGATTATATCGCTATGCGAAAAGGGAGGACACGAGGGCACTGCAAATAGCTCCGATAGAGCAAGCAGGAGAGGATGGGTGGACGCTCAACTACGGTCTAGCACTGATTCTCGCAGGCTTAAGAGGAATGCCCTTTCGATGTACGGCCTTGTTGTTCCCACTGTATTTCGAGGACATTTATCATTTCGAGCCAATCTGGGCAGGGTCTTTTACAACGATTCTTCTTACGGCGGGATTGGTAGGAGAAATGGTGGCTGCACCCCTCTCTGATAGAATGGGCAGGCGAGTGCCGTTTCTCATTGCCTCAACTGGTGTTGTGACCCCTCTAATGCTATTGCTAAACTTCTCCCTTTCTCCAGGAGTTCTGGTCTTGGTACTAATCGTGATGGGTTTCTTCTTCTATTTGGGTGTCCCACCAAATACAGCATTCCAGACAGAAGTCAGCCCAAGACAATCGCAAGGCCTCGCCTTCGGATTGCTGTTTTCAGTTGGGGCAATTCCTGGGGCTCTATCCCCTGTGATCTTTGGCTGGATAGGAGATACTTGGGGACTTCCCTTTTCAATTCTATATCTGGTGGTCACACTCTTCCTGGCCACGGTTATTGCCTCGTTACTAAGAGAGCCAAAGGAAAAGGGGATAGAAACCACTATCGTGTTAGACCCAGTGCTTTCGCCTGGTTCGCCGTAGTACAGTGGTTTCATCTTAGTCAACCTCAAAAGAGAGCCAAAAGGTGGAAGGAAGGATGATGGACTATCATATACACCCAGACTATTCGATTGACGCAGAAGGATCAATCGAGGAGTATTGCAATGAGGCTGTAGCTAGGGGTATTAGAGAAATATGTTTCACGACTCACCTTGACTTGGACCAGAATCGTGATGATTGCTATGTTTCTGTTGATGGGAGGCGTGTCAGATCGAATTCGTCTGCTTGGTTCCAGGATTATGAAACCACAATTAGGCGAGCGGCCGACGTTTTTGCCGAAAGAAACCTAGCTGTGAAGACGGGTATTGAGGTTGACCTTTACCCGGGAGTTGTAGAAGATCTACCTGAGGCTTTCCATAGCATAAACTTCGATATGATAATTGGGTCAGTTCATCTCATTGATCACCTAGCAATCTCCGTAAGAGAAGAAGCCATGCAGTTCTTCAAGAGGAATAAATTGGCAGAACTTGGTGAGCGATACTATGGACTATTACTGGACTTACTTGACACAAAAATGTTCGATATCCTTGGTCATCTTGACATATATCGGAGATATGGCGAGGAGTTCTATGGGGCAGAGGTTAATCAGTTGTGGAAACCCTACATCGAAGACCTTGTGAAGAAGATGAAACGCGAAGGTGTTGGTTTTGAGGTCAATACCTCATCTTGGAGACGAGGGCTTCCGGAACCAATGCCAGAGGAACCGCTGGTCAAGGAGCTTGTCAGCAGGGGCATTAGTACTGTGACAGTGGGTTCCGATTCCCATGAACCGAGGACTATTGGGGATGGAATTCAAAGGGCATTTGACATGTTGTTGGGAGTTGGTCTCAGGCATATTACAACATTTTCACACAGGAAACCAAATCGAACAAGAATTCCTCGTTGAACGCCTTTTTCAAATAGACATAAAGGCAAGATGCACTATTGAAGACCGAGGTGAGGTTTTGCGTAACAGAACATCGTTTATTCTGTGTTTGATTGGTGGAATCCTCTTGATTTCAGTAAGTGCCATTGGAAGTCTGGGATTCTGGGAAACCATAATTAGCTACATAGCAAGCACATTTCCTGAATCCGCGGAAATTATGACCCTTCTCTTTGGAGTACTCATGTACATAGCAGGCTTGGGAGGCGTTGGTGTCATTATTGGTGGAGTCCTACTAACCACGGATAGAGTCGGAACTGGAAAGTTTGTTATTGGCATTTCTGCGGGATTGGGACTCATTGGTCTAATCATTTACCTAGTACAGCTATATATGACAGGAGGCATTGAACTTGTGCTTGATGTGGTCTCCTTGTTGTCACAGTCTGCGGGATGGATTGGTGCAGTATTATCGATAGTTGCCAGACAGATGGCTTCAAAACCTGAATAACCAAGGTTAATCCGGGATTGAATCGCTTGAATAGCACGCAACTCGTGGATGCAGTAGGGCTAATAGAATCAAAGAAGTATGACGAAGCGATTGCCCTACTGGAGGAGTTCCTAAGAGACAACCATAGCTCAATTGAAGGATGGTACAATCTTGGTATAGCCTATGCGTTAGCAGAGGAATATGATGCAGCTGTCAAGTCCTACGACGAAGCCTTGGCAATAGACAATGGCATATTCGAGGTCTGGTTCAACAAGGCAACAGTCCTTTACGAGATGGCAGATTTCAAGGGGGCAAAGCAGTGCTACGAAGAGGCGCTGGAATTGCGTCCTAATGATGCTGAAGCGTGGAACAATCTGGGCAATGTCCACTCCCGACTTGGAGAAGGAAGAGAGGCTATCGATGCCTACACGCGCGCAGTCTTGCTTGATGCAGGGTATGCTGAAGCATTCTATAACAAGGCAAATGCTCACTTCATTGAGGAAGAGTACGAACGCGCAGTTGCATATGCAGATTTGGCCTTGGAGCTAAATCCCGAGCTTTCAACGAAAATCACGCCGTGGATTCAAATCGCCCGAAGCAAGCTTGAAGCTAAGAGGAAACATGAAGAAAGGCTCCGAAAGAGAAGACAAGAGGACGGTCAAAGGACATCCTAGTCTGGTTCATTGTTCTATTCATCACATCTAAAAGGAACAAATCCCAACATCTTCGCATGCTCGAGCCTGAAGACGATATTGAGATGGAAGTGCCCCGAAGAAGAATGAACTACAAAATCTTGGGAGGCGCGGCCCTCATCATTCTGGTTCTTGGAATCACCTTGGCATGGCTTGGAGGGCAGGGCATAGTACCACTTGACCCCTCTACGGTTCTAGGCATTACCATTCTGAGTATCACGATTATTGCCTGTTGTTCATCAATGACGATAATCGGAGGCGTTGCGACAAGGATTCCTGAATACGGAGAAATGGAAACCAGATTCGAGGAAGGCATGAGTCATTTCGAAGCGGAAGAATGGGAAGAAGCATTGGTTGTATTCAGGGAGCTTATGGGACCCTTGAAAGACCACAAGAGAGCGCTCTATTATGCAGCGCGATGTTGCGAGAAACGCGATGATTTTGATTGCGTTAAGACCTACTGCAAAAGATACTTGGAACTGCAACCTCGAGACAAAGAGGTTTGGGAGCTGCTAGCTTCAGCACATAAAAGGCTCTTCGAATACGAAGAGGCAGAGGATGCACTAGACAAGGCAGCAGGCCTCTAGGGTTGGGCAGCGCGAATCCATGAGTTATTAGACTTCCACCCACTTACCTTTTCAGGCGGGTAAGAGCAATGAAACTACAAGAAACTGCAACAAAGGTTCTTGTTGACCCTAAGTGGAAAGCCATGTGGTACTTCACGAATAGTCTTTGGTCCGGCATAACGCTATACCTGCTTTCGTCCTTTGGCTATGTCTTTTGGAGTCCGAAATTGGCATTGATACTTGGTTTCTTTGTACCACTTGTTGTCTACGGCGCAAAGGAGGGCCTTGGCCTCTACAGGTACAAACGGAATTTGGGAGATTTCTGGTATATGGGTCAACACTACAAGCAAGGACTAGGCCTTTTTGAGAATGAATTATGGGAGAAAGCGCTAGTCCATTTTGAAGAGGTGTTAAAGGTTGGTCCGGATCACAAGAGGGCCCTTTATTACTCAGCAATTTGCCACGAGAGGCTCCAGAATTGGGATGAAATGGAGAGCAGGTGCAGAAGATACCTGGAGCAGAATCCGAATGATGTAGAAGTTCAATCCATGTTAAGAAGAGCAGGTCAAAATCCCTAGACTGATGAATGAGCAGTTCTCAACAGCTCCATTCGTGGCAAGTGGTATCGGATTCGTGGTGTTGGCAAAGGATAAGAGGTAGGCGTCAATGGAACTTAGATTATCTAGGAGATGAATCCATGAAAGCAGGCGGTGACACATGCAAGGTTGATATTGGAGAGAAAACAATTCGACTGAGCAATGACCTAGTTGCCCTGACATATGATACACTTCTTGGTGAATTCTCACTTACTTCTGCAGACGGGGAGCAGAAGTACTTCTCAAGAGCCTATGTTCAGATACATACAGAGGACTTGGTTTACGACTCTCGAAGAATGGTCTACAAAGCCGTTAGCGCGGCCGAATTCAAGGACAGACGTGGAGAAGGAAAGGCAGTTGTTTTGCGGTTGCAGGACACTGATAAACTCGCGGAGGCCAGCATCAGGCTTGCCATAATGAAGGGAGTTTCGGGATATTCGTGTATGATACAGTTCAGGAACAAGACTAAGGCACTGAAGGTTGTTTCGCTAGACCCATTTGTGCTCGATGTAGATGACAATTCGAGGCTGTTCACAGGATGGAATGGTGCTGACCTGAGGTTCTTCAGAAATGGGTTCCAATCTTGGGACCGGTCTCAAGCACTGCCAGTTGAGCATGGTCAAAATGAGAGCCATCTCTTTTCGGTTCTCTCCAACGTTAGAAACGGAAATGCGCTGCTCGCTGGCTTTCTCACGACAGCAGAGCAGCTAGTCACAATTACTGCTACTGGAAGAGAATCAAAAGAGAACAGGTTGGCTCAGATTGTAGGTTCAGCCTTAGTAGAAGTTGATGTTCAGGACAAAGGCTTAGCGGTGTCAGAAGAGATTCTTGTGATGGTTAGCAGAAATGCCGTCAAGGATCTTTCAGTATATGCGGATATGGTGTCGGAGAGGATGAGTGCGCTTTCGTGGCATAACACACCAACGGGATGGTGTAGCTGGTACTACTACTATACTCTCCCTGATGAGAATGATATCATATCAAATGCTGAACAAGTTAAGGAGAGATATGATGATTCGATTGAGTGGATTCAGCTAGACGATGGATATCAGAAATCTGTTGGAGATTGGGAGGAGAATTCACGATTTCCCAATGGCCTTAAATGGCTTGTCGAGCGGATTAGCAAGCTTGGATTCAAAACCGGATTGTGGGTTGCACCTTTTGTTGCATCAGAGCACTCCCAGCTCTTCAAGGACAAACCAGATTGGTTTGTTCGGGATGATGAAAACACACCTATTGCGGTAGACCAAAATCCTCTCTGGCTCGGCAATTACTACGCACTTGATCTGACAAATTCGGCTGTTTTGGATTTCCTTGACAATACTTTCAGACGTTTGCACTCATTTGGATTCGAGTACTTCAAAATCGATTTCCTTTATCATGCTGCGGTCAAGGGGCGCAGACACGACCACTCTCAAACCAGAGCACAAGCGGTAAGAAGAGGCTTGGAGGTAATCCGAACAGCAATAGGAGATGCTTTCCTCTTGGGATGTGGAGCCCCACTCGGTCCATGCATTGGAATTGTAAATGGGATGAGAATAGGTACGGACATTTCCCCGACCTGGAAGTTCGATTGGGGCGCAGGTGTGTATGAGTGTAGCATCAATACGCTAACGAGATCAGTCCTTCATGACCGATGGTGGAAGAATGATCCGGACTGCATTCTAATCCGCCAAGATGATACAGATCTCACACCAGATGAGCTCAAGCTCTGGCTTACAGTCGTTGCTCTGAGTGGAGGCATGCTCTTACTGAGCGATAAGATGGATGAAGTGTCTGAGGAGAATAAATCGCTTGTTGATAAGATGCTGCCGCCGTACAAGAGAGGAGCCATTGCATTAGATGCTCTAGTCGAACCTGAGCCAAGATTGTTTGCCTTGACAGTCGACGATGCCATCGGAAAATGGGTGGTTCTCGGCGTGCTAAACCTTGGCGAGAAGGCCATTGATGTAAAGGTTCGAATGAAAGACCTTGGACTAGATGAAAAGTTACCGCACCATGTCTTTGATTTCTGGAAACAGGAATACGAGGGAGTAGTAGAGGTAGAAAACACCATAACAGGGCTGGGACCACATACCTGCAGGCTCCTTTCAATCCGCCCTGAAACTGAGGTTCCCGATGTTCTCAGCACTACGATGCATTTTACTCAAGGAGGAGCGGAGCTGAGAAGCCGGCAATGGCACTCTGAAACCAGCGAATTGGAAGTAGTCGTTGGGAGAACAACAAGGAATGAGGAATCAGTTTTTCTAGTATTTGGCCAAGATTGGACTCCAGTAAGTGCAACTCTAGAGATGGAGCCCATTCCCTTGAACCGGATTACACCAGAGGTCATTTCCGTTAGAAACCGCTTTAGGGACGGGCAGTCACTCAGAGTGAAATTCTCACACAACTAGTGAGCATCACTAGACGATTCTGTTTCTTAGAAAACCAATTCCCTCAATGAAGAGCTCTACATTGTCTCCAGGGTGAAGGAACTCGGGGGGGTTTCTCGCAAACCCCACACCAGAGGGCGTTCCTGTAGCAATCACGTCACCCGGTTCAAGTGTGAAAGACTCCGACAGATATGAAACGACTTGAGGAACATCATAAAGAAGATTAGATGTATTGGAGTCTTGCTTCAAAACGCCATTGACTTTGGTCTGCATCTTTAAGTCAGAAGCGGCACCAAGCTCATCAGTAGTAACAATGCAAGGTCCCATTGGACATAGTCCATCAAGCGATTTCCCTCGGACCCATTGACTCTCCCCCTTCTGGAGGTCTCTCGCGCTCAGATCGTTGATAATCGTGTAGCCAGCAATATACTCAAGGGCATCTTTCTCTAATACGTCCTTACAAGCCCTCCCAATGACAATGCCAAGTTCAACTTCCCAATCTAATTTCCTAGTGACCTTGGGTATTGAAATGTCTTGGTCAGGATGCATCACGCTTGAGGGGAACTTCGCGAAGATTACTGGAAACTCTGGAGTCTCTTTGCCGGTCTCTTCAATGTGACCTTTGTAGTTCAGTCCCAAACCGATGATTTTCCTAGGGCGAGCTATGGGCGCCCGAATATGAACACTCGCCTTTGCGTGTGTTCTGGGGCGATCATCTGGGTCCGCTTCTGAAAACCGCTTCACTATTTGAGCAACAGAAACGACTCCATTTTCCCGGCTGAGAAGACCAATCATTCTTGCAGGCAGTTGAGGTTCCAGATTGAACCAAGAAGAGGCTTCAGGGATATCAAGCAACGTGTCTTCAATTTGAACAGCGATGGAATCCACGTCATTTCGGGAATAAGAAACCAGCTTCATAGAGAATCCGCGGCCGTTTGTTACATTAATCTTTGCTGGTTGAGAACTAAGAACTGCAGTACCATCCTATTTATCCGTCAGGCTGCGAAAACGATTCAGGGTGGTCTCTTGACGAAAGCCTATGTGATGGATGATCTTCCAGATGAGGTCTTTGTTGCCTTGGGAAGGAGAGGAATGGAAGGAATTCCTCTCAAGGAGTGTACCTATGATTGCGATGGCAAAGAACTCGCTCTCCTGAAAGTCGACAAAAAGCCACAAGAGATAACAGGAGGAGGGCAAGAAACTGCGCTTGAGGACTGGCAAGTGCAGTGCATGAAATGCCAGCGCACGTTCACTATTCGCTGCAAAATCCGCTATTTTGATGGAAAAAGATTTGATACAATGGTTAGCATTTTGGATGACAAGGGAAATGACCTAGGGTGGCTTGGAAGCTTCTAGGTGAGAGAGTTGAAGAAGAAGTATGAGATAGCAGTACTGCCAGGAGATGGCATAGGTAGAGAGGTTGTGCCTGAAGCTGTCAAGGTATTAGAGGCTGCGACAAGAGAGGAGAAAGGCCTAGATATCCAAATCCACCAGTTTGATTGTGGGGGAGAATACTATTTGCAAACCCGCCGCGAATGGTCAGAGGAGGCGGAGGACTTTGTGAAGGAGAGAGCGGATGCCATATTGCTTGGCGGAATTGGCGCTAAGGATAGCAACGGAAAGTCCGTGTGCCTTCCAGATGGAAATTTAGCAGGCTATAGCATCGTTATCGGACTTCGTCAGGCCCTGAATCTATATGCCAATGTAAGACCCATCAAGCTTCTTGACGGGGTGCAATCGCCTCTTTTGGGCAAAGGGCCCAATGATATAAACATGATAATAGTTCGGGAAAACACCGAGGGTCTATACATTCCAGCAAGAGGGCGAATAGATGTAGACGAGGAAGATATGGCGGTGGACCTTCGAGTAATTACAGCTACAGGCTCCGAAAGAGTGTCTCGGTATGCTTACAACCTTGCCATGAAAAGAGCAGGGGCGCCACTGGATGGGATTTCAAGAGTCACCTGTGTGGACAAAAGCAATCTCTTGGCTGGATGCAAGCTCTTCCGGGAGTCGTTTGATAAGGTCGGATTAGAATTCCCAAGCATACAAAGGGACTATGCCTACGTGGATGCGTGGGCACAATGGGCGATTCAGAAGCCCGAATACTACGATGTGGTAGTTGCACCGAATGAATTCGGAGACATAATCAGCGATCTTGGCGCTGCGATTCAAGGAGGCCTTGGAGTATCTCCTTCGGGGAACATAGGCACAAATCATGCAATGTTTGAGCCTGTGCATGGTTCTGCTCCAGACATTGCTGGCAGGAAACTAGCTAATCCAGTTGCGGCCATATTATCAGCGGCGATGATGCTCGACTGGCTAGGTGGCAAATTCAATGACACGAGAGCTGAAAGCGCCGCACGACGAATCAGAAGCGGGGTTGAGGATGTCCTTGTGAGTAGTGACGTCCGTACTCCAGACCTCTGTCTTGGCAGATGGTCACAAGTACAGCCCTCCACAACAGAAGAGGTTGCAAATGAGATTTGCAGAAGGCTGGTAAGGTGAGTCATATGGGAAAGACCATTGCAGAGAAGATAATGGAGTCGCACTCAACGACTGGAAAAGTCATGGCGGGCGAGATAATTGAGGCCTCCGTAGACCTTCTCATGGTTCACGAAGTTCTCGGCTCTCGGATTATACCCATCCTAGAACAAATGGGTGTTGAAGAAGTCTGGAATCCCGATAGGATTCTGGTTGTCAATGATCATTGGGCACCTGCATCCGATACTCAAAGTGCACAGATACATATCCGCAATAGGGAGTTTGCTAAGAAACATGGCATTGCTCACTTCTGTGATGTTGATTGTGGGATTAGCCATCAGGTGCTGCCCGAATTGGGGCTTGTGAAGCCAGGCGATTTCATTATTGGCTCCGATTCTCATTCAACGACCTATGGAGCCTTCAACGCATTCTCAACGGGTCTTGCAGCAACGGATAGCGCTCTAATCCTTGCAACTGGGCGCTGCTGGTTCAGAGTTCCTGAATCCATCAGATATGATGTAAAAGGATCCTTCCAAGACAGGGTGATGAGCAAAGACCTAATTCTGAAAGTCATCGCGGACTTGGGAGCGGACGGGGCAAACTACCAGTCAATAGAGTTTCATGGGCCCACCATTGATGGTATGAGTACTGGATCAAGGATGACCATGTGTAACATGGGCGTGGAAGCAGGAGCAAAAAGCACCTTGATGTGCGTGAATAATGCTGTCCGGGAATGGATGGACAAAAAGGCTCCAAAGGCAAGTTGGAACCCAGTAGCCCCTGACGATGACGCTGAATACGCGGACTGGTACGATGTTGATATTGACAATGAACCACTCGGCCCCATGGTAGCGCCGCCTCATAGTCCATCAAACGCAAAACCGGTTGAAGAATCGCAGGGTGTAAGAATAGACCAGGCATTCATCGGTTCATGCACAAATGGTAGGCTTGAAGACCTAGCCATAGCAGCAAAGATACTGAAAGGAAAGAAGATACATCCTGATGTCAGGCTTGTGGTTACTCCTGCCAGCAAAGAAACCTACCTTCAATCGCTTAAGGCGGGACTCATTGAGATATTCCTGAACGCGGGCGGCATCTTCACCAATTCAACTTGCGGCGCCTGTGTTGGGGGACATTTGGGCGTCTTGGGTGCGGGAGAGGTTTGCATATCGAGTACAAATAGGAATTTCAGGGGGAGAATGGGGCATCGTGATTCGGAGATATTCTTGGGTTCTCCAGCTACTGTCGCGGCGAGTGCTTTGAAAGGCGAGATCACAGATCCAAGGAGTGTGTAGCCTATGAATAGGTCTTCTGAAAGGATTACGGGTAGAGCATGGAAATTTGGAAACAACATTGACACGGATCAAATTATCCAAGGGCGTTACTTGACTCTTTTAGACTACAAGGAAATGGCAAAACACGCGTTTGAGATTCCGCGACCGGAGTTCGCAAGCAGTGTCAAATCGAATGACATTGTCGTTGCCGGAAGAAACTTTGGAACAGGTTCATCTCGAGAAGAGGCGCCGCAAGTATTGCTGGAACTGGGTGTAGGCTGCATACTGGCCGAATCTTTTGCACGGATATTCTATCGCAATGCTTTCAATGTCGGACTGCCAGCTATGATTATTCCAGATGCTGCAAAAGAGATACCTGACATGTCCACAATTCATGTAAACCTATTGAAAGGAACGGTGGAAGTAGAAGGAACTGATGCAATTCTAAACGGAAAGTCAATTCCCGAGTTCATGCGAGAGATATTGGATGCCGGAGGTGCAGTTTCCTGGTATCGAAATAGAATGTTATCATAGGCGCCAGTTGCCTCTGCAAAGGGCTAAAAGCAGAACTGGAATCCAAAATGTAAAGCAGCAATTTGCACGAGGACTTTAGATGAATGTCATGGTTTTTCTTGTGATTTCGTTGATTGTTCATTGTCTGCCGATTCCCTTTACACGGGATATGCTTGATCCCGGAAACCTACTAAGGTGGATACCACTACGGTTAGTATGGGGAACAGTAGCATGGGCATTCATTACGATACTTCTAATGCAGACATTGCCCTGGGCAATACTTACTCTTGTTATGAGCTTTGGATTGCTCTTGATTGTAAACAGCGGAGTCCGGTTTGATAGAATCGAGAATATCGGAGAGGGCCTTCGAGTGCCACTGGTTTGTACGGGTCTTCTGATTCTCATTCTAATGCCGGTGTTCTCTTCAGTAATTGCTTGGACATCGGATGTTTCCAATGCTCAGTTCTTTAATGAAAGAATCCAGGAAACTGATGTCCCGTTGTTCAACTCGTCAATTCCTGACGAAATGGTAAGACTGGTCACTGAGGAGTACGCAGTGTATGTTGCTAGACAGCACATAGGACCCTTCGGATCCGATGTTGTGGTGTCAGCGGCACATATAACCACCAATTCAACAGGGCATCTGAAGTGGGTGTGTACAATTACGTCAACGAACGTATTGGCTCAGAACTATGTACTTGGATTCATTGTTGTTGATGCAAGCAATCCACAGGCCGAAGACCCACAAATCATCACGGGTACAACCATACCTGTAGGAGAAGGCCTCTTCTGGGACAAGGACATTCGCTTTGGCAACTATCTGAACGATATGACCTCCGCTTACGAGTATGCGTATCCTACATGGGACCCAGCTGGCAATATGGTGTACATCCAAACCAGAACCCCCTTGGGTTTTGATTTTGTAGAACGCGCTACTGGTCCGATAGTATACTCGGAGAACGGATCCATCACCGTATATGACTCCATTGAAGACACTCCTTCTTGGATTACTCAGACGTACTCAGAGGAGTGGCTAGAGAGAGAGGTGTCTCGTTGGGGGGGCTATCGACGCGGTGAAACCTTTGACCTCTTTTCAGGTGGATTCCTCTGGTTGGTTCCCCCCTCAAATGACCGCTTGGAAATCACAGAGGATACAAGATACATTGTGAATCCGGATACTATGACCGTGGAGGCATTTATTGCTGTACATCCAGTGACCAACTCTCGAGCTCTGGCCGGAGTGTTTCGCGCAACTCAAGACACGGTGTACTACCACGACCTGAGTAGCTATGGATACGTAAGCGGAGATGCAGCGGCGGCTAATGTCGTAAGTCAGCTACCCCCACCCGCAAATGGATTCTACTACGGTGCAATGCCGCTCCTATATCCTGTTAACGTTGGTGGTGGGCAAATCAAGTGGACATGGTATGCGCCCATCTATTGGGCTGACGGCTATTACGACGATGACTATGAGGAATTCTATCTTTCAGATATGCGTCTTCATGCCCTTGCGATGGTTGATGCCTCAAACATTGACAAGTTCTATATCAGGATGGTCTACGACCAGGGTTCTGGGACGACCATAACAGGAGGCGAACTTGTCTATGCTGCACGTGTTGGATTTGTGGAGAGCTTTGGTGGAACCGTTGAGCCAGAGCCTACTGGAACCTTTGAGTTGACTGCGGATGTGGTCAATAAGACCTCCTACATCTACGGAGGCGACGAGTACTTCGTTTTCGGAACCAACAACGAAACCTATCCATACATCACAGCCATGTACGAATGGGTCAATGAAACTGATTGGATGACCATTCTGAACCTTGGTGTGGGACACAACTTCACTGCTACAATCGAACAGGTTGGCGAGCAGTACAGAATCATTGCCATTGATAAGAACTAATGGCGGCGGGGGATTTCCCCTGCCATCCACTTTTTCTTTGTATCTCAAGATCAGAGAGTCTTCTTTGAGTAGTATGCAAACATATGTTCCGAAGCTCTTGGTATCTGCCAATCCGTTGCAGGTCCGGGCTATACTTCGAAATACATAGCTTGGTGATGTTTGCTTTGCTTGGCAATTCATGCACCTAGCATCGAAACCGTAGTATCATTTATTCCAGGGTTCCTACTGCGCAAAAGATAGTATGAATACGAATTAGTGAAAAACGTCCTGTTTTTCATCCACCCGAACTCATTTTGCTTTTCATCGCTGCATACGTTTCCTTGATTGCAGACCACACCCTCTTCCTTCTGGACAGAACTGCAGTGGTATGGATTGGACACTTATCTCCCAGCGGACACGCATCTTCAAATCCTCCATATTCGTGCAATACATCCTTGAGCGTGTGATTGAGTAGTTCGTCCCTAAAACCCGTCATAAGATCCTGAGTTATTATCGTCCAATCTGTGTTCTTGAAACGGGGCTGTGCCATGGTTCCAGAAATCGCATTGAATATTTTCTCCGCCGCCTCTGGGGAATCTTCCGTAAGACCTACAACAATAGAGTGTCCATCAGGAGTTGTTTTGGCAAAACGCATCTCAGTGTTCCCCATTTTTATCGACTGTAGTGACAAATCCGATTGGAGACTCATTGGTATTGTTTCTATGGCCGAGAGAAATCCTGATAGAAGCTCTGGATTCTGGAAAGCGGCTTTACAAAAGGTGCCAAAGCACTTGCTATAGATGGGTAGCCCGGCTTGTGTGTAAATAAGGAGATAGTCCAGTATTGGCAGAAGGTCATCCTCCTCATGATGCTTTATGGATACAGACAGGCGCACCAGATTTCACTTGAATATTGCGCTATTGGCGGAAAGAAACATGATTGTGGCCCCAATGATAAGAGAGACCCCAACAATTGAACTGGGTGTATTCATGAAAGCTTCCACATATTCCCAACTGAATTATTGGCCAACCGAAAGAAACCCTCATCAGAGCGATATCATTGGGAACTCAAGCCGAATCTTCGAACTCCCTAAACACTTCCCTTTGAATAAGGAATCGCAAGATTTCCGCGGTTCCGCCTCCAATTGTCATGAGACGTGCATCTCTAAGGAACCTTTCAACTGGATAATCCGTAGTATAGCCTGCGCCTCCCAATACTTGAAGCGCATCGTTTGTTATTTGAATAGCAGCCTCGGTTGTATAGAGCTTCGCAATTGACGCCTCTTTGGTAATGTTCTGCCCACGGTCGTACATTCTTGCAGCCGTCAGTGTCAAAGCACGACCAGCTTCAAGTTTCATCGCCATATCTGCGATTTTGAAGCTTACACCCTCAAACGCCTTGATGGGTCGCCCAAACTGGTGACGCTCTGTTGCATATTTTACGGCAATCTCATAGGGTGTTCGGGCGTAGCCAATTGCCTCTCCGGCAATGGCCGTTCGCTCGGAATCCAGCTCATCCATTAGAATATGAAATCCCTGTCCGGGTTCTCCAAGAAGCATATCTTCAGGAACACGCACATCATCCAGCTTGAGCCAGGAAACCCTAGCCGACTTCATGCCCAGAAGGTCATGGTCCTGAACAACAGTGAATCCCTCACTCTTTGTATCAACTATGAAGGCACTCATCCCCTCCTTGGATTTCACAGTGGGGTTAGTTATAGCAAATGCACACATGTAATCAGCAACGCTGCCGTTGGTGATGAATCGCTTCTCACCTCTCAGAACCCATTCATCCCCATCCTTCACCGCTTGGGTCTTCATTCCGGCAGTGTCGGAACCCACATCGGGCTCGGTGATGCCAATGCACCCAATCTTTTCTCCCTTAATGATAGGAGTAAGGTAATTTCTCTTCTGTTCGGCAGTGCCGAATTTCGTAAGCGGCATTCCGTAAAGCGTCGTAGAAGCCATTCGAGCCATATCCAAGCCGCCATTGACAGCAGAGATTTCTTCAGCTACTATGATTTCATAGGACAGACCTCTCTGAGAACCTCCTACGGATTTCTCATGGTGTACTCCCATGTAGCCTTTCTCACCCAGTTTGCGAATTAGTTCTCGGGGATAGGGCCCCTTGTCGATTTCGTCAGCAATGGGTGCAATCTCCTTTTGGCAGAAAGCACGAACTTCCGATCGGAATTTCAACTCGTCATCTGTCCATAGTGCAGTGCTTAGGAGGTCCTTCATCTTGATAACCCTGCATTTTGCATGATGTTCATGCTTAAAATTATAGCTAGATATGTAACGAAGCAGGACTCAATTGCACTACATCCTGAGCAAGAAACGACCTTCTGAATCTTGCTGAATCTCAACTTCCTTGCCAATCCCAATACTGCTAATATCCTTCTTGTCTGCAATACCCAAGATTCTTGCGCCCTGATCCAGTTCTACAAGTGCTAGCAAAACTGGGGGCTCAAATCCTGAAGGAGGCATCTCCAATATAGTGTAGCTTAGAACAACTCCGCGAGCAGCAAGTTTGACAGGACTTGAATCACCTGCACTGATGCCGCAATATGGACAAGTATCGCGAGGCGGAATAACAGTTCGTTCACATATCCTACAGCGTGAAGCCTGTATACTCAATACAATCCCACATGAAGATACGAAATCAAGTCAGTGAAAAGGTTTCTGTCATTCTACTTCGGTGTCTTTGTCTTCAAAGTGCTCAGAACAGGTTTGATGTGCTTCTTGAGGAAAGCTCTGAACTTGGGATCATCTGTGAGGTATATGGTGCTTCTGTTCGTGAGGTTTTCAATACCCCCGTCAACTTCGATGGCCGCACCCAAATCAACCAAGTCTGTGTGGAAAACTCTGTGGATAGCATGCGGAGAGAAGCCTTCCTTTCTGTAGACTGGAAGTATCTGTGCTTTGGTTCCACTTCCCCCCAATTTAAGCAGAGACAAAAGCATTAGCCAGTGGTGCCAGGCGATTGTATAGTTCTCAAGAAAGTTCATTACTTCTTCTATTGTTTTGACCAAGCTGCCTTCCTTCCCATTTTCAGTGTAGAGCGCCGCGGTAGCCAAGTTCGGAAAGCCTAGCTGCGGTTTCTCTGAGGCTTTCTGAAACTTTTGCGGCTTCTTGAATTCTTGACATGAGCTCTCTACGGAACTCAGTTGCTTCGATTTCACCCTTCTCCAAGCTCATCGTGAGATTCTCCCTTTCAACTGAAAGAGACTCTCGTCTTTCTACAAGCTTATTATATTCAGAAAGAAGTTCTTTTATCGACCCAAAATTACTCGGCGTTATTGTGTCATCTGCGGACAGCTCTGATGCATATTTCCTTGCGTCCGGTGGCTTTGAAACTACCGTAGGTCTAGGTTTCTTTCGTCGCCAGTTATCAAACAATCCCATTTCATTCAGGCTCCCTTATTTCCCCAACAATCTTGAATTCCAGTTCCTCAAAGGCTAACGCTCTGATTAGTTCCAACCAACGTTCCCTGAATTCTAGTTTATTGGCTTGCATGCCGTAAGCAGGAACTCCTAGTTTTTCGCCAACTTCCTCAGGAGATAGTGCACCTGGTAAGTCCTGTTTGTTGGCAACTGCTATTGCCCGAGCATAAGGCAATTCAGTTTTCAGAACTGGATACGCTACACGCTTAGTCCATTCCATGTTTGCCTCTGTGGAATCTGTAACAATCACAACAAGACTGCCTGACCGGATAATCTTGCCCCACTCCTGGACAAATCGGTCTTGTCCGCCCAAGTCAAAAACACTGAAAACATAGGGATCAAAATCGGCCTTCAGTAATGCCTTATCCCCGAAAAAAGTCGGTACGTACTCCTGCGGAGGCCCTCGTGAGGGGAGCGTAGCCAATTCTAAGAGCGTGGTCTTGCCAGTACCACCATGTCCCGCCAAACACAATTTAACAGGAATCGTTCCCACGATCTTTCGAAAACCAATTTCAAATGGAGAAAAGTCTGCAGTGTTCCACTCATCACCTTCAAGTATGTTTTCAAAGACCATCATGAAGTTAGAAACAAGACTCATCATTGCTTCGTTTACTTTCTGAAGAGACGATTGCCGATCAATCGTCACAATGAATTGGGTATCATGGGAATTCATGTAGACAAATCGATAGCGATTAATCTCCATGCTATCGATTTTCCACTCTTGCATCTTCCGCGCTGAGCTAGTAACAAGCGTCATTACTGAATCTGTATCAAGGTCTTTGTTCTCTACTATGACGTCCTTGAACAGAGTCTGGCCGTCTTTGAAGATGTGAATCTCTCGAATCATTGCACCACAAATCCTATTCCAATTCTGCAATGAAGGTCGTCTGGCTCGGATGAGATTGCTTCAGGATTTCCAAGTAGTGCATAGCTTGTTGGCTAGCAATTGATTCAGAGTTGTAAAGATCCACCGTTTTCCGGATCATCCATTCGGGGTATACTGTGATGACTTCTGGATTGCATTTGAGTAGTACAAGTTCCCGTTTGTCCCCATCCGCAATCCTTGTGACGATGTTGGCCCTTTCAAGAGCTGATAGTATCTTCTTGGTTTTTGCAGGTGACAAATCAATCATTTCAGGAAGCTGCTTCATCTCAACAGGACCTCTCCTGAGCACCTGAATCAAATCGTAAGCATCAAAATCGAGCAGGTATTTTCCAATTTCCTTGGCATCGGACCAGACAGTTTTGAACAAGTCAGTATTCAGTCTTGCCACATATCCACGGTGATATTCCCTCGCCAATTCAAAATAGTCCTCCGTTGCACCTTTTGGCAAGCCGCTCTCTCGGACCGCCTGAACAGTATCATGTGAAACGGTACGTAGGACAAACAATGCTCTTGTCAAGTAAATCACTTCAGAGGCGAGTCCCTCAACCCAGCCTGTTGCAATTATGCCCATCTTTACTAGTGGGCGGAGGACAATGTCAACATCTATCTTCTTACCAACCGCCTCGAAGATGATCTGCTCAAGGTCAGCAGACTGCACAGTTCCATTCTTCAGCAATGCCTGTATGACTGCTCTCCGAACAGGGTCAGTGAGGACCGATGTTTGCTGTTGTTCCGCAGTCATCTGCGTATACCTAGAGATTTGTTTGTAGAGGGGCGTGACCATTTTCTTGTATGCTTCATCTTCTGCATTGAGGAATATTTGTGTGGCTATCTCAGGCAAGGCATCTTTGTAGACAGCAGGGTCTTCCTCTGGATGCAGAACAAGGAATACCATTGATGGCAGGCCCTTGAGGTGCATGTTCAGTCCGCCATAATAGACAGCAAGTTTGAAGTCATCAAATGCCAAGGAGCTAAAGCCTGGCTTCTGCGACTCCTCAGTTTCCCCAAGTGTCGCTATTCCATAGACCCTCATCGAAGTCGTAGGATCCAATCCTATCTTGAGCTTGGCTGGCGTCTTGGTAGTTACTACTGGCCCAAGCTCATCATCCCACTTTAGCACTGCTAGGCCTTCGGGCATTTCAAGATTTTCTCCGTTCGAGCTCCAGAAACAGGAAAGATGGCAGTCTTTTTGGTCCCTTGAAAATGACCTAACCTTGTGATTCCGGTACATCCAGTCTTGAGCCTGTTCCGATGGGTAGAATCTTGGATTTTCTAATAAGGCAATCTTGCATGAACAATACGGCTAGATTCCAAAGAGTCCAACACAGATATTGTTGCCAAAGCCACCGATATTCTGTGTGAGCGCATATCTTGGGGAATCAACCTGCAAGTCCTTGGGAGCTTTTCCGATGAGTTGGTTGTATATGTCATGAATCTGGGCCACACCGGAGGCCCCAGTCGGATGACCTCGCGCCTTCAAACCTCCGGTAGTGTTTACCGGGATGTCGCCAAACAGCTCAGTCCGACCCTCTCTTACAAGTTCAATTGAATTTCCTCTACTCGCAAGACCGATGTCTTCCATGTTTATCAATTCCAGAATTGAGAAAGCATCATGGAGTTCACAGACATCAATATCCCTTGGTGAGAGATTTGCCATTCGGAAAGCCCTCTCTGCGGCAGTAACAGTTGCACCGAATGATGTCATGGACAATCTATGCTGAACAGCATGGTAGTCTGTACCATGACCGAAACCGAGAACTCTGACAGCCAGGTCTTTAGCGCCGAGGTTTCTAACCCATTTTTCTGATGCGAGTACAATGGACGCGGCCCCATCACTGGTTGGACAACAATCGAGCAGTGTCAGTGGTTCAGCTACAATTCGGGCCTTGCCCACTTCCTCAATGGTGATTTCCTTTTGGAAGTGAGCTAGAGGATTCTTTGCACCATTTCGATGCGCCTTGACCGGGACCAATGATAGGTCATCACGAGTCAGACCGTAATCATGCATGTACCTTCGAGCTATCATAGCCGCCAATGCTGTTGGAGTGGCACCATATCGAGTCTCATTCTCATATGACATCATTTTTGAGAGTATCTTCGAAGCGGTTCCGCGATTCACCTCTGACATCTTTTCCACTCCAATCACCAGGACGAGATCAGAGTACCCAGAGGCTATCATCGTATATGCAACTTCGACCGCACTAGAACCTGAGGAGGGCCCGGTTTCCACACGTGTTGCCCCAGCAGGGACAATTCCCAATCTGTCTGCTAGAAGAGTAGAAAGATGACCCATGTTTACAAACTCATCAGGATTCTGGGATCCTACGACAAGATGATCGAATCTTTGGTTAAAGCAGTGTGATTGCTGCATAGCCTTAGAAGACGCTTGTTCAGCCAGTTCTATCAGCGACTTGTCGAGAGTACCAAAAGCGGTCATTCCAGCACCGATGACATACACTGGCCCCATAAGCTTACACCTCATCCGATGAGAACTAAGAAATCATCCGGAGTCATCATCGAACCGGTCATTATCAGTCAATCTGGAAGTACTCGATATCGTATTTAGTAGTTCTGATGTCATTGATACCAATCAGTCAGGTCGTCATCATCTTCAAACTCGGGCGGTTCTTTTTCCGCATCATGATCCTTTGGTTCTTCTTCGATCTTTCTCATTTCTTTAGCCTTAGGCTCCTCAATTTCAGATTCCTCGATTGTGGAATCTTCTGCATTATCTTCCAAATCAAGTTCGTCCATTTCATCTTCAGCAATGCTATCTTCATTCTTTTCATCAACCTTGAAATCCTCAGTTTCCTCAACTGATGGTTGCTGCTCTTCATCTACCTCATGGAGGTCTTCCGCTACTTCATCTTCGATTGTAGCTTCCCCGTGGTCGAGCCATTCCAAGTCCCCTTCAAAGTCGATTTTGTCAATTTCAGGCGCCTCGCGGGTGGGCTCCTCTATCTCATCCTCCAGATCGAGCGCCCCCACTTCCTCATCGGCACTTCTATCATCTTTTTCATCAACTTCATGGACGTCGATTTCTTTGACTGTCGGTTGCTCCTCTTCTTCTGCCTCATCGAGGCCTTCCACTTCTTCATCTTCGAAGGCGGCTTTTCCAAGGTCAAGCCGCTTCAATTCCTCGTCGAAATCAATATTCTTAGCAGCAGTTGCTTCGAGTGGTGCTTTCGCCTCCTTTGCCGCCGCCAGCGAATCTATGATTGTCTTGAGTTCGGCCTCTGTGAGTTGCGTCAATTCAGTAAGCTCGTCTATGGACAGGTTCTCAAGCCAGCGCTCTTTGAAGTGATCGATGACGAAAGATGGAAGTATCCGGATTAGTCTCTTCTTCCTAGCAACTTCATCAAGTTCCTCTGCTTCTTCAATCTCGTCAAACTTCATTTTCAGTGCATTAACAATCTCAACATAGGAATCTTCGACATAAATGGCATCAGTCTTCTGAGCGCCTTCTATTGATTTGAGAAGATCCTCTACCTCTTCAGGGCTCAATTTGGCCAACTGCTCTATGTCAGGAATGTCCAATTCTCTCAGTTCCTCTTCAAAGAACATCGATTTGACGGAAGATGGCAGTTTCTCGACCCAGTCGTCCTTGGTGAGAGGTACCTTTACTCCGCTCGTTTCCTTGACTCGTCGAACTTCTTCCAGCATTAGCGCTAGTGCTTCTTCTGATGCAGCCTCTATGTCTGTGTAGGCCTCTATATCCAACTCCTCGAATTCGCCAGTGCTCTCAGTCTCAGGAATCTCTCTTACAATTACTTCTTCCTCTTCTTCTTCCGGTTCGGGAAGCTCGAATTCCTCAAGGGCTTCCACCATCTCCATATCGGGTTCAATCACCTGAATCCGCTCCAGATCGGCTTCAGCACTGAAAGATAGGATTTCGTCCAAAGTCAGCCCCAATTCAAGAAGTCCTGGTTCGAGTAAATCAAGGAAACTCTGCTCGGCTGTCTTAACATCGATTTCCTCTATCTTCTCTTCCTTCTCCATCGCATCTAGAATCGCGTTGATTTGCTTGACTTCGGGGGGAACTGCAACATAGTATCTTCTTCGTGCAAGTACCGCAATTACCGCAACAATAGCAAAGACTCCACCACTGATTCCAGCTATCATCATGGGAGTGAGCCGAGGCAATGGCGGAGGTACAAATTCCACTGTGATTTGGTTACCAGCTAATGATAGCTGCGTGATTCCGAATTGATTTCCAGACACTGCTTCTATGTAGAATGTGTATACGCCTTCCACAACCTTCGTGATGTTCGCAAACCAGAATCCACCAGTTGCATTATAGGACATGGAAATCTGACTGTCCAAATCCCAGAGAGTAACAACTCCATCTGTTACTGGCGTTCCATCGTATTCGTAGGAAAGCGTGGCACTTATGATGATGAATTCCTCAACGATAGGAGTGGTAGAGCTTGCAGATGTTGTCAGAACTTGAATTCTGTCCCAGATTATAGTCACATCGCTTGCGCTAATGATGAAGAAGTCAATACCTCCAAGTGACGCTGACAGTATCGTGAATGTTTCATCACCCACAATATCACTTGAATGAGAAGCTCGCCAGAAACCGTCCACATAGGTCATTGTAGTAGGCCCTGTAACCAGAGCAGATATTCCTGATGTGATGTCAATGCCCGCGTTTTCTAGTCTCACCGACCACAGTGAGAATCCAGTTGAGCTTACATCTATTCTCGAATCAGCAGCAGAGGATTGATAGAACTCCAATCGATCCCAGTAAACAGTCCGAGCATGTCCATACATGCTGAAGCTTGTAATTCCATATGAAGAAGCAAAGCAAGTTGTGAGAGTATTATAGACTACAGTTTGGTATGCAAGTCGTGTGGCATTGGCCTCCCAAAGACCATCAGCAACCTGATAGAAATCTGCATATGACAGACTAAAGTTCCCTGATATAATCGGTGCATCATCAAAGTCATAACGTAGGAACATCTGCAAAATCACGTATTCACCAGGATCGAGATAAGTTGCATTAGCAAAGATGGAAACAACCTCGACCCGATCCCAGATACACCAGACTATATCGTTGGAAGAAATGACACTGATTCCATGAATCCCTCCAATCGCAGATGACGCAGTATAATACTGCCTTGTTACTGTTGAATAGTGGAATAGGGTATTGTTGAGAAATATAGTGCCGTCGAAGGGTGTAGAATCGTAACTGTAGATGGCAGAAACACAGATTCCAGTAGCATTCTCATTTAGATTGATTCGCTGGTCAGTTGGACTAGTGATGCTGACAATGAGGGAGTCCCAGATTATACTTTGATCAGGGGCATTCAGAACCCATACCGTGATTCCAAAACGCGAATCTGTTGCTCCCGCAATTGTGTAGCCTACTTTCCTTGAAGAGGCTCGGCTTTCTTGGTAGGACCATCTACTGCTTCCAGCATCCCAGCTTAGCAACTTCGTTCCGTTCAGGAATGCAATCAGGTTGCTTTGAATCTCAACTCCACCATATTGGTATCTCGCATTCCACCAGACAATTCCATCTGTGTTGATATTGATGCGGGGGTCATCAACTCCGGACAGGTAGAACTCAATTCTATCAGTGATGAATGTGTCAGTACGACTGGTCGTATAGAACAGGTCAGATGCAACTGGACCGGCTCCGGCAATGACAATCTTGAATGTATAGGTATTCAACCTGACAGAGGCAGACGAACCAATATTTGCTATTGTGAAATCACCAAGAATGTCGACATCTCCAGTCCATGTTCCAGAGAAGTCGTGTATCACCCAGACATCAGTTTCATTGGCAAGAGGTGATACGAGTGAGCCATAATATACTACCGAGCCTGTTGCCTGCAGGTTATTGGTATTCACGTTGCCATGATCGTCAGATAGAGAGGGTGCGGATGAATAGTCTAGTCGAGTTTCGATATCCCAATTAGATTCAAAGAAGTCGGTATCAGTAACCGCCAGCGAGTCCACAACGTATTGTCGTGTGTCGACATTCACCATATCAAAGTGGGCCCAATCAATCTTGATGGACCAGGTAACGTTAAGCTGATATCCCAACTCAAAATATGTACTTCCAGCCAGGCTGATGTACTGGGAACCTACTATGATGGAGAATGTTTGAGTGGCAAGAACGAATCGCACGCGCCAGATCTCAATGGTTCTTGAATTATCCAAAAGCGCGAGTTCCAAATAGTTAATGTCCGAGGCGCCATCATAATCAACGACGGAGGATCTAATGTAATAGTATCTCAGCCTGGAGAACATCGAGTCGGTATCGTCTGGGTTGAGCAGAATTGGAGCTCCGTTATTGAATGGCGCGAAGTTCAGGGGGGTTGTCCATGTCACTTCAGCTGTATTGCATGTGAAAGCTGTAATTGCAAATGCAGTTTCAGTAGATACAGTTTGAACTGTGTACTGATAAGTGAGAGCCGCGTTGTTATCTATGAAGAAGGAAGCATTTAGGTTGCTAAAGGACTTCCAATATGTTCCATTCCGGCTCACATCCATGACGTAGGTAGTACAGATTGAGTCGTCGTAGTCAAAGGTAACCGAGAGTGTAAAGCTCACATCAGTGAAGTCAATGACTGATGGGGAGTCTGGGGTTATAGTAATGAGAAGCCTGTCCCAAATCACATCCTGAGAAAGGCCCATAGTAGTGACCACTGAAATGCCATAGGTTGATTCTGCGGCCCCTGACGCATTTACGTAGTAACTCCAAATGCCAACGGATGATTGAGTTGCATCGTAGTAGAACCAGCCGTTTGCACCATCCCAGGTCATTGCAGAATTATCAAGGAACAGACTATCGCCAAAGCCTAGCTGATGATTATCGTACTCGAGTTCAGCCGTAACCATTATTCGAGCCATATCACCTATGCTAAGTCTGGAATCGTCGACTGTAGTGGTGAGGACTCTGATTCTGTCCCAGATGATTGTCTGGGATGCGCCATTCTGATTGACTACACTGATACCATGGGTATTCCCTGACACGACTGCAGAGTCATAGGTTTCATGAGTCACTGAAGTTTGAAAGCGATCAGCGGACCAGACTCCGTCTACGGCAGTGTGGGAAAAGAGAACAGAGTTGACTATGACCAATCCGTTAGTGACATTCGTATCGTCATACTCGTACTGAAGTGTGATGAGGACTGTTATTGTACTGCCAACGTCATCTCGATCATCTGAGGCTGTGATGGACCGGACAACAACCCTGTCCCATATCACCAACTGTGACTGACCATTCTGATTCACACTTGTGATTCCATGATTATTTCCTGAACAGGTCACAGAATTGTAGAGATTGGCTCTGACGGTGGGTTCTGAAACTGTGATTCGCCAGACTCCAGCTCCACGGTACGTGGCACTTGTGCCATTGACCATCACTGTACCAGTGGCAACATCGGTGCTATCAAACTCATACTCAATGGTGACATCAATTGCCACTGCAGCATTCACATTCACTCGATTATCCAGGACAGCATAAGATCTCACTATTATCCGGTCCCAGATTACAGTCTGTGACTGACCATTCTGATCCACACTTGAGATTCCCTCAGCGTTACCAGAGCAAGCAACAGTGTCAAAGGTGACTCCTTGTACAGAACTTCTGAACTCGGTGATTCTCCAGACTCCGGCACCTTGATGAATTGCAGAAACTTCATTGATGGCCACGACGCCATTAGTGACCGGTGAGTCATCGTACTCGTATTGCAGAGTCACATCAATATTGACAGAATCATCAACATTCACACGACTGTCTGTAACAGTATAGTATCTAACCGTTATCTGGTCCCAGATTACCGTCTGTTGCTGTGAATTCGTATTGACACTTGAAATACCCATCGAGTTTCCTGAGCAGACAATAGTATCATAGGTAATTGACTGGACTGTGCTTTCTGAAACAGTGATTTGCCAGATGCCTCCTGCGATGTGACTAGCGGAAATTGACTGGATTACTACTACGCCATCATCAAGGTCTGACCCATCATACTCATACAACAAAGTGACGTTGATGATTACTAAGTCATTCAAGTTCACCCTTCTGTCAATCACTGTGTATGACTGCACGATGATTTGATCCCAGACGACTTCGATTGACTGGCCATTCTGATCGACGCTTGTGATTCCGTTTGCATTTCCTGATGCAGTGACACTGCTGTAATTGACAGATTGAACGCTACTCCTGGTCTGAGAAATGCGCCAGACACCGCTTCCTTGGTGAGAGGCAGGTATTGTGTTGATACTTGCAATTCCATCGATTACCGGAGAGCCATCATATCCGTAGTTTAGAAGAACGTCTATCGCAACGTTATCGCCAACATTGACTCTGTCATCTAATACTGAGTAGGAAGCTACTACAATCTCATCCCAGATGACTAACTGCGATTGACTATTCTGATTAATGGAGGAGATACCATGGGCATTTCCAAAACATTCAACTGTGTCAAAGGTCACTCCTTGTGCCGATCCTCGAGTCTGGGCAATTCTCCATACTCCGCCACCTTGATGAGCTGCAGTAACACCATTAATTGTCACGGTTCCACTGGTTACTGAGAAACTATCATACTCGAAGACCAGAGTGACATCGATGTTAACAGAGGCACCAACATTTACATGGTCGTCAACCACAGCGTAGCTGCTGACCAATACGCGATCCCAAATAACAGTCTGAGTTTGAGCGTTCTGATTTACTAGTGTTATATTGTGTGCATTTCCACTGCAACTGACAAAGTCGTAGATAACGCTCAACACAGTACTTCGAGATTCACTGATTCGCCAGAGTCCTGAACCTTGATAGGTCGCTGACAATGAATTGATGAGGACGGATCCACCTACAACATAGGAATCGTCAAACTCAAACTCGAGCAGAACATCGATATCTACTGAATCAGTAACGTTGACTCGGTTATCGGCAACTGAGTAGTAGCGGACAACAATGAGATCCCAAATGATGGTTGCATTTGATGCCGTCTGACTCCACCCTGTCAAACCATAGCCAGACTCTGAAGCGGAGAGGACTGAATATCCAACGCTTGAAACAAACATGACTGATTCTGAGAAATACCATCGACCGTTTGTTGCATCCCAGAGGAGGGATTTGGAACCATTCAGTGAACTCGTCAGACCAGTTGTAATCTCAACATTGTCATAATCATAGCGCGCATTCCACCAGACAGTTCCAGTGTCATTCACATTGATGCGGCCGTCCTCTGCCCCTGATAGGTAGAATTCAATCTGGTCCGTGATGAAAGTATCAGTGGCACTTGCCGTGTAGAAGAGATCAGACCCTCCTGAGCCAGCTCCATCAACCACTATCTTTACTGTGTAGGTATTCAAACGTACTGAAGCAGATGAAGCAATGCCAGAAATGGAGAACGCACCAATCCCATTGACATCACCAGACCAAGTGCTGGACTCATCATGGAGCACCCATATGTCGGTTTCATTTGCCAAAGGATTGAGGAGTGAGCCATAGTAGACTACGGTTCCAGTCATTACAAGATCATTTGTATTGATATCACCACGATTATCGGACAAGTAAGGCGAAACTGAGTAGGCGAGGCGGGTTTCCACATCCCAATTGGATTCGTACCAATTCTCATCTGACTCAGCATCTTCATCGATAACGTACTGTCGGATATCGACGTTGGAGAGGGCAGCGTGGTCCCACTCGATTTTGATTACCCATATTATGTCGATATCATTCCCGTTCTTGACATAGGAAGACCAGGCTGCAAGAGTAATATTGTCAGCCCCAAACTGTACCGAGAATGCATTCGTGTCTTCAGTGAACCGAACCCGCCAAACCTCTATTGAACGAGTATTGTCCCACAAGCTTAGCTCAATGTAAACAATGTTAGCATAGCCCTGAGCATCTGAAACATTGGAGGTGATTACATAGTACCTGAGCCTGGCGTACATGAAGTCCGTATTATCAGGATTTGTTAGAGTAGGAGGTGCGTCATTCACAGGTGCCGCAGTTCCACCCCCCCAAGTCACAGTTTCGGTGTTTGTTGTGAACTCTGTAATTCCATAGGTGGATTCACTGACCACAAGGGATGTTGTGTAATTGTAAGTGACGGCAATATTGCTCTCAATGAAGGATGTGATGTTTGCATTGGTAAAGGTGTTCCAGTATGTCGCATTTCTTGCTATCCTGATTGTGTAGGTTGCGCATTCGACTGAATCATATTGAAATGTTACAGTCACGGTGAAGTTTACTTGGACAGAGTTTTCGACACTGTCCATATCAGCAACGATATTGATACTTAGCTGGTCCCATATCACAAGTTGGCTCTGACCATTTTGATTGACGTTCGTTATTCCAGGAGTATTTCCTGAGCAAGCAACACTATCGAAGGTTACTCCTTGAACAGAACTCCTTGACTGGGTGATTCTCCAGACTCCCGAACCAATGTCTGATGCAACTACACCGTTAATCGTCACTGAGCCATCGGTGACCGCTGAGTCATCATATTCGTATTCGATCGTTACATCGATGTTCACGCTGTCATCAAGGTTAACGCGGTTGTCAGCAACGCTGTAGCCTCGAACTGCTATCTGATCCCAAATTACACTCACACTTTGGGAGTTAAGGTTCAGGGCAGAGATACCATAAGTCGATTCGAGTGAGGAATTGACATAAAACATCCAGATTCCAACTGTTGGCTTCTGTCTGTTTAATTCGAACCTTGCGTCAACCGCATCCCAGGTCATTGCAGCTCCATTCAACGTGACGGAATCGCCAGCACCCAACAGGGTACCATCATACTCCAATCGAAGTGTGACTCGAATCTCACAGAAAGTACCTACATCTATTCGTGTATCGTCTGTTTGTGTCGTTAATACTTGGATTCTATCCCAAACTATGGTCTGTGCCTGACTATTCTGATTGACGTCAGTTATTCCATGTTCATTATCTGATACAACTACCGAATTATAGATTTCAGCGCTGACTGAACCACTCACTCTATTCGTGGACCACTTCCCAAGAGAACCAGTGTAAGTGAAGGAAACAAAGTTGACTGTAACAAACCCATCTACTACGTCAGAATTATCATATTCATACTCCAACTCCACGGTAACTGTAATTGTGTCACCCACATTGTCTCTTGGGTCAGAAACCTCATAGGTTCGTACTGTGATCTGATCCCATATGACAAGCTGGCTCTGACCATTCTGATTCACACTTGAAATTCCTTCAGTGTTTCCAGAACAGGCCACCGTGTTGTACGTGACTCCTTGAACAGAGCTTCTGGACTGAGTGATTCTCCAAACTCCTGCCCCCTGAGGAGTGGCAGGATTTCCATTGATAGTGACAGTTCCATCAACGACGGGTGAGTCATCGTACTCGTATTCTATTGTAACGTTAATGTTCACACTATCATCGAGATTCACCCTATTATCAGCAACTGAGTAGGACCGTACGGTTACTTGGTCCCAAATGATATCTTGTGACTGTGCGTTCTGGCTAACTTCACTGATTCCGAATGTGTTGCCTGAACACTGAACATTATTGTACGTCACCTTTTGTACAGATGATTTGGTTTGAGAAATTCGCCAGACTCCTGCACCTTGATGGGTTGCCGAGATTCCATTGATAGTCACTACACCATTGGTGACTGTAGAATCATCATACTCATACTGTAATGCGACATCGATTGCCACAGCAGTATTAATTCCAACTCGTGGATCAGCAACAGAGTATGAACGGACGACTATTTGGTCCCAGATAACCACTGCCGACTTTCCATTCTGATCCACGTTGGATATCAGGTAGGTGTTTCCAGAACACGCAACAGTGGTGTAAGTCACATTCTGGACACTGGATTTAGTGTCAGTGATACGCCATATTCCACCACCTTGAGGCGTGGCTGGGATTGAATTGATAGTAACTGCTCCATTAAGGACTGGCGTGTCATCATATTCGTACTCAAGCAGGACATCGATGTTCACTGCGGCATTGATGTCAACTCGACTATCAATAACGGTGTAGGAACGAACTGTGATTCTGTCCCAAACGACCTGAGCAGATTGACCATTCTGATTCACACTTGAAATTCCTTCAGAGTTTCCAGAACAAGCCACTGTGTTGTATGTGACTAGCTGAACTGCTGGTTTCGAATCTGTTATCCTCCAAACTCCAGCACCCTGAGGAGTTGCCAAGACTCCATTGATACTTACTACACCATTAGTGACACGGGTGTCATCGTACTCATACTCGATTGTGACATCAATGTTCACATTATCATTAATGTTTGTACGCCCATCAGAAACTGAATATGACCTTACAGTAATCTGATCCCAGATGACCAGTTGAGATTGAGAGTTCTGGTTGACATCAGTAATTCCGTGAGTGTTTCCGGAACAGACAACTGAATTATATATCACTCCTTGGACTGTGCTTCTCGAAGGTGAGATTTGCCAGACGCCATTCCCTTGGTGAGCCGCCAGAACAAGATTGATTGTAACCACGCCGTTAACAACAGCGGTATTGTCATACGCATATTCCAGCGTAACATTCACGGTGACAATATCATTGAGGTTGACTCGATTATCTAGGACAGAGTAAGAGAGTACGGTTATTTGATCCCAGATAACGGATTGCGATTTTCCATTCTGATTAACAGCAGTGATTCCATAGTTGTTGTCAGTTGTCGCCACGAAGCTGTAAGTCACGCGTTGAACCGTGGCTTTTGCATCTGTGAACCTCCAAACTCCTGAGCCCTGATGCGTAGCTAGGGTTCCGTTAACCGTAATAGTACCGGCTGTCACGGCAGCACTGTCATAGGCATAGATTAGAGTCACATCAATAGCAACAGACGTGCCCACGTCAACTCGGTCATCTAGGACAGAGTAGGATACGACCGTAATCTGGTCCCATATCTGATTGAGGCTCTGTCCATTCTGACTTTCTGCAGTAATGCCATGAGTACCCCCACTGTAGACTAGTGTGTTGTAGGTGTTCATCTGTACAAGGGGCTCAGTATCACTAAAGTCCCAGACCCCATTTAAGCCACTGTACGTGGCAGAAATCCCATTGATTGTGGCTGTCCCATCGACTACAAAGCTGTCATCATAGTCATAGTAAAGAGTGACATGCAGATTGGCTGTGGCACCGACGTTGATTCTTGGGTCATCAGTGGAGTAAGACTGGACTTGTACCCTGTCGGAGATGTAATTGGCAGTTTCACTAGAGCTGAAGAGATTGCTTCCGCCAGCTCCTGAACCTTCCTCAACCGCCTTGAATGTGAAAGCATCCAGTCCCACGACATCATCTGCATAGACGGTGGCTGAGAAGGTGCCTCCAACATCTTCGTAGTTTGTCGCCTTCCATGGACCAGAGTGAGTGCCATACTCAGCTGCACTAATCCAGACGTCGATTTCGGAGGCGGAGGGATGCAGGGCACTTCCCAAGTAGGTGATGGTTCCTGATGCAGTCATTGAACCATCGAGGTCTCCACGATTGGCAGTTCCTGAGCCATCGTCTAGGGTTGGACCCGTACTCATATCAAGACGAGTCTCGACATCCCAATCGACTTCAAAATACTCCTGACTCGAAGAAGGATTGCTATCGAACACCTCGCACATTGCGTCAGTGTTGCTGGCATCAGGGTGGTTCCAGTTAATGGTGATATAGAAGGTTACATTGAGCTGAGTTCCGCTCTTGGAAAAGGTTGATGATGCACCATCCAAGACCATGTAGTCAGAGGGGTCAGACTGCTCATTGAAGACATCAGTGTCCTCGTCGAAACGAACTGTCCAATATTCAGTTAGTCGATTGTCAGAAGTGAGTGTAAGTTCCAGATAATCGATATCAGCATAGCCATCATCATCCGTGAAATAAACTGTAATCTGGTATTGTTTATACTGTCCATAGAGATAGCTAGTGTCATCAATATTTGACACAAAGGGCTGCGCTGCACTTACTGGCACACTGTTGTTCCAAGTATGTAGTAAGGCACAGTCAATTTGCCAGGAAGACTGCGTGGCGTCTCCGGTTTCATTGTCACCTCTAAACCGAATTGTAAACGTAGAACCAGTAAGCCACGTTCCCACACTGACATTCGTCCAAGAAGCCTCATTGAGATCAAACAGGATATTGGTCCAGCTTGAACCAGCCCATACATCCACTCGGATTCCTTCATCATCCAGAGTACCAGAATAGATGCAAAGTTCCTCGAAGGAGTCTGCGAATTGCGCGGCCGTCCATTGAACTTCAAGGTCTAGTTCGTAGTTGTAGGTCAAGAGAGTCCAGGTGTGCAACGTGATTAAATCGACATTCCAAACATCCTGACTGGCATCAACGGATTCAGATGAGCCAAGGAAGCGGAGTGTGTATGTCGGTGAACCAAGTCCTGTTGCAGTGAAGTTCATCCAGCCCGTTGATGAGATTGTTCCTAGAGGCATCCAGCCGGAATTCCAATAGGATACGGTCAGGTTCTCTGATCCAGTGTGGGATCTTATGTAGATGCAGACTTCCTCATTGAGCTCGTCGAAGTCTGCTGAACTCCACTGATACTCGAAATTGACCTTATAGGGAGTGTTAACAAGGGAGTACGGCCACTGAATGACATTCCCAGAGAATAATCTCTCCTGACCATTGTCACTCTCAGTCAGTGTAATGGTATCTGCCGCAGTAAGGCGATAGTCTATGGAGCCTCTTGGGAATGCAGTCCCAGTTCCATCCATGGATACATAGAAGAACAGCGATGTCTGATTCATCTGGTCTACTGCAGTAATACTCTGTGTAAAGACTCGTTCCTCTGAACCTGATGTGGTATCATCATACCATGAGAGGTGTTCAACCTGCATCTGTCCAATTCCGGACTGTGTGTTCTCAACTATCCAAACAACTTTCCATCGGTTTCCCAATGTGGCACTGTTTCGAATACGCAATTGCGTGTTACTGATAATCTCAATATTATCCCAGGCGTCATCAATTCCACACGCATCATTGTCTGTTCTATACTGCATAACCAAGAATGCCTTTGAATAATCGAGAAGATTGCTACCACCCTCACTTGTGATTGTAACATCAGTATAGGCTGTTGCATAGTTTGATATGTCCCATTCAGTAGAAGACTCTGTTGTAATCTCGAGTCGCTGAACGGGTCTCCAGTTTGAACCTGTGAACTCAACCACAGCATATGACACACCATCATTGGATGACATTGTCACTCCCCTTGTGAAACGGGGAGTGTAGGGTCCAGAACCCTGCAGAGAAGCTGTGAAAAGCGCATACTGGATATCGTTTCGACTTGCCGTAGTTGCAAACTGACCAGTAATGAAGACCACGACATCACTGGAATCAGAGATAGTGGATATTGATACACCATCGCAGTAGGAAGTTGTCCCAGATGTTGTAGCTGTTCCCACATCTCTGACAACTATCTCGTTTGCTCCACCAGAGGATCCAACATATTGGATAATCTCCCAAGTGACTCGACAGTCTGCACCTGTGGCATCCCGCTCAAAAGTGATCGCGGTGGCGATGTTATCAGGATTCTGAATCCTGACAGCCCATCTGTCATGATTCTGGTTTGCGCCTCCCGAGGTTGACCCCATTCCCATATACAGAGTGTTAGCAATCCGAATGAAACAGGTCGAACTGTCTTGCCCTGACTCAAGGGTGTAGTCGACTCCCTCAGAGATTGTCACTGTTGCCTGACTTAAACCGAATGTTGTGGTCCCGCTGATTACGACGAAGTCCTGGATTGCAACCGGACCTTCGTTTGCCTCAGTGAGAACCATGTTGTTTGAGTCCAATGTTGTTCCCTGAGCATTGCCGAAGGTGGTTTCAGTCCCTATATCACTCACTCCGTCAACATCTGATGTGTTACTGTCGATATCATTCTCAGTGTCAGATGGCGGTTTTGCAGTGTTCTCCTCTTGGAGGGTATCAAAGCTTGAGTCGGGACTTGCCTGTTGGTTAGTGAAAGCTGAATGAGTTCCCGTATCAGGGGAAGAGTCCACATCGGAGAGATTGGAATCCACATAGTCTTCAATCCCAAGGGCAGAAGTCATGTATGTATCCAGGGGCGGGTATGCTTCCGGGTCAAAATGGAATTGCTCTATGTTATTACTTGCTGTTGATGAAACCATGAATAGCAGAATAAAACTTAGTGCAAGCAGCACGCTTTTTCCCCGAAATGCTGTGTATGTGGACATAATTTCGCCTCGGCTGGTTCATTCGTAGGCCCGTCGATAGTATTCGGACCTTCATTTGGGAACTTTATATGCATATTTTGTAGGAGGTCATCGCTAATGCAGTATGCAAAGCCATCAAGTATTTTGGGTGATAATCTAGCCAATTAGAATCAGCAAGGTATCAGGAGTAACATTCGAGCCGGGCTCTATATTGACTTCTTTCACTGTTCCATGTGAAGGAGCCCTTAGCTCATTGAACATCTTCATAGCTTCGAGAATGCATACTGTTTGACCACTTGTAACCTTATCACCCACCCTAACATGAACCTCGGTGATTTTTCCAGGCATTGGAGGATACAATCCACCTGCAACCTTCTTTCCATTGCTTGGTCTAGATGCCGTGGACTTGGGAGTAGCCTCCTTTCTCACACGGGACCACTCAACTTCACGCTCTTCATCGTTTATTCTCACGGTAACTCTACTTCCAGCCCGCTTCAGAATCTTGAGAGCATGGTCTGTGTAAGTATCGTTGACGCACCAAGTATCATCTTCGCTTTCAGAAACCTTGAGCGTGAAGCTTTCATCTCCAACTCGTACTATGAGAAGACCGCCCTCATCGAGCTTCTTAATTTCGACTCTATACACCCTGTCTTCAAACCCGACTTCATACACAGAACTCATCATGGTGCCCCCTGACTCCTGCTTCGTATTGCATCTCTACGTCCGGCAGCCGCCCAAGCAGAACTTGATTGTTCCCACTGACCTTGGGGTGGAGATGCAGAATGGGATGAATGGAGATCTTCAACACCTGCTTGACTCCAAGAGGCCACCTGTGTCACAGGCATCCTGATGCTACCCACTGTGTGGCCGCTCATATGCAAAACAGATGAGATTATTGCCAATTCAAGCTCAAGTGAAGTTTCGCCCTTTGCTTTCTTCTGTGCCTTCCTCTTCAAGAAATCAAGAGCATATTGTGGAAATAGTGCATAGGAAACCAAATCGCGCGGATCATGAGGGATGTCCTTCAAAGCTTCTCTTGCTGAAGGAAGCTCTGGTTCAAGAAGAGCTGCTGGCCGGTCTTTAATGGGTTCTTCATCGCCAATAGCTTTGATTTTAACCTCAGGATTAATTTCAGCTGGAGGACGCCCATAGTATCCTCGAATATACTGCTTGACCTCATGTGGAATCATCTTGTATCGCTCACCAGTAATCACATTGAGCGTCGCTTGTGTTCCGACAATTTGGCTTGAGGGGGTGACCAATGGAGGATACCCAAGGTCTGCTCTAACTCTTGGAACCTCCTTGAGAACTTCGTCATACTTGTCAAGGGCACCTTGCTCTCTTAGCTGGTTATCCAAGTTAGAAAGCATTCCTCCCGGTATTTGAAAAACCAAAACTTGTGGATCGACTCCCTTCAAGCTCCCCTCGAATTGCGTGTATTTACCGCGTATCTTCCTGAAGTAGTCAGCAATTTCTGATAGCAGCCTAAGGTCAAGTCCAGTATCTCGAGACGTTCCTCTGAGACCTTCAACAATCGATTCCACGGCAGGCTGTGAGGTTGCCATTGATAGGGAGGAGATGGCACAATCAACAACATCCACTCCAGCATCGGCGCCTCGCAAGTATGCCATTGAAGCCATACCGCTAGTATAGTGCGAGTGTAGCTGGATGGGGATGTCGATCTCATCTTTGAGTTTTGATATCAAATCGTATGCATTCTGAGGCGAAATCAATCCAGCCATGTCTTTGATGCAAATCGAATCTGCTTCCAGTGCGTACAGCTTCTTGGCATCCTCAACGAACTTCTCATTATTGTGGAAAGGACTCAAAGTATAACAGAAACTGGCCTGCACATGGCCACCAGCTCTTTTGACGAATTTCATTGGAGTTTCAAGATTGCGAATGTCGTTTAACGCGTCAAAAATGCGAAAAATGTCAATTCCTACTTTCACTGCCTCGTTCACGAAAGCTTCTAGAACATCGTCCGGGTAGATTCGATAACCAACCACGTTACTAGCTCGAAGGAGCATTTGAAATTTTGTTTTAGGCATTGCTTCGCCAAGTGTTTCAACGCGTTCCCACGGATCTTCATCAAGGAACCGCATCATTGAATCAAAGGTTGCACCGCCAAACATCTCAAGCGAATGATAGCCCACTTGGTCAATCTTCTCACATATGGGAAGCATGTGTTCGGTTCGCATTCTTGTTGCGATGAGAGACTGATGAGCGTCCCTCAGGGTTGTATCAGTGATCAAAAGCTTCGTCATTGCTGGCCATGAAAGGAATGACTCAGGGTCTTTTTAGGACTTCTGATGATTGCCAAAACAAGGATTGAATTGCATGCTTCTATGTGACGAATTAGTATGGATAGGAAATGAAAATTCCCGCTAGACCTTGTTTTCCGGAAACATCTCTGAAATCAAAATGGATGCCCTCTCTACAAAACGAGCGCATTTGTTCTCGAAAACCCCATCTTCTCGGGCATTGTCAACGGCTTCCGGATTGCTGAAATCAACACCTATCAGCTCCTTGCAGAGGATTGTGCCAAACTCCTCCCTGAAGCGCGCAATGAAATCCTCGCTACACTTGTAGGTCTGGTCCTTGTGCCCTTTCACATCAATAGCGAACTGGCTCATGAGTGCGCCTATAGCCATGACTCCACCAGTCACAGCTCCGCATACATTTCCTTCATGAGCTATGCCGCCGCCTAGGCCTGCAGCCAAATACGGAAATTCCTCTTTCAGGAGACCCTTGTACTCAAGAACGGCTTTTAGAACTGATTGCGCACAACTATAGTCCGAGCCAAAATTCGCGAGAGCGCGTTTTCCCACTTCTGACATGATTTCACCCTAAGATTCACTTAATGCAAGGGAACGGTATTCATTAACTAAGTACCGGCCAAAACGCATTTTTCATTCTTGCGATAGGGCCGCCCCATGAATCCTATTGAGTTTCAGATACACACAACAGACTACTGGTAACGAATATTGGAGCCTGATGCACGACAAGAAGCTGATGCAGGGGATTAAAAAAAGCCAAAGCGCCTTATCCGGAGAAAGTACGGAGCAGAATTGCTCCAGAGTCAGAGAGTGGCCCATTGGGTTTAGCTGATTTTGAAACGTTTAGCTTTGATGACAGGCGACTTCTCCTTAAGCCACCCTAGGCTTTGCACTTACGATGCATTTCGGTCAAGGTGCCGCAAAAGATGCCATACGAATTCGTAGGTACGATGCACAGTATTCCAATCAACATTTTCAATTACATCGCTAGGTTGATGCCAGTTTGGTATAACTCCGTCTTTGCGGTAGCCTACGAATGTAAGGCAGCGTAGTCCTTCTTTGATTCCAATTGCGCCATCCGTGTAAGCTCCTTTCATCTCCGTAGAATAAGCACCCAAATCTGGATGGGCCTTTGAGACCTCTCCAGCAATTCGAATTAATTCGGGGTCGCTTTCAAACGGAAAGATGAGGGTTTCCTTTGACAAATAACAGGGACCAGCTTCGGCACCACCCACATTGTCGATTGTTATGAACACCGCTGAGTCCAAGTCAGCGCGGTGTGAATCAATCCATGCTGCAGCACCATATGATCCAACCTCCTCGCAGCCAGTGTTTACAGCCCAGACCCTTGTATGAGATAATGGGTCTTGCAGCAGCCGTTCCGCGAGTCCAATTACAATGGACGCCCCAGTTGCATTGTCATTCGCCCCAGGTGAGTAAGAGGTTCGGTCGGCAGAAACCGCCATGAGAAACAGAACAAGTACCGGAACGAGGAGTAGCAGACTGACAAATCGTAGCAGAATCATATCAAAGAAGATGCCAATGATAGAAACTACCAGTATAAGGATGACACTGAGGAAGGTGATGGTCGTGAGACTCTTGAAGATTGAGAGCCATCGAAGTGAACTATAAGATATTGGCATTCGATGGGTATCGATATGTCCAACAATAGCGACTGTTTGTCTTACATCTCCACTGGGTTCTATTGCAGCACTAACATTCTGGCTCTCACCTTTCGGTAGAACCCATCTGAACGGGTTGGCTCGAAATGAGAGCTCCAGTACTAGAGATACTAGAGCCAGCCCTGTAAGGAGAGAAGCGACAATCGGACCATAGAATGGCACCATTTGAAAGAGAGCCTCACCAATCAGTACAAGAAGCGTACCCAATGCGAAAGGGCGCCATGCCGATTTTGCACTGGTGAAACGCTCAATAATTGGTTCAAGACCCAGATTCTTGTATACACCTGCAGCATATTCTGCTGCTTCTTTCTCCTCTGGAGTGGTTGAGCCTCTAGGTCCTATGACCACCGATAGCTGTTGAACATGTTTCCTTATGGATTCAATCTCTGCCAATCAAAGGAACCTCCAGTATGGGTTTCCCAATGCCAATCCACGATATGAATTCATCTGAGTTGAATTGCCTTCATCAAGTCATGGAAGCGAGCACTCGGTTATCGAAAACTTCTCTCCGAAAGGCCAGTCTACTCCAATTACTCTGATATATACCAAGTATGTTTCTGCTCTCATCAGTGAGGCGAAATAGTGAATGAAAGAAAGAGTTCTACTCCTCGGGGCGTCCGGGTCTATGGGAGCTGAAGCATTTCAAGTGCTTTGGAAACGTAGACTTTCTCAGGGTAGAATCCGATATGAAATAGTCTTGCTCCAGCGACCATCCGAACGCAACAAAGAACTCTTCGCGCCCTATGAGAGGGGATGTGGAATAAAGCCAGTCCCAAAGGAGGGTGTTGTAGAATCAGGAGGACTGAAAATAGTATGGGGAGATGCAACCAACTATTGTGACATGCTCGAAGCGGTGAGAGATGCAGATTGGGTTCTTTGTCCAATGGCATTGATTGCTCCGGCTGCAGACCACAATCCAAGTATGTCAGAGGCGGTTAACACAGTTGCAATCAAACATGTAATCAAAGCAATTTACGAACTCGGCAGCGAGAATCATACAAAATTCGTGTATGTAGGATCTGTGGCAGAAACTGGCGACAGACTGCAGTCCATACACATGGGGCGCGTTGGTGATCCTCTCAAACCAAGTGTGTTTGATTTCTATGCAACCTGCAAAATTGCAGGCGAACGTGCTGTAATTGAGTCGGGCCTGAAATATTGGGTTTCTTTGCGTCAAACCTACATAGCGATTCCAAATGCAATGGATCTTATGGATCCCATTATGTTTCATCAGCCAATTGATACTTGCATTGAACTCAATACGGCGCGAGACGCAGGACGTGGTCTTGTGAATTGCTTGGACATTCCTGAAGAATCAGACTTCTGGCGACGCGTTTACAACATGGGAGGAGGACCGGAATGCAGAGCAGTCTTCCTTGAAATGATTGACAGAATGATGCAGCTATTTGGGCTTGGAGATTATAGGAGAATAATGGAGAGAAAGTGGTTCGCAACGCGCAACTTCCATTGCCAGTTCTATGAAGATAGCTGGATTCTTAACGAGTACCTTCGTAATTTTGGTGACAGCCTTGAAGACTATTACAGACAGGTTAAGGAGAATCTTCCAATTAGTGCTAGAGTTGCAGCAATATTGGTCAAAATTCCTGGGATTCGTAATTTGGTTCTCAGCGCGGCTTACCGCCGCATGAAAGCAATGGTATGCGGGAAGGATGGCACACTTCGTTGGTACGAGAGCCACAATGAACAACGCATCAAGGCCTTCTATGGTTCCTTTGAGGAGTATGAGTCCATTGGTGACTGGGATGATTCAGACATGCCAAATCTGAAGCCTGAGTGGAAACGTTTGGAACATGGATATGATGAGTCCAAGTCATCGATTGCCCTTTCAGACCTTCAGGGTGCTGCAGAATTCAGAGGAGGAAGACTGCTATCAACCAAATGGAACGGAGACATGTATTTGCCATTAGAATGGGAGTGTGCGTTTCAGCATCACTTCACCGGAACGCCATACCTTGTTCTGAAGACTGGTCATTGGTGTCCTGATTGCGCTCCACCTCCTTGGGACTACGGAAGAATCGCTGAGAAGAATCCCTTCTTTGCTCAAGTTTGGTATACAAACCACTCTAAGAATGAGAAAGACCTTTACGATAGCGATTGCTACAAGGATATTCTATGAGTCTGATTCTGACGACTTAAATGAGGTCACGGTACTATCCGTGGCAGGGTCAACTTCCAAGACTAGAATGTCACTAAGTACATCTTTTGCGCCCATCTTTCGAGCCAATCCACGAATTGTTCTTTTCATACCAGCACCAATAATCTCATTCAGCAAGACCACGGGAATGACAAAAGCTACAGCCAGAAAAGGCAATCCAAGGGAGTAGAATGAACCCCTGATAATGACTTGTAGCAGCATTTCGAATGTAGGATTCGGGGTGTTGTTGAAGAGAATTTGGAGGGGCGTTACAAAGTTCTGGACTATGGATGTAATGGGAACGGCTAACAACGAGAACCCACCAAGAAAATTGCTATACCAGCGTCCAAGTCCAATGGTATCAGGACATCTCCGTTGCTTAAGCTGCTCTACTTTCAGGTGGGAAACAACGCCGGCATCGTTGAGAACCCACGTTGGCATAAAGTAGATCAATGAAATAGGTAGAACAATGAGAGTGCTGACCATAGACATGAGAGGAAGGTAGAACCTCAGCGCGACCTCTGGAAGGGCGCTAACTGGAGGGGCATCGAATAGAATTCCCTGAATAAGCTGAAATACCAACTGACCTATTGCGAGGCTGAAGAGCGCCGGAACGACAGCTCGCCGAATCATGAGTGTTGCCCCAAATTCCTCCCCCAGTTCAATTATGCTAAGGTCATATTTCCTGAATCTTAATAGCTTCGCCACCAGAATGAGTATGAATGCTCCGGGAATGACCAAAACCAAGAATTCAACAAACATTATTGGAACAATGTAGGTCAAAAGCCAGAGCACATCTGCTCGGATGTTCCCAGGAAGAGGGCGTATAATGCTGATTGATGTGGCTTCAGGTACAAGAGGAATGACAAGCTCCAGTGTCCAGTTGACTATGAGGATGGCTATGGCCAATCCCATCACAGTAAGCAAGATAGGAGGGATGAACCGGATGAAGCGATTATTCATGATAGGTCAACAAACTTCAGATGACAAACTTGTATCTAAACCTAGTGCGTTCAAAGGCTGAGTTGGACCAATATTTTATAAGTAAAAAAGTTTTATCTGAACTTGTGATTCTTTTGCGCGGGAGAGGCTAACGACCAGCCCCAGAGGGGCTCGTCTAGGACGAACTAAGTTTTGCCACATAAGAAAGGCCGCGGTGGCCAGAAGAAAAGCAGAATGAGGGAGTCAAATGGCAAGATCTATCCTCACAGGGTAGAACGATGCACCGCTGGTATTGCACCCACTTGCAAGGGTTGGGTCAATGCTAATACGATGCCAACACCAGGCATCTGCATGCGATGCTATCAAGCCATGAACTCTCACAGGAAATAAAACAGGAGGAGCTAAAAAGCTCCTCACGCAACTTTTTCGATTTGACAACTGCAATGATTCAAAGGTACTTACAGAAATGTATTGAAGTAATCAGGGCCACACCTGTTTGAGGAGCCGAAGCGCATTCTTTCCAATTACCTTAGATATCTCTTCATTGGAATATCCATTCTTGACCATCCATCGTATGACATTGGGGATTGCCTCAGTTGGATTCTCTAGTCCCTTGACATAATCCGGCAAGCGACTCTCATCAAGATCGGCTGACTGCCCC
Source organism: Candidatus Thorarchaeota archaeon (assembly GCA_011365025.1). The sequence goes on from RDOF01000005.1 coordinate 106,767, forward strand.
GGCCTCGAATAGTGACCCAGTCCTGCACTTTCCAAGGTTTCGGCGTAGTATCTATAGAGACCTACGTGGTCGCCATATAGCGTGTCGGGTCCACACCCAACGCTGTCAATCCCCATTAAGCCAATACAATGCTCCATATGCTTCATGTAGGTTTCAATCGAGGGAATTTTGCTTTCGTTTGTTGCAGTGTATCCAGGTGCAGCCTCAATTCCAATTAGTCCACCTTTTTCTGCCAGTGCTTGGAGGACATCATCGGGAACCATTCGCTTGATGGTATGAACTGTCTTGGAGCCGGCATGAGAGATGATCACTGAATTCTTGCTAGATTCGATTGCATCACGAGCTGTCTGGTCACTCACGTGGCTAATGTCAATCAACATTCCGAGCTTATTCATTCTAATTACGCAGTCATAGCCAAAGTCGGTGAGGCCACCATCTCGCGTTTCGTCAAGTCCAGTTCCCAACCGATTCGACTCGCTATACACAAGCCCCATAGACCGAATGCCAAGTCCAAAAAGAACGTCAATCCGATCTACTTCATTCTCAATACAGGAGGAGGACTCAAGAACAGCTACCCAAGCGAGCTGCCCCGTTTCGAAGGCTTTGATAATATCCTCCGCCCTCTTGCAATGAATCACATAGTCTTGATGAGCAATATCGCAGAGACGCTGACCCAAGTCATGAATTGTATCGGTCCATTTCCATCCATGCTTTGATGTTATTACAGCAGAGCCATTCATTAGGTTGTCAAAGACCGCATCGATTCCTGAAATGCTTAGAGCTTCGTAGGCCATGAAGTCCCGGCCTTCCTGATTCACCAAGAGAGCTTCATGCTGGTCCTCAGGGTATAGAACTGGGTGTTCGTGGAGATCAACAATGACACTCTTCTCAACTATCTCTTGCGCACGTTCTTCCTCATTCTTTGATAAGGGAACGGCATAGGCCCAGTCCTCGCGAATTGCATCTCGCAGTTTGAATGACCTGTAATCCTTTCCAGGTTCTAAGTACTGGTATGCCCTATATCCTGAGTAGCGTTTATTCGAACCCACCTTATGTCACCAATCCATTTGTCTGCAAATGCCATAGTGTTAGGCACAATAAAGCGATTCCGTTCTTAGCGAAACAATTCAATCATCTTGGCAATAGTCTATGAAAAGGGGGAATTGTCAAATGGCAAAGCCGCCAACGCTCATCCGGTCAGAGAAGGGACTTCGCAGTTACCTTAGCAAACTGGCAGTCGATCTATCTGAAACCCTCGAAATCAAAATTAATCTCGACCTGCCCCTTTTGAAGAGGTGAGTCTACGAATGGTGGAGGTTGAAGACCGGTCAGATTCCTGGAGAGGCATGTGTTTCTCCAATGGGTGAAAGAGGAGCTTGGCCACCAACAATATCTGCCGGACAATGTCCTAGGTGCAGTGCTCCGGTAATCATTGTGGAAGTGGCAATGGGAATAACTGGCCGTCGCTGGGGCTTTCTGGTCCCCTGAATAGCGACCCCTACTGTATCCTTCCTTCGAAGATACTTGGCGAGCACTTCACGGCTATAGACATGGCCTATTCCTTGTCAAGAAGTTCGTAGTGCTCTAGATAGGAGCGAATCGCCTCCCTCACGAAAGAGGGAAATCCCTTCCACGAATTGCGTTTGCTAAGTTTGTCGTACCGGATTCTAAGATCCTTGGGAACTCGAATCATTATGTCTTCAGTCATTTCCGGATAAACCCCTTCCGCTATCCAATAGTGTATACGTTCATAGACATATTTATATACGTTTTGTATACAATTGTATGCAGAGTTATGGGAGTGCTTCCAAGATGACTTGATACTGGGAAAGCAACCCCAAACTTCAGTTTTTGGAGTGGTGAGATACAGAGTGCCAATCAGATTCCTGACAAGACTGACCAAGGGAGAGGGACATTATAATGTCTTTTATGTGCCAAAATATGTTAGAGATTTCTATAATCTCAAGCCGGGCAGCTACATGGGTGGAATCACCCTAGCTAATGGCATATCAGCGGGTTACCGAATCGATTTCTCGAGATACAGAAGAACGCTTCGAGGACGCGTACCGGAAACTGCCGGACCATCAAAGAATATTGTTGAAGTCTGGATGTATACCCACACATGGCGCCCCAAGCCGGAGATATCTGAAAGGACGTTTTCAGCCAGATTCGAGGGTTCACTTGGAGCAACTCCTGTTGAAAAGAGGGAAGCTTACAGCATACTGTAGAAGCCGGACCGTAATTCTGGATCTGGGTGAGATATAATGGAAGAAAAAGGGTGCATCAATTGCCTTCACAAATTAAGTCGGTTCTATAGCTTGCGAAAAAGCCCATGTGATGATTGTATACGCTTCTCTAGGTTTAATTTCGACACAATTAGGAGAAATGGACGCGATAACTGGGAGGGCCCCACAAGGTACCCGGCGGTGCCTTTCTAAAAGCGTCAATTCAAGCCGAGAATAATGAATTGGAGGAAATGGCAAAATTGAGTGTAGTAGAAACCGTAAGACGGCCAATTTCAACCAGAAAGACACGCGACAAGAAGAGATCTAAAAGAGAAACGAAGACGGAAACTCAGAAAGTATCATATTTGACAGCGGAACAGTTTTTTGCATACTATGCCCTCTTTGCCTCATTAGTTTTCACAATGATGTTCATCGTCGTTGCACTTGTACTGGGTGGCGCATGAACAGCCGGTCCAGCCACACTTCGGTCCCAATGAGGAAGTGGCCGAGGACGAGTTGATCCGCACTGGAATGTCAATTATCATCCCACATACTTCGAGCTAATTTATTCGCCTAGACGCTAATAGATTAGATTGTTATATTAAGTTAGAAAAATTCAATACATTAGACAACCAATGCATCGATATCGCGTGCAGGGAGGCGATATTGATTGAAACTAAAGAGAGAATCACGCATGAAAGCGATATCTCTCGGATTCATTCTTCTGATTGCAGCGCCTGGCGGGATTCTATTGCTCAGCGATGGCTCGCCATTTGACTCCTCAGAGTCGCAGAGTAGGGTCTTCAGAATGTCCGGAGATGTGCCTCATGCCCCAATCTTCATCGATAGTGATGATGATTTTGTTACGCTGGGTTTTCCGGGAGAGGGGTCCCCTGGGAATCCATATCGCATTGAGAACTACCTGATTGACGGAACCACAGTTGACCATTGTATCCACATTGCTGGAACCACGGTCCATTTTGCAATTAAGAATTGTACCCTTAGAGGATTCATAGGTTCTGGCAAGTCGGGCATCTATCTAGACCATGTTGGCAATGGTGTTGTAATGAATAACACAGCTTTCAACTGCTCCACGGGCCTTAGTATGTATTATGCGGACAACAATTCAATAATTGAGAATTCGTTCTATGAAAACGAGTACGGAATCTTTGTGACATGGGGCGAGAATAATACAATAGAAAACAACGATTGCTCGAACAATACCGAAGCTGGAATTCAGCTGTCGCGTGCATACCGGAATAGAGTAATCAACAACAGCCTTCTTTTCAACTACTGGGACATTAACGGATGGCGATCTGACTACAACAACATCACTGGAAACACTTTGAGAGGCGAGTGGGACAATCAAGGCATCTTTTGGGATGACAGCGAATACAATAGAATAGAAGACAACCTAGCAGAGAACTGCGTTACTGGTATTCGAATCTACTGGTCAGACAACTTCATTATAGCCAACAACACAGTCAAGGGATGCAACACGGGGATTTGGCTCCAATCATGGGGAAGCGGTAGTCGGGTCTATGACAACCTGTGCGCGGATAACATCAATGGAATTCTGCTTTCAAATGTCTATAGCAACTGGGTTTACAACAACAACTGCACAAACGACCAATCCGGGATAGCGATTGTTGAAGCCTCGAGTAACCGAGTCTATCAAAACGAATGTAGAAACTGTACTCAGGGGATTTCACTCCATTGGTATGCTACCAACAACAACGTTTCACACAACTACTGCATAGAAAATGAATTCGGTATCAGCGTAAATAACGTTCATCGTAATCATATTGAAGTGAATCAATGCTTGAATAACACGCAAGGTATCAGTCTGGGGGGATTTTCTCACAACAATACGGTAGTGAGCAACTTCTGTAGTAGTGGCAGTGGTTCTACAGGCGAAGGTATTACTATTGCAGAGGAAGCAGCAGATAACTACATCTTTCAGAATAACTGCACAACCAATAACATTGGAATACACTTCAGAGATACCACGTACGAGAACGCAGTAACTGACAACTTCATTCTCCTGTGTGCAGTGGGAGTCTACCTCAACTCGACGGAACATGCAAGAGCTGAGGTCAACATCATCAAGGATTACGGTGTTGGCATTGAAATAAACGCCAAAGCAAACATGAGCTATGTGAGATGGAATACATTCCTCGGGGACGCTGGTGCTTGCGCCTGGGATGATGGCACCACAAATATCTTCGACTACAATTTCTGGTGGGACTATGCAGGAGTCGATGGAAACTCGGATGGAATTGGGGACACACCCTATCCAATAGGAGGAACCGCCTCGAATGAGGACCCCCATCCAGTCGTATATTATCCAACACGGCCTATGTGGAGCCATCCCGTCGAAGATCAACCAGGGGAAGCAGGGTATCCCTTCAGATATGACCTGAATGCCACTGCGGCCGCGCCTATTGCCAATTGGGAGATTGATGACACTGTGCATTTCATTATTGATAGCAATGGTGTCGTTACAAATGCCATGCCGCTCTCCATAGGCGACTACGAAGTGGAGGTATGGGTTGAAACAATATACGGTGTGAACCTGACAGCGATGTTCACAATACAGGTTAGAGACACGATCGCACCCACTGTGGACCATCCTGTTGATATAACGTTTCCAGAGCATCCCGAAGACGAAACCCTGGGAGAAATTACCTGGAACGTATCTGACAAGACGAGTCTCGATTTGAGAGTGTATGCTGATGGCGAAGAGTGGTTTTGGGAAAGCTGGAGCCCAGGCGATGGCCCATTTACAGGGCGTTTTGATGGCCTCCTCATTGGCACACACAACGTTACTATTCTGTTGACAGATGAGGGCGGGAACACCGCGACCGATACCGTGATTGTTACAGTGACGTGGCCCACCACAACAACTACCACAACCACTACGACCACTACAACCACAACACAGGACGACACCTTAACCTATATCCTGATTCTCGGCTCAGGGGCAGTAATCGTTGTCATCATCATAGTTGTCCTCTCAAAGCGGAGAAGGTCATAGAATCAGTGATGCCCCTAATGGCAGGGGCATCCTCCCCCTTTTGGAGGCTGCTCTTCATTTTTGCCCGAGAAATGCCGTACTCCCTTATTAGTGAAATCGAATAATTAGGTTTTTAGGGTAATACACCTCGCATTTCCAGTTGACTTTGATGTTATGCCCATTTGGCGTGTCGAATAATGGGCCAGTCCACGGATTAAAATGCGAAGGAGTTATTGACATGAAGAAAGAGGAACGCAAACCCACAACCACTGACGCTGGGATTCCTGTTTCCAGCGATGAGTTCTCGCTCACCGTAGGGCCTGATGGCCCAATCCTGCTACAGGACACCTACCTAATCGAACAGATGGCAAACTTCAATCGTGAGCGAATTCCGGAAAGGCAGCCCCACGCAAAGGGTTCAGGAGCCTTCGGTTACTTCGAGGTGACCAAAGATGTCAGCGCCTACACCAAGGCGGCGGTCTTTCAGCCGGGCACAAAGACCGATACCCTAGCTCGGTTCTCCACTGTAGCCGGTGAGCGCGGCAGCCCCGATACCTGGCGCGACGTGCGCGGCTTCGCATTGAAGTTCTACACCAGCGAAGGCAATTATGACATGGTGGGCAATAATACGCCGGTGTTCTTCCTCCGCGATCCCATGAAGTTCCAGCACTTCATTCGCTCCCAGAAGCGTCGGGCGGATAGTGGACTGCGTGACAATGATATGCAATGGGATTTCTGGACCCTGTCGCCGGAGTCGGCGCACCAAGTCACGGTATTGTTTAGTGATCGTGGGATTCCCAAGTCATGGCGGAATATGAACGGCTATTCAAGCCACACCTACATGTGGGTCAACGCTAGAGATGAGCGCTTCTGGGTGAAGTATCATTTCAAGACAAACCAAGGCATTGAGTTCCTCACTCAGGAGGAGGCTGACCGAATCGCAGGTGAAGACGCCGACTACCACCGGCGCGACCTGTTTGAGGCAATCAAGAGGGGTGATTATCCCAGCTGGACAATGAGGGTACAAATCATGCCCTTCAAAGAAGCCGAAACCTACCGGTTCAATCCCTTCGACCTTACCAAGGTGTGGCCGCACAGTGACTACCCGCTGCATGAGGTTGGTCGACTGACACTCAATCGTAATCCAACCGACTTCCACACCGAAATCGAGCAGGCAGCGTTCGGACCTCACAATCTCGTGCCGGGTATTGGCCCCAGTCCTGACAAGATGCTGCTAGCGCGTCTCTTCTCATACGCCGATGCCCATCGCGCACGTTTGGGTGTCAACTTCATGCAAATCCCGGTCAACCGCCCGAAATGCCCCGTGCACAGCTACAGCAAGGATGGAGCGATGCGGGTCGAAAACGTGTCCGACCCCGTGTACACACCAAACTCGAAGGGAGGCCCTAAGGCTGACGGAGAGCGCTATCCCCAAGTCGAGATATGGAAAGCCAGCGGAGAGTTCGTTCGTGCCGCCTACACCCTGCGAAAAGACGATGATGATTGGGGGCAGGCCGGCACATTAGTGCGCAAGGTCATGGACGATGCGCAGCGTGACCGTTTGGTATCCAATGTCGTCGGACATCTCAAAAATGGCGTGTCGGAGCCCGTGCTGCAGCGCGCATTGGAGTACTGGCGCAACATAGACAAAGAAATCGGCAATCGCATCGCCAAAGCCATGACCGGCGGCTGATCTCGGCAGCGCACAGTGCTTTCTTTGACTTCAGTTGGCCCCTTCGTCAGCTGAGTCCGTTCTCTAGAGGGGTATGTTGCCATGCTTCTTTGGCGGTCGACTCTGTCTCTTGCTGGATAGCACATCTAGTCCTTTGCATATCAACAGTCGAGTTTCGTGTGGAAAGATGACTTTGTCGATGTATCCAAGTCCGGCGGCAATGTATGGATTAGCGAATCTATCCCGATACTCCTTCACCAGCTCCGCCCGCTTCTTCTCCTTATCCTTCGCCTTCTTAATCTCGTCGCGGAAGATAATGTTGATAGCTCCATCAGGACCCATCACAGCAATCTCTGAGCCAGGCCATGCATATACTAGATCCGCTCCGATGTGACGTGAGGACATAACGTCGAATGCCCCACCGTACCCCTTCCTCGTGATGATTGTGATCTTTGGGACAGTGGCCTCTGCAAAGGCGTAGAGTATCTTTGCCCCGTGACGAATTATGCCACCGTACTCCTGAGCGGTCCCAGGCAGGTAGCCTGGGACATCCATAAATGTAATTACAGGGATGTTAAAAGCATCACAGAACCTAACGAATCTTGCACATTTGTCGGACGCATTGATGTCCAAGGTGCCGGCAAGATGAGCAGGGTTATTTCCAACAATCCCAACCGAGCGACCATCAAATCTTGCGAAGCCAGTAATCATATTCCTTGCCCAGTGCTCTTGAACCTCGAAAAACTCGCCATTGTCAGCAATTTTCATGACGACATCGCGCATATCATAGGGCTTGTTGGGGTCTTCCGGGACAATGTCATCAACTGACTCATCAACCTCATCAGGAGTATGATCAGTGTGTATCCTTGGTGGATCCTCAAGATTGTTACTTGGAATGTAGCTTAGAAGCCTTCGTATCTGGCTGATACACTCCTCTTCGTCCTCGCTCGCAAAGTGGGCAACACCGCTCACTGAGTTATGCGTCATGGCACCTCCGAGTTCCTCGTGCGTGACTTCCTCCCCAGTGACAGTCCTAATGACTTCAGGGCCTGTAATGAACATGTACGAGGTATTCTTCACCATGAGAGTGAAATCAGTAACCGCCGGGCTGTAGACAGCGCCACCCGCACATGGGCCCATAATGGCTGAAATCTGCGGAATCACACCACTAGCCCACGTATTCAAACGAAAGATGTTGCAGTAACTGACGAGGCTCTTGACGCCTTCTTGAATTCGAGCTCCGCCGCTGTCATTGAGACCAATGACTGGCGCTCCGGCATCCATGGCCATCTCCATGACCTTCACAATTTTGTTGCCATACATCTCAGCGAGAGACCCGCCCTCAACAGTGAAGTCCTGACTGAAGATGAATACCTTTCTGCCATCAATCGTTCCGTACCCAGTTATGACTCCGTCACCAAGGATCTGCTTCTCCTCCATCCCGAAGGCGGTTTCCCTATGCACAACAAACTCATCGATTTCAACGAAAGAGTCAGAATCTAACAGCTTGTCTATCCGTTCACGAGCCGTGAATTTTCCGCGTTCGTGCTGTCGTTTAATGCGCTCTTCGCCACCAGCAAGCTTAGCTTTCTCACGCATCTCCTTGAGCTTCTCGAACTTATTGTTGGTCATGGCAGTGCCCACCTATGGACCTAGTCTGTCAAAACCAGTGCGCTCAGTTTTGAATGTTATGCTTAATGGAGGATTATTGGAGACTATCATGCAGCTGCTGCTTTCGCACAGGGAAAAGGCAAGTCGTCTTCAGGCCTTCAGAGAGGCACGACTGAGTGACTTCTATTCCACATACTCCAATTCGACTTCTTCATCATCCGGAGTAAGAACAACTACCTTGCTTGGTTTCCCTTCGTCTGTAAACTCAAATCTGAGAGCTCTTGCAGCGGATTCGCCAATGAACTCCATCTCATTGTAAGGGTCAAGGATTTCTTCGAAGTCCCCAATCCTAACTAAGAGACTGCCTTCCTTGGCAACAAACTCCACCAGATTCTTGCGTTTGTACTTCCCTTCCAGCTTCTTCAGACTCTCCGGAGTGACCGCCTTCTTGGAATACTTGAAGAACTCCGTGAGTTTCTTCTCACGCTGATATTTCCCCACAGGAGCCATCAGCACAACAAACTCCTCGTCTGTATTAAGATCGAGGAGCGCATCCATCTTGTTTTGCTCATAGTAGCCAATTGCCACTGTTCCAAGGTTGATTGCTTCACAAGCCATGTATAGACTCTGGCACACAATTCCCAGATCTATGGCGATGAATTTGTGAGAAAGAATTGTGTAACGCCATTCAGTACGGTATGGAACAGCGGTCCAGCAGAAAACCACAGCAGACTTTCCCACGAACTTCTGGTCATAAGCGAGTTGCCCCATTCGTTCCTCTGCACTATCTATTGCCTTGATGAACAGCAGTTGGTGACTAAAGGAGATATAGCGATAGAGACCGGGTTCAAGCCCTTCCACCCTGTTAATGACTAGATAGGTTTCAAAGGGGCTCTTTGCACCGGAAGAAGGAACTGTACGAAAAACTCCACGACCTGACTTCGGTACCAATTTCACTCCTTGAGTGCTCCATAGAAGAAAGGATAGCTCTTCCAAAGTGAGAGCCTCAGAGGTGTACTTCCTTCTGCTCTTTCTGCTATTAATGATGTCAAGAAAAGGAGCCTTACCAATGGTGAATTCACTAGGAGAAATCAAACTGATAAAAGGGGCATCATCAGAGAAGGGCTGTTGAAAAAGAGGAGGAGGCATTTTTTTCTGTTCATCAGATTCCGGAACGGCCTTTTCGTACTCCTCAGAGTCAAAGAAATGTAGGAATTTCCTGCCTTCGCTCATGGGCAGGAGCTTACTTGGGCGACTAATCAACGTAACCAAGAAAGCAATTCGCTGTCTTGAAGGCAGAATTCACTGTAGGAAACAACGCAATTCAGAAGCGGCACGTTTCTCTACACACGCAGGACGATATTGGTGCCTGTTTCCACGTGCAAGGTTTTGGCAATATGAGGGCATTTGGCTCTAAGGACATAGAATGTTGGAACATCATATAGCTGTTGAATCTCAGGGAATGTTTCCAGGTTGGCTTGACCCTTGGATAAAATCAGATTACTAGTCATAACTTGGTCTAGAAACCTCTCACTCACCTCATCCACTGGGGCTCCAATCGCCCTTGCGCCTGTTGAAACTACATTCGTCATATCTTCTATTTCAGTTCCCTCAATATCAGCAAATGTGGCATCATTGACTATCGGACCCGACTTAACACAGTATTCGATGTGCCATTCATGGTTCTCGAATAGTCTTAGAAGAGGGATATCGAAAAGCGACTCTCCCGCGTTGTCTGCGAGAAGGAGAACGCTTCCTGGGGATTGAGTCAGTGTATTCCACAGCATGGCAGAATCGTCGATTGCAAAACCTGCTGCGATTATCTGGTTGAATAGTTTCTCCAGCGATTGCAGGTCCGGGGTATGGCCCGCAGAGTGGAAATCAATCAAATTGCCTGTTATCGATGCGGCCAGCGCTCCTCTTAATCTTTGATAACCGCGGTACTTCTGAAGCTTCTTCTCTATTAGTGACATTGCCTCACGAGAATGTTGAATACTTTTCAGTTTCAATTCAAAATAGGGATCCTCAATACCCGTTAGTGAAGCCATCCTTCTGTTCAAATGATTAACAATAGAGGCGGGCTTGAGTTTCTCTTTGAACCCCTCGCTCAATACCTGAAAAGCTTCTGAATAAAGCTCAAGTTGCCGTTTCGGGTTCTTTTCTATCATTGAGATTAGGATTCCCAGACCCCTGGTTAAGCACAATGAGCATTCAGAACTCAATTCTACGTTGAGCGTTCCTCTTGTCAATTCCTTCAATGACTGCGTTTCTGTCATTCATTAACCCCTGGATGGTAGCTTGTTGAGTTCAGTCATTTCTTTCACCCTTGGCACGCCCGCCAGGCTATATGACTCTGAAGTAGATTCTTCTTTCGGTGCGCCACCGATCCAGGTCGATTCTTAGCTCCTCAATCCTCTGTCTGTTGGCATAGTACAAAGGCTGTCGCATATCGACGAGATTGTGTTGCCTTTTGCATAGACTATATTCTCGAAGCTGCTTCAGAGCAAACGTAACTGTTCGCATGGGAAGCTTCGACTTCTCATGTAGCCCATAAGGGGTTAGGGGACCCTCCTTAACGAGTTTATCCAGAAGCATAATTGCACTTCGAGGAAGAGCTGCAACCTCCATCTACTCTACCTCCTTTTTACACTATGTTAGTGTAACATTATATTCTAATAAATCCTCTGTTTGTTACACTTAATTGGTGTAAATAATCTTAAAAGGAAGCGGGCGATTTAGGAAGTATGACCAAAAGCAGGGACGAAGTGATTGAGGCCCTCGCCGTAGAGATGGGGTTGTCACCGTACGAAGCAAAGGCCTATGTGGCGGTCCTCTTCGATGGCCCGTTGTCTCCAAAGGGCGTGAACCAAAAGGCAGGAATACCTCGGCCCAGAACCTATGATGTCTTGACAAGTCTTGTGGGGAAAGGACTGCTTATGGAGCAGCCAGGAAAGCCTTCAAGATACCTGGCAATCGATCCCCAGACCGGTTTGAAGAAGCTCATGGAAGAGGAGGAAAAGAGAGTCCTCCGACAAGTCCAGCAGAAGTGGGCAGCTGTAGACACACTTGTTCCAACCCTATCGGAAGCATATTCCATATCATTGGATGTTGACGCAAAGGAAGACTCGGTTTGGGTAGCAAGAAAGGACAAAGCGATGACTGCGAAATACATTGAGGCAATACGGAATGTAGATTCTGAGTTTGCTCTGGCAACTGCTCTTTCGACGCCTGCGAGCAAGGAAATTCTTGACGCCGTGAAGTATGCCCTTAAACGCAGGAAGACATCTAGAGTAGTGCGACCCATAGAGGCGTCTTGGTTAAAGAAGCAGATTCAGGAATACCTCGAGTTGATTCGTCTAGGTGATCAAATCCGACGACTTGACTATGATGGTCTTTCATTTGCAGTATTTGATAGAGAGGAGGTCATCCTATGGTTGCCGCCCCACCCTTCAAAGCTGGCGGTATGGATAAGACTTCCCCAGCTGGCTATGGTCTTGATGGAGCGCTTCGAAAAGCTTTGGGAGATGGCCTCCCCTGCGGGCCCATATCTTGAGGAACTGCTCAAGGTATTGTAGAAATCAAAGGAAAACAACTGCGTTTTCAATAGAGGTACGAAAGTGGGCGCAGAACTCCTAGTAGAACAATCACCAAAGCCATTCATCTAAATCTGATGAGCATCACTAAGGATTCGAACAGCTCGAAGGGCGGCTTTCGCCTGAATGCGGCAGGTTTCCAAATACACCGCATCCATATAGGAAGCACTCCAACCCTTTGTCAAGTCAATATAGGGCTGAAAAAGCACTCCAATTGCTGTACCAGTCACTCTCGCCAAGGAATAGAGAGCTGCAGCCTCCCCATTCTCCATTGACAAGCAACCCCGGTTTCTATAGTCCATCGCCAATTCTGGCGTGACGCGATATATCGCTTCACAACTGCCTACAGGGCCTTGTTTCCAAGCAGTACTTATTTCATCTAAGACCTGCGCCAAGGCTTCAAATGCGCGAGACTCATTTTCAATTTCTCCATCCGGACTTCCGTAGTGGATGGAGGTGCCATCAATGCCGAGGGCACTAGTTGGCAAATGTATCTCTCCTTTGTTCAGGTACTCAGGTCCGAGGCTCCATGATGCGCAAAGAAGAAACAAAGCTCTTGTTCCAAAGTGAATTAACTCATGACACAAAGCTGTCAAGGGCGACGCGCCCATCGGTGGAACGACCAATGCCACCTCAATATCATCAAGAAACCCAACTAGTGAAACTGACGGAGCGGAGTATGGCGAGAACCGCCAACCGGCCCATTGCCACTCCTGCATTCCGCACTGATTACGAATCTCATCGAGAATCGCCTTGTTAAAAGTCAGGATTGCCACTCTTGGTGCACCAAGCTGAGACTTGGGAACTCCCTGTAGCTCAGCTTCTTTTCGAATTTGCTCAGGACTGATTAAGAACATAGGATTACCTCATTGACTACAAGAGCTCTATGTGGATGATAAAAACAAGAGAACCCGAATGTTCGGATAGTACGCCATGCCATGTTGTTTAATTCGAGTCTCAAATCGACTCATTAGCTCCTCAAAGGGGATCGCCTTAACATTGTATTCTTTGAAGATGATTGGTGCTTGTTCACAAGCAAACTGCAGTTCTTCGCTAGCCTGATCATAGGTCATCTTCTTCCTCACTTCGAAGACAGCTTCGTCTGCCAGATGAAATCCATGCTCTGCAAAGGCATCGATGTAGAATTCCTTTGACAGAAAGATTGCGTTGAGGCCAATATTTCCCCATATATCTTCAGCCAGCCGCTCCTCAGGGGTATCGCCATACTCCACAACCGAGATTTGTACCAAGCCGGTACGCTTGGCAACCCTAGTCACTTCGGAAATAGTCGAAAGAAGTCCAGATCTTTCTCTCGTCATCATTACATCTTCTAGGCCAAGGAAATTGACCACTAAGTCAAAATACTCGTCGTCAAACGGAAGCCCTGTGACATCACACTCAGTATACTGAATATTATCCCATATACTCAAGGGGTAAAGGTCTGAGGCCTTCAGGGCGAGAAACGAATCCAAATCGTTTTTCAGTCCTGTACAATGAATAGCACAACTGGGGCACAGCTTGGCAAATTCGGCACTCAGATACCCATGACCGGCAAGTAGGTCCAGTATTATTTGGTTACCCCTTGATAGTCTTTCGTTGAGCAACAAGGAAATCTTCTTCCGAACATGCTCAAATTCCTGAAAGACTCTCTGATACTCTTTGTCGCTAAAATATGAGAACATCACATTTCCTCCGATTTCGTCGGAACTAATTTCTGACTTGTTAATTGACGTCAGAGAGCAAATAAGAGCCATTGCGCCTAGGCACAGGCCTTTTCAAATATCCACCTCCTTAGCTTTACCTCTCCTCACCATCACGAAAGCAACAAATGCAATCACAAATATGGGCAGAGAACCGGTTAGTATTTGCCACAGAAGCAAGGCTGCTTGTGCGTTTTGCTCTATCTGGTGTCGTATATCCACTAGGGACTGGATAGCGACGGTGTAATTCCAATTGTAGAAGCTCTCGATGCTCTGGGCAAAATCAACTAGTATCGAATCACTGACGGATTCGGACCTCATGAGAAGAAGTCTGGTGAAATTGAAGTAGGACAGGTAGCTCATTCTGGCTCGTGCATCCCTGCAGTATGAACAGAAGTCTGAACATACGGCACTCATGGAGCAGAGGGTCTTTGGGAAGGTACTACCTGCAGTGGCATGATGGGAAAGGCTGAGCCAATGGCCTATCTCATGCCTCAGTAGATTCGTGAGATATATGGGTCCAACTTCATCCATGTTGTAAACAACGCTTCTATGAACTCCCATGATAACAATACCATGACTGAACCAGCATACGCCTGCACCTATGCCCGGAGTGCCGCCGAACGATGTGTTCTCTGGCAAGATAAGCATGGCAACCTGTATCTTCGACATGTCGTCCAAGTTGGCCCCAGGAAAGTAATCTTCTAACTTCCCGAATAGGTACTCATTGATCGGGTCATTCTCAGTCCAATCCCACACCACATTAGAATCACAAATGATGCTCTCATGTGTGCCATTCGGGAAGCGCCAAGTGTAATTCAGTGGCCCATAGGGGCTCAGTGTTCTGCTCGAGATCAGATTGCTAAGCTGAGCGTCCACATCCTGGTACCTTATTGACAAGTTCCACGTGGTCCACGGCATTAGTCTCACAAAGGATTGTGTCAGTCCTTCAAAACGAAGACTGCAGTCCGATTCAGCAAGAATTAGAGCATCAATGAAGTAGTTCTCATACATTTGACGGTCGGCCTCAATCATTTCTGACTCCTCCGCACCAAGAAGGTCAGGAAACATCCCAGGAATAGAGGCTTTTAGAGAATCGATAACGGTGCTGGTCAGTGCAGATTTCGTTATCCCGCCATACACAATAGAGGATATGTCAAAGAACACTGCCCGACTTAGCCCACCAAATTTCGATGTACACTCCCATATCTTTGTGATTGTATTTCCAAAGAAGTCGATCCTACCCAGCAGCGAGTCGGGCTTTTGATCCACATAGAACCAGGAATGGTTGTTTAGGAATGAAGGGAGACACATGAACGAAAGAAGATAGCCGCCTGCGGGTATTTCCGAAAGACTACTCATGTGTTCATCCAGAAGCGTTGAATTAAGGTAGAGCATTCCATCAATCTCATAGGAGTTTGATGACAAATCATGCGCAATCTCGCTTGGAAAGTTCATGAACGAGAGAGAATAGTCTAGGCTCCAGTTGATAGATGACTCGCTGTGAAACTGACTGCAGCATCTAGGCAACGCCGCCCTAATCACAAATTCATCAACCGAAGTTTCATTAATTCCCTGGAAAAGTATCCTAATCTCAGCCGTCTGATTCATATCCAAGAGAGGCAAATCTACGAAGTTAGAGTCGGAGCCGGGCAAAATGGAAGGGTCAGCCAGTCCCACAGGATAGGTGGGTTCAAGAAGGAGCAACGTGATTAGAACCAAGAATGCAAAAGGGGTTTGCAATTCGCGAAGCATTTTTCCAATTCAACTCACGGCCAAATGAAATGTTTCTCTTACCCACGCAAGTACTAGTTAACTTCAATTGAGAGGTCGGCGGCTTTATGACTCAATTGGAACCTTGCAGCCTGTGATTAGGAGAGCTAGACTTCTAGAAAAGGAGCAAGTTTACAGCAAAATCCGGACCGTAAAACGATGTGAACGTTTGAAAATGGATAAGCGCTATTCAAGAGGTATGGCGGAATCTTGGAGCCTATTTGCTGTGAGTAAGTACTAGTATTCTCCGACGTGATTCATTGGAATAGGGACTATATTGAAAGCTTCCAAACTCCTCGTCCACCTGGAAGCCAGCCATTTTGACTAGCAGATTGGCTTCTCTATCAAAGATGATTGCAACTTCCGAATGTACCTGAGTCAATTTTGGTTTCTCTGCTTTTTCTGACCTAACCTCGAATGATAGCCCTACATCGAGAATCTGCTCCTGAATATGAGGGGTCGAAACTCCACGGCGAATGACAGTTCTGCCATCGGACAGCGTTACTGGAGAATCTTCGAAATTTGCTGGCATCAGATTCAAAGAGCCAGGAAACAAGTCTAGAATGAATATCCCATCAGGACTCAGATGACTCTTGATGCAACGCAACGTAGATAGTTGGTCCTCCGTGGCTACGGCATGACCAAAAGATGAAGGAATGATAATCAAGTCGAATTCCTTTCCAATTCCAAAATTAGTCATGGACCCTTCGAAGATGCTTATCCGTTCCGCGATTTCAGTAGGTTGCGTTTGAAGCTTCTTCCGCATAACTGAGAGCATAGATGGAGAGTTCTCAAGGGCAACAACTTCCGAACCATTACGAGCCAACTCTATCGCAACTCGTCCGGTACCCGAAGCAATGTCTAGCACTGCTCCTCCTGCCTTGCGTGCATAGTCAAGGTAGAATGGGATATCTGAGTTGTCAACGAAGAAATCATAGAACTCAGCTACACCCTCGTAGCCCGAATTGTAATAGCCATTCTTGTTTTTGGAATCTGGCACTGCTGGAATTCACCTCTGCGAAGCAGGTTCTCCATTACAAAAGAGGCTGATAAGAACAGCTAAAACCTTGAGATGGCTAATTATCTAAAGAGGGCACGTTCTCTCTTGCCTCACCTGCAACACCATCCCAACATGATATGGGTCGCCCATATTTGATTAACATTCTCTTGGCAGAGAGCAGAGGCGAACTCTTAAAGGACGAAGCAAAGCACCTCAGATGCATGGACAACTCCGTTGAGCGCAGCAGAGAAGTAAATAGAGCTGCACTTCTGTCTTTAATTGCAGCTCTTGGACTCACAATCATCAAGGTTGTAGTAGGTGTCATCAGTGGCTCATTGGGAGTTATCTCAGAGGCTTTACACAGCGCACTTGACCTGGCAGCCGCAGGAATTACATTTGTTTCTGTGAGAAGGGCTGCGAGAATCCCTGATGAAGAACATCACTACGGGCATGGAAAGATCGAGAACTTCTCGGCCTTCATTCAGACAATTCTGTTATGGATAACTGCTGCATGGATTCTTTTCGAAGCCGTACGTGTGATTAGTCTTCAAGAATTTCCCGATCCCACACTCGCAGGCGTCATTGTCATGATTGTAAGTATAATCGTAAACGTGGAGCGAAGCCGCGTGCTCTATGCGACCGCAGAGAAGCATGGAAGCCAAGCGCTTGAAGCAGATGGACTCCATTTTGTCACTGACGCTATGAGCTCTATTGTTGTCTTGGTAGGTCTTTTGTTTGTGTTCCTCGATTTTCCAATTGCAGACCCGCTCTCAGCAATCGGTGTGGCTATTGTGATCCTCTTTGTTTCGGCGAAGCTGTCAAAACGTGCAGCTGACGCGTTGCTTGATCGAGCACCGCGGGGAATTGACGAGGAAGTAAAAAGAATATGTCTGAGTACGCCTGGCGTACTGGAATGTCGTCGAACCCGTGTAAGAGAATCAGGTCACCAAATGTTCCTTGATGTCGTGATAGCAGTGGAGAAAGGAACATCGGTGGATGAGGCACATCATATTGCTGATGCTTTGGAGCAGGCACTTCGTAGACTAAATCATAATGTAGATTGTGTCGTCCATGTTGAGCCAATTTCGATTGATGACGCTATTCAGGAGGAGGTTGATGTTTACGCGCTTCTTCATATGCTTGCCAGAAAAGAGCCGAGAATTCTCGGCGTGCATAAAGTGCGCATAACAATGACTGAGAGCCATACCTACATTGCGGCAGACTTAGAGATGCCCTCGGATATGACAGTTGAACAGGCTCATGAAATCACAGATCAAATGGAAGAACGTCTTAGTGAAGCAATTCCAAATCTACAGAGAGTAACACTCCATATTGATGTTGAACGAAGGGAGCACGGCGCGAGTTATGCAATGACCAACCGGAAAGAGATGATATCCGAGATTAAGGAGATTGTCGAAAGAGTTAGCGACGCTCACGATTGTCATGGGGTTGTCGTAACTGAGGGCTCATCAGGTCTAATAGTATCCTTGGACTGCTATGTAAGCGCCACCATGAGCCTGGGAGAAAGTCACGACATCGCGGAATCCGTGGAGAACCTTGTAAAGCAGAGATTTCCAGAAGTGGAGCTAGTCTATGTTCACGCCGAACCGAAGTAGGAAGAGGGCGTATCGGCAAGTTGTTATTACAGATTGGGATATTTATTCTCTGGATGGAGCCTCCATGACACAATGTGAAGAGTGCTTGAAGAAAGGACATTTGTCAAGTACACGCCGGACATATCCATGTGCTCTGTGTGGCCAATATCGGTGCG
The DNA here is from genome assembly GCA_011365025.1 of Candidatus Thorarchaeota archaeon. The sequence continues at coordinate 125,128 of RDOF01000005.1, forward strand.
ACATTCATTCGGTATGGGTCCCGGCTTATTTTCTGCAAAGACCTGCCAAATCGACTGAAGCAGTCCTCAAGATTCTAAGGGGTCAGCCAGAAGAGGGATGGTATTCGTTCTGTGGGCGGCCATCGCACATTCCACGCGGAGTGCCAATTTGGTATGGAAAAGAAAGGAAAGGCGGAAAGATCGTCGAAGCAATCCCCAACTATGAGAAGAAGGAGGGTTTTGAGGAGTTTGAGATGTGGGAGGTGGGAATTGTTGAAGATGGCTTTGAGGGACGCTGGGAGAAGGCTCACTATGAATTGTCATGCGAGCTTGCTCCAGTAATGTCCTTGGCACTCCAGCTTCATCGAAAACAGAGCAATGATGAGTCCTTCATAGATAGCCTTCACTCAATGGTATTTCAAACACTAGCGGCCAAAAAATCCACTCTGTTTTCTGCATCCAAGAAGGACCTGATGATAGGTCTGGGAAGACCTCCCTCCTTGAGCGAGCTTTTTGGATTTATCTGCTCCCGTTGTGGTGTGGTGGCATGTGTCAACAGGTTAAAGCCTTTCTATGACAAGAAAACCTTCGGCAACCTGATTGCAAAGCCAGAATCGGTAATACCAATGTGAGTGTTCAAGGCAGAGAGGGTGGCGGCGCATGACCGGATCAGATGCCCTCTGGCGAACAAATATGTTCACGCCCCCAAGATCTGATTGACCCGGCTGGCAAATACTAGTCCACGACTGGCAATTATAAACACCCCCGAGAAAAGGTCCTATGGAGATGGAAAGCTGTATTAGAAAGCTATGGAATCCAGGGAGAGAGAGTATCATTGAGGGTTCAGCATGAGAGTTGGAAGGAATTGGCCAAGGCGATCGCTGGATCGGATGATAGCGAAGATATCAGAAGGTCCAACCACAACAAAAGTCCCCCTTGGGAGAGGGATTCAGGATATAACACTTGACCCAGGTCTAGACGAGCAATTCATTGAGTATGCTCCGATAATCAAACTGATTGGACAGGAAAGAGTGACCGAAACTCGAAGCCGCATGTGGGGAGGAGTTCTAGTTCGAGCTCTCCAAAAGGAGGGGGGCGATTCTAGCAGCAGATGCCTTCAGTATATTTACACTTATACAGTTCAGCGCGGTGGTGTTAGTCTCTTCTACAATGTTATAGTTCCGATACTTCTTGCCATTTTGGCTTTAGTTTCTCCGTTGCTGTTTGGGTCATGGGGCTATCCTTCGATTTCGCCTCCAATCAGTCCTTTCGAGTTGGCAATTCTTACAGAGGTTGTAGCAAGTCCTTTATTCGCCGTTGCGTTGGGGGCACATCTATCAGATTTTGTTGACAAGGACAAGAAGCAGTTTCACATTCGTGGAACAACCTGGCTCCTCCTATTCGGGTCGCTCCCTCCTGCGCTGGTTTTGTATCTTCATGCAGATTTGAGTGGGAGCCTACTAACTATTGTGACTCTGTTTTGGTGGGCGTATTGGGGACTTCTTGTAGTGTTTTTCGCCGGTTGGTGCTTAAGCATCTTCGGGATAGGGCCAGCTTGCCACAAAATGGATTATGCTCCAGTTTTTGTATACTTGAAGAAGACTGAGTGGAATAAATGGGAATTTGATTCAGCCTGCTGGGACTATTATCACTACCAAGCTGTTTGCAAGACTGAGGAAACCGAAGGTCTACTCAGAAAAGGGACAAGAGCGCGGCTTGTGATGACAGATCCCTGGCATGCTCTGTCACGGGGGTCGCGCATAAACACACGGGGAGCCACAGGAGTGGGAGTGCTTTTCCTGCTGGTAGCACTGATTCTGCCTGTGGTCACAGCTCCTGAAAACTGGTTCCAGCCATGGACTACAATGTTCACGCTGTTATTCTTTGTTGTGGGTGGCGTAATTGTAGCACAGATGCCCTTGGGGGGAGGAGCCCTCTCGAATCTCAGAGTGCTTAGAGATGGAGCATATCTTCGAGAGAAGGCATACCTAAGTAATGAGAAAATCCTTACACTCTGGAATCTTTCTGACAAGGACGCGCAATTAATCATCAGAACGAAGTTGCAGGACCCATTTGAGAACTACCCAGGAAACACAGGGACATTCAAGGATACGAGTTAGGTCCATAGCAGGAAGCTCAAAAAGGAATTTTGCAAAACACTCAGATACTGGGACCAGAGGTAACCCCCACCATTAAGCGGGGTTTCAGAGCTGGAACACAAGCCGGGGATTTTGGCCACCTATCCTCGGGACGGGGTGCACAAACTGCAGAAGGATGACTGGTGCGGCAGAGTACAGAGCAGTATACTTGCTGAAATGATGACAGATGGCGTTCTAGTTCTAAATGAGAAGCAGCTCATCACCTGTGCAAATCCGAACTTCGCCGCGATGATTGGCAGGTCATTTGACCAGATTGTGGGAAAAAGAGCTGATGAGTTCATAAAGGCCGGAATGGAGGAACCTCTCGCATCACTAATCCTTTCGTCATCCGAAAGGAAATCTCCAGGCGAAATCCTAACTTGGATTCGGCCAGATGGTGAACCAGTGCAGACAACTGCTAAATCAGTCTTGATTAGTCGGCACGGCAGAAGCGAATCGTCAGTCCTTCTAGTGATAACAGAAGTTACTGAGCCAGATGAGAAAAGGTACCTGGAGATTGATGACTTTTACATGCGAGTGATGGATATGTCACCCGACATGATTCTGACTCTGGACACAAGAGGAACCATAACATACTGCAATACCTCCGCAATTCAACAGACAGGATACTCAAGAGAGGAAATTGTAGGAAAGAGATTCACACTATTAGGTTCCTTGAAAGCTGGTGATATCCCCAATTACCTGAGAATGTTCACCGAAGTACTTAGAGGGCAGATTCCAGAACCTTTTGAAATCCAATGGGAGAGGAAGGACGGTGGCATCTTTGACTCTGAAGTCATTGTTTCGCCTCTTAGGAATGATGACCGAATAACTGGAATCATTGCAATTGCCAGAAACATCACTGAAAGAAAGCAAGTGGAGTCTGCACTGGCTGGAAGTGAAGAACGCTATCGACTACTCTACGAGAATCTATCAGATGGTGTCTTTCGCACTGACTCTAAAGGCATCATAACTATGTGCAGCCCGAAGGCAGCAGACATCTTCGGGTGCACCTGCGATGAACTACTTGGAACGAACTTCATACAGCTTGTCCATCCTGAAGACCGAGAATACATTATGCTGACGTACAATGAGAGTATTGAGAGAGAAGACACCATACCAGGAGGAATTGAGGCCAGGGGATTGAGAAAGGATGGTTCAATGAACTACTTTCACATAACAAATACTCTTTTGATGGACGAGGGGCATCCTGCTGGATATCAATCGCTCATTAGGGATGTCACTGATCGTCGCAATGCCGAGGAAGCAATTCGCGTAAGCGAACAGAAGTATAGAGACCTTTTCACCCATTCTCCAGTATCAATTTGGGAGCAGGATTTCACCGAGATAGGTGCTTGGCTGGAGGAACTCAAGAGTAGTGGTATCCAGGATTTGGATCAATACTTGGATGAAAATCCAGAGGAAGTTCGAAAGGCGCTTTCAATGCTGAAGATCGACAACATGAATGATGCCGCTCTTGATATGTACAGGGCAAACAGCAAGGAGCAACTCATCGATAACTTGGACAAGGTATTCTTGGAAGAAACGTATGAAGGGCTCAAGCAGGAACTCATTGCGATTTGGAATGGTCGCCCTGACAGTCTTGTATTTGAGAGCTCAGGATTGGACTTGGAGGGCAATCGGCTATCTACTCAAATAATTTGGAAAGTACCGATGGTGCATGGTACGATGGACCTTTCAAGCGCGATGGTTGTAATTGCAGATATAACGGACAGAGTGCGCGCTGAGGATGACCTTAGAAAATCAGAAGAGCGATACAGGACAATTGTCCAGTCGCTAGAGGACATTGTATTTGTTTACGATTCCCAGAACAAGCACGCCCAAGTTTATGTTTCTGAGCAGGGCCTTATTCTAAAACCTCGTGAAGATCTTCTTGGAAAGTCGATAGAGGAAATCCTACCTGCTGATGCAGCAAAGATACAAACAGACGCCTTTGCGCGGGTTCGGAAAACAGGTGCGGGAGAGCACATAGAGTATCCACTTCGGCTAGGCGAAAAGCTCCATTGGTTTTCAGCTACCTTGAACCTGCACGAAGATGGAGAGAGCATCATCTCGCTTGTCAGAGACATAACTGCTAGAAAGGAAACAGAACAGGAGCTCCTAGAGAATGAAGAACGATTTGCCTTGTTTGCGGACAACATTCCAGGGCCAGTATTCATCAAGGACGAGAAGTCAAACATGCTCTATGTCAACAGATACATGAAAGAGATGTTTGGAATAGAGGAGGGGATAGGGAAAAACACCGCAGAGGTCTTTCCTCCTGAGGTTGCCAAAGGAATGATTGATGACGACAGACGGGCCATGCGTGAAGGTCCGATTCACATAACGCAATTCATTCCTGACCGGAATGGCAATGCACACGTCTATCAAACTTCAAAGTTTCCAATAAGGAGAGAGAATAAGGCAGATCTTCTAGGAGGGCTAGCTCTTGACATTACCGAAAGAACAATGGCAGAGCAAGCAATAAAGGAGTCAGAGAAGAAATATCGCCTACTGTATCAGAGCATGGAAGATGGATTCGTAAGTGCAGACAATGATGGCAACTACATCGAATTCAATCGTGCCTATGTGGATCTCTCTGGGTATGAAGAAGAGGAACTGCGAAAGCTAAGCTTTTGGAATCTGACTCCTCCTCAGTGGCACGAAATGGAAAAGAGAATCAACAGAGACCAGATTTTGGTTCGCGGGTACTCAGACCTCTATGAGAAGGAACTCCAACGAAAGGATGGAACAGTGGTCCCAATCGAGATACGAGTGTATCTTCTGAGAGATGAGAGTGCCAGACCGATTGGCACTTGGGCAATTGTGCGCGACATTTCATTAAGAAAACGTGCTGAGGAAGAGCTTCGGGAAGAGCGAGATACCGCTCAGAGGTACCTCGACATTGCTGGAGCTGCAATCATAGTGATTGATGTGGATGGACGAGTCCACCTTATCAATAGAAGGGGCCTTGAGATTATAGGATATGAAAATGGAGAGGTGTTGGGAAGAAACTGGATTGATTTGGTTGTTCCTGAGAATGATAGAAGCAAAGCGAGAGAGCGCTTTGTTGAGATTTTGCGAGATGAAACGTCCAATGAAGGAGGATTCAAGCTCACTATTCTTACAAAGAGCAATGAAGAACGTATCATTTCGTGGAGATATCGTGTGCTTCAAAACGATTTTGGAAATGCAATCGGCCTACTAGCCTCGGGTGAGGACATAACTCAGGCTGCAGTTGCCGAAGCGGCCTTACGAAACTCAGAAGCAAAGTACAAGCAACTTGTTGAGCAATACACCCAAGGAGTGGCAATAATCAAGGATCCTCTGAAGATAGTCTTTGCAAACAAAGCCCTTGGTGAAATCCTAGGTCGGACTTCTGAAGACTTGTTGAACCTGACTCCAGAAGAAGTAAGGGGACTCCTGCACCCCGAGGATTTTGCTGTCCTAATTAGTCGATTCGAAGATTTAATGGCGGGCGGGTTTCCGAGAGAAGATCCAATGGTAATCAGGGCAATTCGTCCAAACGGCGAAATTAGGTGGCTGGAAATTCTTGGACGCCGTGTTGAATTTGAAGGCAAGTATGCAATTCAGATTGCAATGACTGATTCAACAGAAAGAATTAGAGCCAATGAGAAATTGCGCGACTCAGAGGAAAGATACAGGAGGCTCTCGGACGAGTCGATTCAGGCTCTGGCTATTCTCCAGGATGGAAGGTATGTTTATGCCAATCCGGCATTTGCCTCCATAGTGGGACATTCCCTTGAGCGAATTCTTAGTTTCACTGCGGAGGAGGTATGGAGCCTGGTATACCCTGAGGACAGGGAAGAGCTCAACAGAAGGAATGAGGAGATGCAGAAAGGAGGGGCCGTGGCCCCAAGGCACAGATTCCGATATGTTAGAAGCGATGGCGCTGTGAGATGGGTTGAGTCCTTCGTGAAATCGATTGAATATGAAGGAAGACCAGCGGTGCAAGTTCTTGAAATTGATATAACTGCCCGAATGGATTCTGAAAAGGCTCTACGCGACAGCGAGGCAAAATACAGAAAGCTTGTTGAGCATGCCACTCTTGGAATAATGATTGCGAGAGCAGCCCCAATTGAAATTGCCTTTGCAAATGATGCCCTTTTGAAAATAACAGGCCTTTCTGGCGATGAGCTTCTATCACTCTCTGGAGAGCAAATCGAGAACCTAATACATCCAGATGACTTTGAGAAGTTGGTAACTCTGATGGCAGATATTCTAGAGGATGTAACTCCGATGGATACTCCGCTCATTCTAAGAGTGATTCGAAATGATGGAAAGATGCGTTGGGTTGAGGTCAGAGGAAGCAAGGTCGAATACGAAGAGGGACCTGCCATTCAAGCAACAGTGGTAGATATTACCGAACGTAGAACCGCCGAGAGAGAACGACAGAAAGCGGAGGACGATTTGAAAACCGCAGCAGACACTGCCATGCTATACCTAGACCTTCTTGGTCATGACATGAGAAACAGGCTTCAGGCAATACAGATCGCCACGGAACTTCTCCAGTTCGATGAAACACGCCCAGAGGCCCTTCGAACGATTGACCGAGTTATTGACTTAGTGCAATCATCGGAGGCACTAATTGAAAAGGCACATGCCACCAGAGGCCTTATTTCGGCACCTCTAGGGAATGTATCTTTAATTCAGACATTGAGGAATATCGTGAAAGATGTTGAGATTCGATTTGATGACCTTGCCATTGAAACGGAATACAAGGTTGACCAGGCACAAATCATGGCTGATGAGTATCTCAGCCATCTTCTAATCAATGTGCTAGAGAATGCAGTAATTCACAACCAGACCTCGGAAAGAAAGATGTGGGTCACTCTTGCAGAAAAGAGGGGCGGATTCGAGCTTTCGGTCGCCGACAATGGGGAGGGAATTGACGATTCGTTGAAGAGCATCCTTTTTGACCAAGACCGTAGATTTGGTGGGTTAGGACTTCATCAATCCCAAAGAATCATATCAAAATACGGCGGGTCAATCGAGGTAGGAGATCGGGTGCCTGGAAACCCGACCAAAGGAGCGAAAATAACCCTATGGTTTCCTAAGGCATAGTCCTTGAAAGCAGGATACTTGCCAGACATTACTCGTAGGATAACTAATCCTAGAAAGTGCTCTTCTGAACTTCGCCCTAGTCTGATTGTCCCTTGAGATAAGAAACCTTTGCGAACTGAAAGCGGTCCGCCCTCTTTGCAGCAGAGGATGAACTGAGTTTGCGCAAATCAACGCCAAACTCCCGAGATTGCCTGTCAATCCATGTTTCTCTAGCATTCCGAGCAACGATGCTGGCAGCAGCGACAGCGACAATCTCTTCAGCACGCGGCTTCTGAATCAGGTCAATGCATTTCGTGTCTAGCACTCTTTCAAGACGGAGTTTCGTCTTAAGCTTTGAAAACTCATCAATGACAACCCGGACTTTGTCATTCTTGGTGGCCTTGTAGCACTCTGATACCGCCTTCGCATGCCCCCATGCCAGTAAATCATTGAGATTCTTGCCTTCATCCTTCAATTCATCGAGCCGCTGGTTGAAGGCCTTAGGAGAAAGAGTCACCTCTCTAACGGAAAGGCAATTCCGCTTCACATCATGTGCCAGGTCAGCAATACCCTCTACCTTCAGCTCCTTGCTGTCCATTACGCCAAGGGAACGAAGCATGGCAGATTGCGATGAGTTTAGGGCAACAGCTGCAATCACCAAAGGCCCAAGCCATTCTCCCTTTCCAGCCTCGTCAGACCCAATTGTAATTAGGCTATCAGCCGTGTCCGTATAGATCTTACGAACTGAATTCTGAAGCAGTGCTCCGGTATAGCTACCGGATGCAACAACCTTTCCGCTGCTATACGCGATAATCGACTCCCCCCGAAATGACAGCCTAAAGGCTTCATACCTGCTCTTTGTCCCTACTTCGTGAGCCTCCGAATTCTTGAGAAGATCACGCTTCAGAACATCAGTTCTCTCAGATTCAATCTTAACCACGTGAAAGCCCATGTTTCTTTTTCCTCCGTTACCTAAGATGAATGACATCTCCTGCAGAAACCAGGTGCTGCCCATCTCCATTCTCGACAACCAGCATCCCATTGTTATCTATATCAACCGCAATCCCATTAAGCGTTCCAGCGGGCAGCTCGACCAAAACGGCCCTCCCGAGGGTTGTGCAGTTCTTTCTGTATTCTTTGAGAATAAAATCAAGAGCCTGTCTTTCACGGACTTCTCTTAGTTGCTGGTCAATATTGTTGATAATTTGAGATGCAAGATCTTCTTGAGTAGGTACAATCTTTGATTCCTTTGCGATTGTTGTTGCGCTTATGCGAAGTGCCTCGGGCAAGTCTGAATCGTTGAATGAAGTATTAATACCAATTCCAAGGATTGCAAGAGCATCGCCACCTTCTGAAACGACAAGTTCTCCAAGAATCCCACCGATTTTTCTCTCATTCACCAGCAGGTCATTTGGCCATTTCAGGTGGGCTTTAATCATTGATGATTCTTCTAGTGCACGTAAAGCAGCGTTTGCCAACATGATTCCCAGGAAAGGACTTGATGAATCGCCTAGAGGCGGTTTCAATACGATACTGAGGTATAAACCGCCAGATGGCGAATACCATCTGCGACCATGTCGCCCTCTGCCCCCAACTTGTCTATCCGCAATAACGACAATTCCTTCTCCACCTCCATCTCGGACCATATCCTTTGCCATGAGATTCGTGGAGTGAACTTCCTCAAGATACGTAATTCGCGGAGAAATGATGTGTGTGTTGAGGGCACTCAATAGCGCCTCGGAATCGACCATAGTTCATCCATCATAAATTGATATTGCAGTTTGTTACAGTTTTCGTACCGCGGATTCCATTCAGTGAGCACTTATATTATGTATGGAATTTGCGAGGCACAGTCAGGTGAATGAGATGCCTAGCTTCGCAGGTGCTGTGATCCTACCCGAGGAGAAGAAAACTCTTCTATTCAAGAACAGAGATATGACCAAGAGGGACCACAAGGACGAGCTGTTCTACGATGTAGACTGCTTTGGAATCAGAGGAGTTGATAATGTAACAGGAGAGCTTGGGGGGCTAGCCATTGGTGTAAATCACCACGGGCTTGCAGTTGCAAATACCCACGTAAGAAACACTGATGACCCCTCATACTATCTGCTGACTGAGCAAATCCTAATGTTCGCGAGGGACGCTGAAGATGGACTTGGAATGGTCCGCGATCACCTGAAGTCCGGGCGCAAGTATCAGTGGGGCAATCTTGTACTCGCAGATCATGACTCAATGCTGGTGATTGAGCTTGCAGGTGACGAGCACTCCATTGAGTGGTCAGAACGAAAAGTACTCCGAACAGCGCATCATATCATGCTTGATACCGAAGAGGTCCTGAGGTCTAGCCAAGCAGAAGAAGAGGAGTACCAGAATTCTGTGAAGAGGGTGGAACGAGGCTATGATCTAATTCGACAGGTATCAAGTGTGAGCGACGTCTTCAATATTTTGAAGGACCACGGCGATGGACCTGGACAGAACAGCCTTTGTAAGCATGCAATAGCTGATGGTGAACATGCCACAATCATGAGCTATGTTGTGGAAGTCGACTATGCAACAGATTTGGCAAAGCCAAAGATTGTGTTTCATGTGGCAAAGGGAAATCCCTGCCAATCAACGTTTGCGTCAATACCCATAGTCTTTCCTGCAGACGAGGAGATAATGAGGCGGGCAGTCCAGTTTTATCATGGTGACATGTAGAATCGCAGGTGATTCGACCGTTACTTGGCGAGACCAAATCTCACAAGATTGCCATCTCCGAAGAGATTGGAGCACGTCGATTTTTGCAGTTGACACCTTAAATGCATACGGAATCCCGAGTTGATAATTGCGACATTTGCAGTCCGGAAGACGCATTCACAGTGGAAGCGGAGCCTTTGTATAAAAGAAAATCGAATCATTGGGCCTTTGAATAGGTTTATAGTTCTTTAGCTTATTGTATAGATATTGCGCGTGTCTATGAGAAGCGATGATAATTGCGTCTCGCGTAAAGTTTAGGGGAGAGGTCTTCATGAAGAAGAGGCCTTATTGGTTTATGATTGTGTTTTCATTAGTGTTTATTCTGGGAAATGTCGCGTGTACGCTCCCTGCTACACCGATAGACCCTGCAACCACTTCCCAGTCCCTGTTTGGGGAACCTAACGCGCCCGAAACAGGTGGACCAGATGGGACAGGGGAAGATAATGCGTTGGGCATTCCTGAGTCTAAGGAGACTGAGAATGTCCGAAGAGATGACAGAGCTTTCGAACAATGTGAGATAGATCCAACGATTGGCGATTTTCTTTACACAAAATCCGAAATTGGATATAATTGGGTAGATGCCACGGGAGGCACCTGGAATGACTTAAGTATGAACTCCTACCTCCCTTTAGACCTCCCATTCAACTTCCCATTCTATGGTGAAACCTTCTCGACTATATATGTATCAATACATGGTTGGATGTCGTTTTACAATACGGAACCAACTTCGCCGTGGGTGGGAATGGGTTCTAGTTCAGAAGACTCCTGGTATGCCGTTGCACCTTATGCAACCCCCATCTCATGGAACAGCGGAAACCCAGGATTCTACAATCTTACTCTAACTTCGCCGAATCGTTTTGTTGTTGAGTACAACAATGTATATTCTCAATTCATGCCGGATTTACCCATCGGCACCTATCAAGCCATTTTCTATGAGAATGGCACCATCGATTTCAACTATGACTTGGTTGAGAATGAGTATGGGCTGCCGTATTCCACAGGTATCAATCACGGTGCCATCTACAGCAACTATGTGGACCACACGTTTGGCTCCTTTCCGGTCGACGATGTGACCCTCCGGTTTGTACCTCCAGAGAGATGGGTCTTCATTACATCAGCCGAGATGACTGCCTCAACTGATTACACACTTACATGGGTTGGTCACTCCAATGTCACAATTGATGAGTACCATGTATTTGTTGACTACTCCTACCATGCTAGCACAACTTCAGAGTACATGGACTTGGCTGTGCTCAGCACTGGCTGGAACTACATCGAGGTCTATATGGAAACAGGAGGGCACAACTACACCGTTGGAATGCAGCTCCTTGTAGATATTGATACACCCATCATATCCATAGACTATCCGCCAGATTCTGGCAATCTGTATGATGCAAAGGTTAATTGGACTGCATACGACCCAACCTCATACATATCTTACTTTGACATATTGATCGATGGATTCTATCTGAAGACCGTCGATGGGTGGACATCAGAAACATACGTCATCATTCCAAACGAGATGTATCACAATATAACCGTAGTTGCATACGATGTCGTTGGCAACTTCGATTGGGATTTCTCTATAGTTTGGTATAACAGAACCACCGCGGCAGCAGGGTTCGTTGTTGCCCACGACGAGTATACTCTCTGGGATGTACGAGATCTATATGAAGGATTGGGCTATCTTGTCGATCAGATCTCTGGGACCCTCAGCCTGAGTGCTCTCAATTCCTATGATGCCATTTTCATAGGAGGAGGAGGAATGATGTGGCCCGAGGCAGACTTGAATGTACTTACGGATTTCATAGACGGAGGTGGCAAGCTGGTTGTCTCC
>RDOF01000060.1 GCA_011365025.1 Candidatus Thorarchaeota archaeon
CTGACACAATCATCTCTCGTAGAAGAATGAGAAGGTCGGCTGCAGCAAGCATGCTACACCCATCGCCGGAACGTCCTGCGCCTGAATGTGGGTCGACAAACTCTGGAAAAGTATGATATTCTGAGAGTAGTTCGATTGCGCGCCGGAGTAAATTCCAAGTTTCATAATCACGAAGCGTGAAAACATAGTAGTGAGCCAGACGCAACCCAAGATGACTGGAAAACTGTCTCTCAGAACCAGGGATCATAACCAGATTCCTTCGCATCAGGTTATCCAGTGTAGTATTCAGCGACCACTGTTCAAGATTGCTGCTGACACCTGCCTTTCCCAGAAGGGCTATGGTCGCGAGAAGGTCGAGTGATGCGATGGACAATTCAGGGTCATCAGCTTGATCTACAATCCCATCGTGGACTTCTTCTGAAGTGGACATAAGCCATTCGGAGTAACTAGTGTGCAGATTCTGAAGCGTGTCAGCTAGGTTGTTCATGCCTAGTGCCCTTAGAGCGGAAACTCCAGCTTTGAGAGCTGCCAAATCCCAGACCGAAGACACAATGTTTCGAAGGCCCGTTCTAGGCACAACCGGAGGCCTTGCCGTTTCGAGGTCTTCACCTTCTCGTATTTTGGCCGTTGCCGCCAAGATTTCATCCACCCCAAGGAATTCGCCTTCAACTTCAGGACTCTCTTCAGGGGCACCGGGATGCTCTTGAGGGATGTGAGAGGTTTCCTCCCCCGTCATGTACTTCCGACTGGGTTTCATTTTGGCTTCAACTGCAGACTGCATCTTTGAGAAGTGCGCACCAAGCAGAGGTCCAATGGTTTTGAGATAGGTCTCGTCTTGAGAATAATGATAGTATTGAAGAACGCCCCAGACCAAGGGATTTGCCGCATCAGATGGTGCTCCCTGCCCATCTGAGAACCACCGCCTAATTCCTTTCAAGGCCAGGTCTCTGGCAAGCTCTAAGCAGCCTGAACGGCACAACGCGGAAAAGACGCGAGCCCACTCGGCAGGTTCCGTAGAACTTGTGGAAGTTATCCCTGAGTCCAGCCTAGAATACACTTGCTGTGCAAGAACTGCTTTTGCCTGGAGAACTGCAGCATCAAGTGTTGACTCGGGAAAAGCAAAGCTAGTTGTTCTTTCGGAGAAGTCAAACCATTTTCCTACGTATTCGTCCCTTATACTCGTGTGAAACTCAAAGGGAATTTCGTCCTTGCCTGTCATTCCCGATAATGGACTAACATAGAAGTACCTCTTGGATTCGGCGGGGGCCAGTCTAATCCGGTACTTCAAAATCGCTGTTGCAAGACCTTTAGCTGTAGAGAATTCTGTGTCTCTTCGTTCAGCGCTCCCTCGGATAGCAGCAATGAGATTTGGATTATCGGCCGCTGATAGCACAATTGATGTTGGAGGCTTGTCAGAAATGAGAGCAACATAGCCATTGGAAATAACCATCTTCCGAGCGTCATTATACTCCAAGGTTTCAATGGGCTCGACGCCCCGAACTGAAGCGGGTCTAATTACAGCATAGAACACGAATTCGGTATCTTCTAGTGAGTGGTTTTTAATGTGGATTTCGTTGTATAGTGCTTCGCACTCCCCGGTTTCTCCGTGGTACACCTGACGAGTTACTTCAATTGCTCCTAGGAATTTCTTCCACTCAAAGAGCTGGTCATCTGGGCTGTATAATTCAATTCTCGACACATCCCGGTCAACTAGTGCTGGAAATACGATAGATTCTTTGTGATCAAACCAGAAGTCGATATACCCACATTGACGGAATGCCGTTGCAAGACCCGTTTCGTCCATTATTGCATAGTGCGAGGACCCAACGCCCCCTACGGTCACCCAGTTTCGGCTTGTGTTGTTATACAGAGTATCTTCGGTTGAGGAACTAGCCCTAGTAACTGCCAGCTGCCTTGCCGCCCATGCAGGGAGCATCCAGGATTCAGATGATGGATAGACAGCCTTATTCAATCCAGCCTGCAATTCATCTAACTCATTTGCCGGAGATGGCTCTTGCAAAGAGGGGAGCGTCACTCTATTGTTTCGCGCTACTCTCCTGAATCGTTCTGCAAGATCATCGTCCGGGAAGCCCAACGAGGTCCAACTCCAGTGCATGAATGCCACAAACTGACTGATGAGCACTAGGTTGCGAAATCAGTAATTAATGTATCATGTAGGAGCCTGTCATTTTTCGAACGCACTATGAATACCTAATCCTTAATAACACTCTCAAACCCGAGTGTACGAATGTTGGATGCTGTTGCATTGTAAGCCCACAGTCCAAAAGCAATAGAGAAGAGGGAAAAGCCATGGCAGAGGTTTTGACGAAACCATCTCGTAGAATTAGAAACATGGTTGCAAAGGAACTTCGTTTGATTGTGAAGGACAAGGTTGCTCTCTTTCTTATTTTCATGCTTCCGGCGGCATTGATTGGAATGCTCTGGTGGGTTACCGATATGAGCGACATGGGAAGCATCCAATTGGGCGGTAATGGCGGTGGAATGGGGGATGGTCTTAACACCAACGCCACCGAATCTGAGGACTCAGGCATTAGCATTGGCCTTCTGGACTTCGATACGACCCGTGTATATGAAGGCGAGGACCTCTCAACGAACTTCACCAATTATCTGGAAATGTTTGTGGACGAGATCATAATATACAATGATACAGCTGATGCCTTTAGGGACCTCTACGAAGGAGTCATACTTGGATATGTGATAATTCCAGATGGATTTGAGGCCAATCTTACAGAGAATATTCCAACATATATCGAGGTCCATGTGGATGCAACCGCACTCCTAGACCAAGCATCAATTCAGGGCTTGATTCAAGGCGCCGTAATAACTTTCAGGGCATCAAAGTTATGGATTAGATCAGAAGTATTTCCCTCGTTGATAATAGAATTCACACCTGAGGGGAGTTATCTCGCCGCTGTTTTCGGAGCGTTCATTGTCATCATATCCTCATACCTGGGAATTGCAATGACTTCCGCCCAATCCATTGTCGGTGACATCCCTCTACGTAGAATGCTACTTACGCCAACTAATAGGCTGGAAGTGATTACATCAAAGGTAATTGCCTACGTAGTAATTGGCTTCTTCCAGTCGCTTCTCCTAATTGCGCTCTGGGTTATTGCATTTGACTTGGAGCTAAATACAGGATTTGAGAGTCTAGTAGTAATAATGAGCCTTTCGGCATTGACGGGGTCATCCACAGGAATAATCATCTCAGCAACCGCAGGAACAAGGCTGCAAGCTAATCAGATCTTCCTCTTTGTCATGTTTGGCTCAGTGATAATGTCCGGGTTCTTCATCGATGTTGGTGCGCTCAACGAAATATTGCCATTGAATCTAGGAATGAGTGTTTTAATCGATACAGCATTCAAAGGGTTATCATTGCTGGACATAGCGGACACCATTGTCAGGCTTCTCGCGATCTCTGTAGTGATGATGCTAGCGGCATCATTCATTTTCTCAAAGAAGCCAGCGCTCGATTAGGTGATTGAAATGATGAAACAGACACGTGATGAAGCAGTAGAAAGCGAAACGAAACCAACCTTTGTTGAAGAAGCCTACTTCTCTGGCGGGAGGTTGAACGAAGCTATTGATTGGTGTCTTGCACGTCATGATCGAGAACTCCATTGCGTAGTTGAAGGAATACTGAACAGCACAAACAGAGAGGTGCGATTCAGTGGACGACTTCTCAAAATCAAGAAGACCGTTCTCACGCGTAGATTCGCAACACTCGTTGAGGAGGACCTAAGGAAGAGAAAGAGGGGGGATCTTGAAGCAATCCTTACGGTTGGCGGAGAGGGCGCCACGCAAGAAGATGTAGCAGCAACGCAGATTACGCTTCGTAACTACTTGAAGAGAAATCTATCAGAGGACCTGTACTACGATGGCCGTGATCTTCAACAGGCCGTAAAGGACCTAGAGAAGATGAAAAGCACCCAAAGCCTCTGTACTGTATGGGGCAATAGGGCATCTGACAAACTCCCCATTATGATAAGTGGAATGGTCGTGGGGTTTGCAACTCAGACCCTACAGCCCGCCCGCGGCACCATACTGCCTGAAGGATTCCTTGAAGTGCGGGTTGAGCCAGAAGGCTCTGTTGGAGACCCTAAAATCTACCTAGTAGCTCAGCCGCAGTTATTCATAGGCCCGAGATACAACCCCAACCTAACAATAATAGCAAACAAGGTGTATATTCAACCCTATGCGTGGAAAGAATCCCCTGCCTATCGAGATGTTGTTGAAGCGCGCAATCTAACGGTTTCCCTCAAGACCGGGAAGAAATTGGTGGAAAATGTTTCATTCGCGTTGGAAGAAGGTGAAATGCTCGCCATCATTGGCGAGTCAGGAGCAGGCAAGTCAACAACTGTAAAGGCATTGATTGGGGACATCCCAAGCACTGGCGTGGCTCGAATTGCTGGAGTCGACTCGCGACAAACGACAAAGGTTAGACATTTCTTTGGCTACTGCCCGCAGGACCTATCGTACATGTACGAAACCTTTACGCCCCTGGAGAACATTATCGCATTTGGTAAGCAATATGACATTCCAGAGTGGCAACTGATTCAGAGAGGGAAGTCGCTGCTTAGAGATTTTGGAGTTCTTGAGAAAGGGAACAGCCCCACTAAGGAATTGAGTGGAGGCCAGCAGAGACGCGTATCAATCGCCGTGGCTCTGGCTCACATGCCCAAGGTGTTGCTAATGGATGAGCCAACCTCGGGACTTGATCCTGATAATAGAAATGAGCTCTGGAACTATCTTACTTTCATCAACCAGGAATATGGGACTTCTATCATCGTAATCACCCATTATCCCATAGAAGCAGAATTCTGTGACAAGGTGGCGGTCTTCATCCGAGGGAAGTCCCTCGTCGCTTTTGGCAGTCCGCAAAGACTCAAAGAATCCTTGCCAAACAGAGGGTTTTCTGTTGGTGTCGTACTTGAGGAGGTGGACCCACGGGCAAGAAAAATCCTTGAGGGAGTGGAGGGGGTCCGTTTTGTCCTGCAGCGAGGCGAACTTCTAAAGGTCTTTACAGACGAGCCACTAGAGAAGATTGCAGAAAGCTGTATGACAGCGCTCAACGCGAAGAAAATTGCAGTTAAGATTGTGAAAACAAAATCCGTAGCTGATATGGTGGACTACTATATTGCAATTACGAGGGGCCTAATTACAGGGACAATTGAGAAGTGATGAAAAGGTGACTCGGACAAACCTTCTAAGACGGTCGGCGATTGGCCTCACTGTACTGGTCTTAGTGATGATTGTCTCATTCAGTCCAATTGTTACGACACTATCTGTGCTTCCGGACCAGACTTCGGACTCGCCGGTCACCAGAATCGATGATGCCCTTCTTGATGACATGAACTCGGACAACGAGGTTGACATCCTTCTCACGTACAACGAAGCTGCTAGTGAGTACAAGGCAAGAGCAGCGATTCAGTTGATTGATAGGTCTGCACGCATCATTGAAACATTCAAGGACCTGAACATGCTTCGAGTCAAGCTAATAGGGAGTTCAATTGGAAGCCTCGCAAGGCTTGATTTCATCACAGGTATATGGTCAAATGAGCCCCGGGAGATTTCAACAACTGGCGACAGTTATGTAGTAAGCTCGCTGTCAAGCCAATACCAGGCCGCCATCGATTTGATTGGTGGACGAGGTCTGTGGGAGCAAGGGTTCAATGGAACAGGCGTTGTAATTGCAGTACTTGACACAGGCGTTGATAGCACCCATCCAGATCTTGACGATTTTGATGACAATGCAAGTACCTCCGATACGAAAGTCGCGGCTTCCGCATCTTTCTCTGAAGGAGATACACTTCCCACTGATATCATCGGACATGGAACTTATGCAGCATCCATAGCCGCAGGAACCGGGAATAGCTCTGAAGGATTGTATGCAGGTATTGCTCCAGGGGCAACAATACTATCGGCAAAGGTGACACTTGGAGGGCTTTTGGCCTCGCCGAGCTGGATTGTCTCTGGAATAGAGTGGGCTGCTAGCAGAGGGGCAGACATCATACTTCTCCCCTTCAATACATTTGGCGCCCCGGGTGATGCTGTTTCTGTTGCAGTCCGTGAAGCTGCCGAGAAAGGCATCTTTGTGGTTTCTGCTGCAGGTGACGATGGACCGGACTATCTTACAATCATGTCACCCGGAGGTTCTGCAGCTGCATTTACCGTAGGAGCGTATGACACTGAAAAGCAGGAGATACCTGATTTCTCAGGCAGAGGACCCTCTCTTGACATGCTTACGAAGCCAGACTTAGTGGCGCCTGGAGTTGGAATTGTTGGAGCAAGAATGGGGTCTAGTCTTGCTGGACTTGGTTTTGGTTCCTTCGACCTCGGCGCTCTTGGAGGACTCTCAGGTCTCCTTGGAGGAGATAGCACAAGCGAAGAGCTTGATGACTATTACCAGGTTGATGACACAACAAGTGCGGCTGCGGCCATCACAGCGGGAGCGGCAGCCATCCTCATGCAAGCTTTCGATAGAGCAACGCCCATTGCCCTTGGAAACGTCCTAAGAGACACGGCAACAGAAACTGGGTATGGGGCCAATGATGGAGGAGCAGGACTCCTAAATCTTCAAGCAGCCTTCAACTATTTGCAGACAAGGCAAGACCCCATATCGCCCCACAGCCGAACCACGGGAACATCACAGCTTGCGCTGGGGATAGTCACGGCGGCAGGAACAGAGGCTTCCACCATTTTGTTAATGAGTAGCTATGGAACCACCGTAGCAGCAGTAGATACTCGTGCGAGTCAAGATACCAGTATTCACATTCTCATGGGCATGTTTGCACTTCGCTGGGGAAATCGCAGCCCAACCAACTTCATGGAGTTTGATGTGAAAAGCGAGCTTCACTACACAGGTTTAGGATCCGGCAACTTTGGCTATAACCGCCAAGTCGGAGTGCTCTCGTACGATGATGAAATATACGTTGTTTTGATCGTCGAGTCATATAATCTAACCACCTACTCTCCTTTACCACTCAGCGGTTTCAAAGTCACACCCTACATCTTGAATCTCGGGCAAAATCCGGTAGATAATGTCAGCTTGTTCCTTTCCTATTCGCTAGACCTTTTCTCAGACGGAGAAGACGATCATGGTAAGTACTCTCTTAGGACTCAAGAGGTCTTTGTATACAGTCAGTCGGAGGAATTGGACAGCTTCTATTTTGGTCTGAATTCCAGTATTCCGCTCTCTGCCTTCGAGATTGGCAACTCCTCCGAAATCTCTTCTCATATTTCAGACGATAATCTAACGGGCACCACGACCTTTGATGGCGCTGTAGGTCTAGGATTGAAGTGGCATTTTGGGGAGCTCCCAATCAATGAGCCTGCGAACGTATCTATAGCGATGGGTTTTGGAGAAAACCGAACGGTCCTTGATTCATCCATCCTAGCTCAATGGGATGTAGAGCCTCCTTCCAGTGTTGCTGATGAGGGCGACCTCATTATAGTAGAAGCTGATATTCCTCGAATCGCAGAGATGGGACAACAATACGTAACAAGATCGGTCATGATTAATGTTGGTGGAAATTCCACGCAGGCGACAGGTGCCTTCCTAGTTGCAAAAGAAGAGGAGGACGGGCTTTCAATCTTCAGCAGAGTTTTCACATTTGACGAGTTGAAACCGTTCCATGGAGAAGTTCTGACAACAACTTGGAGCCCGGAGAAAATGGGCATAAACACAGCCGCCTGGATAGCGGCACCGGACTTTGCGCTGGTGGTTCAGCTGCTTCTCGGAGGGGTCGATATTTTGAACCTTGTTAACCTCTTGGACAATTTCCTCCTACGAGACCTCTTCGTAATTGAGCCGATACCATCAACCTCTGTATTTCCCAAGCAACTGCCCTTTGCACCCTTTGACATCACATTTCCAGCGGATTTCGGACTATACACATTCTTGGTAGCAACGACCGAGAGCCTTGGAAACCTCACTGTTCAGAAGTATGGCAATGCTAGTGACTGGGGCAATGTCACACTGCCAAGCGCAGACAGCGTGGAGGGGTACTACAACTTCTCGCTCTTTCTCCTGGCGCCTCCCATCACTATCGATGGATATCACCGATGCGACTACGTTATCGATACCGATGCAGGGTGGACCTCAAATATTACACTCGAAAGAAACCTCAGATATCCCAGAGCTATGATGCTCGTGGACACCTCTCATGGGGGAGGGCTGAGCTTCTTTGGAGGCTTTGGAGATGCCGGTGGCATGGGCGATATTGGAGGAGGAATGGGATTTCCACTTGCACAGGATGACAGCGGAGGAATATCGCTCGGGTCAGGTTTTGACCTAGGAAGCCTTGGAGACCTAACGGGACTGTTAGATGCATTTCGTCTAACAACATTCTCTGGGCTTTCCAACATGAAGAAGATGATGGCGGCCCAAGGCCTCGACTTGGTTGAAACGCCTGGGATGGACCTCGATGAAGGCCTGCTAAGCCAATTCTCTGCGGTCTTTATTTTCAGCCCTACTGAGGAGTTCAATAGCACCGAAGTTGACGTGCTTAGGAAGTACACGAGAGAGGGCGGTAAGATTGTAATCTTTGGGGACAAAGATGGCACCGCGAATCTGACTGGCATTAACAACTTGGTTTTGCCCTTCGGATACTCTATGCAGGGAGAGCATTCACAAGAGAATACAACCAACATCGTGACAGGAACGCTACTCGGAAATAGCGTCGACTCCATCTGGCTTGGCGGGGGCACCTACATCCTGGGTAATCAGTCCTTATCTACTGCCTTCGTAGATGGAAAGCCCGTTGTCCTTCTTGATGATTCAAGGCCAGAGATAGCTCTCTTCGGGTCCTCGAGAATCTTCATGAACAAGAACCTTGTGAAGTGCAATAATTCAATCGTGCTAAGCAACCTGATAACCTATCTATTGAGAAACACGCTGTCGGGAGTGGCAACACTAGCCGAGGATACATACCTATACGAGGCCGGAAAGAGTGTCTACCTCAATCTCGTTGTTACAGACTATTATGGCCGACGTGTTAATGACTTGTTTGTTGCGATAGCCTTTGAGCTACCGAATGGCACTCTTGCCTTCTTCATTGCAGGCTTTGTCGAGAATGGACTCTACTCATCTCAGTTCACTCCAAGCTATTGGACATCATCAGGCAGGATTAATGGAATCTTTGTGATATTGGGAGGAGAGGACTACGCCAATACCTATGCAGGCATAGGCTTTGAGTTGTACGAGCCGAGTGCCACAACAGGAATACAGCCACCCTTTAGACTACTTACTATGGCTCAAATCGCATTCCTTGCTGCCGGAGGAATCTTCGGTTCACTGATTCTAAGCCTAGTATACAACAGGAGAGCCAAACGCAAGAAGATGCGCATTATAGAGATTGAACCAGAGATAGTGAGAGAGATTGACAATACGCTAAACGCACTGCTTGCCGCCTTCACGCAGATCGAGCAGCTCATCCAGCGCGAGGACCTAGACAGAGTCCAAAAGATTGAGTCCTTGAGAGGTCTCATGGAAGGGCTAGAAGAAGGACAGAAGCTATTCAAGAAGGTTAGCGATAGAGTAGGAGGTGTCTAGATGTCTGACGTCGAAACGAAGGCAGAACGTGAAATTGACATCAAAGACCTCAAGGTTGCCTTTGGTGATTTCTATGCGCTCAAAGGAGTTTCATTCTTTGCCAACAAAAAGGAGTTTCTGGGCATCATTGGTGCCTCGGGAGCAGGCAAGACCACTGTTCTCCGCGTTCTCACAGGACAGATAGGTCCGACCTCTGGGCAGGCCTTTGTTGGCGGCTATGATGTGACCAAGAAGAGCAACCTCATCAGCCTTCTCGTGGGGTATGTCCCACAGCTGGAACACCTAAGCCTCTACTATGACTTTACTGCGCTTCAGAACGCCGAGTTCTTTGGCAGATGTTTTGGGATGCGACCCAAAGAGATTGAGGAGCGGGCTCGAAATGTTCTGACGATTCTTGGTTTTGATGAGGAACTCATGACAAAGGCGGTGAAGAGGCTCTCTGGAGGCGAGAGAAAGCGAGTTTCTATTTGTCTGGGGATGATACATGACCCACCGGTACTGCTTCTCGATGAACCCACGACTGGTCTGGATGCCCACCTCAGGCATGAGACCCTGAACTACCTGAAGGAGCTCAACTACGAACTGGGAACAACTATGGTCATCATCTCGCACGACCTCGAGATAGTTGACTATTGTACCCGAGTCTGCCTGCTTGAGGACGGTCTCATCAGCCAGTTTGGAACTCCAGAGGAGTTGATTTCCACCTTGCCCGGTAAAGGTGAAAGCGTAAGGCTTGTTCTTCCAAAAATGACGACACGCATCATGGAACAAGTGATGTCTATTCCCGGTGTAGAGTATGTTGCCGCAGCGGGACGAAATGCGGTCAAGCTTTTCATTGATAATCCCAACAAGCAGATTCTTCCGATTATTGAAACGCTCAATGAGATGGGAATTCCCTTTGATGAGATTTCCCTAGTAGAGAGCGATTTCTTTGACTACTTCCAGGTAAAGCCCTGGAAAGACAATGGTGAAGGAGAGAGAACTCCATGAAACGAGATAAGATAATCCTGGTGTTATTGTGTGCCTGCGTTCTGGTTGGGCTTCAAGCCCTATCTGGAGACCCCGCAGGGCAGCCTCTTACCATCATACAGGACAGGCCTGGTGCAGTAGTCGCTGAGATCGCTCCCTTCGACATAGCGATTGTATGGTCCAATAACACTGGAGGGCAGGTCGTTGATATCGTCGTTGACAATTTTGATGGAGATGTTTACGATGAGGTGGCAGTGGTCACTCAAGCCGGAGTGCTACAGCTCTATGACCATACTGGAAACCGCCTCTGGAGCAGGAATCTTGCATCTCCGGCCCATGCTATTGCCGCTCTTGACAGAGATGCAGATGGAGAGATGGAGATTGTGGTGGGAACCGATGACGGATTTGTGGTGATAACAGCAGCCCAGGCCGTTCTTGCCGATGTTTCCCTTCCAAATCCAGTGCAGGCCGTGGATTCTGGAGACCTCGACCTAGACACCTTTGACGAGGTCTTTATTGGATGTGATGACAACCATCTCTATACCTATGAGGCCGATGGCACCTATATCTGGGAGTATGCCAGTAATGGGCCAATCACTCATGTGCTGGCCGCTGATGTGGACCTTGACGGTCGTGCAGAGGTGCTTGTTGGTTCCTCAGCAGGAAGGTTCGCTCTGATCGAGACTACAGGCTCTGCCACCATCGCCGTAGACAAGGCAGATGCCATCACGGGTGTGGCGGCAGGAGACCTCCTGACGGGTGGAAACCTTGAGGTGGCTTTTGGTACTGCGGGCGGTGACCTTGTCGTGTACCGCAGCACGGGCACTCCTGAATACACCATCCCCCATGATGATGCAGTAACTGCCTTGCACATTGGGCAGCTTGTCTCTGCCGGCTTTGAGGAGATGGCCATTGGCACTGCCGGGAACGAACTGCGAGTCTATGCTGGTTCGAGCGTTCTGCAGTGGAATAAGACTCTGGCAGGCCAGGTGAACAGCATCCACTTTGCCAACGTCGGGGGACTCCCAAACAGCCAGCTCATCTCTGGGACTGGCGCAGGGACCCTCAATGTCTACAATGCTACTGGCTACCGGGTGGTCCAGACGACCATCGGCACATTTCAGGGAATCACCGAAATCGGCGACATCGACAGCAACGGGAATAGCGAGTATGCCACAGGAGCCAATAACGGCATTA
Source organism: Candidatus Thorarchaeota archaeon (assembly GCA_011365025.1). The sequence goes on from RDOF01000060.1 coordinate 11,741, forward strand.
TCAACGTCTATGGGAGGGACCTAGACAAGGATGGTTTGGCGGATGCGCGAGAGACACTTATTGACCTCACAAACCCTGCAGACCCAGACTCGGACTCTGATAATTTGGATGATGGCGAAGAGGTCCTGCAGTACGACACAAATCCCAACTACTGGGACTCCGACTATGACAAGCTCAGCGATTTCGCTGAGATTCGCACCCATGGAACAGACCCCAACGATGCTGATTCCGACGATGACCTTCTCACTGACTGGCAGGAGATCTACCTCGGGACGGACCCCAATGACGATGATTCGGATGGAGACAGGCTGACTGACTTCGAGGAGAACAATGTTACTCTTACAGACCCGCTTGATGCTGACACGAACAGTAACGGCATCAATGATGGAAATGACGATAATGATGGCGATGGCCTAACAAATCTACAGGAAGTGCGCCTCACCCTCACGGACCCCAATGATGTTGACTCGTCTGTTCCTAAAAATGGCATATCTGACTACTACGATGATGAGGATGGTGACAACCTAGCTAACTGGAAGGAGATCCAGGTTGGTTCGGACCCGCTTGATCCTGATTCGGATGATGACTTGCTTCTCGACGGTGCGGAGGTCAAGATCTGGAAGTCCAGCCCCACGAATCCGGACACAGATGGAGACGATTTGACCGACTTCGAGGAAGTCATGATTGTTGGCTCGAACCCCACCAAGGCGGACACTGACGAAGACACCCTGTCGGACTATGAAGAATATGTCACCTACGGGACCAACGTCACAAATGCCGATTCGGATTATGATGGTTTGGAAGATGCCGACGAGATTAATGAGTACTATACGGACCCTCTGAATTGGGACTCGGACGGAGACACGCTGTCGGACGGCGATGAAGTCCTTGTACATGGTACCGACCCCAACTCGGTTGACACGGATTTGGACACGCTTACGGATGATTATGAGCTAGCCGCCAATCCCTATGTAACGAATCCGAAAAAGGCGGACAGCGATGGAGATACAATAAACGACGCTCTCGAGGTGCTTACCTACTTTACCAACCCCAATAGCGTGGATACTGATGGCGACCTGATTCGGGACAACCATGAGATTCAGTACATGGCCTTTGGCTTCGACCCCACAGACCCAACCTCCTGGGGGCAGCCTGAGAGCGACTATGACTATGATGCTGATGGAGACAACCTTACGAATGGACAGGAGATTTACCTCACTCGAACACATCCAGGTAGAGCTGACTCGGACCTTGACTCAATCACAGATGACCT
>RDOF01000061.1 GCA_011365025.1 Candidatus Thorarchaeota archaeon
AATATCTTTCTGTGATGATCTCATCATACGAGATACGGAAGTAGACCTAGGCCTGTGTGGAGCTTGGCTTCAAAGCTCTGGCCTGATTGAGTTCCATAATAGCATCTTTACAGCTTGCAGTTATGGAGCCCTCGTTAATATGTCGCTCTGCATTGCCTTTGAAGAATGTGCGTTTGAAAGCAATCTCTATGTTGGGATCTATGCTTTCTATGTCGATGATATGTATCTTCACAGGAATGTCTTTGAGTTCAACCCCCTTGGTATACAGTTCCAATATGTGACCGACGGAGAACTTACAGAAAACTCCTTCTACAACAACAGCCAAATTGCTCTCCAAGTGAGCTTTGGATGCACTGGCTTTTTGGTCTATGACAACACCTTCGCTGACAACCTGCAGCATGCAGCTGATTATGGAAGCGGCAACAACTGGGATGATACGGTCAGCATCGGAAACATTTGGGATGACTACATTGGATATGGGACATATGCAATTCCTGGAACCGCTGGAAGCGTGGATCACTTCCCGCGTAGCTTCATTCCGCCTGAACCTCCAACCCTGGACCATCCAGCAGACATCACATACGTTCAGGGCACAATAGGTCATAGCATCACATGGCATCCCAGCAGTGGTAGCCCTGCATCATTTGTAATATATCGAAATGGTACACTTTGTGGCTCAGGTCCTTGGATTGGTGGGCCTCTTCAAATTTCGGTTGACGGATATCTGTCAGGAGCATACAACTTCACAATTGTCGTGTATGACATGGGAGAAAGAAATGCAACCGATACCGTTTGGGTCTTTGTGACAGAAAGCGCAACAACAAGCACTACTACCACAACTACTACAACCACAACCACCGAGATGGATTTTGTCATGATTATGGCCTTACTAGTGACAGCCGGCTCAGCCTGTGTCATTGTGGTTGTTGTTGTTCTATTCACGAGGTCAAGAACGAAATGAACGGAGTGATTCTTTGAGGCAGACGACCCAGGGATTTCGCTCGATAGCAGCACTGCTAGTGGCATTCTTGATTTGCATGGGCTTGATTCCAATAGGTCATGCAACGATACAACCCGACTACCCTCCTGATTATTTCGGGATGTATCTTGAGTATGCTACTACTGGTGATGAATCGGGCAATAGATTTGCTTATGAGATCAACGGGTGGGCGGAGGGCATGACATCCATAGTCAACATCACAGAAATCGAAGATACGAATGCTCCTTTATCCACTACGTTTGCTTTCGTGTCCTTGCCAAATTGGAGCATTGTTACATCACTCGGAAATGATAGTGGCCAGAATTTCTATCCGCCGCTCTGGCAAAACATCTCTGCTTGGAGTGACAGCGAGTCAATTGCTCTAGTAGCCGGTGGAGGGACCTACACCCTTACAGAGAACTGGAGTCAACAGACTCCCGCGGGAACTTTCAATTGCTGGCATCTATCATGTAGCTACAGCGACTCGGACCATAGCACTCACACAGAGCTGTATTATGAATCGGCTACTGGCATTTTGGTTAAGGTCTATTCTTACACAATAGTTTTCTATGAATGGCAGACTTTCCGTTCAGGCTATCACCTCACACGTATTTCATACCCTTGGCAAAACACTGCCCTATGGGATTCTTCGGTCAACCTGCTTCTCATGTTCGGAATTATCTTGGAGACTGTGGTACTGGTAGCTTTAATGGTGCGTATCAGGTCAAGGAATATTGTTTGACAACTACCTTCCAACGGTTACTGAGCAGAACGGGCATTTAATGGAATGGCCGGCTTTCAGATCCTCAACACTATCCAAAGTGAGTTTGCTACCGCAGAATGGACACAGCCAGGCACTAAGTTGCTCCTTTAAGTCGTCAATGGCAGGGAGAATCATTGCGTCGTCTTCCCCTGACATTGTTATTCGGCATGAAGCACCTGCTCTACCGCTTTTTCCAGTTATGCGAATTCGCACACCTAACCGCTTTCCTGTGTATTTGCCCTTTGCCCAGCCGCTGACTTCGCCAGCGGTGACACCATCTCGAGCATCGATGGAACTTACCACTTCATAGAAATTGGACTGGCCCAGAATTCTGAGTGTCTTTTCATACATCTCTTCAGGTGTCCACTCTCCAACTTTGACGGTAAGTTCTCCACATTCAAGCTCTTTCAGTCTTCTACTGAACTCGCTCTCATCAATCATCTCGGGCTGCAGCAGGTCACACACCGACCGAATAGTAAACGGCGCTGTGGTGAGGGAATGAGCGTGCCCCGAAGCGTCGACGTAAGAGACTCCTGCAACGATTTCCCCTCTTACACAATCTTGCGTTGGTAGAAGGTCAAAATGGGGACTCCTGAAGCCACCTGGCTCGATTTTTGGGAATCTGATATCATCGTCATCTTTGAGCCGCATTGCCTCTCCAGGATAGGAAACAAGCCAAACCGTGACGTCAGTAATTGTGAATTTCGACTCGTTGAGGACCTTGACCTTGAATCTCATCCTGTTGCCAATGAATTCGCCGCCTCTAAGGGCTTTCACTTGGGCGGGATGACTTTCTCCCGAATCTTCAGTTCCTGCCGGGGTAATGGGAGTGGATCTTCGATGAGGTGTTACAGGTTTGAACTGCTTTCTTTGGGCGGCTTCTCTTTGCTCTTGACGTCGTTTGTCAACAAGGCCTGCAACGGTTTGTTGTGCTGTTGACTTTTCTTTCGCATCATTTGGTGGCGTACAGCAATACCAGCCAACTAGGCAGAATAGGATGCTACCTAGAAAGATAAAGCCGACCATTAGGAAATCTGTGAATGTAGATTGCATCACTTGTCTGTCAACATCCTCTTGGCGGCATCAGAAACTCATTGTTTTCCTGCCAATGACTCCCCATGCGGTTTTCCATATGTTGGCTTCTCTTTCTTGCCAAATAAACCATATGAATTCAATTACTGGCAGATAGCAATCTTGCAGAATGGGCATTCCACCGTATGCCCTTCCTTCAGGGCGTTCACTGTTTCAACAGTAAGAGGACTACCACAGAACGGACATAGCCAGGCGCAAAGCCTATCCTTCAAGTCATCTATTGCTGGAAGAATCATGGCTTCGTCCTCGCCTGAGACTGTAATTCTGCACGATGCCCCCTTTTCATTGCTTCTTCCGGCGATTGAAACTTGCACACCCAAGTTCTTGCTAGTGTATTTTCCCCTAGCCCAACCTTCTACTAGCGCCTGAGTAATACCGTTGGTTTCATCAATCTTGCTAGTAACTTCTCTGAAGTTCGAGCTGCTAAGTATTCGCAGTGTCTTCTCGTGCATCTCCTCTGGAGTCCAATCGCTGACCTTCACTGTCAATTCGCCTGAATGAAGGTCCCTGAGCCTTAGTTCAAACTCCTCAGGGGTGATTGCCTCTGGCTGGAGAAGGTCACAAACTGCGCGAATGACAAAAGGCTTTGTGGACAGGGTGTGAGGTTTGCCTTCCATGTCGATGTAGGATATTCCGGCAACAATCTCTCCCTTTACACAGTCCTCCGTTGGCAGAAAATCAAAGTGTGGGCTTACAAAACCTTCTGGTCCAATCTTCGGAATTCGCACATCATCTTTGCCAGTAAGCTTCAGCGATCTTGTGGGGAATGAAAGAATATAGACTGTGATATCAGTAATGGTGTATTTGGATTCATTTAGAACCTTCACTTTGAACCGCATTCGATTTCCTATGAATTCGCCCCCACGGAGAACGCTGACAGCTTGCGTTTCTTTGGTTGCAGCAGAATAAGTTGAATCCGCCTTTCCACCTGATGTCTTAACCGACTGCAGCGCTATCTCAACATCTCCTGGTTTTCGCGTACCAATAGGACGCCTTACTCTTGGCGTATACATTCGGCCATAACTGGGCGAGTATTCACGTTGACTTGTGTAGCCCTCCTCAAACTGCTCCCTCGTCAAATGGCGAATCTCCCAGAAGCTTTCAGCTTCTCTATAACCACCCTCAGCCTTACCGGTTGGAGTAACTAACAGACATATGGCAATGATGGCAATTGACCAGCTTTCAACCGCGAATCCCTCAAAGCCTACGAATACTGCAAGAATGCACAGGAGGATGAAGCAAGACCCCTTTCCACAGATACTACCTTCTTCACTCAGTCTAATTATCCTCCCTTGCTTTGCAGCTGTTATTTTCTGTGCTCTTGCTTTTATCTCTTGCATTGAGAAATATAGCGTTTTGCACCAAATCCTGCTTTTGATAATTTGCCTCCATTAATCGTCCTAGTTTTCGAATGCCCTGGCTTGCATTTGGAAGATGCCTTACGGCTGGGGCGATCTCCCTTGCAGTCTGATGTAACGCGCCATTGAAGGCAATAAGGGGCTGCCTTCGATGACCTTTGCATCCCGATGTGACGTATTTATGTGAAAAAATAGTTGATTGCCGTATTACTCGGAAGCCAACCATAGTTATTCATATATCAGTGATTGCTGCGGATTTACAAACTGTTGTGACCTGGCGGTCACGGAGTGTGAGAAATTTGAGTGAAGAACTGAATTTCAAGACTCTAATTCTATATCTGTCAGGGATTGGCCTGGCATTGTTCTATCTGATCTATATGCCATGGACCATAGCGTCTCTGGCAGCCACGACGCTGGATGTAGCACCCCTCTGGTTATACTACTTCGTCTTGGTCTTGGGTTTGATGTTCCCCCTATACTATGCTATAGGCGAAGAAAACCTTGCTTGGTTCCTGCTGGGACTTGCAATATTTCTTGGAGGAGTAGTATGGCTTCTCGTTCCAGGAATAGCCGCTGGAGCACAGCTATCAGCAGTATTCACAATCATCCTTGGACTATTCTTCTTCCTAACTCCCATCCTTGAGCCAAGAATGGGCAACTGGGATATGCTGAAGAATGTATTCCACATGATAAAGGGCCTCCTGATGATTCTAGCTGCTGGCGCACTAGCTGATTGGGTTCTCGATGGATTCATTGGGGCGGGTAGCTGGAACCATGCATTGCCGGTCTTCATCTTCATTGGTGGAGGATTGGCGGTCGTGTTTGGATTCCTATTGTTTGGCTACGGATTATTCAAGCTGATAGGCATGTACGGAGGCGAGAAGCTTGGCAAGTACTTCAAAGACCTTGCTAAGATATTCTACATGCTTATGACTCTTGTATTCCTCCTGGGTATAACATACAACGTTCTTGTGTATCCGGGTGGAATTGCAACCTTCCCAGTTTCAATTGCCTTCTTTGCTGATATGTGGGCACTGGGTGGAACTGACCTTGTGGCTATCCTGTTGATAATCCTATACATCTATGGGATGCACAAGGTGGTTGAGAAGTACAGCCAATAAACCATCGGCCTTGGAAAGGGATGCAACTCCCTTTCCCCTCTTTCTTTTTCTTTCGGGTGGGAGGTGGCTGAGCTACTTCCATCTGCTCACGCGTTCAGATCGCGGCCGGAATCCGGCGGAGAGCGAATGATTTCTAGCCCTTAGCAATGCAATACGGCCTTCTTTCGAGCGCGTATAAATCAAATCCATCTCTCCCACGTACTGCTTCCACCTCTTAGCGAACGTTTCGGCATACTCCCTCTTGGTTGCAAGAACTTCGGGAACGCTATGGTAATCGAGCCTGGCATAGCTTTTCCGGAAGATGGTCTTCCTCTCGAGAATGTACCTTGGTGATTCGACCGGTCCCAAGACCTCTTGAAGTGCCTCCATGTAGGTTGAACGCTCTCTCCGCGTACCTCCTTCAATATGGCAGAATAGCACACCTCTCTTTTCTTCTTCTACAATCACTTCCAATTCATCAAGAGGCGTAAGAATGATTCCAACATCGCACATCGATTCTACGATAGCCATTCCAATCTGGCGAACACTCGATTTGATAGGACCATGCTTGATGAACAGCCATATTGCCTTCATCAGTTTTGGTAGAAATCTGATGAAGAAGAGCAGGAATCCTATCATAGGAGCGACAGATATGAAAGATAGAAGGGTATCTCCTAATGGAAAAACATAGTCGAAAGCCTGACGAGCGACGAAGAATCCCAGAAGGAATCCCAACTCCCATCCAAGCGCTGTCAATGTATTTCGAAAGACAAAGGCTCTGGGCACGGGTAGGCGAGCTTTCTTCGCAGTGACTTCTTCAACAAGGCGAACTCCCGCCTCCCCTCTCTTCAATGCTTCATCCCATGCTCTTCGAAGCCCCTCTCGGTTGCCAGCTCTCTCAATCATCATCCGATTTGTTGCTTCTACCTGTTCTACCTCAAACGGAGGTCCATCTATTCCAAGTCTATCAAATCCATTCTCAATCATGGATTCAACAAAAGAAACACCAGCAAATGCCTTGAAGCGACGTTCCATTGTTTCGAAGTCTTCTCCGGGTTCTTCATTACTCAGTTTTACACATATAAGATGCCAAATATTGGAAGTCTTGTCGGGTGCCTGAGGGTTTGTCCTTATGGCTCGACCTCTCATCTGATTTGATAGCATGTACGACCCAACAAAACTCGCCAAGATTAGGGAATTGATGGACGGCGCATCCCAACCTTCACCTAGAAGGGAAGTTGTTCCCACAAGAACGTTGATACCGCCTCTCGAGAAGAGCTCGGTGATGATTTGAACGGAGCTATGGCTATCAGATCCTGCAAAGCTAAGTATCAAATAACTTGGGTCCGCAAATGGCATGCAGGAAACTGCTTTCTCATCAATTCCACAGGATTTCGCACATTCTCGAAGAAGAGATTCAGCGTCCGCCGGGATTATTATGATGCTTCCGCTAAGAATCCCAAGTTTGCAGCCTTCAAGGTTTGACCTTCTTATCATTTCAAAAATTGGAGCTACACCAAGTTGGTCAAGCTCTGGAAGATCCCCCGGAAACTTGGGGAGGTATGCTTTCCGTATGAAATCGGTTAGAATGACCATACGAAGAAACATTCCCAGTGATTTCAGTTCCAAAGACACGATTTCTCTAATGGATTGAAGCTTCATAATGCTCCGCTTGAGGACCGTGTTAAGATTCCGTGTGCTCCGAAGATTCACTTGACGGTATTCTAGTGCATTAATTCTACTCAGTTGGTCCCTAATGTCCTTCAACACCTTTGGAAGGTCCTTCGCTGGAATGTCTTTTGGAAATAACATTCCCTCTAGAAGAGTTTCAAGCCAATCAACATTATACCAGGGCAGGCCAAAATGGTCGCCCGAAATAAGTTCCATTGCCTCTCTTGGGATTTCCATTCGTTTATGACGAAGAAACACAAGGAGACTTGAGAAGAATGTAGGATTCTCCAAGACCTCTTCAACATGTTTGCTGGTGTGCACTAGATACCTGTGATTTTGGACTTCTTCGAGAAACTCGCCATTTGATTCAATCTGCCTAATGAATTCCGCCGAAGCTATTGCAAATTCGTCAAGGGTCCTTTCTTCGCCTGGGCTAGGATAGCTGAGAAGAACTAGGTCTTGATGCGGACAGAGGTTCTTCTCAAGAACCAGCTCGGGAACTGACACCTCTGCATCAACAGGTCCGCAGAGTTCAAGGTACCTCTCCCATTCGTAGATTGAGACATCATAGGGCGGGGTTGCAGTAAGCGCAAGTACTGTACTCTCTGCGAGGTGTCTGACAACCATCGTGAGAACCCGCCACCAATTTGCCCGCAGATGATGCGCTTCATCAAGTACAACAGTCTTAACACCTGCAGTGCCTAGCAGAACAATCACATCTCTCTCTCTATTGCCGACCAGGTTGGTTGCAGCTTGCTGCTCCCATTCAGTTTCTTCCTCATTCTCCTCTTCTTCTTCGGCTGAGTTGCTTTGCCTGTTAGAGCAGGCGCTGTAGAGACCTTGGTACGTAGATACCGTTAGAAACTTCGGCTCAAAGATGTTAGTTGAAATCCATTCCGGTTCTTCAGAACCATCCGGGAGAAAGAATCTCACGAGTCTTGATACCCATTGGTCCCGTATCGCAAGTGTGGGTGCTAATATCAACGTGGGCTTATTGAGGCGATGAACAACTTCCAAACCTAGCAACGTTTTGCCTGAGCCCGGTGCTGCCACAACATGCAGGCGGTTATCTTCCAAGTATTCCTCAAGCTCTTGAAGCACGCGAATCTGATATGGTCTCCACTTGTACTTGAAGCCCATCTCTCTTGGAAACTTCCTCATCACCATGCGGCCTCGATCCTAGATTCTCTCATCACTAGCTTCCCCTAGAGGATGCCAAACTCAATTCCAGTCAAGAACCACGATTAAGACAGCATCCGGTCTGGACCTATTAATCGATTTCGTAGGAACCTGCAAAGTTGGCCTGCGATATTCAGAAGCTTTCGGTCAGCCATGGCGTTTCTCTTGAGAACCAATTAAACAGAGTTGCTGGCGTGCGCCCCTTTAGATAGCCGATTCTTCTTAGGCTCTCCTCTCCCAGCGTTCCATATAGGATTGATGTCAACCCCTCGATTGATATGGCTGTCGTGGCATCCTCCTTTGAAGGTTCTGCAAGTATCATTCCGTTGCTGCCTTTAAAACTAAAGACTCCATTGTTCCACGACAGCAAGTTATCCTGAACCTTGATGATCTCACTCTTCTCATCCTCAACTGTCAATCCATTGAATGCAGCTGGAATGTTAACAATTCTTGCCATGGTCACGATGTTTGTTGTGGCTGTAATAGTGTGTAGGTCTGAAAGCCAGTGGTAGTAGTCGCCCATTCTGCTTGAAGCTGTCAAACTCACCTTAACAATCTGGTCGGCATGAAGGTAAATAAACCTGAGAAGCGCATCTCTTCCCTCCAGTGTTGACCAATGAATCTCAGAGATGCTCATGGTTCCAGTTTCAGCCCATCCATGACCCTCTCCATATCCTTTAATGGTGTAAAGCATTACGCCTTCTGCTTCACCCTTTTCATTTCTAGCTACGGCCACCTTGCTTCTTATCTTGTCCAGTTTCTGCTTCCACTGAGCATCATTTCTTAGTGCACCACCGTGGATTGAGTGTATGGATTTCTCATGCACCGATCGCCAAGCCTTCCCTGCTTTTTCTCCCTCCTCTCTTAATGCCATGTATCCTCTTGGACACGCAATACCAGCAAGATTGGCTGGATTTAGTGTCAGGGTTTGAGTCGGTGGCATCTTGACATATCCAAGCGCTGCATAAAACGTGTCTTTGAACGGATATAGTGTGCTTAGTGCGTAGTTGTCCTGCTTCAAGTCCTGCAGAATTCGCAGCATTAGGTCACGGACGTACCCCTTTCGTCTGTATTCAGGCGCGCTTGCAACCATTCCAATGCCAGCCATCGGTTTGAAAGCGCCACGAATGTTCTGCTCAAGTGATAGAACGCGTGCAGTGGCGATTGGAACTCCATCCACCTCGTGCAGGTAATATTCGTTATAGCTTTCTGCGAGTATCTCATTGTATCTCTCAAAAGAGCTCTCAGGTATGCTATAGGCATAGGCAGCCAGCTGAAGGATTTTGTCTACGTCTTGTTCTGAGCAACGTCGTATTATACTTGGCATACCCTCTGCAACGCTGCTCTCCTACTAAAGCATGATTGTTGGAGCCAACAATGGTTCCAGTGGCAGCAAACCAAGAACTATTGGAATTTGCCAGGGCAAAATGGGTATTGCCTCTTGCCTCTCCCTACTGCGACAAATGCACAAACAACCAGTGCCTCTCTCAACCCTCTCTTTTCTATTTCCACGCTTCGTCGCTAGCGGGTAATGTTTCTTTTGAGGGTTCTGTTCCCTCATACTTCTTCACGATATCGACAACCTCAGGTATCCAGTCAAGACCCAGTTTCTTGACCTTTTCCATTGTTGGAACGCCGTTTCGAGTCCAGCCCCGTCGTTTGTAGGCAGCATCGGTCAGAAGGCGGTACTTCTCTTCCCTGTGCTTTCTGAGATTCTTGTTCTTCTCGGTAGTGCTCATCCTAGAGATGTCGACACCCAACTCCTTGAGTTGTTCATCGTATCTCTCCTGTCGGCTCTCATATTCCCAATCAGTCACTGGGCCGGCACTCCTGTACGGAATGAAGGAGTCATTGATTCTGAGGCCCTTACCCTGCCGGATGTTAAATATGCGCTGGAAGTTGTAGACCTTCTCACTCATTGCAATAAGGTCCTTCCCCTCAACCTTGCGGCCAGTGACAGCACCGAAGAAACGAGCATAGAATGCAACATGACCTGGCACCTTGGCCGGTTCGCTGGTCTGGGCATTGTCTGCAGGGACCACATCGTTCCAAGGTAATTTGCACAGCCCATTGAGTCCGAACCATGTCCTCCACATCGGGAAGTAGTGCAAAGCCTCAGCCTTGTCCTGAAAGGTTGGTAAGTAGTTGTGAACTTGGTCCATGAAGATAAGCCAAGCTTCGTCATGCTGTGGTCCCTTCAGAGTGAGACCATATCCACCCTGCTGAGCCAGGCTCTCCTTGGTCACGTATTCTGAGTACTCGAGACCCTTGTGTTCCATGCCAATGTCCTGCAGGTGCTGCGGGTCAACGCCGAACTTGTTAGCGAAGTACTTCTTCAGGTAGGCCACGCCTTTGCCGAAGTGCTGTCCTCCGAAGCCCTTCCCTTCTGCAATCTCATGAAGTACAGCAAGAGCCTCTTTGGCAGCGCCCCATTTCAGAGCGTGTCCTCCCGTTGCCTTCTCGTTGATATAGCCATCAGAGAACAGCTCCATGACGAAAGCCATTGTTGTACCAAAACTGATTGTATCTATGCCGTAAGCATCGCAATAGAAGTTCAGTTCTGCCACCATGTGTGGATCGAAGACACCAATGTTGGAACCACACCCAGCAATGGTTTCGTACTCCGGCCCGTCAACGACTACTTTCTTGCCCTTGAAAGGCCCAGTCTTCGGAACGAAGCTTTCGATGCAGTGTGAGCAGTTTATTGCGCAGGGTCTCCAACACCCATCCCATCCTTTTCCTGCATTTGTGTATATGTTCTCCCATGAATCAGCAAAGAGCGTCTTGGCCTCAGGAGCTCCACCTGCTCTAAAGTTCCATGTTGGTAGAAGGTCGAACTCATCCATGATGGAGGGTAAGTGTGCAGTGCCTACAAGCCGCATTCTGTTTTGTTTGGGATCCACTTCAAGTATCTCTCCCGAATGCTCCCTGCCAACTTTCTTGACCTCATCCATATCAGCCGGACCATTCATGTCCAGCGTAATCTTGTCCTTTTTGGCAACCAATGCCTTGATCTTCTTGTTTCGAAAGACACTACCTATTCCACCGCGTCCTGCCTGCTTGTAGCGAGGCAGGTCTCGTCTCATGTCCCACCACGAGAAGTTGAGGCAACTGAACCACGAGTGCTCTCCACCGGGTCCAGCAGTAACCACTGATATGTCCTTGCCCTCTTTCTCAGTATGCCTTTCGCTCAATACACGGGTTATCTCGTAGGCAGTGTCAGGAAGGTGTGAAGCGTCACGGATCTCTATCTTCCCATTATCGCCATCAATGAAGATGTATACATCCTTCTTGGCTTTCCCCTGAATCTCCAAAGCGTCAAAGCCTGCGAACTTCAGATTGGGCCCAAAATAGCCACCAACGTTGCTGTCAATGACCTGTCCAGTTTCGGGAGAAATAGCCGTTACGATTGACTTCCCTGCACCGGGATATTGAGTGACACCTCCAAGTGGCCCCGTGGCAATGCAAATCTCATTCTCAGGATCATCCCATTTCACAGCACGATCCTTTGGGAGACTGTTCCACATCAGCCAGAGGTCGAAGCCCTTTCCACCAGTGAAAGTTTCTTTCATTCTCTTGTCGACAGGCTTGATTTTGATTGTACTATCATTCAAGTTCACATAGAGTGTCTGATTCGCATATCCCCGGCTAATCTGGGGAATTTCGTACTTCAGCTCCTTCAGCATGCAGTTGACTCTCCGTTTGTCAAGGGTCCAGTGTGCTAGTGCACTCTCAGCATGACGTTCGGTGATGAGCAGGCATTTGAGTCTTACCTTCGCCGACCTGCATGATTGTGCATATGGTTAGATGCCTAATGCCTTGCCGCGGGCGACGGTATTATATTCTTGCCCTACTGAGAAGAGAATGCCGGGAATCGAGATTTCGAATTGAGGTACAGAAATGCCTAGCCACACGGATATTCTTCAGTCATCGCTCACAGATGTCAACCTTCGGAAACTACTCACAATCCCTAACCCAAGGGTACACCAGTTCGTCGCCGAGGCAATAGAGCTTTGCAAACCCATGAAGGTTTTTGTCTGCGATGACAGCAGAATGGACGTTGAGTATATTAGGAAGACAGCGATTGCCCGAGGGGAAGAAGCCCCTTTGGCCATTCCCACACATACTGTGCATTTTGACGGACTTCATGACCAGGCAAGAGACAAGGAACATACCACGTATCTGGTTCCTGAAGGGGAATCACTTGGTGAGCACCTCTTACAAATGGAACGGGATGAGGGTCTCCATTTGGTCAAGGAAAGACTTGATGGAGCTATGGAAAACAAGAAGATGGTCGTTCGCTTCTTTTGCTTGGGTCCGCGAGACTCTGAGTTCTCAATTCCTTGTGTCCAAATCACTGATTCCTTCTACGTAGCTCACAGCGAGGACTTGCTTTACAGGCGCGGCTATGACTATTTTCGTAGGTCCCCTGCAGACAGCGAAGTTTTCTGGATGTTGCACTCTTCCGGAAAGCTCATGCACTCTGTAAGCATAGACTGGCAGAAGCGGGGAGTCGCCATTGACTACAAAGAGAACACGGTGTACAGCTACAATACACAATATGCTGGCAACACTATTGGTCTGAAAAAACTGGCTCTACGTTTGGCAATCCGCA
>RDOF01000062.1 GCA_011365025.1 Candidatus Thorarchaeota archaeon
TTCCCCGCGAGGCAATTCCTTTGAGTTCGCTTTTGGAACAAACATACTCGACAGAATGCTCTTTGACCAATGGCTAGCAAATCGCGCGGAGCAGGCTGGTGCGGAGTTGCACATTCGGACAAGATTGATAGCGCGACCTGAAAAGACTCTGCTGCAAGTGACGGGACCGCAAGGCAGCGAAATCCTGAAAGCGAAAGTAGTTGTTGGGGCTGATGGGCCATGTTCCCTCATCGCTAGGACTATTGGCAGCAAGTATGCAAATCCTAGTAGAGATATGAGCGCCGCCGTTCAGTATGTCATGGATGGAACGACGGCTGATTCTAGTGTTGTTGAAATGTACTTTGGGAACCGTATTGCTCCGGGAGGGTATCTTTGGGCCATTCCAAGAGGTGGAGGGCAAGCCAATGTTGGCTTAGGGCTACGAGAAGGATCTCGAGATTTGCGTTTTTCTCCTCGAGATTACCTGAATAACGCAATTCACCGTCACCCTAGATTATCTTCCGAAGTAAAGAACGCTAGAATTGTCAGTCGTGTAAGCGCATTCATTCCGGTTGGCGGGCCTCTTGAGAGAACTGCCGATTCAAACACCGTCTTGATTGGCGATGCTGCTGGACATGTAATGGCGTCAAACGGTGGAGGCATTCCGACTGCGCTGATTGGCGGCGAAATTGCAGCCAAGTCAATCAAGAATCACTTGGAACTAGGAGTTCCACTATCCGCATATGAGGCAAGTTGGAAAAAGGAAATGGGCAAAGAGCTTAACTCAGCGCTTTCTATACTTCGCATAGCTGACCGAGTGATGCGATCTGATTCACTTACTGACCAGTGCATGAGGCTGGCCGGCTCCAAGTATCTTGAGTCGATGATACGCTGCAAATTGCCAATGCCTGTTGACTTTGCGTCGAAAACTCTTGTGAGGATTCTTGAGCGAATCGAGTAGTCTATTTGACTCTACTAACTGTATATTCTGCCAAGGTTATGAGCAACTCCGAGTTTTGCAGCTCCGTGTGGGCAAGGTGTATCTTCGCTCTTTCCACATATGCTGACGCGAGTTCCTGCGCGGCCTCCAATGAGCGCTTTCTTTCTATCAGGGAATATACTCTGGAAAGGTCTCCTGTTTCCAGAGACCGAAGATGGGTGCGCCGTTCCTCATCCGTGCTGTTTTCAAAAGCATGAATGAGAACGTAGTTGCATCTTCTTTCCTTTAGGTCAGAGAGAACAGGCTTTCCTAAGATGTCCTGAGTAGAGGTGATATTCAGGATATCGTCCTTTATTTGAAATGCAAATCCTAGTTGTTCAGCAAAACCCATCAGTGCT
Organism: Candidatus Thorarchaeota archaeon; assembly: GCA_011365025.1. The sequence goes on from RDOF01000062.1 coordinate 1,318, forward strand.
TGGACCTGTTCTGCGGAGGCATCGCCCGCGACTGCTCCAACCCGTGCAGCCTCTTTCATGAATGAAGCAGTCTTCAAGCCTACCATGTACAGGTACTCCTGGATGCTAATCTTCTCGAAGTTTGCTGTACTCATTATCAGGTCGGCAGCTTCGCCTTCGACCATGTTCGTTCCACTTGAGCCAAGATTGGCTAAAAGCTCAGGAGTCCCATACTCGCCAAACATCTTTACAGCCTTTGCAATGAGAAGATCGCCAGCCAATATTGCCATCTTGGCGCCGAATTTCCTGTGTGCTGTTTCTACGCCACGCCTGATTCCATCTTCATCAATAAGATCATCATGAATGAGACTGGCGGTTTGGACGATTTCCGTGGCGACTGCATGGGGTAGAGCGTTCTCAATTCTACCACCGACGGCCTTGCATGCCAGAAGAACCACAAGAGAACGAAGTCGCTTTCCTCCTGCTGCCAGAAGGTACCGCGCTGCATCGTAAAGCGGCTTGGGTTCACCTTCTAACTGCTCTACGAATTTTGCAATCTCTATGTTCACCAAGGCCATCAATGACTGGAGTTCCTCTTTTTCAAGGAACTTCTCCAAAGTGGGTTGTTCTCCTTCCTTTGGCGATGCGGCATCCTTTCCAGTCATCTAGGACTCTCCTGTTTATTGGTTCCTCAAACATGGCTGCCTTTATAGGGATTCCCAATTGGACCAGCCGGGATACATAAACCATTCCAATGGGCATAGAAGCCTTTTTCAGAATCAAGAACGCCCTCATGAAATATGGCCGCTGACCCTAGTGGATCTGATGAAACTATGTCTAATCAGGGCATGAGTAAACAGAAGGCATGGCTAGCAGAGATGCGCTTGCCATTCCTGACCGGAAGTATAATCCCAGTTGTTCTTGGAGCTGCAATAGCTTGGGGACGCTATCAGGCATTTACCTTGGATTTGTTCCTATTGACTTTGGTTGCTGGCGTTTGTCTACATCTTGGCGCCAATATCTCAAACGACTACTTTGACCACACAGAGGATGATAGCGGAACTGACGACGTGAATATTGAATTCATCCGACCATTCAGTGGAGGGTCTAGAATGATACAAAGTGGGTATCTCTCTCCACGTGAGGTGTTGACCGGCGCTCTTGTCTTCTTTGCTATTGCAGGGCTTATTGGGCTCTATCTCGCTTTTATCCGAGGCATCATTATTCTCATTCTTGGGATCATTGGTGCCTGTTCTGGCTTCTTCTATACAGCTCCTCCCTTTAGGTTAGTGAAACGAGGGATTGGCGAGGTCTTCATCGGCCTGAATTTTGGTATTCTCATGGTCCTCGGTGCATTTTATGTTCAGGTTCCTATTATCGAACTGGAGCCAATTATTGCTTCTCTTCCAATTGCGCTTCTCATCACGGCAATACTCTATATCAATCAGTTTCCTGACTATATTGCTGACAAGACAGCTGACAAACGAACGCTGGTGGTTCGACTTGGGCGGAGGAAGGCCTCCAGAGGTTATGCAGTACTCATGCTTGGAGTTTATTTGGCTCTGTTCTTGGGCGGTGTGTTTGATATTATTGCTTGGCAGAGCTACATCGGATTATCTTCCTTCCCATTGGCAATAGTTGGCATTATTTTCGCCTTCAGATTCTATGATGAACCAACTAAAATGGTCCCCGCCAATATCGCAACCATCCAAACCCATCTTTTGACTGGAGTTTTCATGATCTTTGGTTACATTCTGCTGGGCCTTGGCGTTCACCATCTTGTGGTTCTAATCTCCAGTCTGATTGCGGCAGGACTAGCGGGCATTTTGGCGAAAGGACTTCCTCAGCCGTAGATTTCCTGAAGACCATCCCATTCCAAGCCAAGAGATTCCGCCAAAAGAACAGCCAGGTCCTTCACCATTTTGTCTGAGCCCGCCTCAGGGAGCTGAGACTTCATGAAGTCCACACAGGATGGGCATGCCGCCACAACGACGTCGGCATTTGTGCGTTCAATATCTTCGACTTTAAGCACGCTAATCTTGTTGGCGAATTCTGAATCCACTGCCCGTAGCACACCACCAGAGCCACAGCAGTAACAATTCTCCCTGTTGTGCGGCAACTCCTCGAATGTCACTCCAGGAAGGCTTTCTATTACCTTCCTTGGTTCATCATAGATTCCCGAATTGCGCCCTGCATCGCACCCATCATGAAAAGTCACAGTGATATTCAGCGGGTGGGATGGCTTCACTTTTCCGGCGTCAAGAAGCTCAACGAAAAACGCTGGTCCGTAGACAATTTCAAAGGGATGTTCAATTCCTAGGAAATGATGATACTCTGTTGCCCACATCTTGTAACATCCTGGGCAATTTGTTACAATCCGCTCAACGCCCAATTCCGTGTACTTCTGGATGTTGTGAAGTGCAAACTGCTTCGCTGTTTCGAAGTCACCTGTCATAACCAAGGGAGCACCACAGCACTGTTCCTCCTCGCCGAGAAACGTGTAGTCAACGCCAGCCTGGTCAAAAATAAGGGTCGTTGCAATGGTGGCTTGAATTGAAGTTCCTCTATAGGATGATGCACATCCAAAAAAGAACGCAGTTTTAGATTCCCTGCCCTGAATCTCTAGCAATGCATCCTCATCAGGGTGCCAGTAACTCCACCCCTCAACACGGTCGTACTGATCAAGTCCCTGAATGTTCTTGCTTTCGACGAGGATTTTTCGAGCTTCGTGGAGCGCCTCGGGCCACATGTTTCTCTTCAGGAACTCTGCGCGCATTGCTTGGTAGAGCTCAACAAAGGGGATATCCACCTGACAGATTTCTTCGCAGCCTCCACAAAGCGTACATCCGAAGATGGCATCACGCAAACCTTCAAGGCCTTCCTCAGGCTTTATCCTTCCCTGCACCAAGGCACGAGTTAGGAGCATCTTTCCCTTTCCCGAATAGCTATCCCGTCTCTTGACTTTGTAGGTGGGGCAAGCTCCATGGCCAACCTGGCAGAAACTGCACTGCGCACAGGTGAATGCCATCTCTTGGAGCCCAAAGTCCTCCAGTGTCTTGAACCGCATTGTTCTCTTCCTCGTCCAATTGGTACTCATGCATTGTTCATGCATGCCGCAGGTGAATTCACATCGTGAATTTCGGTTTGATAAATCGTTCGCTCAAAAGAATTATCGCATTAAGATAGTTGTGCTTGTTGCATTGGTCTTCTTCATACCATAAACAATGGTGCATCTCTCGTAAAGTGACTGCACTAGGTTTTTATGGACCGCGGGTCTTTCTCACTGACTGACTCCAGAAAGCATTCCCATTGCTCTGCCTCGGAGAGAGCCGTCATGACCCTAAAGCGTCAGTATATTGATCCACTTCGCGAAATCTTTGGAGATCGCCTAATAGCTGAGAAGCATGAGCTTATTCTGCATGCACAGGACGTCGGCTCGCTGCCCAAGCAAGTAGGATGGCTAATGAACACCAAGCCTGACGCAATTGTGCAGCCCCATTCCGCTGAGGAGATTCAGGCACTGTACAAGTTTGCGAATAAGAATAAGATACCTCTTGTTCCTCGCGCTGCCGGAACCTCGGGCTATGGAGGTGCAATCCCCCGGCATGGAGGAATTATTATTGATATGCGAGTCATGGACAAAGTTCTGGACATTGATGTTGAGAGTCTTACCGTGACCACCGAGCCTGGTATCTCCTGGGCCAATCTTCAATTCGAGCTCAACCGTCATGGCCTTGACTTGCGGTGCTATCCCTCCTCAGGTCTATCCGCCACCATTGGGGGTTGGGTTGCTCAGGGAGGCGACGGTATCGGTTCTCTCAAGTACGGGAATATCAATGACAACGTTATGCAGGTTGAGGTTGTTCTGCCGAATGGCAAGATTATTCGAAGCAAAGACACCGACCTCTTCTGCGACACCGAAGGAATCTTGGGCGTCATAACCAAAGTGACACTCAAGGTGAAGCCTCTTACTCCACTGAAACCTATTGTTGCGAGCTTCCGCGAGAACTACCAAATGGTTCTTGCCATGGAGCACATCATCGAGGAAGGTCCTCTCCCCTTCACTATGAAGTTTGAGGAGTCCAAATACACCGACTTGAAGAAGCAGATTTGGGAGGGCGATGAACCATTTCCTTTCCCCGTTGATCATGGTACCCTACTGATTGCTTACGATGGGACAGAGGACGAAATCGAGGCGGGCTTTGAGGTCGTCAGGAGAGTGACGGAGGAGCTCAAAGGCACCGTTTACAGTGACCACATTGCAGAACATGAATGGCATGACCGCTTCTATCCAATGCGTCCGAAAAAAATAGGGCCGACGCTCGTTGTGGGCCAAGCTTATGCTCCACTGGAGAACCTGATAGCAATACTTGACGATTGGCAGTTCGAACAAGCATCCGCCCGCGCCGGTCTTGACGGATATGTCACTTCCAAGACTGCAGTCACTATGATGGGGTACTTCTTGGAGGATGAACGCCGCCACTTCTTCATGCTCTCTTGGTCCCAAAGTTTTGTTGTGTTCAAAATCGCCCAGCGTCACGGTGGGCACGCTCATAGCACTGGGATATGGTTTGCCAATTATAGTCCGTCCTACTTCGGTAAGCAACGATTGGCAAAAATACGGGCAGCCAAGAATAAGTGGGACCCAAAGGAAATATCAAATCCCGGGAAAATCTTTGCCTACTGGCTGCCTTTGATTCTCCGGTTTGGGAAGTACTTCATGTGGCTGGGTTTTGACCTCTTCAGAAATGGGTTTGGACGAATCGCTCCCATCCTCTTGAAATGGCTGCAGAATCTGCCTCCTCTCAAGTGGATTCTTCGCTTTGGGCGGGCTCACAGTCCTTGGCCTGTGCAGTATGGTCTAGGTTGTTGCATGGTGGATGGTGCTGCTGGCGTTGCCTCGCGGTGGGATTTTGAGAGGTTTGGAATGCTTCCGCTATTTGGTCCGCGCCAGTGCGATGTCTTGTGGATCTCAGGTTCTCTTACCAAGAAAATGGCTCCGCGATTACGGCGCATATACGAGCAGATGCCGGAACCGAAGTTTGTTATCTCCTTTGGTCAGTGTGCCGCCTCAGGCGGGCTTTTTTGGGATGGATATTCGCTGATGACTCCGCCTGAGAAGGTCGTGCCTGTTGATGTCTATCTTCCCGGCTGCCCACCCAAACCAGCCGACTTTGTACGTGCTCACCTGATATTGCAGAATAAGATACGTGCTGGTACCACACACTGGCAGATGAAATACGAGAATCAGGATGCTAAAGGCATGCTCAGTTGAACACAAATATGAATAGGAGTGAATCTAAGATGAAACTCAGAGAGGACAGTGACCCGTATTGCCTGCTTTGGATCGGAGTGGTATTGCTGGCAGCCTATTACTTCAATTTCCTATATTTCTCAACGAGCCTTCTCACAACCTACCTGCCAAGCTCTCTGATACTTCTGGTCCTGCCAATCTTGCAGATTTTCTTCTTCATTGCCTATCTAAAGCCAGACCGGAGCCGTGCCAAGACAACGATGCTTTCCATAGCCGTTATCTTCACCTTCTTTGTCATTGTGTTTGCCGGAACCATACCTGAGGAGTTCTATGGCGGACTCTATCTGGCAAGCTGGGCAACCGGAGCCGCGCTAGTTACAGCTGGCGGCTTCTCACTAATGCACACCTTGGAAGAAAGCACCACTCTTGGAATTCTTGACGTGGGTTCTCTTCACTACGGGCCTGAGCCCACTCAGCAGGAATCCGAGACTCCAACGGGGACGGTTGAAGCCGAATCCGGTTCTGCCGCTACTCAAGAATCCAGCTGAAGGATGCGAAGGCAAGCAACAGTCCAAGAGAAATCCACGCAAACATTATGATTCCAAGATAACCCTCCGCGTACAAGGCCAGATCAAGATATCCGTGGACTCCCCCAAATGCTCCTGAGATAACTGTGGTGAGAATTCGTTCACCACGTGTCTTTGCATATGCAATGGAGAGCGATGACACGATAAGAAGAATTCCTGTAATGAAGATTAGAGCATGCATTAGCAAGTCTGCAATTGGCGAGGTAAGAACTACCCAGAAGTACGCTCCCAGGAAACCCATTCCAACAAATAGACCAATGTAAAGGAATATTGAACGCTCTTCTCGATGCCCCAAGATTGTCACCACTGCTGAAGAAATGATATTCTCTTGCCATCCCTCCTTGCTTTATAGTTTCCCTTCACAATGTGGGTCGAAGCGTTTTAATAGGGGCCAAGAATTACCCGGTTAGTTTGCAGGCGCAACTATGTCCGAGCTGCCTGCCTGCAGTTTCCAAAAACACGGGACATCCTACGACGCAAGCGAGGAGATGAACACGTAGATGAGGCTCTTCATTGACTTCATTCCGGTCCTTATCTGGGCGCTATTAGCGGCTGTTCTTGTGATAGTAATGCTGCTGGCTTCATGGGTATTACGACCCCATGTTCTTCAGAATTCGGAAAAGACCTCATCTTATGAATGTGGTGAAGTCCCGATTGGCCCTGCAAGAATTGCGTTTCCTTATTCATATCTAACCTATACCGTTCTTTTCTTGGTTGTTGATGTGATGGGCGCTTTCCTTTGGCTCTTTGCAAGCGCATCCATGGATCTCAGAACAAATATTGCTGTTGTTTGGCAAGTAGTGCTCTTTGTTCTCATCATTCTTGTAGGAATTGGGTTTTCGATGAGAATGGTTCCAGAAACTTTCCTATCAGGGCCGGAAACCCTGCAACTCTACAGGACCACGAAAGCTGCTCGTGAAGGAGAAGAAATCACGGAAGGAGGTCACTAGATGCAGGGGTTTGAGGTGCTCTTCGAGCAGGTTGAGTTTCTAGTTATCGCGGGAATTGTCTTGATCCTAGCATATCTGGCCCTTGAGGGCAAGGATATAGTATACGCGGTGTTTTTCTTTGGCATGATGGCTGCTGCCGTTGCGGGCTTCTTCCTATTGCTTGAGGCCCCCTTTATAGCCGGAATGCAGATTGCAATCTACACGGGAGGCATTAGCGCACTGATTATTTTCGGTGTTTTGCTTCTCCCGCGAGCGCAGGATTCAAGTCTCGAGGAGTTCCCAACGCCGCGCGCCAGAAACATTGGTTTGCTTCTGTCTGGTGTAGTTGTGGCTCTCTCAGCTAGTCTTGCTCTGGTATTTCCATGGTACGAATCCTTCGACCCCGGTGTTGTTGAGGTTGCACAGAGCCTCGAGCAACTCGCTGAATGGTTGTGGAGCGGCCATGGTGTCTATGTTCAGATAATTGCTCTTACAATTCTTGCAACACTCGTTGGAGCAGTTGAGATAATGAAGATGGAGAAAGCAGAACGTATTGCGCCAATGGAGGCTGAGTTCGGTATAGAAGCTGAACCTGAGCCTGATAGAGGTATTGAGGAGGAGACAGAATCCCCTCAGAATACAGAGGAGGCTGAGATGAAATGATTCCTCTCTCTTGGTACCTTGTCGTTGCGTTCATGCTGATTGGTCTAGGCGCGTATGGAATGGCTGTCAAGCGAAGCCTCATACGTATCCTCATTGGTGCAGAAATCATAGGCAATGGTGTCAACATTGCTCTTGTTGCTTTTGCCTTGTATAATCCTGTCTATACTTTTGTTGGACAGGGACTGATTATTCTTGTTATCTCCGTCGCTGCAGCTCACACTGCACTAGCCATGGTTCTGATGCTCATGTATCACCGACGTTATGGAACTGTCGATCTGGGCGTATCTGTGACTAGGGAGGTGCATGGAACTGAGTGAATCCATCATGTCTGCGTCAGCTTTCGCCAGGGACGTTATCAATAAGATTCCTGAGGTCGAATCCAGCCCTCTTGCAGGAAACAAGGTTGAGCTTGTCGTTCCAAAAGAAAAGTTGCGAGATGTTGTTGAACTACTCGACAGCGCAATTGACGATGCCTTTCCCGAGTCCGTTTTCGGAGTGGATTTGGAGAATGACCAGTATGAGCTTGTCTACATCTTTTGGTCACATAAGAACCGCTTGCTTGTTCAAATAAGAGTCCGTCTCGAAGGCAATGAGGCTTCAATAGATTCGGTCTGCAACATATTTCCTGGCCTCGAGTGGCATGAACGAGAAACCCACGAGATGTTTGGAATCAATTTCATGGGACATCCCGATTTGCGCCTGCTACTACTGCCTGATGAGCTAGAGGGAAAGTATCCGCTTCGTAAGAGCTTCAAAACCGACAGAAGCCGCCTTGATGAAACTGGCTTGACAACACCGAAATCACGAGCCGCATCGGGAGGGGATGATGAGTGAGCCCTGACATACTTGACGAAGCATCTGAGATTTGGTTTGGGCCACAGCATGTGTCTGCCCACGGGTGGGCAACCAAACTAACAATAGTTGGCGACTTCATTGTTGAATGTGACCCGCACGCTGGCTATTTCCATCGTTCTGCTGAAAAATGCCTTGAGTTCAGGGACTTCCGTCAAGGCCCCCTCATCATGGAACGACTCTGCATGCTTGAGGCATTTCTCGCGGAGTATCCTTATGTAAAGGCCGTAGAAGAGATAGCTGGGCTTGAGATTCCAGAACGCGCCCGTGTAATGCGAACGATAATGATGGAGGCAAGTCGAATCCATAGTCTGCAATTCTGGTGGGGTCAGTTTGCTGCAGAGCTAGGGTTCTTCACAATGCTTCTTTGGCCATGGGTAGACCGTGAGTATTTCCTAGATGCATTTGAGGAATTGACCGGCTCCCGGCACGCAGTATCATATAATACACCAGGGGGCGTCAAATACGATTTTAGTGAGAAATCGGTCAATAAGCTCGAGAAGGCAATTGGCGTTGTGGAATACCAACTGCCAAAGTTCCGGGACATGATTCTGAGAGGACCGACCTTTAAATTAAGAACGAAAAATGTAGGGGTGGTATCTGGGAAGCAGGCTCTGAAATACGGCTTAAGCGGGCCCAACATTAAGGCCTGTGGAATCCCAATGGATTTGAGAAAGGATGACCCTGACCCCAACTTGGCCTATGATCTTGTAGACTGGGAAGTTCCTATCACTGAAAGCATGGATCATCCGGGTGGTAGTGATGCCTACGATAGGATGGTCCAGCGTTTCAAGGAGGTCGAGACCTCCTTGGAGATAATCAAACAGCTCCTGCCTCAAATCCCAGAAGGCCCCATAATCGACCCCAAGGCTCGAGCCAAAGCAAACAGACTGCCTGCTGGGGAGGCCTATGGACGTGTAGAAGGAACACGAGGGGTTACATCCCTCTGGCTGAAAACCTTCGACAAAGCACAAACGCCCTATCGGGCCAAAATACGAGGCCCCTGTTTTAGCTCCTACTACTCCCTGAAGCATCTTGTGCCCGGGGCGAAGTTCGCTGACTTTATCGTAATCTTTGGAAGCCTAGACCCCTACCCTGGGTGGTGGGATCGTTAGCGGAGGTGTGATGATGCAGATAGACTTCTTTGGCTGGCTCGCGGGAATTCCAATATGGCTCAAGGGTATTGTTGATTGGATAATTGGCATAGTTCTAGGCCTTATTGACTGGCTGTGGGGTGTGGTCTTTTGGATCTGGGCACTGATTGTAGATGTCAACAACTTCATGTTCCTCTTCCGCGCGGTCCTATTCCCTGGACTAATCTTCATTGTCTTGGCCCTTATCTTCACGGTCTGGTTTACCCGGAAATTGTGGGGCCGAATTCAGGCTCGTCGAGGTCCTATGCACATGGGCAAATACGGTGGCCTTCAGCTCTTTGCCGATGCCATTAAGCTGGTTGCCAAGGAAACTATCATCCCCGAAAACGCCAAGCGTTGGATGTACAGATTCCTTCCATCATTTCTCCTGATCATTGTGCTGCTTCCCTTTGCATTCATCCCGTGGGATACATACTGGTTCATTTCCGATCTATCAGTGAGTCTTGTACTTGTTTTCGCTTTCCTAACGGCCGTTCCGGTGATAGCACTGCTCTCCGGCTGGGTGACCGGTTCGAAATACTCCCTCATTGGAGGATTTAGGGCTGCTAACAATCAATTTGCTGCCGAAATTCCAATGATTATCTCATCAGTGGGCCCGGCACTCCTTGCGGGGTCTCTTAGCCTGATGGGAATTGCGCAGGCACAAGCAAGTGTTTGGTTCATCTTTCTACTGCCTGTCAATTTTGTCACATTTCTCGTGGCATCGATAACCTCGGTCGGAACCTTCCCCTTTGACGCGCCGGTGGCAGACTCAGAGATAATTTTTGGATGGAGAACGGAGTTCTCGGGCATCTATTTCACAATGACCTACTTCGCTGAGTTCGCAGAACAGATGCTGTATTGTGCCTTGATGACAGCTTTGTTCTTCGGAGGGTTCCACGGTCTGCCTTATGTTCCGCCCGTCTTCAACTTCCTGGTCAAATTCCTGATAATGCTCTTTGCGTTTGTGGTTGTTACTTCATCCTTCTACAGACTCAGGCAGGATCAGATAGTCCATCTATGCTGGAAGTACCTTCTTCCACTGTCAGTACTGAACGTCTTACTAGTGTTGCTGGCTATAGCATACTTCCCGTTCCTAGCATCACTTCTAGCTTTCGCAGGAGGGTAGAAAAATGGGTTTCTTTGCTACTCTTGGTGACATCCTTCAGACTCTCAGGCATGTATTTCGGCAGGTGTTCAAGCGACCATTTACCTACTTCTATCCATATGAGGATAGAGAATATCCTGAGCGGACTCGAGGTCGCCATATCCATATCCGTGAGAATTGCACCGCCTGCGGACAATGCGTTCGTGCCTGCCCCAATGTGGCTATTCGGATTGATAAAGAAGATAAGAAGTTTGAGAAGGATGCAGCCCTCTACTTCGACTATACTCGCTGTATATTCTGTGGATTGTGCACCCAGGCTTGCAGGTTCGATGCGCTCTTTCACACTAAGGTCGTGGACATTAGCGAGGCTAATCGCGAAGACCTGATTTATGGGCCAGACGAGATGACCACACTAGATAGAGAACCACTTGAGTGGAGAGGGAGGAAGTTCCGCTGATGCAGACCATCGAGTTTCCCTTCATGACCACCTCCCTTGTGGTCCTTTTCATCGGTGCTCTTTTGATATACCTCTTGAAAGGCCGGCTTGAGCATACTGCTGGCAAACTTGCTGTAGGCTTTTCTGGACTCTCCGCGTTTCTTATGGCGCCTGCATTTTATCGGGTCCTGCTTGAACCCGGCATCGAGGCAGCAGCAGAGAAGGCACGTTGGTCAATTGTCCTTGGTGAGTTTGGCCTTTATCTTGATGGCATTGCCTTCCCAATCACCTTTGCAGTGGTTGTTCTTGGCTTCCTGTCGGTGGTGTATGCCGTCGGTTATACAGAGCACTCCGAGAATCGTCCGACCTTCTTTGCGAATACCCTTTTCTTCATCATGGGAATGCAGTGGGTGACGCTTGCAACGAACTTGATTGAATTCTTCATTGCTTGGGAATTAATGTTGGTGCCCTCCTATTTCCTGATTCTCTT
>RDOF01000063.1 GCA_011365025.1 Candidatus Thorarchaeota archaeon
ATTGGCTCGCCCCAAACACTCAGCACTGCAGTGTATATTCTCAATGTGCCCCGTGATATGTTCCTCAGCAACAATGAGAGAGCAGAAATAAAGGGAGCAGGACCAAGTGCCACTCCCTGATTCTATAGTACCTAGGGCGATGATGGTCGTTCAAAGTGTGCCCTTGTTCCAGGTATTAGCAGATAGACCACAATGATAACACCGAAGAACAGCAGAACTAGGTTGCCTATTGGAATCCCAAGAAGAGACCAATAGTACCACCAAGAGTAGACAGGATGTGCAAAGATGACACCAATGATGCCTATGATGTTAATCACAAGCGCCCATAGCCAAGCCCATCCCCTTAGCGTCCAGAGACCATAGAACACAATTAGCCCTGCAATACCAACAGCCAGGAACGTGAGTAGGGTGACCCCATTGGTCAATATGGCCGCGGGGTCAAATCCTATTGCCGTGAGAATCCAAATTCCGACTGCTAGCCAAATGAGAGCTGAAATTAGTTGAAGTATTGCAAGTAGCAACGCGCCTGTTGGTTTTCCTCCCGAGGACATGTCGTTCACCTCCAATTGCAGCGAATGTATCTCCCTTTCTGGTGACTACTGTCAGAAGAAAGCAAGAGGGCCATCTGAGGCAATGCCCTGATAGTGGTCGAGTTGCTCTCGCCCGGCAATGCCGGCTTCTTTGTGATTGCCACCATCAAACTCGGCGGCCATCACCCAATACTGCCGTTTGTCATTCTGCTCTATGTGTCGTCTTAGTCGCTTGGCCAACGTAGGGATGTGTTTATGGCTTTACTCGGCACATTAAGCCCAGAATCTATCCTGAGCGTAATCCTCAGAGGGCGTTCAAAACATCAAAAGAATATTTAATAAAGATTCTTCCACGCCAAATTGCCAAGTGGCGGGTCTTGAGCGCGGAGATACGAACCGGCTTTAAAAAGCTTCATTAGATGGCAGTCATGAAACTCGCGTAGTGGTGGTCAAGGGTGAGTCCGAATCGAGGATATGAGCTGAACTATGAAGATTCTCGGGAAGGGGGAAAGGGAAATATCCCCCTCTCGCTGTATCCGCTTCTGTCTTTTGATATCATGTTTGGGATTTCCATCGGATTTGGTGGGATTCTATTCAGCCAATATACAAGCCCTATCGGAATATTGGAACTGATGGGGCGGGCCGCAGTTCTCATAGTCATTGCCCTTGTGATTCTGTTAGTGATTCACTTCTTTCAGCGCCGTCGTCACAGAGCTCCTGTCGAGATTCCGGAGTTCCGAGTGCTACTAGATCATGCAGCCAAGCGCATTGGCTACGAAGATGATATTGAGGTTTGGACCTGCGAACAAACGACCGTGGTGCTCGCTGGCTTGGCTACATTTCTATCTCGAGCCATCGTGGTATCTGAGTCCGCAGTCAAAGATATTCTGGCGAAGCCACTAGAAGGAGAAGTTGTGCTGGCAAGAGCTGTAGCAAACCTTCGGACAAATCACTTCATGAGTACATGGATTCCTATTACTCTATTTGTGGGTGGTCAACTCCTTGCGTCCTGGGCTTTCCTTACACCACTAAGTCTCAAAATCTCTCTTGCCTTTCTTGCCATTGCCGCCATGTCTTGTCTTTCCATCTGGTCAGAGATTCGGGGGCCACGCAGCAAGGGCGATTCGATTCTTCAGGAATACGGACTCCATCCCGATGAGGCACGGATATGGGTGTTTCGGGGCATGCCTCCCAGGCCTGATGAAGCCTTGAATATCCGCAGGGGGGAAGAAGATTCTGAATCAGCCTCAGCTCCGACCGGTAAGAAGATCGAGTATATTGCTGCCAGCCTGGTGATTGCAGCGGCGGTCTCATATCTCCTTCATGTGTTGGTGTTTCTGGGAAAGACTCCATCCAATCTTGTCGAACTAGGTATTGATGTTCTTGTCCCACTTCTTGTATTCTTCATCACCTTTGAGATTGGCATGGTGTTGTTTTCGAGGCGGGTGAAAAGCAGGTATCGCATGCAGGTATGGCATGGTGAGTCTTCGCACCCAAGCTGATCCTACGGGCAAGAAAAGCGAAGCGAGGCTGGCTTAGGCCACAATGATTAACTTCGATTCCATTAGAGGTCCGGAGTGACTCATGATGAAGATTGCAGAACGCAACAGCACTGTCCTCAGACTCGCCAGCAACGACGACCTGCCACAGATAGACAAGATAACAGCCATCTGCTACGAGGCAATCCATGAGAGCTGGAAGGCCCTGCAAGGCGAGGACATCTATAGCATACTCAATGACCCAAAGGTAACTTGGCAGGAGAAGAAGAACGCCCAGAATCATGAGTTGTTTGCCGAGCACCCCGAGTGGGTCTGGGTCTTGGAGAGTACAGATGGCGTCATCGGGTATATCACCTTCAGGATTCAGAGCGACAAGCCTCTGGGAATCATCCTAAACAACGGAGTACTTCCTGAATATGCGTGTAAGGGCTGGGGAGCATTCATGTACCGTCATGCGCTCCAGTACCTGAGGGACCATAATGTGCAGGTTGCCATGGTAGAGGTCGACTTGGATGACGCCCATATTCCTGCACGCAGAGCCTACGAAGCAGTTGGATTTGATAGGGTCAATAAAATAGCTCTCTACTGGCAAAACCTGGGGAAGAAGAATCCCGGGTCGGTACCCCCTAAGACGTGACATTCTCGGAGGAGCATAGTTTAAGACGGCAGTCCTGATAGAGGGTATATCATGGAAGTAGACAAGGCTAGACGAACTCTCAGTGATGCAGGTAAGAAACTCATTGCAAACGGCCTCGTAGGAGGCACATGGGGAAACATCTCCTGCAGAATAAGCGAAGCAAAGATGGCAATCACACCCTCCGGAATGAGCTATGAAACCCTGGGCCCCGACGATATAGCCATTGTCGACTTCAGTTCGGATGACGTGACATGGGAAGGAAAGCACAAACCCTCTGCAGAGATGAAGCTTCACATTGCCATCTACCGTGAGCGAAAGGACATTGGTGCGGTCATCCATTCCCATTCAATAAACGCCTCCACGGTGGCAGTTGCACGCCGCGAGGTCCCTCCAATCCTCGACGACATGGTCCAGATTATCGGCCCGACTATCAGGGTCGCAGACTACGCTCTGCCTTCCACAAAGAAGATCGTCAAGAAGACCATGAAGGCACTCAAGGGAAGGAATGCGGCACTGATGGCAAACCATGGTGCCGTGTGCATCGGAAGAGACATGGAAGAGGCCTTCACTTGCACCTTCGTCCTTGAGAAGTCCTGCAAGGCCTTCATTGAAGCAGAGTTTCTGGGAGGAGCTAAGACCATCAATAAGTTCGAAGCCCACTTGATGAGGCAATACTATCTTCGGAAGTACGGCAGGAAGAAAACGGATTGACAAAAGCTGTGAATCTGAAGGCCATCTATTGGCTATGCATTTTAGGATGCCATGCTTCAGCTCTTTCCCAGTAGTACATGAAGAGGTCCCGAGTCCATTTGCGGAACTTCTCGTCTGTTCCAAAAAAGCCAATGTAATGCATTTCCCCATCACGCCTACGGAAGTTGACGACTGACTCCTTTTCACTAATTAGGAATGTGACACAGATGCGTTCGAGAGTCCTTCTTTCTTTCAAATGCTCAACTTCCGGAGTGATTTTGGCTGCTCTTGCAAGGTTTTGCTGCATAATGAATCTGAATTGTAGCCCCCTAGACACTTTCTCGTTCGTTACTTGAACATGACTCGATTCACTCTGCTCGGCCATTGCCCAGATATACTCCTCTGCATCGTAAACCATTTTTCTGACACGATTGAAATTCGTTAGGGTGTCTCCACAAAGCTCTCCATCTGATAACTCACCAAGCCTGTTGACAAACTCATAAGGAAGACAGGAAAAATCATGCTCCAAGAAGTAATTCCCATGCTCTAGAATGAAATTGAAAGTTGAGAGAAGGCCGACCGCCAAGTTGCCCAGAGATGTTATTGCGTAGGTTCCATCCACCTTTTTCTCCACAAGTTTTGCATCGCTAAGTCTTTGCAAATGTCTGAAAGCTTCTGTGACATTCATATCTAGAGATTTAGCTATCTGTTTCATTTTGAGACCATGTTTCTCCAATTCGAAAAGTATGCTCGCCCTCCGGTTGCTGGCTAGCTCAAAGAGGACTTTGGAGATTTCCGCGTCTTCTTCATTACCTGACATGGTAATTCTTTCGCATCCTTGCAAACTATTTCGCATCGGCGTCAATTAAAGATTATCAGATGTTGCTGAAGAGAGGTCATGAGGCATTCAAGATGGCGACCCAAGTGAAAGACAATGGCGAACGTGACTTCTCTATTGAACTCAAATCCAAAAACTTCTGGCGTTCTGTTCTCTCGAACCATGAGAGTGGGGCGGTCATAATTGAGGGAACACTTGGAAAATTGCAGCATGCGTCATTTGTAGAACCTGAAATACTGGAAATCAAGGGAAGTCACGGTGTCCTGAGGATATACTTGAGGTATAGCGAAATCACAGTCGAGAATGCCAATAAGAAATACACAGGAGATGTTTCTGAATGAACTTGAAAGAAAAAGTAGTGATAGTTGTACTTGGAATTTTGATTTTTGTGGCCATTGGTGCGAATATGTGCACATTCTATTCCACCGGCGCAGTCGATCTATTCTTTGCCATCGGACTTGGAATCTTGGTCTTTGTAGAGGCAGGTGTGGTTATCTGCTCTTACAATAACGGTAAGCTGACAAAAACGGGCAGCATCTAGGTTGCTGTGGTTTCTAGGTTCAAGGGGCTCTAGTTTCTACTAGAGCCGCTCTTTTTCTCATTTGAGAGCTGCCTTGTTTTTGACAATGAATACATCAAGGGGTGGGCCGCCATCTTGGCTGAAGAAGCACTAGTTTCTGCAAGAGCAAACTGAGAAGGAAAGTAGTTTGTCAGGATACCAAACTAGGAGAATGTGTTGGCGAGAGAGGCGACTAAAATCAAAGAAGGGCTTTTTCTAAGCACATGGCTTCCTGTCATTATATTTGTGGGGTGTCAGATCCCCGTTATCTGGATTCACGTTGTTCCGTTGAGTCTAAGAATCACCCTCGCTCTTCTTGCCATAGTTGCTCTCTCTTGCATCTTCATATGGGGGGAGATTTGGGGACCTCGTAATAAAGGAGACAGGATTCTTCAGGAATATGGACTTCATCCTGACGAGGCACGGATTCTGGTGTTTCGAGGTCAGCCACCTAGGGCAGAAGAGGCCTCGAAAATTCTCAAGGAAACACTGACTTCGGAATCAGCTTCCATTTCAGGTGGGAGGAAGCTGCTGAATGTTACTGGCAGTCTCGCGCTTGCGCTGGCATTTTCGTACCTTCTTTACGTATTGGTATTCCCAGGAAAGACTCCATCCAGTCTTGTTGAACTGGGTGTTGATGTCCTTGTTCCAGCCTTTGTGTTTCTATTCGTCTTTGGAACCAGCCTTGCAGTCCTCTCGAAACGGTCAAGAAGACAGATTCCACTGCTTGAGTAAATAGCTAGTCTGAGGCATTTCCTGTATTTCTTACCTCATCTGGAAGTCGCCTTCTAATCAGAGTCAACATCAGTTCATGCGACGGGCGTTTACCTCGGACCAAGTCGTCGAACATTACGAGCAATAGACTGAAGACATAGACACCCGAGAGCGGAATTAGCAGCATGAAGTCGGAGAACAAGACAACGACCATCAAGGTCACCGTAGTGGTCCCAATTAGCGATGCAGTAATGGTCAAGAGGTCAATACCCCTTCGTCTTTGGAACTCGTCCCTTGTGAATTTGAAGACCTCATCATGTCGCTTCGCTATATCCTGCCCGCCTCCTAGCCTGGGACTTGCAAAGAGGAAAAGGAGGATGATAATTCCAAGTGGCAAAGTTATGTCCAAGATGAAGAGCAAGGGATACTGCCTCAATACACCATCGGCATATGCCAAGACGCTCAAAATCAGGCTAACAACCCACGGGATTGAAATGGCAAATAGGACGCCGAGGTCCAGCAGAGAAACATTTCCCCATCTTGTATCAACGTTCTTTAAAGTCTCCAAGGCATCGTCTGCATTAGTTGCCTCCAGAATGGTTTCTTTGTTGAAACCAAGAGCCCTACAAGCGAGTGAGATGGACCTCTCAAAGCCTTCATTCAACTGAAGCATGCCTTTCAACAGGTGAAGCGACTCCTCATCCCGGTCAACACGCAGACGCCGAATGAGAGGGAGAATGATTCCATACAGGCGCTCCATGCCAACTTCGATTGGTGTGTGCCCGAGTACATTGCGCGTAGTTGGTCGTTCTTCCGTCTTCGGTTTGAGTTCTTCACGAAGCCAGCAGAACATGAAGATGAAGCCTCCTGCCCACGCCATTCTGGCCATCCCGAGCACGTCATCGGCTGCAATTGCAAGCAGTCCGAGAGAGCTTAGAGTCAGACCCGCCGAGAACGTTGCCGACATGATGACTATGACACCAGCTGCACCATACCCCTTCCAACACCATGTCAGCACTCGAAAATAGAGGAGAGCGATGAAGAGGATAATGAAGACTAGCACCGCAGACTCGAAGAGGGAGTAGATAATGACCATTTCAGGCTCGACAGACGGAATCACGAGAACGATGAGCAACACCACTGATGATATGCCCAGTCCAAAAATAAACGGAAATAGGAGGAATACCCAGATGGCTATTCTTGCCAAGCGATTAGTGGGAGGCCACGGGCCAAAATAGCCCTTCTTGTAGAGAACGTGGATTGCGAACCAGAGAAGAATGCAAAGGACTGCCAATTCGAGAAAATTGCCCAAAATGATGGTTTGCAAGTTCATTGTCTGCATTTCAACACCTCAGTAGAGCGCAGTGCCGGGGAGAAGTATCGCCTCTCGCAGCTCAATCTCATTTCCGGTGAGGTAGGTCCGTCCAGTGTATTCGAGTTCCTTGTAGGTATCCAGCACGAGTAGTCGAATTGGATGAGGGAATTGAGACCTTAAGAAGGAGAGTACGTCGCTGACTCTCACTTTGGTCAACGTATAATCAAACATCCTCGAGAAGTCCGTATAGGCCGGTCCCGTGACGCCTGATGCGTCCACCGTCGTCCGTTGAGCGTCATCAGCCAATCGAGAGAGGCCCCTAGAACCATGCACATTCAGCTCCTGACGCTCAAGAGCGCGTGCCTTTAGCCAAGCATACAACAAGGAGGCAAGGCTCAGAAAAAGAAGCATGAGCCCCAAGAGAAGGAGGAACAAGTTCATTGAATCTGAGATCACAGAAATCACGGCGAAGGCCAGAAGTGTGAATATCCCTCCAAGAAGAGTCAGGGCGCCTAGTGTGCCGAACAACGAGGCAATGACCCTGTCAGCTTGGCTCGCCGCCATTGTCAACGTTTTAGAATCGATGTCTACCCCCTGAAGTCGCTTGAGCAGATTCCCGGGCCCAAAGGCCACGAAGTTGGGGAGATACAGGTATTCCTCAGGGTAGCTGGGACTGATGATTGGCTTCACCTGTTTGTGCCCGTGGTTTGCCAGTTCCAGAGCAGTGATGGACAAGGCCAATTGGAACCGCCACATGCCCAGATAGGCGTAGTTGCTCCTGAAGTGACGCCATACAGCGATGCCTGCAATCAATACACACACTCCAATGAGTGTCCCAAGTAAGGATATTTCAAAAGACATGGGTCCAAAACCAGGACCTATGATAGAGAGGAGCAGAAATACAGCAAATAAAAGGGTCATCATGGCGCCAGGTGCCAAAGCGGGGTCGACATAGCGTTGCTCAGGGTACGCCTTGAGAGCTCCTTCTCTTATTCTTTGGATGACCGTTTCATCTGCACCGCTCAACGGCATGAATCTCCCTCCGATTCGAAGGTATGAATGTAGACTCGTCATATAAAGGCTGCGCGGAGAGTGAAGGATCGGTCGGTGAAAATCGTCATGAAGCAGAGCGTGTCCCAATCATTCTGTCACCATAGCCCCCATGAGAACACCGTACGGGTTGTTGAAACCAATGCACATAATAATTCATATGAGGGCTTGAACAAAACCTCAACGTAAAGAAATGAAAAGATGGGAAACAGCAGTGAAGCCAGAGAATGAAGAAATACTGCTCGAGGAACTCATTGCTCTACCTTTGCAGTTCTGGGGCTTGTTAGGGAGAAGTAGCAACAGAATTGCATTCGTATCAAACAAGACTGGACGATTGGAGCTCCATCTGCTTGACTTGGACAAGAGGGAGTTCTCTCAACTCACACACGGAGAGTATCCAGTAAGTCCAACAGGCTTACATAAATGGGCACCCGATGACTCATATCTCCTCTTTCCGAAAGACCCAGTTCCAGGCAATGAGAAGAATGATATTTTCAGGATATCAGTGCCGAATGGAGAAGTGACAAGACTCACGGATACTCCTCAATCCCGTGACGATGTAATGGAAGTCAGTCATGATGGAAAGTACATTGTGTTCTTCTCTGATCGCGTGAATGGTATCGCCCAGATCTTTCGAATGAATCCCGATGGGACCAACGTGACTCAGCTGACAGATCACTCACGTCCAGTGTCATTCTGGACGGAAGCAGTGGTATCTCCAGATGATGAATGGATTGCCTACAATGCAAATGAGTCCGAAGACCTTCAGAATCTTGATGTCTGGCTAGTTAGGATGGATGGTTCAGAGAAGAAGAAGGTCTTCGGGGTAAGAGATGGTTCGAAGGACCTGATCTTTGACTGGTCCAAAGACGGAACAATGCTCCTGATTGGGTCCGACCATTCAGGAATCGAGCAAGCAGGAGTCTATCATCTCGCCTCAGGAGAGGTCAAATGGTTCGGAGATGCTCGGGCACCAGAAACTCCAATTCAATTCACTGGCGATGGCAAGAGAATCATTGTTGGGCGCGA
The DNA here is from genome assembly GCA_011365025.1 of Candidatus Thorarchaeota archaeon. The sequence goes on from RDOF01000063.1 coordinate 8,862, forward strand.
CATCGATGCAGTACAGAAGCTGCTTCTTTATGATATAGAAACTGGAGAAGAGCGCATCCTCGATATTCCTTCAGGGTTTGCAGGTGCCCTGCGCCAACCCAACAAGGGGCATAGTCTGCTCCTTGGGCATCAGGACACGACCCACAGAATGCGGTTTCTACTCTATGACCTTCAGAAACACAACTATGAGGAGGTCATCCCTGCAGAGCATGGAAGATACACCCCTGACGATTTCCATGCGGGGGAATACATCAGCTACCCCTCCGGTGATGTGAAGATACATGCGATTCTCTACAGGCCCAAGAACACTGACCCAGATGAAAAGCTGCCGGCAATTGTAATGCCACATGGTGGGCCAACTGGTCAGTATTATCGACTCTTCGATGAAGACGCCCAGCTCTTCGCAAGCAGGGGATGTGTCACTCTACTTCCAAATGTAAGAGGGTCCACTGGCTATGGAGTGGAGTTTCGCGATGCCTGTCTGAACGACTGGGGTGGAAAGGACCTCGATGACATTGAGGCAGGTGTCACCTATTTACGGAGTCTGAACTACGTTGACTCGAACCGAATCGGAATTCATGGCGGCAGTTACGGAGGTTACATGACTTTCATAGCGGTCACGAAGAAACCCGACCTCTGGAAGGCTGCCTCGGCATGGATGGGTATATCATCACTGAAACGTATGTATGAGAAATGCAAAGAGACCTTTCCAGCACTCTCATTCTACCTTGAAGAGCAAATGGGGAAGCCTGAGGATGAGGGAGTTCTCGAATTATGGGAAGACCGAAGTGCAATCAACTTCGTTGAGAACATGACCGCAAAGCTGCAGATGATTCATGCTGAGAACGACCCTCGATGCCCTATTGAGCAGTCGGAGATGTTCCGAGACCGCCTTCTCGAACTGGGAAAGAAGGAGGGAGTAGACTTTGAGTTCATTCGTCTAACAAAGGAAGGACATGGATCCTTTGATACTGACCAACGAGTGAGGCTGAAACGTCATGTTCTCGACTTCTTTCAGAGGAATCTGTGAACTGATACGTAGGTTCAGTTTGAGTCCCGCCCGAAGATCACATTGATTAGAGCGCTCATCTTGACTCAGCCAATCTCAAGGGAGCGCCTTCATAATCTCGTCTGCAGTCAGCACCCTCGCAAAGCCCTTTCTTAGCACCTTCAATTCAGGCTCTTGCATCTCAGGAGCATCGGTCGATGTCACATCACTTCCGAAGACAACTTTGAAGCTTCTTTCATATGCCTGCCGTGCCGTAGACCCGCAGCAGTAATTTGTTAATGTACCACAGATTATCACTGTGTCCTTCTCCATATTCTTCAATATGGTTTCCAGAGGTGTGTCGTAGAATGCCCCATAGGATGACTTCCTGATCACTATCTCATTCTCTCTAGGTTCGAGCTCGTGCCAGACCCGTCCTTCCACATAGAATAACGAGAAGTCAATCTCAATTTCTGCATATCGTCCGGGCATGGTCTTTCCAGTCTTGGGACGGTCCAAGTAGTTGTGAGTCTTGGAATACACGGTGAAGATCACGGGAATATCCCTGGCTCTGCAGTGTTCGATTAACTTCTTGATGCCAGGAACTTGTCTTGTTGCTTCAGGAACCCAGTCGGGCGACCAATGAGGCTTGACAAACTCATCTTGCATGTCAATCACAAGCAAGACACAATTCTCAGGTACAATCTCGAAATGCGCATCGCCTTCGTTATATGCAGTTCTCGCTAAAAGAAGCACATCACTTTCGCTAAACTCGCCAACCTTCATTCGTTTCCCTTCACGCAGCTTTGCTTCCGACTAGTGATTGGTACAGTATTTTGATTTCTATCAAGGTATCGATTCTCGGAATATTCTCATCATGCTACGGCACTCTACACAGCTCTTGTAGGCACAGAAAAAGAAACGAGAATGTATATTAGAGCAGGTTGAGACTGAGCTTTCATCGTGGAGCAGGAGCCATGTTTCATGTCGAGAGGAACTGGAGCCATCTTGTTGTTGCTGCTTATTGCCATCCCTCTAGCCTTCGCTACGATGGGGGAGAGAAACTCAGTAACTTCCACAGTTCAGACTGATTTGTCAAGCAGTATGGGCGAGCTTACGCCTCATGAGCCGATTGTCATAACGAATAATACTGACTTCACTCTTCAGGGCTGGCCAGGAGATGGCAACACAACTTCACCGTATGTAATATCGGGTCTTCTACTCTCTCCAAGCCCCGGAACTTATGCTCTGAACATCTCCGGGACTGTAACAGCAAACTACGTTGTGATCAACTGCAGTGTCAACGGTGGTGGCGATGCCGATGGTTTCTACCTTGGGGCGGGACAGGCAACAGTCACTGAGTGCAACTTCACGGAGGTCAGCATCGGGATTGCCCTCACAGGTCTCGAGAATGCGACGGTCCAGATGTGCAACATGAATGTGACGGGGAGTCAAAGCGCACTTCAGGTCGAGAATTGCAACAACACAGTCATAGAGATGTGCAACATCTGGAATGCAGGGGTGGCAGTGACGACGTCTCCCCTTACTCAAATGACTGCCTGCTTCATCTACGACTCGGAATCAACAGCTATCAGCATTTCGGAGTCAGACGACTGCACCTTGTCAGGCCTCATTGTGATAGGAGGGGATGGGGACGGAATCGTTGTCGATCGCTGCGACTTTGCCTTTGCCATAGGCAATACAGTCACAAACGCTACCGGCACTGGCTTCTCCGTTGTAGATTCGACTGGCGGCTACTTCTATAGCATACAGTCGATAGGAAACAATGTGGGGGTACTTATTGACTCGGTCAATGAGTCTGCATTCATGTCATTGTTGACGCATCATTGCAGCGATTCCGGGGTCCTGCTTATCGCGACAAATGAGACGGAGATATCATCGAGCTGCTCGTACGCAAATGGCGCTCACGGTATCGAGATAGCCGGCGGGTCTTACAATACTCTAGTTGGGAACTATCTTGGTTTCAATGTCCTCTCGGCGGCGCTGGATAATGGCGTGAACAACGCATGGGATGACGGTGGCGTCCTTGGCCGAGGCAACTATTGGGGCTCCTATGATGGCGTCGGTGACCAAGAAGTCCCAGGAAGTGGTGGAGGAATTGACCACTATCCCCATCTCTGGGTATTCCCAGAGATAACACCCACATGGAGAGAGAGGTTCATTGAGTCAGGCAACAACGACGAACTGGTCGCGTGCTACTTCCAAGGAACAAAGCCATTCATGTGCATGGTCACGATTAATGGAGTCATGGTTTCATTTGAGATTCTCGATGAAAGCGCAGACCGCAAGTTCGTATTCATCGGTTCAAGGCCCGTGGGCGTCTACAACTACTCCATCTTCATTACCTATGAGTGCGGCATCGTTCTTGAGAGCCGTACCATGGTCACAATTCTCCCCCAAGAGGGACCAAGAATCAATGCATATGAGATCATTTCGGGAGATCCTGCGGCAGGGTCGCCTATTACGATTAGGCTCGAGGTGACTGACAGAACTTCGATTAGACATGTTGCATTGACCTACTATGTCAACGGGGTTCTCACATATGACGTCAATGTGACTGCAGTCTATGACCACGGTATCTGGGAAAACGACCTCACGACGCAATGGTGCGACGTAACGTTGCCGGAACTCCTGTCTGAGGGGGATTTTGTGGAGTTTCAAGCATTCGCACGGGATGACTTCAACATGTGGGGTAGCTCTGAGGTCTGGAACTTCACAGTTGGTCCT
>RDOF01000064.1 GCA_011365025.1 Candidatus Thorarchaeota archaeon
CTACTAGTTTCCACGTTAAGGTCTATGAGATTGAGACTAGCCATGATGTCGGGATATTCGCTATGATGTTCAGAACCAAAGACAAGCTTCCTTACACCGATATCCTGCACAACTGCATCCAAAAACACGCGCAATGGTGATTCCACAAGCTTGGCAAGATTCACAGATATCTCCAGCCAGATATTCTCACGCGAGATGAGAGGTATCATCTGTGGGAACCCAAATAGACCACCCATATGGAGGATTACGAATTTCCCGTTGGGATGAAGAACTGAAGCCTTGTCTGCAAGGGATAACCAGTCTCCCTGCATGACTTCGTTGTGAAACATAACAGGTATGTTCGCCTTTGCAGCTTCGGCAACCAATGAAAGAGTGGCAGGGTCTTCAGGATAGCAGAATTCCTCGTCAAGGATGAGTGCCCTGCATCCGTCATCCACAAACTCCTTGAATTGCATTCTAGCTTTTTCTATTGGCCGAGGCATGACCTGGCACGAGCTGAATAGCCTATCTGGATATATTGCCGCACCCTCCAGGCATAGATTGGTCATTTGCGGACTAGATGGTGTTAGCACAGCCCGTCTGATGCCAAAGATATCCATCCGATTAATTAATACATCCACATGCTCAGCCAAATTACGAGCGTCGATATTCTCGTAATCCATCCTATCTGCACCCAAGTGTGTGTGGATGTCCGTTGTTATTGAAATCACCATCCGAGAACGACTTTTGCTTCATTGAATTCGGTCATTCCAATTCTTTCATAAACCGTATCTCTAAAAAGATATGTCGTAAGAATGCGGTGGTTGCCATTGACGGAAATTGAAAAACCTCGCACTGTAGAGAAAGCACTTGCACAAATGGCTGGCTCAATCAATAGAGGCGAGTTTATGCTAATGGAATACCTCGGTCCTGTTGTTGATGGCTGCCGAGCCGCCTTGAGCATTAGTTTGGAAAAGGCCAAGAATCTCCATAGAATGAGCGACTCCGAGTTCGGGAATCTCATGGAGGTCGCTGGGGAGTCCTTCAAAGACTCTGCAATCTGCTTCAAAACCACCGATTCTGACGAGGTATGCAGTCTTTGCTTTGAACGAGGACGCGCAGTGGTTTACGATGACTGCTTCGAGGCGACAGTAGTGGTTAGCGCTGACCGCGAATCCTTACTATCTCTACTGGATAGCGACTCTGAGCTCTCTCTTCAATCAATACTTGGCAGGAATCTCTTTTTGAGTGGGGAGGATTCCTCGGAAATAGTGGAAAGCCTGGGTATTCTTTGCTACCCTTCACTGCTACGGGTTGCACGGTCTGGTGTGGACCCCTCCTCATTGCTGGTGGATGATGCTGATTCAATTATTCTCGCAGCTGCCTCAGACCTTGTGATTAGCGCCGTTAGGAAGTGGATTGACTTCCAGATTGCTAGTGCTCAAAGCGCAAATGATGAGTCATAATCCATGGTATGGAAAAACCGTCTCTTTCACTCTTCTGATTGTTCGATCTAGGTCTAAATCGATTTCATCACGCGGGAAATAGCCTTGAACCACCTCCGCGGTATCTCGAAAGCCTTCTGGACATCTATCAAATCCCATGTTTTCGCAAGTCATGACGAAGTCCTCGGGTAGTTTCTCAGGTATCCTCTCATCCAGCATGATTGAAAGGAAAAGCGTCCAAAGCCTAGCCACATTTACGGGATGATATCCTCCTCCTCCAACTGCTAGCCAACCGATTTTGCATAGGTCTTCTGAGAGTTTCTTGAGCTTTTTAAGAACCGCTTCATACCCGTGGGTCGTGTAGACTAAATGAGCTAGTGGATCTAGAAAGTGGCCGTCAACCCCAAGTTGAGTCACGAGAAGGTCCGGTCCGTAGCTTTCGAACAGTGGTACAACTATTTCATCAACAATTCTTATCAGGTCTGAACTTCCTCCTCCTGGAAGGAGAGGAATATTGACAGAGTATCCTGTTCCTTCAGCCGCCCCCATTTCGTGAATGAAACCGGTTCCTGGAAAGAGGTATTTCCCTGACTGATGTACAGATATGGTGAGTACATTCTTAGAGCGGTAGAAAGCATTTTGAGTTCCATCGCCATGGTGTGCATCAAAATCGAAATAGAGTACTCTGCAATTCTTCTTCTTTTGGAGGTGCATGATTGACACGACAATATCATTGAACACGCAAAACCCTGAGGCCATACTCTTATGGGCGTGATGAAGCCCCCCGGATATTGCAAAGGCGTTGCGTGCCCCTCTCTCTATTTCCTTCATGGCATCAAGTGTTGCCCCAACATATCTGGCTGCTGCGTCATACAAATCAGGAAAGACTGGATTGTCGGCAGTCCCCAACCCAAAGGTGGCTTTGGAACAAAGATCCTTGCTGCACTCTTGAACTGCATCAATGAACTCAGGAGTGTGAAATAGCTCCAGCTCCTCTCTGGTCGCAAGCTTTGGCTCAATCAAATTGACTCTATCCAGAAGTCCCAACTCCTTCGAAAGGAGATACGTCAGTTTCAGACGCTCTGGCTTCAATGGGTGGTCTTGACTGAATTTGTAGTTGAGCAATGCATCCGAGTACGGGTAGACAGCCTTCATTTGCATCTGCTTTTTCAATCTGCAAATGCACCTTATTATCTAAGCGATGCATATGCAAATTCAGTTTCCTGTCAGCCAAGCAAACTAGGTAAGGTCGCCTTGAAAGCTCTTCTTGCCATCTCAATATTGATTTTAAATTTGCCAAAGTTCGCCATCTGCTCAAATGTGGTAAGTCCGAGTTCGAGAGTGTCTGCATCATTTTCTTGAGCAATTCGGAGGAACTCGCTTTCATTTGTCTCTGTTACTTCAACGATGTATCTTCCCGAACTCTCGGAGAAAAGAATCCCAGTCAACGATTCTGCTGTACCAGGCACTTTGTCAACAGTGATTCTGAAGCCGTAATTCGATTTGAAAACCATCTTCATGAGGGCTACTGCAAGTCCTCCCTTTCCAAGATTGTTGCATGATCGAATTATTCCCCTCTCTCGCGCTTCAAGAATCGCGTTCATGCTGTTCTTTTCATGAACTGGGCTGTAGGCTGGTGGAAGCCCTTCTAATCTGCCATGACTAATCCGCTGGTATTGGCTTCCGTTGAGTTCACGATGTGTTTCGCCGACAAGGTAGAGATTTGCCAAGGGTGTGCATAGGCTACGTCTTATTGGTTGCTGCCCGGGAGGTATCAATCCGGCCATTAGTATTTGTGGCGTTGGAGAAATCCGCTTCGTTGTGCCTTCGATAGTTTGCTCGTTGTAAAGTGATATGCTGCCAGCAACAACCGGAATACCAAAATCCCGTGAGAACTGACCAATCCCCCGAATGGATTCCACCAATTGAGCATAGGCCTCGGGTTTCTCGGGATTTCCAAAGTTCAGGCAATCGGCTACCAGAAGTGGCCTTGCTCCGACGGATACAAGATTCCGAAGCGTCTCGCATGCTGAATTCGCAGCTCCCGAGTAGGGGTCGAGCTTCGTATATACAGAATTGCAGTCGGTGGCCACAGCAACGAGTTTGCCCTTTGAAAACTCAACAACACCGGCGTTCTCTCCAATGTCAACTACGGTGTTAAGCTGGGAATGCTGGTCGAATTGCCTGAAAATCCAAGAGCGGTCACACACACCTACAGAACTTAGAACGTCCATAATGGCCTTTGAATAGTCCTCTGGAGCCTTGAGCCATTCATGGGAGAGGCTCTGCTCAGGGATTTGCTCTTCGAGTCGCATTGGCTCATCAAAACCACGCATCAGGACCTCAATTGGTATCTCTGCCTTGATTTGTCCCTCTTCAGCGACAGTGAAGAATGTGTCATCAGAAACCTTCCCAATAACATTGCATGGAATATGACAGGTTTCCAGAATCTCTAGGACCAGCTCAAGATTGGCTGGGCTTACGGATGCCAGTAGTCGCTCAGGGTTCTCACTAAGTAGCACTTCCGAAATCGTGCTTGCGTTTTCTCCAGCTGGGATTTTGTCTGCTTCAATTCTAACTCCAGTTCCAGCCCTCTGCGCCATCTCCCCTGCGGCAGAAAGAATTCCGCCGGCTCCCACATCCTGTAATCCAGAAACCAAATGCCGATCTCGTAGAAGTTCCAGTGCTTCTATAAGGTCTCTTTGTACAACACAATACTCCTTCTTACCTCTCTCACCTCGTATGCTTCGATGTATGTTTACTCCGAATAGTACTAATGAATCACCTGGCGATTTTGCAGCACTGCGTATTATCTTCTCTGGAGATGACTCGCCTATGCAGGCTAGGTTCAGAATATAGTTATCGCTGTAAGAGTCGTCAAAATCGGATTCGCCTCCAATAACTGGCACTCCTACACTATTCCCATAATCTGATACTGCCTGAACAATGCGGGCTAGCAACTTGGCTTGCTTTCGCATCTCGATATTTCCCACACGAACTGAATCTAGTAGAGCCATAGGACTGCAGCCCTGAGAGAGCACATTTCCGATTACTCTGCCAACACCTTTGGCTGAGGACTCATAGCAATCTGCAGCAGGCCCGTTGTATGCCCGTATTGCCACTCCCAGCAGTACGTCGTCACCCAAATCTACTACACCGGCTCCTTCGCCAATTCCTACCACAACGTTGTGCCCTTCTGTGTCAAGCAGATGAAACCAGCGCTTTGTGCTCTTATAGCTCGCTTCTTCAGACCATTGGTATTCCAACATGGCCAGTTCGGTAACAGTTGGATGTCGTCCAAGCAGTTCCTGCATATGAACGAGTTCCTTTTCAGAAACCATTGCACTTAGCCTCGCATTTCCTTCGTCGCCTCAACAAAATTTTGAATAATAGCAAGGCCATCCGTTGATGACAGATTCTCTCTAGAGGCTCTTTCCGGGTAAGGCATCATTCCCAAGACATTACCCCTTTCATTGCGTACAGCCGCTATATTATCGACTGACCCATCCGGATTCGCTTCATCCGTCATGGAGCCGTCCGAGTCGCAGTAACGCATCACTATCTGTCCCTTCTTGCGAAGTCGATCGAGCTTCGTTTTGTTCAAATCATATCTTCCCACGGCATGGGCTATGGGGATACGTATCACAGCTCCTTCCATTCCTTTTGTGAAGATACATTGCTCCCTGCAAACCCGGAGAAATGTCCATTTGCAGATGAACCTTCCACTCTTGTTTTGAAGCAATTTGCCCGGCAATACTCCAATCTCAACCAATGTCTTGAATCCTTGAGCAATACCCAAAATGGGCTTGCCTTCATCCGCCGCATCAGCAATTGCAGTTAGCAGGTCCGATGAAATGCAATCTCCATCGGGATCCACCAAATCTATCCTATAGAAACCTCCCGGAATCAGAATGCCGTTAGCATCAGCCAAAGCAAGTATTCTCTCGCGGCTGGACACCACTGTCGTTTTCGCCCCTGGCAACATCGAAAGAACTTCGTACACGTCTCTTTCGGCATTTGTGCCAAGCAGTTTAATAACCGCGATAGTCAAGTTCTTCACCAAGGGCTAAGTTGGGGCAAACAGGGCAATGAGAAACAAGGCAACTCTGAACTAGCTCTCTAATAACCGTGTTGACTCTGGGTTTTGAAACTGGGAGGACTTGCACAACATACTTGTTCGTATTATAGAAGATTTATTTTGAAATTCGGGCCTATTCCTATGAGGCGATTTGCATGGCAGATTCCAAAGTAGGAGTGTCTTATTGTGGTCTCTATTGCTCGGGATGCAATTTGCATGCCTCAAACCATACCAAGAAAGAGGATCAGAAACAGACCGGCGATATCACCGAGACTTCCCCAAATCTCGAGGAAGAAATCCCTTGGGTTTCCAAACTGAAATCCCATCTGATTCGTCTTGGCCAATCGACTCCATCATGCCCCGGGTGCAAGGAAGGAGGAGGCACAAAGGACTGCGAAGTAAGAACCTGCGCAACAGATAGAGGCTATAGCACTTGCCTTGACTGTCTTCGAGTGGCAACCTGCCGTCATCTAGAGCGGCGGCCATGGGCTCAACCATCCTTGGATGAGATAAGAGATGTTGGTTTTCAAAAATGGCTAAAGACGAAAGAAGACCTCGTAAACAACGGCTGGACATACTTCCATCTATAGCGTCGAATCTGTATCCATCAACCTGTTTCTAGAAGAATTCCCTAAGAATAGTTCCAAGAAGTGATCCCATTAATGATGCTAGAATTACCAGTAGAAGGTATATTGCTGCTATGAAGAAACCACTAACAATGAATTCTCCAAGGTCAAAGACGGGCCATTGAATACCCGGACTAGCAAGGAACAGGACAAAAAACAACAGATAGAAGAGGGCTGCTATAAGCGCCGCGAGCATTGCATAGCTTGCCTTGCTTTGCGTCAGTCCAACCGGAATAGCTGCAAGAAGCGGAATCACGAAAGTGAATAAGCCAGTGCTTTCGATAGATCCAATAATGATGTAGGAGTAGACTGCAGCGTCAGCTAGTCCTGCAAGCATTGGCACCAAGAATAGAACGAGCAAATCGCGCCTGCGCTCTCTCATTGTTATGCCAAGGAATCTTGCTATTGGTTCAGAGCGGCCTGTTCTGTCAGCCGCAGATTCACCCACTCCCTCTTTTGTGGGCAGCGGTCTAAACAGCCCTTTCTTTTCCGCTGGTTCATCTTCGGCATTTTCAACCCGGTACTTGCTTTCATCTTCCATTGCTGGCACTACGATGAACTGCGTTGCACGGTGCTTAAAGGCTTCGCATAACGCAAAACGCTCCTGTTGGTCTTTCAAAACACTCTTGACCGCAATGGCTATCAGGAAACACGAACCATCAGAATCCTACGGGTGATAGCTCCATGGCAGACCAAGAAAAGCCCTCAGAAGATGCCCTTAGTGACTTGGACAGTAGCGAATCCTCCTTAACGAGGAGACGCAAGATTGAACACATCGAGATTTGCTTGGAAGAAGAGGTCCAATGTCGTCGTTCTACCATGTTTGAGCACATTGGCTTTGTTCACAATGCACTCCCTGAGATTGACAAGGATGGCATTGACTTGACAACGAATTTTTTGGGATTTCGGGCCGATGCCCCAGTTGTAATTGCTGCAATGACGGGCGGACACCCTCAGACCCTCTCAATTAACGAGCGCCTTGCAAAGGCAGCAGAAGAGTTGCGCATTCCAATTGGCGTGGGGAGCCAAAGAGCGGCTATTGAGGATCCTTCTCTTGCAGATACCTTCCGCATAGTCAGAGAAGCTGCACCTTCTGTTCCTGTAATCGCGAACATTGGGACAACTCACGTTGAGCTTGCGGTAGCAGCCGTCGATATGATTGACGCCGATATTCTCGCCATTCATCTAAACCCTCTTCAGGAGGCTGTCCAACCGGAGGGCGACTGCAATTCCGAAGGCGTCCTTGAGAACATCGCCACAATTGTTGAATCTGTCAATGTGCCTGTTCTTGTCAAGGAAACCGGTGCAGGAATATCTGCGGAAGTTGCGCTGGCACTTGAGAGCGTAGGAGTTGATGCAGTTGATGTCGGAGGGGTTGGAGGTACAAGCTGGGCTGCGGTCGAGTATTATCGTGCCCTCAAAGAAGATGATGATCTGAAGGCTCATCTAGGCCTAGATTTTTGGAGCTGGGGTATTCCCACTGCGCTAAGTGTAATCATGGTATGTGAGGCGACTAGCCTTGATGTTGTGGCAACAGGCGGAATTAGAAGTGGCCTGGATATTGCCAAAGCCTTGGCTCTGGGTGCAACTGCAGCTGGAATTGCACACCCCCTCTTGAGACCGGCAGTATACGGATCGGCCCTTGACATTGTAGTTGAAATAGAAACAATGCTTGAGAGTCTTAGGGTTGCAATGTACCTCACTGGCTGTCAGGTTGTTGATGATCTTTCGGAAAGAAAACTCATTCTTAGCGGGGAATTGGTTGAAAACCTGAACTCACTAGGCATTGATATATCAAAGGTCGCTGGATAGGCATCTGTGAGGCTTTGCGTACTAGGTCCACCATTCCCTCGCTATTCCTTGTATCATCAGAAAACCAAGTGACTAGATAGCTCCTATCTTCCTCAAATACATTGACCTCAGCTTGATTCCATTTAGCATCTGCACCGCTTCCTCTATTGTGTCACCCACTGGAATTCCATTCAACTCGAATCCTCGGATAATCACCTCGTACTTGTCTAAATCCGGTACATATGCAACAACAGTCTTATCGTATTGCTTTGCAACGTTGGCTACTCTCGCCCCTATTTGCAGCGATATGCCTGGAGCATACGGCAGCAGCAAAAGGAGTGCTGCATCGATTGTGTCAAACTTGAGCATTTCATTCAGAACACGCTCATAGTCAATATCTGAAGCACTACCGGTTAAGTCACATGGATTTCTAAAGGAGGCTATTCCCTGATATGCGGGAGTCATGACCGAACGCATTCTATCCTGCTGTTCCTTTGTAAAGGGAGGGAAAGTTATGCCATAGAGCTCAGCTTCATCGCTCGCAATCACACCATGACCGCCGCTAACTGTAAGCGTTCCTACTCCTCTTCCTTTCATTGCCTTGGGTGCAAAAGAGAATGCCTTGCTGTAAGCCATTACTTCATCCTCATCTACCGCGCGAATGACACCATATTGACGGAACGCTGCTTCAGTAACTGCCATGTCTCCAGCCAAAGATGAGGTGTGGCTTTGCGTAGCTCTATGGCCCGCTTCTGATTCGCCTCCCTTCAGAACAACAACAGGCTTCCTTTTCACAATCCTAGAGCATGTTTCAACGAATCTTCGCCCTTCCCCCTCATCGAATCCTTCAATGTATGCTAGGATTACATTCACAGATTTGTCTTGGCCGAAGTACTCAACAAAATCTGTGACATCCGTCTGAGCAGCATTTCCAATCGAAATTGCCGCTGCAATACCGACATCGCGAGCCGCGAACTCCTCCAGGCGCTCGATAAGCCATCCGCCTGATTGAGAAATAATCGCGACACTTCCCTTTCTTGGTCTTGCGACTCTTTCCGAAGGAAGGAAAAATGTATCCAGTACATCAGGGACAAAGCAACCTATGCAGTTCGGACCAACCATGGTGATTCCGTGTTCATTTGCAATATCGACAATCTCTGCTTGCAGACTTTCTCCACCTTCACCTACTTCACTAAAGCCGCCCGACACCACAACGACTGATCTTATTCTCTTCTCGCCGCATTCCCTAAGCACTCCCGGTACATACATCGCAGGCACAGAAATGACGACCAATTCAATATCACTTGGTGCCTCTGTTATTGACTTGTGAACGGGGATGCCTTCGACAGTGCCGCCTTTTGGGTTAATGGGATAAGTTGGCAAATCGTTCTCAAATGCGAGTTTGCGGAAAATCACATTTCCCGGAGAAAAGGGATTCGATGTGGATACTCCAACGACTGCAGTCACTTTTGGATTGAGCATAGTCTTTAGTCCGGACATAGCACAGCCTCGATGTATATTGTGCTCGAATGAGAAGCGTCCCTTATATGAGATATGCCTATGTTTTTTCTTAGGTGGTTTCAAGGCTTCATCTGCGTCAGAATTTCCCGAAGCCTCGGCTCAGCAAGTATGGCATGCTCGAGTTTGCATAGGAGCTTGGTTATTTCCGCGTAAATAACCTGCCTTGGAGGATCGCTGGCAGACTCGGCATTCTGCATTGCTTCCTGACACTGCTGATTTATCCTCTTGATTATCCTCTTCTCAAGTTCAGGGCCGCCCCAACCAAAGGCACTAAACGCATTTTGCGCCTCAGAGATTTTTGCCCCTACGTCGAGGTCTCTTTCCTGGAGCACATCGACGACACCACTGAAGTACTTGCCAACAGCTCTCTCCACTCGCTCCATCTCAGATGGTACCAAGTAATTCTCAGCTGGTCTCTTCTTCGACAGGTCCTGTAATAGCCTAGCTCCTGGCGCTTCAGTAAGTAATCCTTTCACTATTGCCACCATGATTCTCCCAGGAATCTCTATCACATCACCTAGAAATGGTGAGTCTGAGCGGTACTTGTGAAGTTCTCTAAGAGTTTCAACCCAAAACGTAGGGAGCAAGACATGGCACCGTTTTGAGTACTGCTGAAGCATACGTTGCATCTGTCCAATTAAGCCCCACTCGTCATTCTCAACATCCACCTTACGATATGGTTCGCGAGGAGGGGCTTCTGCCTCTGGACCAAGCAAAGGTATCTGTTGTGCTCCATCTTCTGAAGAACCTCCTTCCGAAGAGGTAGCTTCATGTATGTCTGATGTTGTTTCATCCAAGAGTGAAAGGATCTCTTGAGCTGGAGTTCCCTGCTTCTCCATCTGCTTAGCTTTTTCTGAAAGTTTGGGCAAAAGGCTCTCTATTTGGGAGAGTCTCTTTACGATAAGACTAATGATGTTTTGAGTAGACGGTGTTATTCCGCTCATGTTGACGGCTTCCTCCATCCACTTTCTGGTTCGCAGGAGCCCTTGAATTAGGGAGTCGACTCTATCCGGGTCAACACTTCCCTCAACTTGTGAGCTTAGCATGAAATGGATTAGTGTCGAGTTCAGAGTGACAATGAGGAGCAACCTGTCAATGAGGTCGACATTAGCTTGGGATTCTTCGGTCACGCTGACACCATCCATTCGCTATTCAATGACTCCAGTTTCTGTTGGTGTCATATAGTACGAGAACAGCTCTCTGAAGTCAGCAATTGCATTCACTAGCTCCTTTCTGGTTGTCCCTTTAGACCTCATGAACCAGCCCTGCTTCAATGGCGACGAACCACTATGCAGATTCACGAGCTGAGTTGCCTCATTGATGATTTGCACTAGCTCGGGTATTTTGGGTAGTCCGAGAAGGACCAGCAGATTGGTTTTAGGGTCATTCTCAAGGTACTGAACATAGCATGGGGTTATCGCTGCACCGGGCGCTATGTAGCTCTCTAATGCCTCTTTCAAGTGCATACCATATTCTGCCTTGCTAATGTGCCGAGGCCCTGAGAATACATAGTAGACACTCTCGGCGTTAGGGTCATCACCAACATCAGCATAGGAGCATTCATTGACCGCATAGTCAATCATGGTTCGAAGCTGCTTAGGCATACTACCCGCATCGGGTATCAGTCCTACGTCAGTATAGAGGGCAGGAACAACCACGGGGTCCAATTTGCGTGCATAGTCGGCAAGGTCTGTCGTTGGGAATACGTCCTTGTTGCTCTCGTATACGCCAGGGCTTAGCATTGCTTCGATGACATCCAACGCGAGCGGGTTCACAAGTTCCACAAACGCCTGCTCTGTTCGTGCCTCTAGTTCACCACCCTCATCAAGGGTGGAAGGAACCATTGTTTCAACTTGACCGATGTCTGCAATGTCAACATTGAGCTCTCGCTGGAGGTAGTCAACACTGTCTCCTGTCCGAGATTGCAGGATTCTCTTCAGCATGGTCCTGTTGCTGAGCAGGATTGTCAAGTCGGCCCCTCTCTCCTGCAGTTGTGCCCGGAGAAGCTTCGAGACCGCCCAAATTGAGTTCAATGCCTCGCTGGACTGTCCTTCAAATGGAAGAACTCCAATTACATAAACGAAGATGCGCCGCCCCTCTTCCTCCTGAAATCTCTGCTTCAGTAGCTCAATAATAGCAGGCGTACCACCACATCCGGTTCCCCCTCCGAGGCTTGTGAAGATACAGAAACCTGATACTCCTTCAAAACCCAGGTCGCTCAACTGGTCAAAGATGATGTCCTTCGACTCATGAATTGCATTATATCCATCCATGAATCTTCCTCCGACACCAATCTCTGATGCGCCATACAGCATAGTATGCTCTTTTGGAATTCCGTATTTCTGTCGAACTTTCGTGAGGTCCGCTCTATCGGTGTTCATGAGCAGATACCCTCGGACTCTTGATGGTAGCTTCTTGTCCCGACTTGTTTGGAGATAGGAGCCAACAATATTGCTTCCACATTCCCCAATACCAATCGCGAAAACTTCAGCTGCCTTTGTTGCTTCATCTTCAGATTGTGATCCTCTAAACATGACTATCGTCCCCTTGTTATTATCCTCGCTTATCGACCATGGTCTGCGCTATCTCCCTAATAGCCCAGGTCAAGTAGGAGCTTATGTCCTCCCTGCTATAGGTTTCTTTGACCTTCTTTATGGCCTCTTCGATGAACTTCTCTCGTTGGTCGCCACTAGATCCTGGACTGAAGCCTGTCATGAATACTTTCATGCTCTTATGCCAGTCATCCATCTTCTCGGCTTTCTCTAGCCATTCCTCTCGCAGAGCTTTCACTTCGTTGAATGTGTCAATGGCCTTATTCAACATCTTGGCATCATTGAGTTTCGTTTCTAAGTCCCTTAGTTTCGTAAGAGGAAAGATTAGCTTGCTGAAATCTTGAGGGTGCTTTTCATAGAC
>RDOF01000065.1 GCA_011365025.1 Candidatus Thorarchaeota archaeon
CACTGGGTTTGAGAAGTGTGCAGAGGAGTCGAATTGTCGTGGACTTACCCGCCCCATTTGGTCCCAGAAGCCCATAGATTGAGCCCTCAGGGACCTTCAGCTCAAGATGATCGACGGCTGTTAAGTCGCCAAATCTCTTGGTTAAATCTTCAAAAATCACTTCATCCAATTTTTTTCCATCCTAAACTAAGATTCTTTTGTTTTCTATTGTGAGTTCATGAGCAAGAATGGCTCCGTCGCACGATGTAGGTCGAGCCAGACCCAAGAATAGCTTGATTCTCGTCTTCTTCCCAGCACCGTTTGGACCTAAGAATGCGAAGACCGGGTTCGTTTGCACCTGCGGATCACTGAACCACTCAGGCTCAACCGCGGTGTGGTCTTCATCCATCTTCGGTTTTTCTCGCGATTCCGTCATGATAATTCACGAGTGCAACATCTGCAAAAACAGGATATCTAGCTGCGTCAGGTATGAAGTTGACAGAACATCAGAAAGGGCTTTAGGAGAGCCATTTTGTAAAGGAGCCACATTACAGAATGACTGACCGAGCCAATCTAGACCCCGGCAGCCTGAATGGCCTCCTCAAGATGGAGTCTTCTGAGGCCCTTGAAGTTATGTGGGGGTCTGTAAATGATAGCTTCAGAATATGTTATGGCAGGGAGCGACCTTATCTCGGTTGTAATTATGTCAATATGATTTAGGTTATCAACAGTCGCAGCAGCAAACAGAACTGGATCATTTGCAGATGGAAGAATCTCCCAGAATTCGTCTTGGTACTTCTTTTGCAGCATATCTATGATTTTATCCCTGGAGGCTTGCTTTGGATCCCATTTCAATTTCAGAAGAAAGGTCACCCTATCGCCCACGTTGAGACGCCATCTCAGCGAGAATTCGATTGCCTCGCTCTCCTTTAATTCTCGCAATGTCCTTCGAACGAGGCGTACTGTCAGACCAGTTTCTTTTGCGATGTCAGTAATCAACATCCGGGCATCCTTAAGGAGTGGTTTGAGGACCCTCAGTTGAAGCTTCGTTAGGTTCGTCGTCTTGCCTCGTGGGAAAAGGAAAGTGTGCATCTCAGTGGAACTGACATGTGGATTGCTCTTGAACGCCTCTGTAAGAGTCGCCAGTTGAAGCGAGCTTGTATATTCCGCACCAACCAAGTAGTCCCCTCCATAGAGAGGACAAATCTGCATCACGCCTCTGTTCGCCGCAATCTCTGAGATGAACTGCTCTCTGTCCTCTGTGCCATCTGTTTTGATCCAGACCATCATGGCCTCAGCGCCAATCATAGCATGCGTGAACTCAACCATGAAGTCTGTTATGACTCCACCAGCAATCATATCATCGACTCTACTCTTAATGGCAGTAGCAGACATCCCTAGAGTCTTGGCAATCTCCCGATACGGCGTCCTGCAATCGACAACCAGGATGTTAAGAATCTGCTTGTCAATTTGATCCAGTTGAGGCATTTTTTGGGTTCGTAGTCTTCCTGAGGATATTAATTTGCTTGTTGTCTCTGAACACCGATATGTGCAGAGCACTTAGACCTCAGGTTTTAATTATGTGCGCCTCTCGAAGACCTTCAGACACCGACTGCACTGCTTTGACGGCTCCATTAGTATGTAGTTCCGAGCTTTAAATAGAGAACTTCCCGTCCCCCATTCTTTTCTATCCGCCGCTTGCTATCTTGGTTCCCCAGTAATAGCATCCAGAAATCGTTCTCACATAATGCATTTTAGTGGGTATGTGGTGGTCTTGAGGTTATGCCAATAGTAACAGTTGTCGATTTCATGGGTAATGTGCAGAAGGAAATCGAGGTGGAGAGCGGGACGAAGCTACTCAAAGCCTTGATTGACCATGAGGTGGACATAGTCAAGACCTGCGGGGGGAACGCTAAATGCACTACCTGCAGGGTCACCATTCACAAGGGCGTACCGACAAAGAAGACTCAGGCCCAAGAGGAGCTCTTTGGGAGACTAATAAAGTCGGGCGAAACTCAATTCGATCATCCCGCTGTCTTCCTTTCATGTCAGGTTGTCGTGGAGAATGACATGACCGTGAGTGCGAGTGAAACATTCAATCGTGTGATCCATGACAGTATTGGGAAGGACACAGGGGATGAGGTCACACCCGACCCCGTTTGGTTGGACCACGAAGTCCCGGACTGGTGGGGAATCAAATAGGAAGCGGATGTGATTTATAATGGCTATTGAGAGAGGCAGACCTCTCTCATTTCTTCTTTCTTGGTGATGCGTTCTGCTTCACTCGAAACTTCACGATTCTCTTCACTAACTCAAGCGGAATGGATTCATCCAACGGAAATTGAATGGTGCCTTTTGATTGCTTGTACTTAGTCAACTCGTCCTTGAAGGCCTCAATAGCTGACGGGCCACCAGGATAGAAGCCGATATGCTTCTTGTAACCTGCGAAGTGCACCAGATTTCCATTGAGTTTGAATGTAGGAATGCCATAGGCTATGGTTTCTTGAGCATCCGGAGCTGCATCTCGAATCGCTTTTCTCAATCCCTCTAGAATATCCTGTACATCCTTGGGAAAGGCACCAATGTATTGATCGATTGTTTCAAATCGGTCTCTCGTTGTAGTCACGTCTTTCGGCACCAAGAACCTTTGATTAGGCCACTATTCTTCGCAATGCTTTAACTATTGTGAATTGTTGCTATTAAGTTTCTGCAATGAGCTTTTAGACTACCTTTGTGTCTGATGGTCGCATAGGACACGAGAGACCTTAACACGGAATTCAAGGGATATATCATAACACTGCGCCAGCTCGCATAGAGGAAAGTAATTGAAACCAAGTGACGAACTGACTAGCAAAATATCGCCTGTATTGGCGTGTATTTTCGTCATAGTCATCGTGATCATTGACTTTACAGTCATAGTTCTCTTTGGTTAATGTCAGAATCCACCTTAGCATTTTCAAATGAAAATAGAGCTTCTCCCTCTGTTCTTACCTTCTTTTGACAATAGACAAACTGATTAGTTAGAACGGAGTCGTCGCTAGCTAGGACTCAGGATTGGAAGGAGTCTCGGACCCTGAAGGCGATCATCTGGAGGGATTCTAGATTTGGATGCGTCAGAGGATGAATCAGCTCTATTTCAGAACAGAGAGAAAGAGGAGTTCATTCTCTACACGGCAGATATTCTCGGCATGATTGCGGCAGCAGTAGCCTTCATAATCGGGGCTAACAATCGTGATTCGAACTCGAATGCAATGCTGATTGGTTTGTCAGCGGCGCTTCTATTAGTTGGATTCGCGTTCGAACGAGGTGCGTTGAACTCAGGAATGCACTCGATATTACGAGAGAGAGTCTGGTGGATTGGACCAGTCGCGTTCCTTGGATTGCTTCTACTCCAGCTTTTGATTGAAGGGGCTCTATTTACACTGACATTATATGATGCCGGACTTTTCATGCTACTTGCTGGCTTTTGGATAGTAGGTGCAGGACTGAAGCGTCTACT
Organism: Candidatus Thorarchaeota archaeon; assembly: GCA_011365025.1. The sequence continues at coordinate 3,479 of RDOF01000065.1, forward strand.
CATGAGAGGAAGATTCGAGCAAGCCTATAGAAGAATGGTGGCTAGGACACGCGATAGTGACTTCCTATTGAGTCGAAGACTACTGATTGTGTGGATAGCATCCATGGCCTTCTTGGACTTGATTGCATTCGTGTTCGACTACGAGGAGTTCCCAGAAATTCTCTCGGTCACGCTGATATTCACCATTATCGTGATTGGGTGTAAAGGACGACCGAGATAATATCAGCGTCTGCAGGAAGAGTACACAGAGAATTGCTCGTGGTTCGGAGAGCACGCAATCACATGATCCCACCGATTAGAATCATCATTATTGCAATCGCAATCCAGGTAATAATGCAAAATGCCGCACAGATCTTATACTCTCTTCTCTTCTTCTCCTGATCCAGCCGCTTCCACTCTTGAACACCTTCTCTGATTTGATTAAGATAGCAGCACAATGCAATGATGACAAATGGCACAACAAAGATCAGTATTACGATGAATGAAACGACATCAAAGAACCCCTGCAATTGAATCAGCTCCTCTCTAACCTAGTAGTTCCTTGTGATAGTTATCGGATTAAAGTTTAGCGTTCGACCATTCTACACGCCGCGATGCATTGGCCAGCTCTGCATCCACACCTATTTAGTGCGACCAGAAACACGAATCATCATCCCATATATGACACGGCCCCTTGCTGGAGTGAATCATCATAGTAATCATCATTCATCGCAGATATGAAACTCCGCAATTTTTTGATACACGAAGCCCTCTATAATCTTCTTACTAGGCCCCTTCCAATTCGGTAGTGTCGGATTCTTCAGGCTCTTGCAGCAGTTTGCCAACCTCTTCGTAGTCTGCACTATAGTGGGACGTTCTTTGCCCTTCGAGTCTTGACCTCGTCGATACCAGCGCCACAAAGGCCGACGATTATGCATACCCAGGACACTGCCATAGCAAGGAAGACAATGCCAATAACCTCGCCCATGTAGAATGCGTGCAATACCCACTCAGCCAACGGAGAATGAGGCTGTTCTATATTTCCTCCGAAACCGTGTCCGGCGACCTCAATGGTGTATTGCTCTCCTGGTGTCAGAGTGTAGTCAATTGTTTCATGATAGGAGAGCGTTTCAACAAAGCTACCTGGGCTGTTCAGGTAGACATCTGCATGTGCTAGATAGGCACCTTCGCTATCATAGAGCGTGACTGTGAAGTCCACTTCCTCGCCAACTACATCGAATGTATGGTAGCCCGAGATGTAGATTGGGAGGTCAGAACCTGCGACGAAATCAGCTGGACCGTCATCGCCGCTTAGTATCAATGTATGTGTGAGACCAAGGCGCAATACTTGATCTGCCCCGTGATAGAACAAGACGAATGAGCCCATAGTTATCAGAACAACAATTGCCAGAATCCCAACCGTTCCGCCGCGCATGGCCTTGACGAATATAGGTTGCTTAAATGTTTTATTTCACAACTGATTAATATGCTATTTTGAGAAGCCCCCTGATTCCTGATGATACGGTCCAGATTCTCTGCAATCAGGCCAAGCGGTCCAAGCAAGTATCTCAATTTCGTTACCTTGAAAACAGTCATTCTCAGGCGAGAGAAATAGATGTGGTTTGAGCTTTCAAATCGAGAAAGGTGCTTACTCTCTCTTCCGCTCTTGCTCTAACAAGTCTACTTGCCTCTTAATCGGACGAAAGCAACTAGGACAACAACTACGGCTACAGCAGCTCCGCCAAAGACAAGCAGCATTACACTGTCAGGTGGCGGTAAACCGGTGGTTGATGTAGTACTAGTGGTTGTTGAGGACGTTGTGTCTATCAAGTCCTGCAGATTCGTCTTCATGATGAACATGTCAAAGTCGCCGGCACTTGTATCCTGATACGCTTCGTAGACGGGGAAGTTGGTAGAGTCGGTGTAGCCCAGGATAATGAAACTGTCATCTGAATGCCAGGCAACTCCAATGCCAATATCATCACGCGCTCCTCCGAAGGTCATTGAGAAGAGAAGCGAACCATCCTCGTCCAGCACCACCAATGATACATTATCATACATGGACTCAGCACTGCCAAGCGGGTAGGTTGTCGGAAAATCAGCTGATTCAGTCTGACCTGTTACTATGATTCGGTCCTGGGAATCCACTGTGACAGAATTGCCATAGTCGGGGGATGAGCCGCCTATGTAAGTACTGAAGACAATACTCTGTCCATCTGGGGTGAATTTGGTGATGAACATATCAGCGTACTCAGCCCTTTCTGCCTGGTAGGAATTCATCATCGGAAAATCATCTGACAATGTGTAGCCAATGATTACGATATTGTCTTCGCTGTCTACCGCAAGATCATTCCCCCATTCGTTATCAGCGCCTCCCAAGAAAGTAAGGTAAGCCAAAGCGCCATTTGTGTTGAGCTTCGCCAAGAACACATCTGCGGCCCCACCCGCATGCTCTTCTTGGTAAGCCCCCTCTGTCGCCAGTTCGCCGATTGCGACAATTCCCGTGAGCAGGACGTTTCCCTGCGAATCGAACCCAACACGTCGTCCATGATCAATTCCTGTAGTACCAAGGTATGTTGAAAACAGCAGAGACTGACCATCCGCCTCAAATAACGAAACGAATATGTCGAGAGAACCGGAGCGTGCGTCCTGATGGGCGTTTACTAGCGGAAAATCGCTGGACTCAGTTGCTCCAGAGATGGCTATTCGGTCATTGGAATCAACATTCATGGTATAGCACCAGTCACTTCCTGTTCCGCCGAAGTAGGTTGAAAACAGAAGGGATTGACCATCCTCTGAAAACTTGGTGAGGAAGCAATCAGCAGCCCCTTCCAAGCCCCCTGTGAAATCTGGTTGGAATGCATTCATCAGAGGGAAGTCTGGAGAACCTGTTACGCCAGCTATTATGATATTATCCTCTGAATCAACAGCCACGTCTGTAGGCACCTCTTGAGCCGAACCGCCAAAGTATGTTGAAAATATCAGTGAGCCATTAGGATAGAATTTCGAGATGATGGCATCACTAGGACCATTCATATGGTCCTGAAAGGCATCTTTCAATGGGAAATCTATAGATTCTGTCCGACCTGCCACAATGATATTGCCCTTTGAATCAACGGTGGTGCTCCCAAAGGCATACGATACAAACTCCATACAATCGTCGCCTGTTCCGCCCAAGAAGGTTGAGAAGTCAACCAGTTCTGTCAGATTGTACTCCAGGGCGGCATTCACTTGAGAGAATGCCCCCAGAGAAAGGAGCAGAATACACACAACGATTGCTGGCTTTCGACTGAGGCTGTGTAGATTCGACACTGCTAGACTCATCCCTTTCCAGTAGAATTATATTTTCTAAATTACGAAATTTGGAAAATATATATTGCTGTCTGAGCAAGGACTTGATTGATAAACCCAGGAAGTCCTAACAAAGGATGGAGCTAATGATAGAGGTTGAATTACTGTCAGAGGAGTCAAAGGAAATTGAGCGAGAGATAGTCGCATTCTATAAGACAGTTGGAAAAATGGTCAGTCTAAACCCAAGGTCGACGGAGATCTTTGCCTATCTCAGGCTCTATGATGCCTTGACTCAAGAACAACTAAGGCAGCTGACAGGATTCTCTCTAAGTACCATTTCAGTGACACTGAGAGCGTTTGTTCAAACAGACATCATAAGTCGCAGGATTATCCCAAGGACGCACAAGAGTCTTTACAGTATAAAACCGGAAAGAGTGGAGTTTGTCTATACTCCTTCAACTCAAATCCTTGAAGACCTAGAGGAACTTGATTCATACATTGTAGAAAAGCAAGCAGAACTTCGTGAATTACAAAGCAAATATCCAGCTGAAGCAAAGTTCCTACACATGCGACTCAACAGCCTTCGAAATTACGCTGAAGCTCAAAGAAGACAAATCAGCAGACAAGAGAAACACTCTTTCTTTCAAGAAGATGTTTCTGAGATAATGCCCCTAAACGAGATGATAGTCTATCCATTTGAAACAAGAGAACTAGAAGAGAGCCTCATGAGTATTTTGGGTTATTACAAGGATGACCCCATAAAGAATCGATTGCGGGGCATCTTCTTTACACATCGAAGCGTCGATCAACAGACACTGACGGATATCTCAGGTTTCTCGCGCAGTACGATTTCTCGCTATCTAAGTCGGGAGCTTAAGAGGGAATACGTCCGTGTTCTACCAAGAAACTATCGAAAACCGCGAATCTATTTTCTGGAGTCAATTTCATTAACCATACTCTCTTTCATTTTGAATACAGATGATTTCATCTACTCATATGTCCCAAGATTTCAGGAGATTCTATCCACCCTTCAAGCTGAAATACAGTCAGGCAGAGAGAGAAATGATGCTGTGTTTCTCATAGCAAGGATTGAAGAAATTCTTGGTCAGATTGAGGTCTTCAGAAACGATTCGAGATTCCTAAGACAGGCACACCGCGACCTTTCAAAATTCTTGGGGAAATACATTGGTACAGGAAATCAGTCGCCATAAGATTGAGATTGAAGTGGTTTCTATAATGAGCTTTAATCAGCCTCTTGGATGGTCTTTACAAAAGACTCTATCATCAAATACGATGATGTTGCTCCCACGTCTTGATGACCCAAGGTCTTCTCTCCAAGATATTTTGCTCGACCCTTTGTGGCAACCATCTGTTTGGTGCTTTCCAGTCCCTCTCTTGCGGCTTCGAGACCACGATTCAATGCATCAACAAGGTGGAGATTCTCTTCCAAAGCCTCTCTCAAGGCGACCGAGAATGGGTGAATCGTATCGAACATGGTCTTTTGACCCACATCCACCTGGCCACGGCTCCTGATCGCTCCTTCCGCCGCCTCTACAATCTCGACCAAATCGCCAAGGGAGATATCCTTCTTGTCCCCAGCAGTCTTTCCTGCCTCGATTATCGCAGAGCCATAGAGTACACCAACCGATCCACCAACGGTCTCAAGCAATAAGCGGCCCACTTCCCCAAGTACCACCTGAATCTCCTTGTCCTTGAAACTGGGCAACTCGTCATTGAGAGAATCAAATCCCCTCTTCAGATTCACTCCGTGGTCTCCATCACCGATTGCCGAATCAAGTTCCGTGAGGTAATTCTCATTTTCCTCAATAGTCCTAGACATGTTAGCTAGAACTCTAAGCAAGACCTCTTTATCCATGGACGTAATCAAGACATCACCTTTTGAATCACATTCTGAAATAAGGTGTATCTGCTGGTGCATCGAATAACTCTTTCAGTTCTTTGTCTAGCCGCATGAGACTCAATGAACACCCCATCATATCAATAGAGGTGCAGTAATTTCCAATCAGTACTTTGTAGATGCCTATTTTCTTCTCCGTGAGAAGCTCTTCGATTTTGCGGAATAGAATGAAGAGTTCCTGCAATGGAGTGCCTCCTAGTCCATTTAGTAGGACCGCCACCTCGTCACCGCCTTTGAAAGGCAAGTCATCCACTGCTTTCATGGTCAAGATTTCTGCGACTTCGTCAGCTGATTTGAGTTTCGTCCTTTCAATACCCGGCTCACCGTGAATTCCCATTCCAACTTCCATCTCATCGTCGGAAATATTGAAGTTGGGCTTTCCTGTTGCAGGAAGAATACAAGGGGACAGTGCAACGCCCATTGTTCGCGTGTTGCTGTTCGCCTTAAGGGCGGCATTTTTCACTTCGTCCAAGGTGCCTCCCTGTTCAGCCTTTGCCCCTGCAACCTTTATCACGAATAGATTCCCCGCGATGCCCCGTCTCTCATGAGCTTGACTGGGAGGTGCAGATGCCACATCATCTGTTACATTAACAACCTCAATTGGAATGCCTTCTGCTTCCGCTCTCTCCTTGGCAATTCCAAGATTCATCTTATCTCCTTCATAGTTGCCCAGCAGGTATAGCACGCCCTTTCCACCATCTATCGCCTTTGTGCCCTTGTAGGCTGCAGCAGGTGTGGGAGAGGAGAAGATCTCGCCAATGACAACTGCATCATACATTCCTTTCCCAGTATATCCGAACCAAAATGGCTCATGACCACTTCCGCCTCCTACAAGAATGCCAACCTTTCCCCGAACAGGCGCATCCTTTCGAACAACTACACGTACATCTTCCAATTTCCTCACATGCGAAGGGAAGGCCTTGACAAATCCTTCAACTTCTTCGTCTGCCACTTTTAGTGGATTATTGATGAGCTTCTTCACTTTCCTCGTTTCTCCCTTTTTCCGATTTCCTGGACAATCATTTCGATTTTTTACGACGATTCATTTAAGCTTCTCGTTGCTTTTCTCCGAATAAGCCTGTGGGCTTAACCAGAAGAATCAGTATCATGAAAACAAAACCGTAAATGTCCCTATATGATGAGATAAACAGTACCGATGCAATTGCCTCGATCATTGCAAGAAGGATTCCTCCGACCAATCCTCCCATAATTGATCCCACTCCACCAATGACTATTATCTGAAATCCTTTCATGGTTGATATCTTTCCAGATTGCGCTGTGAGGGGAAATACCGATGCGAGAAGCGCACCTGCGGCTGCTGCGAATGCAACTCCAATGGCAAAGGCAATCATATCGTATTTGCGCAAGTCCATGCCCACGCTTTCGGCAGCCACTCGGTTTTGAGCACACGCCCTTAGACCTTTGCCAGTCCAAGTATATTTCGTCGCTATTAGAAACACGACAATGATGGCGATGGTCGAGAAGAGGGCGATTATCTTATTTCCATCGATAGTCATCCCAAAGAAACTGACTATTCCCCAGTATGCCGGAGGAGCGTGATAGGTGGGACCTAGTGCCCAAGCTAGAAAGTTTATGATCAAGACCGATGTGATAATCGTAATGATAGTTGCGAACTCCTCTTTCTTCTCACCGCTTTCAGAATACATAGGCTTCAGTAGGAATTTCTGATACAATGCTCCTAAGAGAGCAACAGAACTCATTGAAAGCAGGATTGCCACCCACCAGAGTGAGGGGCCGAGGAGAAGAGTGATCAAGTAATATTGAACGTAACCTCCAATTAGATAGAACTCACCCATTGCCCAGTTTATGATCTTGACCACGTTTAGTACGAAGTTTATACCAATGGCCAGTAGGCTGTAGATGAATCCTGTAACAAAAGCTAGAAAAATCATATGGAAGATAGTCGCTGGGTCCATACGTCAATCCTCCATATGATTCTTCTATTAGAGTTTATCCTTCCAGACACTCAACCCGAGTCAGGTAGTCTCCGGTCGCCTTGTCTGCAGGAAACAGAATGGTTGTGTCTTCGAGAGCCTGGCCATATTCCGTGAATTGACACATCATCACTGGTGGTGATGCTTGGTGGAAGTATGGTCCAAGGGTCGTACCGAAGGTTATTGTCGATCCCCAACGTTCCAATGGATTGCCTTCCAGAGCATCTCTGATGGCTTCTCGATTGGCTGAACCAGCTAGTTCGATGGCCTGTGCAACGCACATGACATCACTATAACCGTTAAGGCCGTAGTACTCCGGTCCATGTCCATATTCAATGTACCATCCCTCTGTGGCACGATCGCCTTGCTCAGTCATTTCCATTCCTGGGTGATAAGACTCAGTCTCGACAATGCCGACGCCTGCGTCACCTACCGCTTCCCAAGCTCCTTCCTGCGGCATCTCTGGAGCAGCTGCCACAAAGCAAGTTTCATTGGATAGACCAATTTCAGCTGATTGCTTGGTAACCAAGTAGAAGAACATCTGACTTGCGATCTCTAGGACCATGTCAGGTTCCCAGTCCTTGACTTCGAGAAGCTGTGGAGTGTAGTCAATTGATTCCCTGCTCACTACCCATGACTGAATTTCACATGATGGATACACATCGGGTTGTCTTTTCTCAACCCAATCGATACCTCCGACACCCCAATCAGTATCTTCGGCAACAATGGCAACTTTTGTGTAATTCATGTAGTCTGCAAATTCCAGCCATGCAGTAGCTCTGTCAATGTCTGTAATGTGGGCTCTAAACGTGTAGGTCAAGTTCTTTGCTGTGATCATAACGTTTCCAGCACCACTAGGTAGCAATGGGACATGATACTCTTCACAAATGTCCTGAACTGCAAGAACAACTGAGCTGTGAAGCATCCCTACTATTGCCACCACGCCATCTTCGGTAATCATCTTCGTTGCAGCAGCAACGCCTTTTTCCACCTGGCCGCTTGAATCGCCAATTACAAGTTCTACGGGGCGTCCGAGCAGGCCTCCATCCTCGTTAATGTGCATTACAGCTAGCTCGGCACCGTCCTTTATATTGGCGGCAGCCAAGTAAGCTCCTGGTGGGGAAAGCCCTGATATGAACCCAATTTTGATTGGTTCTGGCCCGGTGGGTGCCAGAGCGCTCCATAGGACGATTCCACCAACTGTCCCTACTGCGATTATTGCTATCACAATTATCGCATAGGTCTGACTTTTTTCCATTTCTGGTGCTCCTTCTTCGTTCTCTTCGCGGCCCTGAGAGGCCTACGAGTTGGTTTTTCTAGCTCATACCCACTTATTAACGTTTTTGTAAAAACTTGTGTCTGCTATAAGAGGATATACCAATTCCAAGACCAAAATTTAGAACTAATGCAAAGTATTAATTGGTAGTGTTTTGGTACCCAGCAGCATGAACCCAATTTATAATTGGGCAGAAATACGATGCTTTAGGTGAATAGTTATGAAATGGGTAGATCATGACATTCTTATGGTGCCTGGTCCATCTGAACCATATCAGAAGGTCCTTGCAGAACTCGCAAAACCTGTTTTGCCTCACTACGGTCAAGAATGGAAACAAGTGTACGAAGACACTTGTTCGAA
>RDOF01000066.1 GCA_011365025.1 Candidatus Thorarchaeota archaeon
TGGTCTTGCTGCTTTCCAACACGGGCGAATTAATGTGAAGGGAAACATAGCAGTAGCCGTTTTGTCAGGCGGAAATATCGACATGAGCTTGATGTCACGCGTTGTGGAAAAAGAGCTGTTTCGACTTGGTAGGTCCGTTCGCGTTCGTGGTGTAATATCTGACAGAGTCGGGTCTATGAACAAGGCACTGGGCATCGTTGCAGAGTCTGGGGTCAGTATAATGGAGATTGAACAGGACCGCTTTGATCCAGATATTGCGCCCAACAAAATGGAACTAAAACTGATCCTAGAAGTGCCTGATGAGTCTGCCGTTGATCGGATGCTGAAGCTATTCGAGAGAGCTGGGTTGAAATTCGAAGTATATGAAGACTAGTGGTATTAGAAGCCCACACCCTTCATGCATCAAACCCTCCTCTAGTCCCTCGATAGGAGACAAGGAGACGTGAGAGGTCCGCTACAATGTTGATGTCCTGGATGCGCATCTCCAGCAGGGGATTACTACCGTAGCGCAGCCCCTCGATCACTCTGGAGAACACCACCCGAGAGGCGTTGGTGGCTGCATGGGCGAACTGTCTGTAAGAGATGTCGCTTCGACCCGCGTAGATGTTCATTCTAATCAGCATCTTCAGGAAGTGTGTTTGACTGGTTTGTTGGCATTGCATTTCCCATCGTATGATTCCCAGGCCTCCCGTCTGCTAACAGCTAGGCTGGAAAAAAGCCAGAGTATTGGAGCGACTGGTGTCCATGCCAGCAAGTTCTCGTAGAGCACGCTTGATTGTCCTGAAACCAAGAATGCGGCTGAGAGAAATATCAAGCTCCATCCGATACTGACCATCCCTAATGCACTAGGGTTCAGCTGTCTTTTGTTGGGATGGCCCTGCTCACTTACTTCTTCTCCGTGAGCAGAATCACTTTGCTGAACAGACACTCTTTCAGTGGGAAACGGTGAGTATCCCAACCAGAGCAGGACAGCAGGAAACAGGACATTGCCAAGCAGATTCGTCCAGATCAGCCAGACTATTTCTTCAGACACCAGTACCACATCCTCCATTAAAGCCATCAAACCGCGATTAGACCAAGCCCCAGAAGCGCTCCGTATAAGAGTATTCCGAAGCCAGCCATTATCTGGATAATTCCTGATACAACTAGGCCAACAATCATGTCATCAATGAAGTTCCAAGCCGCTCTTCCTGCTGCAGCGTATACAGCTGATTCCGAATAGAGCATATTTAGCATTATGCCTGCAGCAAGATCAACCTCAAGCACAGGGTAGTGGATTCTGATGTCTACTAAGCTGTAGAAGTCGTACCTGTGGCCCACGGTGGCTGTGGGCAGGCGTTCATTCTTCAACGAATATTTTGAAGTACCCTTTCCGCTTAAGGAGAATGGTGACGGCTACTAACGGGGCATAGGTCACAATCAGGGGCCCAAGTGGTGGTCCTAGGACAGTGCCTATCCTCAGAAAGATAGCTGTCAAATTCATTGTGATGACTATCACATAGAGCACAATCATGGCCAAGGTCCGTTCCCTTTGAGAGTCGATTGATTTCGCATGGATTTGAAAAGGCGTCCCTGAAATATCAGACTCTCTCATCCGATCTACTGCAGTCCCGACCGCAAGGATATAAAGACACGTAATAATGAAAGCTACTCCTTGTAGCATAAAAGCAAACAGGTAGTTGATGTCATCATTCATTGCCATAGGCTCCTAGAATGCTTGACTCCAGTGGATTATCGCATTAGCAATAAGGGCTATTCCTATCACTCCTATTATACTATTAGCAAAGAGGGAGTATTCTAGATACGCCGAAAGGGCAGCAGTCTTCCCTTGAGCCTGCGAAAAGAACCGTTGTGGTGTAGCTCCGGTTACCTTGGCTATGATATACAGAAGAAGGTCAAACCCTAATGCCATACCGAGGTAAAAGGCCCCAACCTCTAGCAAAAACCATCCCGCCTCGTTATGAGTGAAACGGTGGTTGTCGATCATTCAATTAGCGAATAAGACTGGTAGTGTGTAAGAGAAGATGGCAGCTGTGGCTGCAGCCGCGGCTGCTACAGTTACAAGAACAGGGTTAGCAGTTGCTGCTGGATTGCGAAGAACATATTCCAGATATCCTATCGAAAGCTTCAATGTAGTTACGCAAGCAAGTGGGAAAATCCATTCGAGTGCAAACTGCACTGCACTAAAATAGGCCAATCGCCTATAGAATCATCACCTGTAGCAAAGAACCCGCTTTGTTCTGTGATGCCAAGCAGATTCTTGGCAGTGTGAGCAGTGACATGTAGAATTCCTTCCGGATGAGGGACATCCTTATGAATTTCAACATGGAAGAGAGGCCAAGGACCAGTCCAAGAAGTGATGACTTCTGGCATAAGGCTCATGAGATTGAAGTCAGCCTCGGCTGTCGTTTTCTTTAAGGGACTTGCTGTCCCATCGAAGTCCTGCTCCTGGCCGGGGTGATTGGGATCCTGTCTGGAGAGGTCCACCTCCAGCGTGATATCCTGGATCCTCATCTCCAGCAGGGGATTGTTGCCGTAGCGTTGTCCCTGGATGACCACGGACCTGACCACCCCACTATGTTATCTGCACATCTGTATCTGATTCATTAATGGAGTGTCCAAGTCTGTTTCTATATTTATATCCAAGGATTGAAGCCAGCAGAACGATGAGCACATAAATGATGACACTCACATCGAATCTGAATATTGTGAGGAGGGACTGCATAACAGTCGGCTCCAAAAGACCCATAATAAGGGGCATAATTACTGGGAGAATTGACGCCAGAGTTGGAATGAGAACCATTCTTACCACCGTTGGCAACGAACTCCTTGCTATTTCTTCCTGGGATAGGGCGAACCTAGACATGATTCGAAACTCGGGAACATACCTAGCAATTATTATCAAGGTGAGAAGAACCCCGATAAAGAATAGTCCCATTGCCCCCATGACCAACCAGGCTTGTTCTACTTGCATATTTCGCAATCTCTCCTATTCATATGAATCTGCTCTCTCAAGGGCAACACGCACTTTTCTATCACTTGATAACCACACATCTAAATAGAAATCCCTGGCCAACCGACAAAAGTGTCATTTGGATACATATACATCCCAGCCATATAAAGGTAGAACAGGATGTAAACCACATCGAGTGCTGTCAAGATCATTATCCACTTAGCAGCATCTGCAGCCCATGGCACTCTGGGGCCGAGAAAATGTGTTATCCATTCTTCAATGCCTTCCGATAAGACTCGTGTAAATATGAAAACGGATAACGCAAAGAGTATCATTCTTGTTGTCATCTCCAGGCAAAGGTTGGCTGCCTCAAGGTTTGTGACTCGATTCACCAATACGACATTCAATCTGCAAAACCAATTCCAGAATAACATCCCCCAAGCAGCGAAAGCAACAAGAAAGACGCCAAGCATAGTGAGGTTAATTGCCAAGCCTGCTGCAATAGATGCTATTGTCCAAGCGGTAGTCACTGCGAATGTTGAATCCTTGATTCGCTCAAGGATTTGGATAGCTGTTTCATCAAGACTTGGATCCTGCTGCATGATATATTCGTAGGAAGCACCTAATTGGTAATTTGACTCAGCTACGTTGACCTGACCAAGTAAATCAATTGTTAATGTAATTATGATGTAGGTTGCCACGTTCCATTGCTGAGAACAAGATATCAAGATTGTTGGCCATAATTGCTCAAGCCAATTTGCAGTAGCAGCTTCCGCTGCCTCATCCATTAGATTGTCAAAGGTGACAATATCCTGTCCTGAAGCTTGGTACTGCTCTCCAACTCTAGTGTCAGGGTTCTTCCCTGTTGGACATTGTCGATTCAGATCTGTTTCCAATACAATATCTTGGATTCTCATCTCCAGCAGGGGATTGCTGCCGTAGCGCAGCCCCTCGATCACCAGGGAGGACACCACCCGAGAGGCGTTATCGACGGCATGGGCGAGATAATTGTAGAGAGTGTCACTGGAACTGGCTTCGACGCTTCCGTAGCCCGTCGCCGGGTCCCATCATAGGCTGAAACTGGTTTGGAAAGATGCACGGTATTGTGACAATATTGTTGCTATCATGCCAATGCCCTATTCGTAACACCTACTACTGCTCCTTCACACACGACCTTGGGCGATCTTCGATCGCAGCTAAAATGGATAACACTATCAGGAGGACCAATACCGCTGTAAAAGGTAGTCCGGCAATACTTAGAGTTCCTGGAATAAAGATCTCCGATGAAAGGATGAGCGCCGTCAGAAGAAATGCTATGAGTAGATAATTGAGAACTCCTTTCGTCCACCAAGGCCGACCCTCGTAGATCAGCTTGGCGCGGGGTGGAACAATCCCGCCAAGAATTCGGGAACCCCAGTATCTGTCAGATAGTGCGAATGTCAATATCACTCCCAAGATATATAGAGCAAGGCCCAGAATCATTCTTTGTATGACATCAAGCATTGCCATCACTTCCCTTCATGCGGGTTACTGCACTGTCAGGCTTCACATCATCAATGTACTTTCTTCATAGCCAACCATGTACCAATCCATGTTACTATGACAATGACTATGAAACCTACAAGTAGATAGAGCCCGGTTAATTGCTCTCCAAACAAAGGGACGGACGCTATCAAGAGGACAAGACCGATGCTTCTCGTACTTGTTAGCCACCTAGTCATGTTCTCGTCTTCTTGATCGGGTGCACCTTGTCGAACCCATTCGAGAATTGGATGCACGAGAACCATTGGTAATAGGAAGACAAGAACCCAGCATACAAGCAAGTAGACCATCAAAGAATCAACAACGATAGATTGCACGTTTTATTACCTCGTTTTTCTCTTGTATTTATTTCGCGGATTGACTTCATAGAGCCCCCAGAAGAGTTAGTGTCAAAACTGAGCCTGCCATTATGAAGACCATTAACGTGGCAGATTGATGTATAATGCTGATACGATGCCGAATAACGAGAATACCAGAAATGGAGGCCAGTAGACTTCGAATGGGCGCACCCATCCTACTGCCAAACCTGCAAGAATAAAGGACAACAAGGTAATGCCTTTGAACTTCATATTCCACTTCTTTGGTTCTTGCAAATAGGAATTATACACTTGTGCCCATTCTTCTTGTCCAACACTTGGTTGTCCACTGCATCTCCTATATCCAGTATGGATTTTCGAATAGAGTTCCCACAGTCTTTGCCAGATCACGATGACCATAATCATCATGATGAACATGGGTAGTAGGTTCAGCAGTAGATATCCAACTATTGAGTCTGGTAGGGTTTGCATTATGTGCATCTCCTGATCTCAAGTCCCATAATGAATGGCCAAATGATACATCCAAAGAATCCCAAACAAGGCACCTAGCGATACTAGGACACCAAGTGTTAATGCAATGTACTTGGTCATATGTCCTTTCTTTATGGTCCTGGATGTGTGCTCACCCCATCGACTTCTATGACGGCATTGATGTAGTTAATCACCTTCGACCCCATCCTTTGCGGTTGCACGACGCTGGAGTACTATAGGTAAGGCACCACCAAGTGCTGAAGCCAGCATACCACCAAAAGCCCAAAGCATAATTAGTGGAACACCAAATGTCAGAATCGATGCGGCAAATTCGGGAATGAGTCCTAAGAGCAGCACTGAAACTATTATCGCTGGATAGCAGCCTATTCCTATTGCATCCACAGCTGTTGCTCGCTGCTTTGAAGGCAGGTCGTCCCACTTCTGCTTGTTTCTGAGCGATATTGTTGCACTCAAAAAACTGCCTGCGAGAGCGACTATCCATGTGATAACAACCAGTCCAAATACAGTTACCAAGTTCGCGTCAGCCATTTGCATTACAACACTATCCATCATTTGTTTCTGGCCATTTAATCATCCTGTGAGTGTGTAAATTGCTGCAATAAAAAGCGGTACTAAAGCAATCATTTTGAATACAAGTAAGATGAAGGCTCCAGGAAGATTTTCTATGAGCATTTCAGTCACCCCACCACCAGCTATTATCGTTCCGAGTATTTTTGCGCCAAGATCTAGGGCGAACCATCCAAAGGCGTTTATCAAACCCATAGTAATCAATACCCAGAATCGTGTTGCTGAATCATACCCGCTATTTCTGAGTTGTATTTCGATGATTGTTACATAGTAGACATACAGAAGTAGCCAGTCTAAGCCTAGTGCAAATGCAGGGAAAACCCATCCTGGATTCAGATTTGAGGCATAGCATGCTGTCCGCCACATAAACTCCACTGCAATGAGACCCGCCTGCACATATAGATTGTCCCATGTGAGCTGTAATGCAATGTCTACAATTCCTGAGTCATTCAAATCCCTTATGTCATTGTTCTCATGGTCGGTTAGGAGGAAGTCTTCCGATGTCATAACACCGAGCAGGTCTACTTTCGCCCGAAAGACAATTCTCGCTCCATTCTGGGAGGTCTTGTTCACTTGAGAATGAAGCTCCGGCCAAGGACCAGTCCACCAACTCTCGACCTCCTGTGTCCAATCACCGCTTGGAGGCGGAGGAGCAGCTGCAGCAAGCTTTGTCCCATCATACATCTGCTCTTCGCCGGGATTATTGGGGTCGTGTCTTGAGAGGTCAGCGCTGAGGATGATGTTGTGGATGCGCATCTCCAGCAGGGGATTGTTGCCGTAGCGCAGCCCCTCGATCACCAGGGAGGACACCACCCGAGAGGCGTTATGGACGGCGTGGACCAGGTAGTTGTAGGGAGTGTCGCTGGAACTGGTCTTAATGCTCCCCTGGCCCGTGGCCGGGTCCCACCACATGCTGATGGTGACCGCATAGGAGTCCTCCCCATACCACAGAGTCCGAGCGTACTGTCCACCATTCTCAGGATAGAACACCGCCCGGAACCAGCCGTCGTTCCATTCATTCATATCGTCCCCCCACTCGATGGCCATGATGGTGTCCCCGTAGTTGTCTTTTTCTAAGTGATCATGGTTTCATCCAGAGTGTCAAGCTTAGGCCACATGAATTGTCCATCCATTATCCCTCTTTGACACAATGTTGTTGTTGATGGCGAAGAGAAGGCGCTTCCTCCCCTCTGAGAGAATGCCATCATCACAGACGAATATCCCATCATAGAGAGCCTCCCAGATGAGGTACCTTCTTTCCTGTATTGCGGTGTGGACTTCCTGTGATGTGACCACGAATGGTTGAACCCCACCCTCTGACTTCTCATAGGCTCTGAGAGTCCTCTCATGCCATGTATCACCCATGTCGTCACTGACAACAAGAACATCCAGATCGCTTCGATAGTTCCATCCTCCCTTGGCCACGGATCCGAAGATGGCAACAGCGCGGAATTTGTAGGACTTCTGCATCGCATCGACAAAGACCCTGAGCTTGTACTTGTGCTGATCACTCATTGAGAGCTTTTCTAGCAAACTCTATCACCTCCTGGGCATCAACCAACGCTGACGAACTCTGTTCATCGGAGAACTTTCCAACAGGGGCTCCTGATGAGAATGATCAGGATAACGAGTCGCCACGTAGTAGAGGTTAAGCCGATAACATGCTGCATTCACCTCTTTAGGAACCTTCAGGGCCACACTCATGATCTTCATCAACTCGATGAGGTCATGCCCCCAAGTTGGCTGGCCAACTCTTTCAAGAACTGCCTTCAATGCCTTCTCAGCTGCCTGCTGCGAAACAAAGCATGACCATGCATGAATCTCCAGTCTGTGAAGTTCCTCGGCAGTTCTGAGATCGTATTCTGCTTGCTTCAACCAATCAAGAGCTCGGTCCATTTTCAACGTCATATTCTTGTGACTTCTGCTTTATGAATTCCACTGATTTGCGGAAGGTCCCATACACGAGCCCCACAACATGCCTCTTCAAGACAGAGCAGAAAGGCGGACGATGAAAGAACAAATAAGTCATGTTTGAACTACTCATTTCCAACGGTGGACATCATGGAGCGTGACCGAACCATCAGGTACAAGGAGAAAATTTCCTACATCTTTGAATGCCTGAGAGAGATCAATGAAGTGATGCCAGAGCCATCAGGCATTGTTTTGAAGGGAGTCTTCTACAACCTGAGTTCAGCCATTGAAGCCATGATGGACATGATTGCCATGCTGTGCAAGGACCTGGGGATAATGCCAAGGGGGGACTACGAGAACATTCAGAGCCTACATGCAAGAAACAAAATAAGCGAGGGTCTTGCTGACAGACTGGCGAAGTGCAATGGGCTCAGAAACGTCCTTGTCCATCAATACAACGGTATTGATGAGGCTAGAGTGGTGAGCTCAATACCAAGGGTTGAAGAGGATATGAGAGAATTCATCAGAGTAGTGGAGGGCTTCCTTGGTGAAGCTTGACAAAATCCGAGAAGACCTGCGCTTTCTCGCAGGTCGTGAGGTGGTTCTCTTTGGTTCCTATGTCTCTGGAGATGCTGGACCGCGTTCTGATATTGATGTGGCCATCATAACTCGTTCGAAGGACAGGGATGAGATGCTGAATACCCGCGTGGAGGCATCTGGTCAGGCTCCAGAGGGGTATGATATTCAGGTGTTCGAGGCGCTTCCGCTGGTCGTCAAAGGCGCGATCCTCGAGCAGTTTGAGGTCCTCTTTGGAGACAAACTTGAGATTGGGATGTACTTCTATCACATTCGAAAGGTCTGGGAGGACTTTCGTCACAGAATCGAGGTTCCTACCCTAGAAGAGATACGGAGAGGGGCAGCACCGAGCTGAATCTATTGGATTAGCGCTTAAGCTAACTGCCGGTGCTCAATGCAATGTTGGCATGAGGGCGCCCGGATTCGTAACACCAGCTTTTATTCCATCACACTTTCCATCCCCTCGGATTCCTGTGTAGGCAGTGGGAAGGTGTGGCTGGGGGAACATGGCGGGAGAGGTCCACCTCCAGAGTGATGTCCTGGATGCGCATGTCCACCAAGTTGTAGGAGTTGGAGCGGTAGCCCAGGGTTTTCACATACTGGACAAAGTAGGCAGCATCGCCATGAATGTAGCTGCTTTAGATACTGGATTGACACCTGCAAATCATGACTCCGGACTCTCTTGTTCCCTTTCGTACTTCAACTCGTTTTGCTCCTCTCCTGTCTGCATATAGCAAAATGGAAGGGAGAAGGACAGCATGGCTCCTCCAAGAAATGCATACCAATTATCAATCATAAGGGATATTGCTTCAGCTGTTGCCAAAATCAGGCCAGGTATGAAAATAGCTATGATGGGCACCAAGAAGAAAAGCAGATAGAATCCGATCTCTGTCAATCTTCTCTCTGCGGCTTTGACATAGAATCTTGCAAGACCAATAGCTTCCCTTGTTTCTCCTCTCCTGCGAGCAGAAATGACAGAGATACCCTTGAAGAAGCTATATCCAACAGGCACGAAGATGCACATCCATAGAACTGCTCCAAGAGGTGCCCATTCAAATATGTTCATTTCTCAACTCTCCTGATCTCATACATCAATCTATGACTCCCATAAAGCTATGTGAAGTGAAAGCCCCATCAATGCAGCAAATAGAATTAATGCCACAACAAGGTTACCTGAATTCGAACGCCCCTTCCACCCCTTTTGGGAATTTGGCTTGAAGTATCTCCCATAAGTCCAATACTGTTTCATTCTTGTCAAACTCCGGCATCCGTTTAGCAAGAGCCCTCCAAGAGAACCTGCAACAGTACCAAGCAATGAAGCACATAGCACGAAGAACTTAAAGCCAGCATACTCGCCAGTCCATCTGTTTTCCAGCCATTGCTGGTGCATTACAAGCATAAAGGTGAGTCCTGTTCCAAACCATGCGCCCAAGGCTACAATCCAGGGTTGCCATATTCCGGTCAGCTGATAGGCGACAGTTGTTATTATGAGTACTAGTGAAGCTAAGGCGAAAGATGCCGCAAGGACATTGCTGAAATCATTCCATACGGAATTTGCTGCATCTATTGTATCTTGCTCAACGATTTCCTGTTCAGTTTCAGTCATGTCCTGCAATCCAAATAAATCAGAGTTCGATTCCACAACAGCAAAGCTTCCAATTAGATCAACTTTGACATGCAAATCAATGGTACAAACCACGGAATCCTCTCGACAAGCCACGACATGGCATTCAGGCCACGGACCAGTCCAAAATGACTCAACATAGTTCTTTGCATCATTGACATAGAAATCAACTCCTTGCTTAGTGCTCGAGGAATGACCTTGGTTGGTTTCATCATACAGCTGCTCCTCGCCGGGGTTGTTAGGGTCGTGTCTGGAGAGGTCCACCTCCAGAGTGATATCTTGGATATTCATCTCCAGAAGGGGACTGCTGCCGTGGCGGAGGCCCTGGCCTTAATCACAGAAGAATAATCAGATTTCCATTGCTCAGCCAACATGGTTCTTGCTGCTTCACTTATCTCTTAGAGATTCCTCTTCCACCATCCGTTTATAACTTGGTTCAATTCCACATCCAATCCCAAGCATAATCAAGATGGGCAATACAACCCAAGAGTAGCTAAAAATCGTTGAGAAATCAGCAGGTGCAAATACAAACACCACGAGCCAGAATGCTGAGATGGCAAGAGTATTGCTTGTGACTCCGTAGATTACAGATGTTGCTGTGGTAGTGATGTTCCTTGCATACCATGACCCATGACCACTGGGCGCCTCCAATTCACCCTTCGCCATGCGACGTAGTATTCGTACTCCTCGGTCCTTGTAGTAGAGCAGAGCATTCCAAGTAACAAAAAACGCCACAATCGCTATTGCCAAGTACCATGTGTTCTCCGGTCCGAACTGCAAGACTCAGGACACCTCCAATAGCCGCTTCTGATTTCGTAGAAAGAGGATATATTCTTTCTTTAGTATATCCATTAGAACCACGAGTATATCCACCCCGCTATAAACCCCGTCGCAATGATAACCATCATAACAAGAACAATGAGCTGTACCAGCATGAATCCAAAATGAGTTCGCCCCTTCCAGCCATCGTTTTGCAAGCGTTCCCCCTGCTGGTATTCCTCTTTGAAGGATTCGAAGTATTTGGCTGCGCCCTCGCTCTTCCCGCCCATATCATCAACTGCCTTCTTCGCGGACCCAACCGTATACAAAGCTGTAAACACCAATCCAACGAATAGCAACGCAGCTAGCAACGGGTCGACCTGACAATCAATGATCGCCTGAGCAAGAGCCATCATTCCTACTATTGTCAGTCCCATGAATAGACTAATGGCAATCCAAAAGGCGTACTCAGCATATACAGATGCAGGTGACGCGAATGTCGTTATGAACCGTGCTGATATGTATGAGATGGTGGCCAGCCCGAAAAAGTAACTCCAGGGGTTCCCGGTGCCAATGAGCCTCTCACTGAATGGTTGGACGTCATTAATCAGCTGGTCGCCCTCTGCCTCAGTCATCTGCTCCAGCTCCAGAAACTGGACATCAAAGGACTCAACCGAGATTGAGCCAAGGATATCAAGTGCCACATCTACAAGGATGAAAACGCCCTCCATGATCAATTCCTGAATCAGATAGTGGAGCATCGGCCAGGGTCCAGTCCAGTGGGCCTCAATACAACTGGTCGCCTCATTCATCATTTCTTCAGCATGGATAGCTGATTGGAGCCTCTGAGAATCAGCTAGGCCATCATTGGTCCCATCATAGACCTGCTCCTGGCCGGGGTGATTGGGGTCGTGTCGTGACAGGTCCGCCTCCAGGTTGATGTCGTGGACCCTCATCTCCAGCAGGGAGTTGCTGCCGTAGCGCAGCCCCTCGATCACCAGGGAGGACACCACCCGAGAGGCGTTATCGACGGCGTGGACCAGGTAGTTGTAGGGAAGGTCGCTGCTTTTCGTGTAGACCTTCCCCTGGCCTGTGGCTGGGTCCCACCACATGCTGATGGCGACCGCATAGGAGTCCTGCCCATACCACAGATTCCGAGAGTACTGTCCACCATTCTCAGGATAGAACACCGCCCGGAACCAGCCGTCGTTCCAGTCACTTACGTCATCTCCCCACTCGATGGCCATGATGGTGTCCCCGTAGTTGTCAACCAAAGCCACGCTGGTGATGCCCATCTCGGACCCTGCACCCTGAATCAGTTCTCCAAGAACCGAAAACTCGTT
>RDOF01000067.1 GCA_011365025.1 Candidatus Thorarchaeota archaeon
CCAAGAGGAATGCAAGTTCACATGCGATGATGAAAAAATAGACCTGCATATGCGAGCTGCAACCAGCATTGACCTGTCCCCCGTTTCAAAATGCCATGATCTCAAGGAATTGGACCTCTCTCACAATCAGCTCACTGGGATTGATTTAGGTCCACTATCAAATCTCCAAGAACTTGAGCGACTATCATTGCGGGACAATCACTTGAGTGAATTGGACCTTTGGCCTTTGATTACCTGCAAATCCTTCAAGCACTTGGAGCTTGCAAGCAATAGACTGAGACAGCTGGACGCCACCCCATTGTTTCGTTGTTCTCACGTTGAGCTTGACTCGTTTGTTGTAGTAATTGCCGATGAACTTCTAAGGTATATTCTGGATGGGTCGCGTTTGCAAGAAACCTTCAAATCACTGAGAACCGACTACGAATTGGAGTCATCTTGGACTGCAACACCAGTTGTTATATTTAGGGACTATAGGGAGTTATCTCGTACCCTTGGCTGGCAGGTAACTCTATCTCGAATTAGACTCGTATTGAAACACCTGGATACCAAGTACTGGTACCCTGCTCAGAGGGGGCTCCTCGGAGGATTGGGAATGGCTGAGCTTGCAGGCTATGATGGTAGTCCATTACAAATCATTAGTGGGGCAGCCAAGTGTCAAGATTTCGAATCTGCAAGAGACGCCATTTACGATTCTGTGGTTGATTTGCTGCAAAATCAAATCGCCAAAAAGGGACCGACTCACTTCTTGGACGTAGAGCGAATGCGCGGTACGAGGGCGTCAAAACTAATTCCACAAATCACTGACCGACGAAGCGAAGAAATGAGTGAAGCTGTTGTTCAGAAGATGGAAGGCACCGCCTATCTTCACTCTCTTTGGCTGACATCATATGGGCACAACTTGCTCAGTGCAATGCACGCAGGTCTGCGAATGCGCTGTGAGGATTTGGATCTTCTTAGAAACGCGCTGTCTACATCCGGATTTGAGATCAGAGAATCGCGCGTTGTTGAGCCTCCTCAACTGACAAGCAGCAATTTCTCTGAGAGCTTCCTCTCTCACATGGAGGCACTTGCAGAAGCAAGTGGTATATCTTCGCCTACGCAATATGTTTCTCGCCTTGAACAAAAATGAGAAATATCCTATTATCCAATTCAGCAAGCCGGATCCCTCCAACAGCTAATGAAAAATGGAGACCTGCCAGAGTGTCAAAGAGAGTTTATTTCGATGAGCCCATTGTCAGAGCCAATGTTAATCGAATCAGGTTTCCTCATGTCTGTGCAGTGTGTGGCCGGCCTGCCACGACTGCCAACAGGGTCATCACAAGCCCAAGGAAGAATGGCTTCTACAGGCAATATGGAAGAATGCCATCTACGTGGAAACGATTGGGTGTGAGCTCCCCCGAGATTAAATCCTTTAGAATTCCTGTATGCGAAGACCATGATGTTTCTGATGGTGCAATTCCACGGTTTCGCACCGCATCCTCTTTCTTCCTTACTCTGTCTCTATCGCTCATGGTCTTTGCAGTCATCTTCATCGGAGGAAGTCTCTGGCTTGGCCGGGGAATCCCTCACTGGTCTGGCCTGCTTTTTCTCTTCTTTGGCTCAACCTTCTTCATGGCATATGCCGCGTTTCGTCCTCAAGCGCTGGAAGTGGCAATTAAGGTCGTTGGCTTTGATGCCAACCTGAGTAATGTCTGGCTTCAATTCAGCAATCAGGAATACAAACGAATATTCATGGAAGAGAACTTGGCAAACGCTGAGCTCGTGAAGTGGATTACCAAGATTTAGCTCCTGCTGGCTTTCTTTCTTGACTCACGTGTTTCGTAGTAACTGCAGACTTTCTCCAGACCAACTATGCTCTCTGTTATATTCCTAAACACAGGAAATCCCTGTTCAACGAATGTTCTCCACGCCTTTGCTCTTGGCTCTGGATAGGCTACCTCTGGAATTGCAACGAGCACAGGTTTCTTGTATTTCTCAACAAGGTACTTGCCACCCTCCGAAATCGCATTCCAAAAGACCTCCAGTGCATCTTCCATGTCCATGATTGACGCCACTTGGAACACATGATGGACATCCGCTTCTATGATAATCGAATCGAATCCTGAGTCTGCTCCTGCCGTTTTGATGATGTTTGCCAGATTCGCGAAATCATAGTAATCTGCCGCAAGGTCAATTGGATTTCCCAAAGAAGTACCCACATCCTTGATGAGAGGGTCAAGTCGTTCTATTGTTTCAGGACGCGTCCGAGGTATCTCCAATCCTGTTTCAATTGCCAAGTCTGTGTATATTACACTGGTGCCACCGCTTATTGCGACAATCCCAGTTCTCCTAGATTTGGGGGTGGGACTAAGAGAGAAAATACTGAGGGTTGCAATCATCTCTTCGATGGTTTTTACTGTCTGTACATTTGCTTGTCTGAAAGCCGCTTCCCAGATTTCACGACTGCCTGCCAAGGCTCCTGTATGGGATGACACAACCCTTGAGCCCTCCTCTGACCTGCCTCCCTTTAGAACAACAACCGGCTTCTTCTCAGCGACCGTCTTGCACGAATCCAGGAGCTCTCGCCCCTCTAGTGTCCCCTCAATGTATGCCCCTACAACTTGGGTTTCATCATCATCCCTGAAATAGTGGAGAAGTTCGGCTGGCGCGATATCAACAGCGTTTCCAAAACTGAAGACTTTGCTAAATCCGACGCCTGATTCAACACCTGTGGTGTACGTGCTTATAGCGACACCCCCCGACTGTGAGAGAAATCCAACATTACCATCACGTCTTTCAACGGTTGGAACAAACGAAAAACCAAGTTTCGGATAAGTGAGCCCCATGCAGTTTGGTCCGAGGACACGGGTTGGGATGCTCACTACAAGCTTCCTAAGTTCCTCTTGCCTTCTGCTTCCCTCTTGGGTACCTAGCTCAGAGAAACCACTAGTGAATACTGTCGCTCCCTTTGCGCCTTTCTCGGAGGCTTCCTTGAGGACATTGGACACAGAATGATATGGAACCCTGATTATCGCATAGTCAATTTGCCCTGGAACCTCAGAAAGACTAGTGTAGATTTTATGCCCCAGGGCTTCTCCTCCACTTCTCGATACAAGCCAGACCTTGAGATCATGAGGCCATTGCAGCATCGAGTGAGCCCAATAATATCCCATACTTGGAGAAACGCCTATGATTGCGACAGATTTGATCTTTAGCATTTCTTCTATTGACGGTCTTTCTATCGTGTTCATCGCGACTTCTCCGAGGCCTCGACGAGAATTCGACAGTGATTTAAGAGTAGCGTAATCGTCATGATTCACCTTTGTGGAGGAGCACGTATACTATGACTGAGAAGCTTGGTATGCTTGATATCCTTGAGAAATACCGCAAGTTCCTCATAGTATCCCTTATCATATTCATACTGTTTATCCCTGTCTTTGATGCATTCATCATCCAACGCGATAGAAATCGAAACATGGTCTATGGAGAGATTTTCTGGCAGGAAGGCTTGGGTGTGTATCAGCTGAACGACCAGGACCTGTACTATGATTACGGGGTTCCTTCTGACCAGTTACTTACAGGTGTCCTCAATGTGACCTATGAATACCCAATCGTTGCCCTTCTCTTCTTCGCCGGACTGGCCGCTTTGGAACCGGGCGCTTTTGGTCCTTCACACATTATGGCTAACTTGGTCCTAGTATTACTAGTTCACCTGAATCTAATTCTGTTTCTCTATCTTGGGCAGTCATACACGGAGAAACGTTGGTTTCGGCAGGTCTTCACGATGTACTACATTTTTGGCTTTGCCTTTTCTGTCGCATTTGCCAAGGTTGAACCCCTTTGCGAGTTTCTTCTACTCTCGACGGTAGTGCTTTTCCAACAGGATCGAAAGGTCGAGAGCTTTGCAGTGTTAGCCCTCGCTGCTCAGACGAAGGTCTATCCTGCATTTGTCTTTCCTGTTCTGTTTGCATTGGCTCCGTTACAATCGCTTTCTTTCTTCATTGTGTCAATAGCTCTTTTTGTGCCTATGCTTCTTTCCGGAATGAGCTATAACAGCCTTATTGCGCACCTGTTGAACAGCCCTGGCTATGCCCGGATGATAACCAATCCTTTCTATCTTGGACTAGTGCCCATGAATCCACTATCGATAATCGGCTCCTTAGTTCTAGTCTGGGCCGTTCTGTGTGCTGTACTTGAGGTGCGGTTGATTGGCCCAATACCAGTCCCAACCAAGAGACTCCGGACATCAAGTCGCCGTTCAATATATCTCACAACCATTCCCTTGGTTCTTCTCGTGGTATCATGGACACAGGTTTGGTATTATTCTTGGTTCATTGCTCCCTTCTTTCTCATGAAGTCCCCCGATGATATGTCCAAGTTCAGGTATGTAATTGTTGGCATTTGGATTGCTCACTTTCTGGGAGTCTTTTTGAACCTGGAGTACTTCCTCTCTGGTCCTATTGCGGAGATTCTCCTGCATCTTCGCCTCCCTTAGTAGAATGAAGAAGCAAAAATCATGGATGAGTAGGACGTTGGTCGGGGTTGTGGGAACCTATGAAAGTGTGTGGAGTCAAGACTCCCTTTGGAAGAGTCTTCAATCCAGTCGGAGTAATCAGTGACCAACGTCCATAATGGCTGCTTCAAAGCCAGTTATATATGATTTTGTGATATAATATATCACATCATAATTGTTTTGCTTATGTCGTCGAACTTTTGCCTCTGGTCAGTGATGAGTCGTTGTCCTACGTGAATCAACGACTTACTATTCAAGAAAGGCACACCGGAATTATGCGCGCTTCCACATTGGCCATTTCTGTTCTTCTACTCACATAACTGCAGGGATTGGGCTTGTGATAATTCTCATTGTTGGAGTATACGCTATGCGTCGTTAGAGTCACGCTGCTCTGCAATCCGTGCATTTCACACCATTTCGAAAAATCGACGGTACCTACCTTTCATAGAACGGCATTACACACGTAGTCTTTTAATACAGGAATCACAGATTTGTGGAAGTAATGTGAGAACTTGTCAGTTTGCTCTCTTGCCCCGTTGACTTCATGCAAGTTCTATCTCAATCCCTGATCAGGAGACCAATGCCGTGAGAACCAAGCAGTTACTTGGCCTTGTACTTGTGTTCATACCAATGGTTGTTGCAGGTTTTATAGCCCAGCCAATGATGGCGTCTTTGATGCCTTTCCTAGAACCGAATAGAACCATAGGATTGGAAAACGGAGAGACTATGGAGTTGGCGCCAGATGAAGTCCTTCACACATACAATTTGGGGGCGGGGCCAACTGAGAAGTCAGGGGTTGGTGATGTTCTCTTAGGTTCAGAATACGGGGTGCGGACTGACACTTTCCTAGGGGAAACGATGTACTACGATTCAGGAACTGGCACTACCGAAACTGCGAATCTCAGTGTGCCCCTTGGCGAAAGCTGGGAGGGCTATGCGGTATCCGCTGATTTGACCAGCATAACTGAAAACCGCACGTGGATTGAGAATTCCGACTTCAGCACAAATGCAAACTGGACTTACCTGACTCATGATGAACCTTCTGTCTGGGGTTCTTTCACCAATACCATCACATCCTCCTGGGCAACAACTTACGCTTCATTCGGGATAAATGGCTACTGGTACGACGACCGTCCGGCAAGCCAGCTCTATGGCTATTGGTACGATGTGGGTGACAAAGCGTATGCCGTTCAGAACCTCACAATTAACCGAGGCGATGTGACTTCTCTAGCAATCTCACTGGACTATTGGGCGGATTGCGCAGGGTGGGGCTCTTACATGACTGGTTTCTTTGAGTTGTTTGTTGCCGTTGGAGATCCCGACAATGGGGGCATCTACCTCTGGTCACTCCAATTCGATGCAGTCACGGACGACAATATATGGTATTCTTCAGGACTGGTTAATATTGATCCTGATTTGGTTGCGCTTCCGGACATAAACCTCTGGATAGGCCTTAGGGTCACACAGCTAGAGTGGTATAGATCAAACGATATTCTTCCACGCGTTCGAATGGACAATATCCAGCTCTACGTGACTGCAAAGGCCACTCCGGAAGATGTCAACTTACAGATGAATGGAGTGCCCGTTAGCAACGTGCTAGTGATGGGCACACCAGTCTTTGGCTTGGGTACCGTTGATTACATCGCAGCATCTCCTTGGACCAACGGCTTGGCATATGCCAATTTCTCTTGGACTCCTTCTCCGAATCCTCCTGATCCAAACTTCGACATCAATGTAGATATCGATGTTGACGTGAGTGTGTTCGCCCGGAGATATGATGTTGGAACCATTTACAACACAGAAACCTTTGCGTCTGGTGAGCAATACTACGTTCAGAATGCTACGGATGTGATTTGGGATACAAACTACTATGTTGCTGTCCCTGGAGGATACTCATCGAAGTTCTTCTTTAACGTGACACTTCCAACCAATCGCGATATCGAGTTTGTTGGACAACCAACGCAACGAACAGTGAACCTTACATCCGGTTGGTCATTAGGAGATCCTGGGGATGGAGTTGTAAACATTTCAGTGTACGAAATAACACTTAGTGGGCAAAATGGCTTCTGGTATATGAAAGGCACATCACCAAATATGATCTCGTACTTGGAAGTCTGGGATGATGAAGCCTCTCAATGGGTTGAAACAAATACATTCCGGGCTAATGATGATACACGATTCCGTGCAACACTTCCTTCCTCATATGCGGGCGATTTGGTGAACTTCACCATTTTTGATTCGCATAGCGGGGTCTGGATTAGTCTACAAGCAGCGGTTGATGGCTCAGGATATGCTGTGACTGACTATGTGAACCTGGATGCTTACAACGCCTCTGTTGGCCTCTGGGAAGTTCAGGCTCACGTGAGTGATGCCGTTTCTGGTGGACTTATCCACAACATTGGCTTCTTTGCTCGTCAATTCTCAGTAGAGCATTCCACAGGGATTACTGTCAAGTATCCGGTCGGGTCACAAGTGACATGGACCAAGAATGTCACATACGGTGCACTGGTGCTTCTGCAGTTTCGGGTCTTTGATTCCGACAACAACGACCTGCTTCCTGGTGGATTAATGACATACCTTTGGGCAGGTGGTCCTCAGGGAGTTGTGAGCAACCTTGGCACCGGTGAATACAGTGTTACTTTGGATACCGGCGATTTGCCTTCAAATGGGCAATACAATGTTTCGCTACAGTGGACGAAGGCACACTACGATTCCATTGTTAGAACCTTCACACTCAATGTCATTTACACAACTGAACTTCTTTCGTCTGACGCTCCTGGTGTAGATACTCCTCGAGGATATGACGCGGAACTTGAGGTCTATTTTGAGGACCAAGCATCTCAGCCAATCACTGGGGCCATCATTGCATCCAATTGGACAATGGACACTTACACCGTCACTCCCGTTGTTGGCAATCCTGGATACTATGCTCTTAGCTTTGAAACGGATGCCGTGGAAATAGGAACTTACGCAGTTGAAATAACGGCCAGCAAAGACTTCTATGAAACCAGGAGAATCATCCTCTCTGTACAGGTTCGGGAGCTTTTCACATCAGCCATACCTTCTACTAGCCAGCTTTCGCTTCCGGTTGGCTATACGACCTCATTCACCATAACATACACAGATACAGACCATGGAGTTCCCATCTCAGGGGCTGAGACTTCAATTAGATGCAACTGGTCAGATATTCATACCTTCGGTGACCAGAACTACACTGTTGCAGAAACTAGTCCTGGAATCTATGAGGTCACAATCTTTTCGGAAGACCTTGATGTTCTGAAGTCCTATCGAGTAAACTTCTACGTGGAGTCCTATGGTGCTCAGAATCATACCTTTGCAATAACAGTGGTGCTTAGAACCCATCTCACTTCATTCTATCTAATCAATCCAATCGACCCAACGCCATATTCCGGTGATGTGCTAATCTATGTGTCATATTATGATGTCGATGCAGATGTAGGAATTGAGAATGGCAGTCTTGTGGGTTACAACGTACAAATGACGGTACAAAGCTCCCTTGCTCCTTCGCTCAGCTATGTAATACTAAATGGCACCAGTCCCGGTGAATACATCATTGTGATTCCTGCCAACCAGTGGGGTTCTATAGGAGCCAAGGATCTAACAATCAATGCATATTGGAACGGTCCAACGGTCAAGTATTTCGACCGTGTTATTTTGACAGGTGTCACCATTACGGGTTCTCCAACTGACATCTTCATTGGTGAAAGTCCTGTTATGACCCCCTACGGAGAGAATGTATCGTTCACAATCATCTACTTTGATGTTGGAAGTGCAAGCGGCGTTGTCAACGCTACAGGTCTCTACCCAGGCAATGTACACGTCTATATTGATGTCCTTACTCCGGGTCAAACACTCACTCAGAGCCTAATGATTATCACTGAAATAGATCCGATTGGCACTCCTGGCGAATATCGCATCGAGTTCAGTACAGTCTACCTTAGCGGAATTATTGGATGCGAATTGCGAATCTGGTTCAACTGGACCAAGTCTGCAATGCCGCTTTATGAGAATAAAACAATCCTTCTCACGGTTTACTCCACTTACCGGCAAGCAGTTGTTGACTGGACTCCACTTCCAATAACACCCTATGATGAACTAGTGAATCTGACTCTGGTCTATCGCGATGTTCTATCTGGAAATCCCATCCTGAATAGTGGCAGTCTGACTATCAACGTGCCAACATATGGGTTCTCCATTTTCTACTTGGGTGATGCAACAGGAGAGTTTGTCGTGCAAGTCAACACGGCGCTCTTTGCCTCACCAGGAATTCATTCGTTTCAGGTCCAAATCACTTGGAGTGGAAGCCCCTACCATCAGAATAGAACCATAAACATCCTAGTCAATGTCCGAGAGAGATACACTGATCTGACTCACGGGTCCTATACACCAATCCAATTTGGAGAAACTCTTACTATTGTCTTCACCTATAGGGATCTTGACGACTACACGAGCGTGGGGATGAATGGCGGCACTCTGACTCTACTGGGATTGTCTGGCTATACCTACGATGACAATGGGGATGGCACATATACTGTCTATCTTGATACCTCCGTATTTGGTTCCTTGGGGACCTTCACGGTGAATGTGGAAATGGAATACGTAGGGACAAGATTTTGCACGGACGCAAGTGATTTCTTCTACCTGACGATTATTGCCCGTAGAACCCAGCTAACAAGTGAATTGCCAGAGCTTGCTCCATACCTGACTCAGGCGAATCTTACTGTTCGCTATATAGACGATACGACTGGCTCGGGGATTGTCGGGGCTAGTGTCTACGCATATTGCGCAACATCATCCCAAAGTCTTGTTCTGAATTCCAACTACTGGATAGATGACCTGGGTGGTGGCTACTACAGAATTCGCATTTCCACGGTTGCCTTGGGAACCTTCGGCACCTACACAATCCAAATCACCGTGAACTGGACTGGCTCTCCATACTACCAGCAGAGGATTAGGAATGTAGTGGTAGAGGTTTCGCGAAGGCCCGCCAGTTTGACCGTTTCGAAATCCCCATTGAACACACCCTTCCTTTCAAACGTTCAGTTTGAGATTACAATCAGGGATCTCGTTGACGGGTCTCCTATTACTATTGACAAGTCGGTACTAATTCTCACACATAATTTGGGTACCCTAATCCTTGATTCTCAGTACATGCTGTCAGGTTCCGACGGTGTTTATGTAATTCGCATAAACTCAACAATTCTAACCTCCATTCTTGTTTCAGACTACCCAATTTCCATCAAATTCTTCTGGGGCGACAATACTCCCTTCTATGCAAATTCAACAACATCCACCCAAGTAACAATAACCAATCGATACACGCAGGCTTCTGTGCTTTCGACGCCTCCGGCCTACTACTACTTCAACCTCAGCGCCATTTTCCGTTTCAGCGACTATCTTACTGGAACCGGAATTGTAGGAGCAAACGTTGCCATATCATGCCTTAATGATACCACATTCGCTAGATGGGTTGTTGACAATGGTGATGGAACGTACACGATACTTGTCGACACAAATGACCTTTCTGGCCTTGGTAGATACTTCTTCACTGCAGACTTCACGTGGACCGGAAGCCCATACTACTCCAATGCCCTTGGCGTCAAGTTCTCAGTGAACATCAATCCTGTGTCCACAACTCTGAGCTTCAGTCTTCCTCAAGGCGTGACCTATTACCTAGGCGACACTGTTGTAGGAAACATCACTTTTAGTGACATCAGCGAAGGAATTGGCATTGTGGACGCCAATGTAACTACCGATTGGGAATTGCTCTACGGAACAATCGCCGACGTAACACCTCTAGGAAACGGAATATACCAATTGAGTATCGACACCTCCGGGCTGAATGCTCAGATCTATGTCTTTACCATCAATGCAACAAAGTACTTGCATCTGAATCGGTCAATCACTGCCGACATTCTGCTTGCTGCAATTCCTGTTCAGATACAACTGATATTCTCTCCAACAAATCCAACTTGGGGAGAGGAAATCCAGATGAGTGCCAATGTCACTGATAAGTGGGGCAATCCTGTAATTGGAGCTTACGTCAACCTGACAATATCCACCTTCGTGTATGAGATGATTGATGTTGGCGGAGGTCTCTATAATCTGACTTTACCCACTATCAACCTAGTCAGTGGTGAGTTTACGGTTCGAATTCAATCCACACTGGTCAATTATGAGAGCAGACTGCGTGACTTTCAAATTCGAATTGACAAGGTCGCTTCTAGACTAACGGCTTCCCTTGATCCTGACGTAGCCGTTAATGGTCAGACCGTAACCATAACGGCGCATTACCTTATACTAGGCAACGATACTGCAATTGAGATCGGGGTCGTCACCTTCACTTGGATTGGAGGGTCAGGGGTTCTCACTTGGTCTCCAACAGAGATGGCCTATATTGGGCTAATGGTTGTAAGTAATGCTAATGTTGGCAATCACCAGATTCTGATTCAAGCATCTTCGACGATTTACAAGACCGTGAGTACGCCGGTAACTATCGAAATCACTGAAATCGCAACCGAACTCCAACCGTACCAGGGCATCACGGTTCTCTCAGTGGTCTATGGGGACTTTGCAAACGTTACTGTCTATCTTGAAAACGTGGATCTTGGTGGAGCTGTGGTCAACGCAATGGTGGAGTACGGAGGCCCCTTCGGAGTGAGTGGGAACCTAACACAGCTGGGCAATGGCTACTACACTGCAAATGTTCCCACTGCTGATATGGAGATAGGCACTTGGTATATCACAGTGTCGAGTGAAAAGGCTGGCTTTACACCAGCCACTTTCCGGTTCTCCCTTGTTGTTGAGAAAGTGCCAACTGAGGTAGCGATTATTGGAAATGCAATCCTAAGCGGATACTATGGCGAGAATGTAACATTCACGGTTCAATTCAG